>CAJXNP010000010.1 GCA_913057175.1 uncultured Cytophagales bacterium
ATATATATATGATTTATATAAGTTAATTGAATAAGTATTCTCTAAGTAAATATATCTTCTTTTAAGGTCGTAGCCTCCGGCTCCGATCCGCATCAACTAATTAATTTTTAAAATCACTCTTTTTTGATTTGGAGAATTAGGAGCAAGAAGAAATAAAGAAAGTTGAACTTTAAAAATATAAGACAATGTCCAAGTGTAGAATATGTAAGCTAGGCTGGCAGAAGAGAAAAGAGCTAGAGTATGAATACCTAGAAGGCAGAGTATCCAAAAATGAATTAGGTCGTAGGTATGGCGTCTCAATAGATACCATCAGGAGGCACTTTAACAGGCACATGGCACCCAAATTAGTTGAAGCCCATGAGAAGAGAGGTATGGTCCATGCTGAAAACCTGAGTAAGCAAATTACAGAGTTGATCGATGACGCAAAACAGATCTTTTTCGAGGCTCGCCAAAAGAAACAAAATGCATTGGCTCTAAAGTCAATTGATTCCCAGCGTAACGTGTTTGACCTGCTCTTGAAGATTTCTAGTGAACTAAGAAAAAGGGAAGAATTGAAATTTGAACAGAACAAGCATAATGAGTTGGTAGACTCAGGAGAAGAGATAAATCAGGGGTTGCAGAAACTGACACCAAAAGAGCAACATGTATATTTCCAGTTGTTGAATAAGATGATGTCCAATAACCCAGAAAGTATTGTAATTACAGGTTACGAGGATTTCTCAGATGTGGTTGGTTTGACTGATGATGTAGTTATTGAGGAGGCCGAGGAAGTTGAGGAAGAAACAAATGAACGCCCAAAGTTGAAACGTACCACTGATCCTTATCACCAATACAGGTATAAGCCATTAGATGATTTGGACGAGCCAGTAGAAAGGAAAGAGAGGCTTTCTAGCAGTGAAAAGCGTAAAAGGGACCGCAGCATACTAAAACGCATACGCAGAATATAAATTAAATCCTTACTCCACTATTTTTCCTAAGCTCTCCTGCATTATTAGCCCTTTACTGGGCTTGTTGTATAGCTAAAACTTTTTAAGGGCTGGAGAGCGCTTAATTTAAAAGATCCTTTTATAACTAAGTTTCATAAAATACTATTATACAGGTAATTGAAATCAAGCTTAAAAGTTAGTATGTATTTAAATGTTTGTACTAACTTTTAAGTTTTACTATATTTATCCCTAGTAAAAACAAACTCTATTACTATGAAAACAAGGGATAAACCATTACAGGCTGTTGGCTATGTTCGAGTCTCCAGCGCTAAGCAGTCTGATGAAGGTATTTCCATCGATGTTCAAATCAAAAAGATAAAACAGTGGGCTTCTTTACATGATGCCCAACTATTAAACATTTTTGGTGACGATGGAATTACTGGACGCAACATCAAGAGGAGACCGGGATTTCAAAAGGCTCTACAAAGTGTCCTCAACAAAAAGGCAATTCTTGTGTGCTATTCTCTAAGCAGGCTATCCAGAAGCACAAAGGACATGATACAGCTTGGCACTAAGCTAAATGAAGCAGGTGCAGAGCTTGTATCCTTGTCAGAGCAAATCGACACAACGACAGCATCAGGTAAAATGGTGTTCCGAATGTTAGCAGTTTTAAATGAATTCGAAAGCGACCAAATCGGAGAGCGCACCAAAGCAGCTCTAACACTACTGCGGGAACAAGGAAAGAAGACTGGTGGACTGGTGCCGTACGGTTATGACGTTGACGAAAGCGGGAACTTGTATGAAAACGAGCAGGAGCAAGACATTATCAAAAAGATAATGAGCAAGCACAAGAAGGGCATGAAATTCCAAACTATAAGCAACTGGTTAAACGACCAAAGCATAAAGACTAAGACAGGTAAGAAATGGTATGCCCAATCTGTAAAGAACGTCATACAGGCAAACACCCAAAAACGATTTGTAAGAACCAAATACTTTTAAACCCTAATCAAATGAAAGAACAAAAATATGCAGTTTCCTACGCAAGGTTTAGCACACCTGAACAAGCAGAAGGAGACAGCCTCCGTAGGCAAATAGATTTAGCACAAGAGTATGCAGATAAAAATGGGCTAATATTAATCAATTCACTATCTGATCTTGGTAAATCAGGTTTTCATGGAATACATGTAAGTCAAGGAGCATTAGGGGAATTTCTAAAGTTTATAGAGGAGCCGAATATTAAAAAGCCTAGTGTATTAATTGTTGAAAACTTAGATAGATTGAGCAGGGAAAATCCATTTAACGCATTTGGGCAATTCAGTGCAATCCTTTCAGCAGGTATAGAAATAGTAACACTCGGAGATAGACCTCAAATTTATACTAAGGAAGCAGATGCTTATCAACTTATTCATGGTATCATAGACATGGATGTCGCTTACAAGCACTCTAAAAGAAAAAGTGATCTCCATTTAGAGAACTGGGAAGGTAAAAGAAAGAAAGCTTCTGATTCTGAAATTATCATGACAAAAAGGGTACCTGCTTGGGTTGATGTTATCGGGGAAAAAGATGAAAAAAAATTCCTTCCTAAAGAGGATGTGAAAGCAGCAATCAATTTGATCTATAAAATGAAATTAGCGGGCAAAGGATCGGGTGCAATAGCCAATGAACTTAACCAAATGCCTGATGTATGGAAGCCACCGCAAACAGAAAAAAGAAATAAAACTGGAGGATGGCGCAAAAGTTATATCAACAAATTGCTTTGGAATAATCGGACAGTCATTGGAGAATTTCAACCATGTAAAATAGTAATAAGAAAAAGCAAGAATGATAGGAAATATAAGACTCGTGTACCTGAGGGTAAACCAATTCCAAATTACTACCCTCCTGCTATTGATGTAGATTTGTATAATCAGGTTCAGAAATTGATTGCTGAAAATAGAACTAAGAAAGGTCATGCAGGTGGACAGACCGGTAAAGCTTCTAGCATATTTACACATACCATATTTTGTGCTAATTGTGGTAGTCCAATGCATTACATCAATAAAGGTAAGAACTGGCAGTATCTGCATTGTGACAGGAGTCGTCGAAAACTGTCTCCCGAATGTGATACTCCAACAATTCGGTACGATGAATTTTACGGGACATTTCTACGAAATTTCAAACAGCTAAATATTGACGAGTTTTTACCAGGTACGGATGAAAGGCAAGCTCAAATTTCTCATTTACGTGAACGAATTACTAGTTATGAATATCAGTCAGAAGAAATAGAAAAACGAATTGCTAATATTCGGGAAGAAGTTAGTCGTACAGATAATCAAAAACTTCGAGACGGATATAATCAGGATGCTATTAAGCTTATTGAAGATCAGGAATTAATTGTTAAAAGAGTTGAAGAACTTAGAACTCGGTTAGAGGAACTTGAAAACAATGGCATAGAAATAAAGCGTAATATTAATCAGTTTAAAATGATTGAGAAATTATTAGCTAAGGCTAAAACAGAGGAGGAAGAAATAGAAATTCGATTAAGGTTACGGGCTCAAGTAAGAAGGTTATTTGAACGCATTGAAGTAGATGCAGAAAATCGGTTCTACATGCTACATTTAAATTATAGGCCCACTAAATTGACGCGAACCCGATTTTCATTTTAAGTTACTTTTAGTTATCTTTGAACACGCCGAAGCAAATCGGTTTTTTTAAGATAAGTATTGTTATAACTTGTAACATACTTAATCATGATCGGTCCTCCGGGTGCAGGAAAGACCATGCTGGCGAAGCGTCTTCCTACCATTCTACCGCCATTAACGTTACACGAAGCGCTCGAAACCACCAAGATCCATTCGGTAGCAGGAAAGATCGGACCCGATTCAGGGCTGATCTCCAGGAGGCCTTTCCGGTCGCCTCATCACACGATTTCGGACGTCGCTTTGGTTGGTGGCGGGGGAGTGCCACAACCGGGAGAAATCTCCTTAGCTCACAATGGAATTTTGTTCCTTGATGAATTGCCTGAATTTAAACGGACTGTCCTCGAAGTGATGCGACAACCTCTTGAGGAACAAATTGTTAATATTTCCAGGGCGAAAGCATCCGTCAGCTTTCCTGCCAATTTCATGTTGATCGCCAGCATGAACCCAAGCCCTTCCGGGGAATTTTATACCGAAAACGGAAATAACCAGGACACCCAACATGAAGTAAACCGGTACCTGAAGAAGATCAGCGGGCCACTGCTGGATAGAATCGATATTCACATCGAGGTGACCCCGGTTTCCTTTGAACAAATGACCTCAGAGCGAAAGAATGAGAAAAGTGAAGTGATCCGGCAACGGGTGATCACAGCTCGCGAAATTCAAAAAGAGCGGTTTAAGGATTTTGACTCGGTGTACAACAACGCAATGATGCCTTCACAAACCATCAAAAAGCTTTGCCCCATCTCGGAAGCAGGAAAAACCCTCCTCAAAACAGCCATGGATAAGCTGGGATTATCGGCCCGGGCTTACGATCGAATTCTCAAAGTCTCCCGAACCATCGCCGATCTGGCAGAAAGCGAAGACATCAAAATCGAGCATCTGGCTGAGGCCATCCAGTACCGGTCACTGGATCGGGATAATTGGATGGGGAATTAAAAAGCTATATTTTAATGCATAATAATACCCCCCTGAACCTATGACAGAGGGATATGTTTAACTAATTGTTAAATGAACTGAAATAATAAAAATTACATTATCAATCAATTCTTTAGTTTTATCATCTATGTTGTTAAGGCTTTTAATGTATACCAAATAACATAGAATTGGAAACATATATATTTCCATTCCAAAAAAAATTAAAGATTAATTTTGCTCAATGAGCCAAGTTTGCTGTAATAGCCTAAGGAAGTGAATTAATTTTTTAGAACCTGATTTGCCGAAGCCAATGAAATGTACGGTGATACTGTTAGATAAGTTTTAAAATTGTACAATGAATATATATATATAAAGATTAAAAAGCTCCTGAAATGTATATCCAGGAGGCTCTTCAGTTTAACCAGAAACCGTAAAAGATATCAAACAGGCCATCAAATAATCCCGTCACTTCGAAGTAGATATTTATTCCCAGAGTGAGATGTTTGAGTGAGCCCCCCCTTTATCTATGCTTTAAGCCCTTTTTTATCAAAAAAACCCCTACAAAAACAAAAGCATTTCTTTTTCAATAAATATTGATAGCTTGCAGTTTATTTATTGAAGGGGCCACATCTATGAAATCACTTTTACTACCTCCGCTGTGAAGTAATGCGTGATAACTATGGCAATTCGGTGTGTAATTATTTGCTTATTATTCTTTTACCTATTACAGCCAAACTACGCCCAAACAGATAAAAAAACCTATCAAACTAAAAGAATAACAGCGTCCGTCCCAAAAATTGACGGTCTGGAGGATGACCCTGTCTGGAATTTGGTAGAATGGGGTGTTGATTTCACCCAGAGAGATCCTGCAGACAGCGCGGCTCCTTCCCAGCCAACAGCATTTAAAATACTTTACGACGAGAAAAACCTTTACGTCCTGATCCGTGCTTTCGACAGCGAACCGGACAAGATCGTCAAGAGAATGTCCAGAAGGGACGGATTTGAGGGCGATTGGGTAGAAATAAACATCGATAGCCGGGAAGACTTACGAACGGCATTTTCGTTCACCGCTTCTGTTTCAGGGGTAAAAGGTGATGAGTACATCTCGAACGATGGAAACTGGGACCCAACCTGGGATCCGATCTGGTACCTTAAAACCAGTATTGACGAAAAGGGTTGGGTGGCGGAATATAAAATTCCACTAAGTCAGTTGAGATTTGCCAACAAGCCTGTTCAGCACTGGGGAATCCAGGTAAGCAGAAGATTTTTCAGAAATTCAGAGCTTTCTTCCTGGCAATATTTTCCTAAAGAAGAGGGGGGATGGGTAAGACATTTCGGTAAACTGGAAGGGATCGAAGGCATCAAACCTCAGAAACAGTTGGAGATCATGCCCTATGTAGTTGGAAAACTAGAATCATACGAGCCAGAGGAAGGAAATCCTTTCGGAGATGGCCGAGACTGGTCAGCCAATGCTGGTGTAGATGGAAAGGTTGGTTTAACAAGCGAGATTACGCTTGATTTTACGGTTAATCCGGACTTTGGCCAGGTTGAAGCAGATCCTTCTCAAATCAACCTTACTGCCTATCGATTATTCTTTAATGAACGCAGGCCTTTCTTTATTGAAGGAAAAGATCTTTTTGATTTTCGAATATCACAATCTGTCGCAGGGGGCCCGTTTACATTAAACAGGCTTTTTTACTCGAGAAATATCGGACAATCTCCCCATTATGTTCCGGATACGGAAGACGGTGAATACCTGGACCAGCCCGATGAAACGAAAATTTTAGCTGCTGCAAAAGTGACAGGTAAAGACAGGAATGGTCTTTCATGGGGCATCATGGAATCTGTGACCAAAAAAGAAATGGCTAAGATTGATTCCCAGGGTGAAATCGAAAAGGAAGCTGTAGAACCACTCACTAATTATTTGATTGGCCGGGTGCAAAAAGAATTCAACAAAGGAAATACCGTTTTGGGAGGGATGTTTACAGCAACAAACAGGAATATCGACGATGCCCATCTGGAATTCCTTCATCAATCAGCCTATTCCTATGGTCTTAATTTCTTACATCACTGGAAAGACCGCACCTATTATTTTGAAACTGAATCTTCATATAGTAAAGTCAATGGCAGCGAAGAAGCCATCTTAGATACTCAAACTTCCTCTGAACGATATTTTCAACGACCGGATAACTACCACAGGAGTGTGGATTCTTCCCGGCTTTCACTTTCTGGCTGGACGAATACCATCAAGCTTGGAAAAAGCAACGGCAAGTTCAGAGGACAAACAGGGGTTACAGTAAGAAGCCCAGGGTATGCGATCAACGATGTAGGATTTCTAATCAATACGGATGAGATCAATCAATGGACCTGGATCCAATACCGCATTCTAAAACCTGCTGGAATTCTCAGAAATTTTTTCCTGAATGGTAATCAATACCTGCATTGGGATTTTGGAGGGGTTAGCCTTTATAAAGGAATCAACATCAACACTTACGTTACATTTGAGAATTTCTGGGAAATGAGCCTATCCTATGTCCGAAACGGGACCAATATCTCCAATGCGGATCTTCGGGGAGGACCGGCCATCCGCTATAACGGTAGCAACGAATACTCATACTGGTTTGGGACAGATAACAGAAAGAAGTTGCGAGTAGAGTTCGGTCAGTTTTTCCTTTTTGGTGATGAGAATACCAATAATATCATTGACTACAGCCTGGAATTTAATTATCGGCCATTTAATGCTTTACAGATAAGCCTGAATCCCTACCTGTCAAAGCAAACCAATCCTATGCAATACATCTCAACGGAAGAATTGGATGCAAAAAACATTTACCTGGTGGGAAAAATTGACCAAAAAACCTATCGGCTGTCTGCAAGAGTTAATTTCAACATTACACCAAATATGTCTATTCAGTATTGGGGTCAGCCTTTCATTTCATCAGGGGAATATTCAAGGTTTAAAAAAATCACCGATCCCAAAAACGGAGAATATGAAAGGCGCTTTTATGAATACACAGAGGATCAAATAACCTATGACATGGAAAATGAACAATACGGTTTTGATGATAATGGCAATGGTACTGCAGATTTTATGATTGACGATCCCGATTTTAATTTTGTTCAGTTCAGGTCCAACCTGGTATTCCGTTGGGAGTACATTCCGGGTTCGGAATTTTACCTGGTATGGAATCAGGACAAAACAGACGACCTGCCATTGAATACTTCAAATAATTTGGGAAATCTCAGAAAAGGCCTGTGGGATGCTTATCCGAACAATGTTTTTTTGCTTAAGTACACTTATAGATTCAGAAGATAAAAAATTTTTAGTCAGTTTTTTCAATATAAATATCTGTTAATCTGATAGTTAAGGGTTATTAGTTAGAAGCGCAACCACTTTTTTTGATTTTTTTTGTATTCTTCGGTTACTTTATTTCACTATTCCAGTATATATATTCGAAAAATTAAATATTATATTTGTATTATTATATTTTTTAAACTTATTACTATTCAATTTTTGCGTGAGTGGTAGATAGTAACTAAGTTTTTGGTTTAGTTAGTTTGTGTTTCATTTTGTGTGTGTTTCAAGGTCGCCCAACTGTGGCGACCTTCCTTTTTTAAGAGGTTTCCCTTACATTTGCTCCCTTTACAATATCTTCAATAACAATGAAGTACTTCACCACAATTTTTTTAATTCTGATCATTTGTTCTTGCGGAAAAGTTCAGAAAGATGTTCGCAAACTTAATCGTGAAAAAGAAGAAGTTGAAATCAGCTATGCAACAGGTTTTGGGTTAATCAAGTCAGGAGATGACATGATCATTGAGCTATATTCTCCTTTCCAGGACCAAGCCGATACATTAACATTCTTTGTTTCCCGATCAACCGATATCAATAATCTTCCGGATGAATTCATTCCGATTCCCGCACCTTTGACAAAAATAATATTAATGGCAAGTACTCACTCCGCATACCTGGACGAGCTGGACAAGATTGACATAGTCAAAGCAATATCCAGCAGGAACTATTTCTATAACCTTAACATTCAGGAAAAAATTGAAAATGAAGAAATTAAGGAAGTAGGTTATAGTCAGAATATCAATTTTGAGGAGGTCTTGATGATCGACCCCCAGCTAGTTGTGATCAGCGGAATGTCGTCGGCTGACCTGGGAAAATTTTCCAGCCTCACGGAATCAGGGATAACAATTTTTCCTTCTGCAGAATGGCAGGAAGAACATCCCCTTGGCCGGGCAGAGTGGATCAAAGTATTTGGCGTTTTAACGGGTCAATTTGAAAAATCTGTTTCCATTTTCAGTGAGATTGAAAGGAATTACAAAAGTCTGATCATCTCTGATTCTGAAAAAACCCATCAACCAAAAGTCATTGTCAATGCTCCGTTTAAGGATGTCTGGTGGTTACCGGGTGGAAACAGTTATATGAGCCATCTGCTTGACAATGCCGGTGCAAACTATCCATGGCAACAAAATGAAAGTACCGGTGGGATACAATCCGACCTGGAGGCTGTATTTTTTGAAGCGGGAGATGCTGATGTATGGATCAATCCCGGAACTTCAAGAAGCGTGGAAGCACTGAAAGGTACAGACGGAAGATACGAGGAGTTTAAAGCTGTAAAAACAGGCAAAGTTTATAATAACACATTAAGAACCGGAGATTGGGGAGGGAATGATTATTTTGAAAATGGAGTCGTTCATCCGGAATGGATCCTGGCAGATCTGATAAAAATCTTTTATCCTGACCAATCAAAAGATCACAATTTTTATTTTTACGAAAAACTGGAATAAGAAATTTGGTCTCGGACAATCATACTTCCTTTTTATTTCTTTCAGGAAGATTTTTCTTTTTGATCCTCATATTAATTGCACTATTCAATATCAATTTGTTAGTGGGAAGTGTTTTTATACCCTTTTCTGAATTGTGGAATGCTTTAGCCGGAGATGGGGGATCTGCCTATGAAAAAATCATTTATCTGTTCAGGATACCAAAAGCCATCACAGCTTTACTTGCCGGTAGCGCATTGTCCGTATGTGGATTGTTGATGCAAAGTTTGTTTCGAAATCCACTGGCTGGCCCGTCTGTACTGGGAATTACCTCCGGATCGAGCATTGGAGTTGCCCTGGTTTTATTAGGTTCGGGATACTCTGCCAGCAATTATATCATCAACCAGATTGACATCGATCTCAGTTTTCTGATCTTCATTGCAGCAAGCGCCGGAGCAGCTTTTATCATGGCAATCATCCTGATCATTGCCAGCAAGATTCAGGACAATATCGTTTTGCTTCTGGTCGGAATCATGATCGGGAACATCACGCTTTCTGTTATCAGCATCTGGCAGTACTTTGCCAGGCCTGAGCAAATACAGGACTTTTTATTCTGGACACTCGGGAGCTTAAGTGGTGTAAGCAATGAAAAACTAATACTCATGCTCGTTGTCGTGGTCAGCCTTGTGATTCTGGTTTATCTCTTTTCGAATCAGCTCAATGTCATGCTTACGGGTAAAAATTACGCGACGAGCATGGGTCTGAATTACAAGACCAACCGGTTTATCATCATTTTATTTACAAGCCTCTTAACCGGTGTAGTGACGGGCTTTTGCGGACCGATCGGATTTGTCGGAATTGCTGTTCCACACATTGCTCGATCCGTTTTTAATACATCTAATCACAAAATATTGATCCCGGCGACTGTCATTCTGGGAAGTATTATTTTGTTGTTTTGTGATCTCATCGCTCATTTGCCTGGCAGTCAATATATTTTGCCAATCAATGCCGTAACGGCTTTGATTGGATCCCCGATTGTCATTTGGGTGATTATCAGGAATAAAAATATTCACAAAGCTTTTTAACCGATGCTGGAATTGAATGACTTGTATATCGGTTATCACAATGCTTCAGTTGCAGGCCCTGTAGAAGAAAAACTAAACAAAGGAGAGCTTGTCTGTCTACTCGGTCCCAACGGTACCGGAAAATCAACTTTGCTCAAGACCATCGCCGGATTGATCGATCCGATAGAGGGAAAGATCATTTATGATGGTACCAACTTTTCCCAAATCAAACCCAGGCTTAAAGCACGGATTTTAAGTGTGGTATTGACGGAATCCCTGGTGATTGGAAATTTCACAGCTTCAGAAATAGTGGAATTGGGACGTTATCCATATACTGGATGGTGGGGAGGCAAAAAAGAGACAGATGTTCAAATAGCTAAAAATTCTCTCAAGCAAACCCGCATTACACATTTAGCCAATAAACCCATCGCAGAAATGAGCGATGGAGAAAAGCAAAAAGTAATGATCGCCAGAGCCTTGGCACAGGATACCGATTATATTCTGCTTGATGAACCGACTTCGCATTTGGATTTACCGAGTAAGATTGAGATCATGACATTGCTTAAAGAATTGGCTCATAATTGGAACAAATCGGTACTTGTCTCTACTCATGATATCAATCTCGCCATTCAGGCTGCTGATAAATTCTGGCTTATCAATTCGAAAGGCGAGTTCTTTTCGGGCGTCAACGAAGACCTGATCATTAATGGCCATTTGAATCAATGCTTCGACCTCGAGGAAAAGAAATTCAATTTTTTGTCAGGAAAGATTTCCTTGCCTGTTCAGGTTGAAGAAGATATTATTTTAAAAGGCTCAGGGCCTATCTACTCCTGGACGAAACATGCCCTGGAAAGAATTGGATATAAGGTGAGTAAAAAATCGGACATTGTAGTAGACGTCGATGACGCCGGTCAATGGATTGTATCGTATGAAAAACGGGAAGAACAGCTGCATTCTATCTCAGATTTACTAGACCATCTTCATCAGGTAACAAAAAAATAGAAAGAATGTCCTCACATCACGTGATCAGGGAAAATCAGGAAGCATCTGTATTGGTCGATGAGATCAATGAATCCAACCAAGATGTGATGAATAATGCATTTGAATGGAGTCCGATAATCGTCGCCACGGAAAATACTTTTTCCTGGCTCAATAATTTTGGTTATAAAGTCGATGCCCTTGTTTGCAGACCTGAGTTCAGAGCTCATTACGATCAGGAAATTAATTCACAAAATCCTATTGAGATAATTGAATGCGACCAGGAGGATGAATTTATAAGCAAAGGAGTCACCTACATCGTTGAACAAAAATCCGGTCAGGCAATTATTTTTTCAGATAAAGACTACAATCGCATTTTCAATGATCTCAATGTTCCAAATGAATTAAACATAACCCTGATCAGGAACAATTATAAATACAATCTCATCACCAATCGATCACTTGATAAATGGCTCCCAAGAGAACTTTGTTTGAGAATAATACCGCTGGGCCCCGGTCAATCTTTTGTAGTCAATTTTCCAAATGGAAAAAGTAAAGATTTAGTGTTGGGAACTTTAAAAGAAATTGAAGTACAGATCGAAGGAATCCACAAGATCAGCTCAGAAAACCCATTCATTTTCGGAGAGCCTATTTAAAATCCCGCCTGTAAAATCCGGTTTTTTCCCTGCATGTCCTGGTGAATGAAAATGCTTCGGTAACCTTTTTCTAAAAGTAGTTGTCGAAGTTCGGCTCCTTTTCCTTCGTGAATTTCAAAAAACAACCACCCGTTTTCAGCAAGTGATTTCAACCCTAATTCTGCAATTTTATCATAAAATAAAAATGGAGAATTGTCTGGAACAAAAAGCGCAACTTCCGGCTCATTTTGAACGACATTTTTTGCC
This sequence comes from uncultured Cytophagales bacterium, assembly GCA_913057175.1. Lineage (GTDB taxonomy): Bacteria > Bacteroidota > Bacteroidia > Cytophagales > Cyclobacteriaceae > CAJXNP01. Next base: position 12,240 of record CAJXNP010000010.1, read on the forward strand.
ATAGAAGTTCTCTCCGAAGAAGGGATATATGGCGGATTGCTAACGATGATATCATATTTTTTATCGAGCTCATTGACCAATAGGATATCTTGTATAACAAAATCCACATCCGCCAGATTGAGTTTGGCATTCCTTCTAGCTACTTCCAACGCTTCCTCCGATACATCCACTGCATCTACCCTTGAATGAATGATCCTTTTTGCCAAAGCAATGGCTATACATCCTGAACCTGTCCCAATATCCAAAATGTGTGGTTTTTCAGGAGCTATTTCGATGACCAGTCTGACCAATTCTTCCGTTTCAGGTCTCGGGATCAGAACATGATGATTCATATAAAGTTCGAATCCGAAAAAGTCAGCCCTTTCTAAAATGTATTGCAACGGTTCGTTATTCAAGAGGCGTTCAATTGCTTCATTTAATCTCTTCCCATTCACTTTATCGTGTTGAACCGGACCATCCAAAATGATATCCGTGCCTGTGAGATTTAGTAAATCCATCAATAAAATCCTGGAAATATTCTCTGCTTCCTTTGCATCGTAAACAGTTGAGATTTTATTTGCTATATATTTGTGAAGCGCTTTTGCACTTTTTGGATATTGAAAGCTCATTTATAAACTAATTTGGCTGACAAAGATAAAACTTTTATGGAGCGGGCACTGGAACTTGCCGTGAACGGAGCAGGAAATGTAAGCCCCAATCCGATGGTAGGCTGCGTGGTGGTTTGGGATGACAAAATCATTGCGGAAGGCTGGCACATGAAGTACGGATCTCGCCATGCTGAAGTGAATGCAATTAATGCTGTGAAAGATAAAAGCATGCTTGCCGAATCCACTGTTTATGTAACACTCGAACCATGTAATTTTCACGGCAACACCCCTCCATGTGCTGACCTCCTGGTCAGTTCGAAAGTCAAACGCGTGGTAATTTGCAACCTGGATCCCAATCCGAAAGTATCTGGAGGTGGAGTTCAAAAGTTAATGGACAATAATATCGAAGTAGAAATAGGGGTTTTGGAAGAGCGTGGAAAAGAAATTAACAAACGTTTTTTCACTTATCATAATAAAAAACGGCCATACATAATTCTCAAATGGGCCGAAACTGCAGATGGTTTTATCGCAAAAGAAGATCATGACTCCAAATGGATCTCTAATACATACTCCCGTCAGCTGGTGCATCAATGGCGGGCTGAGGAGGACGCTATTTTGATAGGAAAAAATACCGCTGAATTTGACAACCCTATGTTAAATGTTCGGGACACTGAAGGCAAGGACCCGATAAGGATTGTGATCGATCCAAAATTAAAACTTAGTAAAAAGCTTCATCTTTTTGATCAACAACAAACAACACTGGTTTTTAATCTTGAACGAAATGAAGCTCAACCAAACCTTGAATACATAAAACTCCACCCGGAGCAGATAGAACATCAAATCCTGGACAAACTTTATCTAAGAAAAATTTTATCTTTGATTATTGAAGGGGGATCAACAACACTTCAGAAATTTATAGGTATGGGTTTGTGGGATGAAGCACGACTATTTAAATCCAACAAAAAATTTTCGAAAGGAATAGCTTCCCCACAATTAGACAGATCAGTCCTGAAAACTGTTGAAAACATATTAGACGATCGATTATTTATATATACAAGAAACGATGGCTGAGGAATTATTTATTAAGGAAACTACGAATAAAGCGGAAAAATACAAGTCCCTTTATCCTCAAATAAAATCATTAATCGAAGACGAAAAAAACGTGATCGCCAACCTGGCAAACATCGCTGCCGCATTGAAACAAACCTTTCATTTCCTGTGGTGTGGATTTTACCTTGTTGAGAATGATGAGCTCGTTCTCGGGCCTTTCCAGGGACCGATAGCATGTACAAGGATCGGATTTGGAAAAGGAGTTTGTGGAACCGCCTGGAAGGAAAAGAAAACGATTATTGTTCCTGACGTGGACAAGTTTCCGGGACATATCGCATGTAGCTCGCTAACGGGTTCTGAAATCGTAACACCTGTTTTCCAAAACGGAGAGGTGAAGATGGTGTTGGATATTGACAGTGTTGAATTAGATCAATTTGACGAGATTGATCAAAAATACCTTGAGCAAATTGCAAATTTGCTAAATCAATAAGTCTTTATTGTAGAGATCGTAATAATTCCACAACAATATTGACTTATCTCCCAAATTGGAGTTAATTGTGTCTTTTAATTCATCATTCTACTTCATATGGATCTTACTCTTCACTCGGAATTCGGCACATTGAAATCCGTCATTACTCACAGGCCTGGGCCGGAGATCGAACGACTTACTCCCTATAACACATCGGAATTGCTATTTGAAGATGTCCCCTACCTGGAGGTAATGCAGAAAGAGCACGATCAGTTTACCACATTAATACGGGAAACCACAGGAGCAACTGTTTATCGCCTCCACGATCTATTGGTAGAAATATTGATCAAGGGAAGTATACTCTCTGATATTTTCAAGAAAAATCTGAGTCCACATGGATTAGAAAAATATGTTCCGGATATCACCTTCCGATATTCAACCTCTGAATGCGCCAGCATGCTCATCGCAGGCATAAAGGTGAAAGAGCTAATGAAAAAATTTACATGTCCGGAGCTCGAGAAAATGGATGGTGCAATGTACCTCATCCAACCCTGCCCCAACCAATATTTCATGCGCGATCCTGCATCGGTTGTCCAAAATGGGGTGATCTGCAGTCAAATGAAGTATCCCAGCCGGCAGCGAGAATCCAACCTCATTAAACTGATTTTTGAAAACCATAAGCTTTTTAAAGACTCATTCAGGCAGATCTATCCTACAGATGCAATGAATGACAATATTCCTTCAATCGAAGGTGGAGATGTGATCGTTCTTTCCAACAAGGCGCTGGCGATAGGATCTTCGGAGCGAACTGATTCTGATGCCATTAAAAAGGTTGCTGCTGCTGTACTGAAAGATGAAAAAGTCGAAAGGGTCTATGAGGTCGATCTTCCTCCTAAAAGAAATTTCATGCACCTGGATACGGTATTTACAATCATAGACGAAAATCTGGCCGTTACATATCCTGATGCAATGAACTCCGTTCTTCGAACCACGGTTTATCGCAAAGGAAAAGAAGATTCTGATGGAAATATGACGCTCGATGAGGAGGTTATTGATGAGTCCATTACCACAGTTCTTAAAAAGGAAATGCCTTACCTGGAGGTCATAGAAACAGGTGCCGGAAATCCGGACTTTTCATCCAAAGAACAATGGTACGACGGGGCGAATGTATTCGCAATCGGGCCAAGAAGAGTTATTTCTTACAACAGAAATAAATTTACCAACAGGGCTTTGAGGGAAGCTGGAGTGGAAGTAGTGGAAACCAGTTCATCTGAATTGTCAAGGGGACTTGGGGGACCGAGATGCATGACCATGCCATTGGAGAGGCAGGTATTTTAAAATTCCACCAGGTAAAAAGCCCTGCTTTTGGTATTTGCAGGATATCCGCAGATTACCAATGTTCTTTCATCAATCCAGCCACTGTAATTCTTATTGTACATTAAATTCTTATCGATAAAACTATATCGGTTGATCAGTTCACCGGTGGATGTGTTGATATCGAAACGATAAAAACTATCTCCTCTGGCCTCTTCCTGCGTAACCAGCCGGAGTGTATCCCCATACATTTTTGAAAAATAGGATAAACCTAATCCTTTTCCTTTTTCGGACTGAGTTTTATGAATAACCTTATTCCAGATAATTTCACCTACTGAACTGAGGTTGACTAATATAATATCCTCGCATTCATAATAGACATCTTCCGTTTCTTTCCATTTTAGTGGTTTATTCATTCCTTTTGATAATTCATGATATTCGGATCGGAATTCCTGATTTTCAATCATACATACCATTTCCCCTTCGCTATTTAAATAAATCTCTGTCATGTAAAAGTTTGACAAATCCTCGGGAGCTTCCAGAAATCTAGAACGCTGGTTTTCTGTAGTAATTATTTTGTCAAAGTAAGTTTCGAGAATGAACTCCTCATCAAGATCATAGGAATTTGAGAACAAAACAGAATTCAATACAACGTTAAAAGACGTGATATTCATGCCCACCATTTCTTCATCAATATTTGCCGCAAGGATAACGGAGTAGGTGCTTATACTTTGTTTCACTACAAACATCTGTTGAATCGTATTGGCAGGTCTTTGAAAGGTAAATGATGAATTCAAAACAATAGGTTGATCGGAATTGTCAGGATCAAAAAAATATCCGTCTATATTAAAAGTGCCTTCATCCGCAACCGCCACAAAGAGCTCACCATCCGAATTCAAATAAACCGTCTTTTTTTTATTGAGGGTTTCAGGTACATTAATTTGATATGTATACCGTTTTTGCAGTTCATTTGAATCATACACTTCAAACAAATCCTGCTGGGAATCATCCGACCAGTAATTATATATAACAAATTTATCGAGATCTTCTGAAAATTTTATCTTTATATCTGAGAGCTCAAATGAGGACTTCAGAATGGTCTCTTTGACTTCAGAAATAAGCTGACCGGAATGAATACTGTATGTTCTAACTTCTGCAAAAGCTTCTTTTTCGTGCGCCCAAAACCTAAAAATTATAGCTTTATCTTCTTTCAAAAGCAACTTAGGGAAGCTGCCTCCCCTTTTATATTCAATTGAAGTACTCCACTTTTCAAAAAAATACTCATCATATCGGATTAACCTGAACCTTCTTTTTCCATCCTCTAACAAAAAAATCATTTGTTGATCCGGCAGACCAACAATATTGGAAACTTCATACGGAGCAAAGTCTCTTTTGTATTGATAATCACTTTCGGAAATGACAAGTTGAGACCATACTTTGATAGGAGAGAAAAAGATACCTGCCAATAAAAAATATCTGATCAGGAGCGGTTGTTTCTTCAGCACTTCGGAGTTGGTAGTAAAACGAAAAGGGAAAATAAGGAATTAATCTACCTTATTGCTATTCAAAGCGAATATTTTCATTGTGATCGATGGGAATGCTAAAATTCATACCATACATTTTTACCTTAATTTTTCCCCTGAAATGGAATGCTCTTTCGTTTGCAGTATTCCTTACCAAAGCCAACGCATCTTCCAAACCAATATCTTTAAACTTTATTAAGGCCTGAACGGGTACGGTAAAGTCTTCATACGGCTGAAGTTTCATATCGTACTCCTTTTCAATGGTGGTAAGGTATTTACCATCAACATCAACATCGATATTGACATTTTTCAGGACAATCTTGTTTTTGTTGGGGTTAGAAAAATTGGCATCACAGCTCAGGTCGACACTTGAAAAGCCATTCAGGGAAACATTTAGGTTTTCAATACTTTTGAAATCAGGAGCCATTGGCTTTTCACAACTTGCCATTAACAGGCAAGCCAATGGTATCATAAATATCAATATTCCCTTTCTCATTTAGTAAATTCTTTAGCGAATAAATATTTGCATTCTATGGGCATCCAGCTTCAAAAAGATGAATAACAAAATTGTAAAAGCCCACAAGGATGATCCTCCATAAGAAATAAATGGTAGCGGTATTCCTATAACGGGAAAATAGCCAATTGTCATGCCAATGTTCACGGCAAAATGGAAAAAGAAAATACCCACCACCGAATAGCCATAAATTCGGCTAAACCTGGATTTTTGCCTTTCCGCCAGATTGACCAATCGAATCATAAGCAAGACGAACAGAGTTAGCAAAACCAGGCTTCCTATCCAACCCATTTCTTCACCAACTGTACAAAAAATAAAGTCTGTTGTTTGTTCGGGAACAAAGTCAAACTGTGTATAATATCCCTGTAAATACCCCTTTCCAGTTAGTCCGCCACTACCGATAGCTGTTTTGGAGTTGATGACATTGTATCCATATCCTCGTGGATCTGATTCAGGATTGATCAAAGCTTTGATACGATTTTGCTGATGGGGTTTCAGTACATTGTCAATTACATAGTCAACAGCAAAAATTACTGAAAATACGAGCGCACCCGAGGCAACAGTCAAAGCAATTTTCCGCCAAGTTTTTTTATTGAAGAAGATGATGAGCAGTACAATCGATACAATTGCGATTCCCAGGTAAAGTTTACTGACGAATAACGTAAGAATAAAAATGACTGCCATCGAAATCCCGATAATGATGAAAACAGGATTGAGACCTTCTCTATATAACGGTACAACAAAAGCTACAAAAACCAATGCTGTTCCAGTATCTCCTTGTAGAATGATCAAAGCCATGGGAACAACGATGAACAACCCTACACGGATTAGGTTTTTCGAATTGTCAAGTTTAAAGTTTGGAACGGCCATAAACCTTGCTATAGCCAGGGCAGTGGTAAACTTGGCAAATTCCGAAGGTTGAAGTCGGAAAAATCCCAATTCGAACCACGATTTTGATCCTGCTACCTCATCACCAAAAATCAATACAAAAATCAACAGGGCCAGCACTACCCCATAAAATGTGTAAGCAAGAGATTCAAATATCCTGAAGTCTATGGTTATGATGACTGCAATGATGATGATACAACTGAGAATCCGCAGGAATTGCTTGCCGCTGTTGATTGATAAATCAAAAATAGATTTGCCACTTTCCGGATCAAAGTTGGTTGAATAAATTGATAGCCACCCAATTAATATGAGTGCCAGGTAGATCAAAATTACCGACCAATCCAGCTTATTTAATATACTCCTGTCCTCTCTCATCAGTAAATAAATTCTCCCCTCAATGCATATTCTTCAATCCAGTGACGCTTGATTTCGCCGGTCAGGTATTTTTCGATCATTAATCCCGCTACGGATGCTGCTGCCCGGGCACCTTGCCCGGCATTCTGCACATAAACAGAAATAGCAATCTGTGGATCTTCTTTTGGTGCAAAAGCAATAAAGACGGAGTGGTCTTCACCATGGGGGTTTTCAGAAGTACCTGTTTTTGCACAAACAGCTATACCATCAATCCTTGCCCTCAGACCTGTCCCCTTGTTGACTACATCCTCCATTGCATCGACAACAGTTGTGAAATGAACGGAGTCAATACCACTTTCATGTTTAATTCTGTATTTTTCAAGGGGCAAACCAGTTGTATCAATTTCCTTTATAATATGTGGAGTGTAATAATATCCTCTATTGGCAATGATGGCTGCGTAATTTGCCATTTGAAGCGGACTTATAAGCAATTCTCCCTGACCAATACTGATAGAGTTAATAGTCGACCATTTCCAGCGATTTTCTCCATAGATTCTGTTATAGAGAGCTGGTGTGGGGATCATTCCACCCTTTTCATTAGGAATATCTATTCCGAGGGGTTTTCCCAATCCAAATTTATAGAGGTATTCATTCCATTTTTCAAGGCCGAGTCGTGAATCAATAAAAGTATTTTCAGATAAATTTCGATTGATTACCCTTCTGAATACGATGTAAAAGTAGTTATTGGATGACTTCTGGATGGCCTCGTGCACATCATAATATCCGGGAGGCGCATGGTCACCAACCAATGCTCCTGAACAATAGATCTGTTCTCTTGCTCCGATAACTCCCTCCTGCAAGGCGATAAGGGCCTGCAAGGGTTTGAAAGTAGAACCAGGAGGATAAACAGACATAATTGCCCTGTTAAACAAGGGCTTAAGAGAATCCTGAGTTAAATCCATGAAATTCCTGCCGAAGCCCTTACCGCTCAACATATTCGGATCATAACTCGGGCTGGAGATAATACTCAAAATTTCACCTGTTTTTGGCTCTATAGCTACCACACCTCCAGCCTTTCCCGCCATAAGCTTTTCACCGTAAGCCTGTAGATCCAGGTCAATAGTTGCAACTAAATTCTCACCTGGTACAGACAGCGTATCATAATTTCCATTTTTAAAAGGTCCTTTAACTACTCCTCTGGCATTTACCATTTTAAACTGAACACCCTGCTGTCCACGAAGTTCCTTTTCGTAATATTTTTCTATTCCACTGATGCCAATGTAATCACCCTGTCGGTAATAATTAGTGGAATCATTGTTTAATGCAGTAGAACTGATTTCTCCTATATAGCCCAGTGCATTGGCTATGCTTGAATGTTCATAACCGCGTAATGTCCTAGATTGTATGAAAAATCCAGGATACTGAACAAGTTTGTCCTGGAATCTTGCGAGCTGTTCCAAAGAAATCATTTTGATAAAAGCCTGCGGCAAGAAAGACTTATACCCTTTGTCCTTTTCCATTCTTACGACTTCCTTGTCAAATTCATCTGTGGTAATTCCAAGTAACCGACAAAATTCAACTGTGTCTGCTATAACTGCTTCTCGCGGAACGACCATCAGGTCAAACACGGGTCGATTATAGACCAGCAGGTTTTTCTCTGACCTGTCATAAATTAATCCTCGATAGGGGTATTCAATAACGGGTCTCATCACATTGTCTTCGGCTTTTACCTTGTATGAATTGTCTGTGATTTGGATGGCAAATAATTTGACAAGGTATACAACCCCAATGAGAATGATGACTATCTGGATAATATATCTTCTACTCTCATTCATATCAATCTAACCCTTCTGACAAACAAGTATTGATAAATTACTAAAAAACTAAAAGAAAGAATGGATGAGCTCAGGATTTTTAAGAGCTTATGAAAGAAATATTGAAAGTTTCCTGCCTCTGTAAAAAATAATATGGAATGATGGATAAATATCAGTGGAAAAGCGTAGGCAAAAAACCATTGAAAGCCAAGGGTTTTGATATTTGGGACTTCTAGGTTTTCATATCCACCCCGCGGTGTATTAATCCCTTGCCAATAAGGTCGAATGTATGCAACAACCACACAGGCAGCCGCATGTACACCAAGTGTATCGTTAAATATATCAATAAATAGACCGGTAACGAATCCGATCATGAGATACCAGATCTTACCAACATCAAATGGCAGGAATAATAAAAATCCTATGTAGAAGTAACAGAAAGCAGTATTGTACAGTACGAAATTGTTAAACACCAATATTTGTAATAAGGTGAATACGAGAAAATTAACAATATGTCCGACGTAGTTACTGCTGTTCATTTTGATCTATTTCAGCTTCCAACTCTTCTTTTTGTGCCTGATTTGGGTTTTCTATCACATAAACATATTTCAAACTAGTAAAATCAGTAGCTAGCTTTGCTTTAATATTATAAAAAGATTCACTTTCGTTAAGGGAAAATTCTTCAATAACCCCCACCAGTATTTTTTCGGGAAAAACAGAGTTAAAACCCGATGTCAGGATTGAGTCGCCCACACTGAGGGAGATGTGCCTTGGCACATATAAGATGTTAGCATAAGATGGATCCGCTCCATTCCAGTTAACCGTACAAAGTGTGCTTGATTTCTTTAGCTGTGAAGAAACATAAACATTGCTATTCAGCAAAGAGTACACTGTTGCATAGTCATTGGATACTGATCTTACTATTCCAGCTAACCCTCTCGGGCTCACAACTCCCATCCCTTTATAAACGCCTTGTTCCGAACCTTTATTTAGTGTAAAATGATTATGTGCCCTTGTTACTGAATTATTGATCACTTTGGCTGCCACAAAATTGTATTCGAAGGGAACTTCCGGAATTTTTGATGAATCTACGGCGCCAACCATAATAACCGGTCTTGAAAGTAGAAACATTTCGTTTCGCAGGTTGGCATTTTCCTCAGCAAGGGTTCTGTTGACTTTTCTCAGATTGAAATATCCTGTAATTCCTTCTTTTGTACTGTAGATGCTTCCCGCTATTCTATTAGAGCTATGAAAAAATGAAGCGCTATGGTAGGGATTATTTTCTACCATCAACCAATAGCAGATAATTTCAAACAATACAAAAATGAGAAATGCTCTATAACGATATAGTAATTGAAATAGACGACTCATTCAGCTATCAGGTCATCAGTACTGCTTTCATTTTATTGAGGTTAGTCAATGCAAAGCCCGTTCCCCTCACGACAGCTCTCAAAGGATCTTCTGCAATATGAAGTGGTAATTTTGTCTTCAATGCCAACCTCTTGTCAAGACCCCTTAGCAAAGCGCCTCCACCTGTTAAATGGATACCATTTTCGTAAATGTCCGCTGATAATTCCGGAGGTGAGATCTCCAGAGCCTTCAGTACAGCTTCCTCAATCTTCGAGACGGATTTATCAATAGCAAATGCAATTTCTGAATATGAAATCTTAATAACCTTTGGAATACCTGTCATAAGATCCCGACCTCTTATTTCAAAATCGTCAGGTGGGTTATCGAGCTCAGTTAGCGCAGATCCAACTTCTATTTTTACTTTCTCAGCAGTTCTTTCACCAATCAGTAAATTGTGCTGACGACGCATATAATCCAAAATATCTTTATTAAATGTATCTCCGGCCACGCGAATGGATTGGTCGCAAACAATACCAGATAAGGCAATCACGGCGATTTCTGTTGTACCTCCTCCAATATCAACGACCATTGCACCGATCGGTCGATCGATATCAATTCCAATTCCCAGAGCGGCGGCTATAGGTTCATGGATCATGTAAACTTCTTTAGCTCCGGCGTGTTCTGCCGAATCCCGAACAGCTCTTTTTTCAACTTCAGTAATTCCCGACGGAATACAAATCACCATTCTGTGAGACTTGGGAAATAACCTCCTGTTTGAATCGATCATCTTGATCATTCCCCGGATCATCTGTTCGGCGGCATGAAAGTCTGCGATAACACCATCTTTTAATGGGCGGATCGTCCGAATATTTTCGTGTGTTTTTTCATGCATTTGCATGGCATCTCTGCCTATTGCTAATACTTTATTGGTGTGTTTGTCAATCGCAATTATTGACGGCTCATCTACCACGATTTTACCATTGGCAATGATCAAGGTATTTGCTGTTCCGAGATCTATAGCAATATCGTTGGTAAAAAAATCAAATAAACCCATATTAAATCATACAATTAATCGCAGCGGAAAAATCCGGCTCTGAAAGATACAAATTAGAATATAATTTCTTTATTTAACTTATTTATTTTTAGTGTTTAAAGTGCCTTGTGCCTGTAAACACCATTGACATATTATGCTCGTCACAATAGTCAATAGAATCCTTGTCTTTTATGGAACCTCCCGGCTGTATAACAGCTGAAATTCCAGCCCCATTCGCAATTTCTACACAATCCGGAAAAGGAAAGAATGCATCTGATGCCATTACTGCCCCCTCTAATTCCATGTTAAAACTTCTGGCTTTTTCGATAGCTTGTTTCAGTGCATCAACCCTTGACGTCTGACCAACACCACTCGCCAAAAGCTGACCATCTTTTGCCAAAACAATGGTATTTGATTTAGTGTGTTTACACACTTTACTGGCAAATACCAGGGCCTTATTTTCAGCTTCAGTCGTTGCCTTCTTTGTGACTAATTTAAACTCTTCTGCACTATCCGTTTTTAAATCCCTGTCCTGTTCAATTATTCCATTCAACAGGCTCTTAAATTGCTTTTTGGCAGTAAGACCGGATTTTTGCTTCAACAGAATCCTGTTTTTCTTCTGAGTCAAAACCTCCAATGCATCATCCGTGAAGAATGGTGCAACCAATATTTCAAAAAACAAACTGTGCATTTCATTTGCAGCATCCTGATCAACATCCTGATTGGTGATCAGAACCCCACCAAAGGCAGAGATCGTATCCGCTGCAAATGCTTTTTGATACGCCTCCTTAACTGTCGAGCCCGTTGCACATCCACAGGCATTGGTATGCTTCAGAATAGCAAAAGCTGTCTCATTATCAAACTCCTCGATCAGATTTACCGCTGCATCAATATCAACAAGATTATTATAGGAAAGCTCCTTCCCGTTTAACTGTTCAAACATCTCATTAATATCGCCGAAAAATACACCTTCCTGATGAGGATTTTCTCCATATCTTAATACTTTACTGTTCCTTGTACTTTGTTTAAAGCTTTTTACCTCATTATCAGCGTTCAGGTAGTTAAATATGGCTGAATCGTAATGTGAGGAGATATCAAAGGCTTTGGCAGCAAACAATTTTCTTTGCTCAATGTTAGTTTGACAACTGTTTTCCGATAATATTTTTTCAACATCCTTATATTGATCCATACTGGAAACTATCAGAACGTCCTTATAGTTTTTAGCCGCAGCACGGATTAGTGATATTCCTCCAATGTCAATTTTCTCGATAATTTCATCATTTGAGGCGCCGGAAGCAACTGTAGCTTCAAAAGGATAAAGATCTACAATGACCAGATCAATCTCTGGGATTTCATATTGACTCATTTGTTTTCGATCTTCTTCCAAATCCCTTCTTCCCAATATGCCTCCAAACACTTTAGGATGTAATGTTTTAACCCTTCCGCCTAAAATTGATGGGTAGCTTGTTAAATCTTCAACCGGAACCACACTCGCACCTTGCTCTTCAATAAACTTTTGTGTGCCACCTGTGGAATATATGACAACATGATTTTGTTTAAGAATGTTTATGATTGGTTCGAGGTTGTCTTTGTGATATACAGATATTAATGCTGTACTTATTTTTTTTGCGGACATGCTAATGGGTTTAAAAACGAAAGTGCAAAACTATACTTTTAGCTATATAAATACAATTTGAAATCTGAATTATAAATTAACACGAATTAACGATAGGAAATCAGGAATTTAATACACCTGGGGGCCGGAAAATCACTGTTTTCACCTAGCTTAGTAAGCATTCCGGTTGCTTCATCCAATCTGAATACGACTATATTATCTGATTTTTCATTCGCAACCAACAAAAAGTCACCTGTAGGACTGATATTAAATGCACGAGGCCAATCTCCTCCACAATCTACATTATCAATCAATTCAATACCCCCTATTGACTCATCTACCTTGAAGACAGACAAACTATTATGACCACGATTGGAGGCATAAAGAAACCTTCCGTCTCTTGACAAATGCACATCAGCCAGGTAATTGCTCTCACTATAGTCATCTGGTACAGACCTTTTTGATTCAATGATCGTCATTGATCCATTTGATTTATTAAATGTGAAAGCCGTGACCGTAGAGTTTAATTCATTTACAACATATCCAAAATTTCCATTAGGATGAAATGCAATATGCCGCGGACCAGACCCTGGCTCGAGATCCAGAGATTTCTGCTTCGTTGGCTTCAACCTTCCATTGGATTTGAGATGATAAGCCATAACCTTGTCCATTCCCAGATCCGGAACAAGTACGAAAGAACCCCTTGGGGTCGGATATACCATATGAGGATGAGCGCTCTCTTGTCTATCTTTGTTGACGCTGCTTCCCGTGTGTTTTATTTTGTCTGTTATTTTCAGTAATTCACCTTTTTCATTACGAAGGATGACAGAAATCACTCCCTCGTCATAATGGGCCACAAAAGCAAAATTTCCCTTGTTATCAATGGCTACATGGCACGGACCATGACCATCTGTATAAAATTCATCAATATATTCCAGCAGACCACTTTCCTTATCAATGGAAAAGGATGTCATCAAGCCTGACTTAATACCTTCCTCCTGTGCTACACTCACCAGGTATCCACCATTATTTCCAATTGCGAGGTAGTCGGAGTTTATTTCTTCACCGAATTCTTTCAGGTAGACTATTTCGCCTGTTTTAAAATTTAAATTGTAGAGGGCTATTCCACTTAAATGGTCTTCGTCAAAGGAGGACACATAGAAATAAATGTTTGAATAATCCTTTTGTGAAAATGCTGTTGAGTAGATCACTGTAAAAATGAGGATACCAAGGGATCTGTACATGAAATAATTAGTGGATGAACTTAATACATTGTGGCCCGGGAAATTTATCATTTTCGGAAACAAAAATAAGATTTCCATTTAGATTGTCAATTTCGAAGACCACAATATTCCCTGAATTTTTATTGGCGACAAATAAAAATTTGCCTGTAGGATCGATACGGAATGCTCTCGGCCAGTCACCTCCACTATCAAATGTCTTCTCAAAAGAAATTTTCCCTGTTTCCTGATCGACGGTAAGTAAAGCAAGGCTATTGTGACCCCGGTTGGAAGCATAGAGAAATTTGCCATCATGTGTGATATGGATATCGGCAGATTTGTTGAATTCCGTAAAATCCTCTGGTAAGATCGACTGAGTATTGATCTCACTCACCGACCCATTTAACGAATCAATGGAAAAAGATGTCACACTTGACATAAGTTCATTGAGAACAAAACCAAAACGACCAGATGGATGAAAGGCGACATGTCTTGGCCCCAAACCTGGCGCGACTTTGAGATATGGATCATTTCCTGGAAATAAATTTCCTGATTCCTCCAACTGATAGATCATCACTTTATCTGTCCCCAGATCCGGGACAAAAACTCTGTTGGTTCCAGGCTGCTGAACAATCATATGCGGGTGAGGACCTTCCTGCCTTTCCTTATTGATGCTCATGCCCATGTGGTAAATATTGGCAACGGGTTTACCGATCAGGCCTTCCCCAAACAGTTCGAAAGCAGTAACATTTCCCTCTACATAATTCGCAACCATTACAAATCTACCGGATTCATCGATTGATACATAGCAAGGACCCGCCCCCAAAACATCTCTTTCGTTGACCAGGTCAAGTGACTGTCCATTATCCAACAGGTAAAATGAACTGATGGTGCCGGTAAATTCACCCTTCTTTTGTGCAACCGAGTAAACATATTGGTTATCATGGCTGATAGCGAGGTAAGAAGACTTTTCTACGGCATCAAATTCCTTGATAAAACGGAGGGATTTCGTCTGGTAATTGAATTCGAAAATAGCTATCCCTGCATCATGATCAGGATCATCTGACGAGACCAGAAAATTAATTGTTTTGTCCGGATTTTGAGCTAGACCAGAAATTTGATTCAATAAAATTAAAATGGATAATAGTATGAAATGTTTCATTCACGCATCAATGTGAAATTCATTTCAATAAAAAGAAAAAATAAATGGTATGAAAGAAAAAATTATTTGAACGATAATTATATCCTATCCCTAATTCTTATCAAAATTTTTAAAATGAGGATAATTCGGACATGGCAGGAATTTATCCTTCCTCCTCACTTTGTTTGGATTGATACCGTCGAATTTATATACGATAGATATCTCATGCGATCCACCTGAATTTCCACTTATTCCCGAAATGGACATATCGTAGCTGTAACCCACCTCCAGATACTTTAGATTTAGACCCAGCATAAAGATGATGGCATCCTGGTTGGCTTTATCATTGAAGTTCTTTTGTAACGGAAGTCCCCTGTACCAAAGTCCGATTAAGACCGGATCATAAACCATGTTCAACCCAAAATCAAATTGCTGAAATTCTCCCTGTTGTGTATACACAAAAGATGGAGACAATGAGCTGACTTTCATGCCGGCAAGTGGATGCACCTTCAATGGGATCATCACCCCACCATGAATGGAAGTTTTCATCGGTAGCCTGGCATCTTCTCCAAGAAGTGAATGATTAGGTTTATTGATGTGATGAACAGAAAGGCCCATCCACGCCAATCGATTGTAAATGACTACTCCTGAACTAAAATCAAAATAATTCCTATTGTTCAATTGAGAAATAGCATCATCCAAAGTCGGTCCGTTGAATTCAATCTGGTCTCCAAATACCAACTTATCAAAATCGATTCCCCTGCTTCCATATGAGAAGTTTAATCCAGGTGAAACAACCCACCCTTCACTGATCCTGATTTTCGAAGAATACAAGGCTCCAATTGTAGTTGTTCTCAAATTTGCAGACCCGGCTTTATCCGTCATCGCTATTACTCCAAAACCACTGTTTAAATGGTCGACCGATACATCGTACGAAACCGCATGAGTGACAAATGGACTTTTCAGTTGCGTCCACTGAACCCTGCTATTAAGCGCAACCCGCTGAGCTTCAGAGGTGCCAGTAAATCCTGGATTCAGATAAAGCGGTGATGCGTAGTATTGGGAAAATTGCGGATCCTGGGCATATGCCAATCCGGTAAATAACAGGCTCATGTAAACAAAGCCTATCATGAATATCAGGTATTTTATTTTAGTTCTTTTCATAAGTGTTATCGGATTAGTGTGACATCCCCAAACAATGTTTCTTCCTGCCCATCCAGGTATTTTACATCCACCTTATAGATGTAAACATCCTGCGGACATACCCTTCCATTATGGTATCCATCCCACCCATAATTCTTATCACTGGTTTGATAGATAAGCTCACCCCACCTTGTATAGATCTGCATCTGATACTGACTTACTCCTCGGGTAATAGGATAGAAAACATCATTTTTCCCGTTATTCCCAACAAAACCTCCGGATGGCCCATCAAGACTTGGCGTAAAGGCATTTGGAACCTTAACAAGATCTTCCAAAATCGCTTCAACAGCTTTTTCTACAATCACTGTATCTCTGCAACCTTCATTGTTTTCAGCAATTAAGGTGATATCGTAACTGCCTGTTTCCAGATACTGATATACAGGCTCTGCTTCATAGGATATTCCTCCATCGCCGAACTCCCACGTGAATTTGGTGGCACCATGACTTCTGTTTGTCAGGTGAATCGGTTCGTCGGGAACACTTACCTCTTCCGGTCTCGCATAGAAACTCGCTATTGGCGTTTCGAAAACCTCGATGATCTCTTCTTTCGTTTCGACAGAAACAACTCCTGATTTGTTGGATGCCCTCAGCGTGACAGAATAAATACCCGGTTCATAGTAGGTATATTCTGGGTTTTCCAAATTAGACTTTCCAAAACCATCGCCAAAATCCCAATGATAAGTTGATGGATCGGCATACTTGCTAAGATTGGTAAACTGAACTGTCAGAGGAGCACAACCTCTTTCCGGTTGATATTCGAAATTGACGACAGGAGGAACAGGTTTGATAAAAATATCGGTTGAATCAGTAGTTTTACAACCATTTTCATCAACTGTCAGATAGATGGTATAATCGCCAGGTTCGCCATAAGTATGACTTCCCGGGTTTGATAATTGCGATTGCGATCCATCGCCAAATTTCCACAAATAGCCCCTGTTATCACTCATACTTTCATTACTGATATTTACAGTTGCATCCGGAAATATTTGGAAATCCGGATCAACTGTAAAATCAGCATTGGGGTATTGATGAACGACGATAATGGAGTCTTTAAAGATAACACTTTCAACACCTATGATATTTTCCGCACGAAGCGAGACAGTATAAACTCCTGGTTCATAATAAGTATGTGTAGGATTCTTTTCATATGATTCACCCTGACCATCTCCAAAATCCCAAACATAGGAATCTTCCTCAGCGCCAACAGTCAGGTTAACAAATTCAACGGTAACAGGCGCACAGCCCTCACCAGGCTTATAGGTAAAATCAACCATTGCTGGCAGTGGCTCTTCAATGTATATCGCGACAGAGTCCGAACGTGTACATCCATTTTCAGTAACAGAAAGACTGATGAAATAATCTCCAGGTAATTCAAAATAATGAAAGTCCGGATTTTCACCTATTGTATAAATACCATCACCAAAGTGCCATAAATAGGAAGGACTTGAAGTAAATGTGGTCGAATTATTGGATATATCAACCCTTGTATTCGGGTAGATCTGGTTTGTTGGGCTGGCCGTGATGTCGATCACCGGCGGTTCAACCACTACGATAATATCATTTTTAACCTCTGTATAGGTCAAGCCGCCGGCATTGCTGGCCGTAAGGCTGATAGAATAAACACCTGGCTCTTCAAATGTATAAGTCGGATTTTCAACAACGGAAGTATGTCCATCGCCAAAATCCCACAAATAAGATCCCGGTACGGCATTGATGGATTTATTGGTAAAATCAACAGTCAATGGTGCACAACCAACACGCGGATTAAATTCAAAATCCACAAATAATGGAGGAGCAACGACATTTACAGTTTGCGTATCTGTCTCGACACAAAAATCACTGGATACGGTGAGTTTAATTTTGTACTTCCCGATGAAATCGTATTCGTGATATCCCGGGTTCTTATTATTAGCAAAAGTGCTATCGCCAAAATCCCATCGATAATTCCAGGGGCCGTCATTGGTAGTATTGTCAAGAAATGTAATGGTATTTGGATAAACAAGATCTGTGGGTGAAGCCGTAAAGGCTGTCCCAAAATCCTCTTTTGGCAATACTTCCAAACTATCTTTTGTCGTACCGCTTTCGCAGAATGAAAAGTTGCTGGTCTGTAAATAAAAAGCAAGATTGCCATTGGAAGACCCTGTAGTCGGTCGGTCTACTTCGTAAGTGAAATTATCTCCAAGATCGTCCCTAAGGTAGATTGAAGAACCATCCCTGATGGTCCAGTTATATTCCACCAATCCCTTTTGGATCGCATCAACATTTACAATGAATTTATCGCAATTAAAATCCAATGTATCAATGTTAAATATAGAAACAGGAATTGGATTGACCTTGACAGTCATAGTACTATCCGATGTACAAACTCCGGGAATATCTGCCCTGAGAGATACCTTAAAATTGTTTACATTAATTCCCGAAGCATTAAAATTATAATCAAACTGAGGGTCTGAACTTGGTTTGGATTCACTGTGCAGTGAGTTTCCAGCCAGTGAAATATTCCACTCATAAGATGCGGGACTTAATGCCATCGTAGCAGCATCTACCTGGAATGTCACATCCACAGGTGAACAGTTGTCTGCCAATGGATCATAGTTTAGATCGTTAAAGCCCGGTTTGATCGACGGGAATACCTCTACAGAATCAGGGTCGCTTTCCGAAATACAGCCATTTGTCGAGATTGCTGTCAATTTAAAAGGAAAATATTTTGAAGCTCCAGTCCTGTTTTCAAACACCAGCGCCGCGGTATCAGCAAAATCAGGTGAAGCTACTACCTGAATCAATGTATCTTCATAACCACTTCCGTAGTTAGCGCTCCAGACATAGCGATTGATCGTAACCGGTTGGGAGGCATGACCCTCATTTGTCAAAGTCAATTCGACCGGGCTACATCCATCGAGTTTATCTTTAGTAAAATCAGCGATGGGTAGTGCGTGTACATCAACATTTTTGATAAAAGTGTTAGAACAACCATTTTGATCTTCCGTCACACGAAGAGCAATTTGTCTCGACCCTGTTCCAAATGACTGTGAAATGGTATCAGGAATGGAACCCGTAAAAGTCTGGTCTGCATTGAAGGTTCCATTGTAATCGAAATCCCATTCCCAGGTTTCAATAATATTTCCGTTTACACTTGTAAGATTTGATTGATTGTACAACTCGACATCCTGACCTTCGCAAGCAAGCGAATTATCAAAATCTGCTTCAGGATTAAAATAAACATTAACAAATTTCTCATCCACTGTGAAACAATCTGTCAGATTATCTTTTGTATAAAGCGCTACTTTATATCTGCCGGGATCTGTATAAACCTCAGTAAAGGGCCCCAATTTGGAATTGGCAAATCCCGAGGCTGGATACCGCTGATAAATTGTACCGCTCTCATCATAGAATTCCCATCGGTATTCAGTATTGGAATTTGTACCGGTCGATACATCTTCAAAGGTTACAGAATAGCTGTCAGCTGAACCTTCATCCTTGCAGAAATTTGTTTGCGAGGCATTTATTTGAGCAATCGTGGTAGGAAACACGTTGATGGTCTTTTCCACAACAGACGAACATCCGCCGACAGCATTTCTATCTGTAACAGTTAGCCTTATAAGTTTCGGTCCCCCTACTGTATAAGTCATTAAGGGATTTCTACTACTTTTTGTATCCAATAAGGTCGCGGAAGAAGTTGGTCCATCATAAAAGCGCCACTGATAGCTTAAATCCGACCCACCGGGGCCAAATGACTCATTATCAAAATAGACGATATCCCCCACGCAAAAAGTGGTTTGCACAGGATTGGAAGCTTCTTCCTTTTTCGTCACAAAATCAGGAGTAGGAGATGCTACCACTACGATATTGGCTGTTGTTGAAACGGGGGGTTGACCCAGTGGATTACATCTGTTCCAGTTATTTAATCGGACGAAAAAGTTGTCTCCTTCTGCATATGGATTTCCAGGATTATCCGGATCATTAGCCGGAATGTTAAGTGTCCTGCTTCGTGAACCTGTACCCATAACCGGAGTGATGGCATCAGAAGATCCCGCGGCTACACCAGGAATTCTCATTGTGCCACCTTCATATCTCCACTGAATGTATCTGGGAGGATCATTTTGTCTTGATGCTCGTGGAAAACAGTTCCAGTCGCTTTGATCTTCAAAAGCAACAGAAGCCGCATAACCCTGGCAAACCCGGAATACTCCCGGATTGATGTCCAATCCAACCTGATCTGTATCCCAGATGGAGACCTGCAACTCTAACCGTGCATCTTCTGGCAGGGTACAAGCATTGGTAGCTTCGATAACAATATCGTGTCCACATTGCGTAGTACCCGTGGTATAGGTATGTGAAAAATCAGGTGTATAAAGCGGGTCCAATGCCCCACCATCTACCGGGTCATCACTTCCACGATAAGTCTGAACAGTTCCATCTCCCCAGTCTACAGTAAAGATCGCGTCTGCTGTTGAATTGGAATAAAGGTTTTTGATTTCCATGTAGAAAGGAGCACACCCTCTGTTCGGAGTCAACACGGCATGGCCAGAAATGATCTCGCTGGTACACTGTCCAAAACTTTGATGGAAAGCCATCAGAGCTATTGCAAGGATAGAAATATACCTGATTACTGTGCTCATTTTACCACTGAATTATGTACTACCTGTGTGTTGTGTTATTTTCAGCGGCTGTGGTTTGTGTATTTCCCGTATAGGAACTACTAAATTAGTCAATGGTCATATCAATCAATAATTTTCATGAGTTACCCCATGATTGCAATTGGTACGAATGGGAATCGATTTTCAATTAATTTTATGGATTAATTTTAATGGAAAGATTTATTGCGGCTATGTAAGAAAATAAGAGATTTTTTGTTGATAAATAATAAAAATGTCTGATTTCAGGCATCAAATGTGATTTCTGAATTTTTAATGTACGTAATTCAGCTAACGAAAAATGAATAATCACCAATAAAAATTAAATATAACTGTTAACTAGTCATTGCAGATTTAAAGGGTGTTTAGAAGGTATTGAATTGCCGAGGCCCTCCATACCAAAAAAACCATGAGAAAAATAATTTGTTATTAAACTAATTGTTAAATATTGGGTAGGAAATTTGATTTTTTTATTTCAAACAGGTCAGACGATAGTCAGACCTCTAACAGTTAACTGACATCTTTAGCTCCATCAATGATTTTCTGTACCACATCCGGATCCAGGAGTGTTGAAGTATCGCCAAGATTGGAAGGATCACCTTCAGCAACCTTCCTTAAAATTCGGCGCATGATCTTTCCTGATCTCGTTTTCGGCAGTCCGGGAACGATCTGGATTTTATCAGGTTTTGCAATAGGCCCGATAATTTTACTTACAGACATTCTTATTTCATTCGTCAGGTTTTCCACTGACCTGTTCGTAAGATCAGCAATCACAAAAGCATAAATTCCTTGTCCTTTGATTTCATGTGGATAACCCACTACTGCTGATTCGATGACCTTCGGATGTTCATTGATGGCATTCTCAACTTCCGCAGTTCCCATTCTATGGCCTGAAACATTGATCACATCATCCACGCGGCCTAGTATCCTATAATAACCATCTTCGTCTCGTTTTACTCCGTCTCCTGTAAAATACAGGTTTTTATAGGTTGAAAAATAGGTCTTTCGGCATCGCTCGTGATCCCCATAAGTGGTTCTAAGCATTCCAGGCCAGGGAAATTTGATACAAAGATTGCCCTGAACACTATTTCCTTTCAATTCCTTTCCCTCGCTGTCAACAATGATCGGCTGAATTCCCGGTAAGGGCATCGTTGCATAGGCTGGTTTGGTTGGAGTTATCCCCGCTAAGGGAGATATTAAAATTCCACCCGTTTCCGTTTGCCACCATGTATCCACGATCGGACACCTGCCTTTGCCCACGTGATCATGATACCAGTGCCAGGCCTCTTCATTGATCGGTTCACCTACGGATCCCAAGACCTTTAAATTCTCCATTTTATAGGGCTCTAATGGCTCCTGGCCATAAGCCTGAAGTGCACGGATTGCAGTAGGGGCGGTATAAAATTGATTGACATTGTGTTTTTCCACAATTTCCCAGAACCGGCCTGCATGCGGATATGTTGGTACACCTTCAAACATAACGGTTGTTGCTCCAGCCAATAATGGACCATAAACGATGTATGAATGCCCGGTAATCCAGCCAACATCTGCCGTACACCAATAAACATCACCATCGTTATATTGAAAAACATTTTGAAAAGTATATTGGGTGTAAACCATGTATCCGCCAGTCGTGTGGACTACGCCTTTTGGCTTACCAGTGGATCCCGATGTATAGAGAATGAAAAGCATGTCTTCAGAATCCATCTCTTCGGCTTTATTTTCTTTTGAAATACCTTCCAATTCTTCATGCCACCATAGGTCCCGGCCCATTTTCATGTCTACCTTTGTCCCGGTTCGTTTAAGTACGATAACATTTTCAATAGATTTACATTTTTCCAATGCTTCATCAACCACCTCTTTTACAGCAATAGTCTTGGCGCCTCTGAAATTGCCATCTGATGTCAGAACCATTTTGGCTGAACAATCATTGATCCGGTCTGCTAGCGAATTAGAAGAAAATCCTGCAAAAACCACCGAATGAATGGCGCCAATCCTCGCACAGGCCAGCATCGCTACAGCTGCTTCTGGAACCATTGGCATATAAATTACGACCCTGTCACCTTTTGCGATCCCGTTTTTTTTCAAAACATTGGCAAACTGACAAGTCATTTCATAAAGCTCCTGATAAGTGATAATCTTAGACTTTTCATTGGGGTCATTGGGTTCCCAGATGATTGCCGGCTGATTGCCTTTTGTATATAAATGCCGCTCAAATATGTTTTCGGTAATGTTCAATTTGCCGTTGATGAACCACTGAACACTAGGTGTTTTAAATTCCCAATCAACAACTTTTTCCCATCTTTTCCTCCAAAAAAATGTATCGGCTATTTGTTCCCAGAAAGCCTCCGGATTTTGAATGCTTTTCTGATATTCGTGGATGTATCCAGCGAGTGTATGTATTTTAACCATAGTTTTTGCTTTGGGTGACTTAAGAATGGGAAAAATATGAGATTATTGGTAAAGGTGAAAGCTGGATAGAGGAAAAAGTGGGAAATTAAAAAATAGCAGCGACAGGAAAAGATTAATGGCTATCAATAATGTACTTTAAATAACTTTCAGGAGTGAGCACCCCAATATCACTTTTACTATAGTCCTTTACATTTCTTGTCAAGATAACATCCACGTTACTGGAGTATTTCGCCGCAAAATTTTGCAACGCATCTTCAGAATCCTTGAATTCAGAATTCAACGCCTGTATTACAATGTTCCTATCCATAGGAAGTATTCCAAGAATGGAGCTTAATTTCTTCAGCTTATCAATTACTTTGTTATGGCTGGCCGTCTTTCGTAACAAATAATATAAGTTGCTACAAATTACCGGTGTAATGTATCCTTCAATCAATTTTGATTCACACAATGAAATAACAGAGGAGGAACTATCTGCAAAAGGTTGTCGATCAAAGAAAAAATCTAAAATGACATCAGTATCAATTAAAATTTGACGCATGTCATCTATATTTTTTTGATAATTCCTTAATCAATTCCTCCTTGTAATTAAAATTATCAGGCGCTTTAAAGGACCCTCTCAACGATTTTGTCAATGGATTGATTTCAATGTTAGCAGCTGATTTATCTTTGGTTATAGCTTTCAAAAAGTTTTCAATAATAGTTGACAAACTTCTTCCTTCTTCTTTGGCATGTTCTTTTGCCCGTTTAATTACACTCTGCTCAATTGTCAAGGTTAATTTTGTATTCATCTCGGTTTTAAAATTAATTCATAAGATAAATATTTAACAAAACACGTACAAATTTGTTTCGTTTTATACGTGACAAACGGTGTTTAATGGAACTCATTTTTGAATCGATTGAATTACTTAAAAATCGAGATGACTATATTTTAAATGGAAATCAATAAGTAGGCACCGATTTATCCACTTCTTTCGCCCAGGCCAGAATGCCACCCTTTAAATTGAAAACATTCTGAAAACCGTGCTTGCTTTCCAAAAAATGAACGACCTGGCCGCTTCGTCCACCACTTCGACAGTAGACGATAACTTCCTTGTTTTTGTTGATTTTGTCGACATTATGAGGAATCGTATTGAGAGGGATCAATTCACCACCAATATCTGCGAAGTCTTTTTCATTTTGTTCGCGTACATCGATCAGTTGGAAATCCTCTTTATTATCGACTTTGGCTTTGAGCTCCCTTACTGAGATTTCTTTCATTTTGGTAGTTTGAGTTTTGAACTACTAATTTAACACCTATTTAGGTAGACTCGAAATTATTATCCATTATTAACAAAACTTCTTTCGCTACTTTAGTATTATATTCCATAGCAAGCTTCTGGTAGGTAACAATATCGACGATCGATCCGATAAAGCAGAGACCGATGGTAAAAAGATACAAAATTCCCATGCCGACCTGGCCTAAAATAAATCGCTGAAGACCAGGCAAAAGCAGTAATCCTCCGAGAGATGCCACCAGGATCATCATTGGATCACGCCTTCTCACGCGATAGATCTTGGCAAATTGCTCGGCCTCATCATCAGCCATTTCTTTAAAGATCTCTGCTATGTGTCGCAATTCCTCCCCATTCAGTTCCGGTAAAAATTTAAGTACCTGTGCCATTTCTTATTTATTTTTTATGATTAATGAGATAATTCTTATTGTCAAAATGATCAAAGCCAATATTCCCAATGGATGGGCTTGAAAAGATTCTGTCAGCCTGCCATTCAGCAATAATCCAACCGATGTTCCCAACCCACAACCCGGGCAGTGATCGAACCCGGCTAATTTCAAGGGACATACCGTAAATCCATCCAGTCCAAACCTCACCGATATAAAAAGGAAAACTAATCCGGAAGCCCAGATGATGACTTCCGTGTATTTTCCTTTCAATATCCTGTTGGTTATGGCTATTTTCACTTGATCAACATTTTATTCATTTGATGCACCACTTTTAGAATCGGTTACAAAAAATTTCTGTAACCGGTAAAAATTTGTTACGTCCAATAGAAACATGCAAAGTGCCACTGACCCGGATCTGATTGAGAAAGTAAAACAAGGAAACATAAATTCCTTTAATCAGCTGGTTGAAAAATATAAAAATGATGTTTTTCATCTTTGTATGAAAATCCTGAAAAACAATGAAGAAGCGGAGGAAATTGCACAAGATGTTTTTGTAAAAATTTACACAGACATCAAAAAGTTTCGTGGTGAATCCAGGTTTTCAACCTGGTTGTTTCGAATTACTTACAATGAATCTCTTTCCAGATTAAGAAAGAATAAGAAACTACACCAACAGACAGAACTAAAAGAAGAAACCTTTCAAATGGATTACATTGAAAAGGAATTTCATAAGGTTGAAAATGAAGAGCGAACCAAAATAATCGACCGGTCATTGGATGAACTGGATGAGGAAAATAAAACCATCATTCTGATGTTCTACTATCATGAAAAACCCGTTGAAGAAATAGCGAACATAATCGGGTTGTCCAAAACGAATGTTAAAACGAAATTATTCAGAGCCCGAAAACAATTGTTAACATATTTTGAGAAGAAGCTAAAAGTGACGCGTAAAGAGATGATATGATGGAAAACAGGGAAAATGAATTTCTGAAAAACACATTTAAACAATATGAAGTCAAAGCCTCATTAGATGCTGATTTTAATAAAAGTGTTTTAAATAAAATCGAATTAAATACAGCCAAAAGAGCTGGTCTAAACAAATATCTAAAAATTATTTTGCCTGTACTTATTATACTTTTAGTGGTAAGTTTCATTCTCATTACGTCGTACGGAAAGCAAATTTTTATCTACCTAAATGAGCTGATACCTACCCTAAAACCATGGCATGCAGTGGTTGCAATCATACTAACCTATTTTCATTTTATTCGTTCTCTTTTAATTTTAGGATTTTTATATTTCAAAAAACAGTTCAACTTTGTGGTCTTTTTAAATCCGCTAGCGGTAAATTAAGAGACTAAACCGATAATGAAACTCGAACTTAAAAGAATAGATGATGCCTTTCATCTGGAAGCAACCAATGAAGATGGCGCAGTTGCTTATTCGGATGCGGCTCCAAAAGTTGGAGGTAGTAATAAGGCATTTCGACCCATGCAACTACTATTAATGTCAGCTGCCAGCTGCAGTTCCATCGATATTCTTTTAATCCTGAAAAAACAAAAGCAGGAAGTTCGTGATTTACAGCTCACCATTGAAGGTGATCGCGATAGTGAAAAAGTTCCGTCTTTGTTTACTGATATCAGGATCCATTATAAGTTTTGGGGGCATTTATCAGAGGAAAAGGTGAAAAGAGCCATTGAGCTTTCCATCACCAAATACTGTTCTGCTTCCAAAACATTGGAAGAGGCCGGAGCCAAAATCACTACTACATATGAAATAAACCATTAATAGATCCATACCAGAAAAATAATGAGCCAATACAAACATTTTGAAACCAGGGCGGTAAGAACGCAGCTTCCACGAACGGAGCAACGCGAACACTCAGCACCGATCTACGCGACATCCAGCTTTGTCTTTGACGATGCAGAGCAAGCAAGAGCCCTATTTGCGGAAGAAGAAGAAGGAAACATTTATTCCCGGTTTTCCAATCCCAACAATGACGAGTTTATTCAGAAATTATGTGAAATGGAAGGTTGTGAAGACGGAATGGCCATGGCATCTGGTATGGCGGCTATGTTCGTTAGTATGGCAGCCTTCCTGGAAAAAGGAGATCATTTATTGATTTCGCGTTCTATTTTTGGATCAACACATCAGATCACTACCCAATTATTTCCAAAATGGGGGATAGATTACACTTACGTGGATATCAACAAACCTCAGGACTGGGAAAAGGAGATCAAAAAAAATACAAAAATGATCTTTGCGGAGACTCCCTCCAACCCGGGGTTGGATATCATTGACCTGGAATTTTTGGGGAAATTGGCTGAAAGTCATAACCTGCTTTTGAATATCGATAACTGTTTTGCAACACCTTATCTTCAAACACCGGCACAGTATGGTGCACACCTGGTGACCCATAGTGCAACGAAATTCATCGATGGACAAGGAAGGGTTTTGGGAGGTGCAGTCCTCGGGAGTAAGGAAGTGATGGAAAAAGTCCACTTCCTGGCGAGACATACAGGGCCGGCTCTTTCTCCTTTTAATGGCTGGATCCTTTCTAAAAGTCTTGAAACTTTGGCTGTACGAATGGAAAAGCATTGCCAGAATGCACTGGAGCTTGCCAAATACCTTGAGGGTAACAATCATGTGAACTGGGTAAAATATCCCTTTCTTAATTCCTATCGTAAGCTCGAATTGGCTAAAAAGCAAATGAAATTGGGTGGTGGCATGGTTACATTTGAAGTGAGCGGTGGATTGGAACGCGGAAGAAAGTTTTTGGATAGCCTGAAAATGATCTCATTCTCAGCTAATCTTGGCGATACAAGGTCAATCGCAACCCATCCAGCATCTACAACTCATTCCAAATTGAGTCACGAAGACAGGTTGGCAGTTGGAATTACAGATGGATTGATCAGGATTTCCGTCGGTTTGGAGCATGTGGAAGATATTATTACCGATATTGATCAGGCACTGATTGCCTCATTTTAATATGAAAACTATAAGGTAAGAGTTAGCCTGTATGCAGAGTCATGAATTTGACAAATAGAATGGGCACGAATTAAATATTTTACAAATTTTCATCCGCCCAGGATTATTTATCGTAATAATTTTGCAAAACAAAATATTCAGTCGTAAACTTGTAATTCGATTTTATTTTAGTAAATGAATACAATTTTAAATACAATGAACGAAAAAGACTCCGCCTCCAAGCGATGTGCTTGTTGGTTCTGGTGTTGTTGCTGTAGCATCCTAATGGGTGTGAACGGTTTGTTGTATTTTAATATTTCGATAAGTTAGACAAAGAAGAAATAAAGATAAAATAAAGCAAAAGCCCTTCTCACCTCGATGAGAAGGGCTTTTTTTGTTACAGGAAAAAAAATTAAAATCAATCATGTTAAGTTTCAGAAACGAATTAGAAAGTTTAGATAATCCGATAGTACAGCAGGATATTATCGATCTAGCTGAAAAAATCGCCAAATTCAGAAACCTTGAAATTGACGATGAAAAATTCCGGGCCGTTAGATTGGCAAGAGGCGTGTATGGACAACGACAGGAAGGTGTGCAGATGGTTCGGATTAAGATCCCTTATGGAAAAATGACCACACGTCAGCTTCGAAAAATTGCTGATCTTTCTGACGAGTTTGCCAGCAGCAACCTGCATGCTACAACCCGGCAGGACATCCAGATCCACTATGTAAGCCTGGATCGCACCCCGGAACTTTGGGCTAAACTTGAACAAGACAATATTACGATCCGTGAAGCATGTGGGAACACCGTCAGAAATGTAACAGCATCTGATAAAGCAGGCATTGATCCAAATGAACCGTTTGATGTTTCGCCGTATGCGCATGCATTCTTTGAATACTTCCTGAGGAACCCGATCTGCCAGGAAATGGGCCGGAAATTTAAAGTCTCGTTTTCATCCAGCGATGAGGATTCGGCATTGTCATTTATCCACGACCTGGGCTTTATTCCTAAAGTCAAAGTTGAAAATGGAAAGGAAGTTCGTGGATTTAAGGTGATGGTCGCCGGTGGATTGGGAGCACAGCCATACCTGGCTCACTTAGCTAAAGAATTTTTGCCGGTTGACCAATTGATCCCATTCTCGGAAGGCGTGATCAGGATCTTTGATCGATATGGCGAACGAGCCAGAAGAACAAAAGCGCGATTGAAATTTCTGGTAGCCGATATCGGATTGGAAGCATTCCTTCAATTGGTTGAAGAAGAACAAAAAGCATTAAAATCAAAAGTTTATCCGATCGACATTTCGACTTTTCCTGAAGTATTTCCCCAGCCTGAAAGCAAGAAATATCCGGAGGTTGAGATCAAGGAAAGATCGAAATTTGAAAGATGGTTGAAAACAAATGTTTTCGAACAAAAGCAAAAAGGTTTTTACGGGGTTTATCTGAAGCTCTTACTTGGAAATGTTTCGAGTGATAAGGCAAGAAAACTTGCTGACATTGTTGATCAATATGCTGCAGACGATATTCGCATCACCATTGACCAGAATTATCTGCTGAAATTTGTCAGAAAAGAAGCTTTAGAAAGCCTGTTTGTTCTGCTTGATGAGCTTGGATTTGCCGAACCAGGTTATAATGGAACAGCCGATATAACCGCCTGCCCTGGTACCGATACCTGTAACCTCGGAATCTCCAGTTCGACTGGTATTGCTGCCGAATTGGAAAAGGTAATCAACACTGAATATCCGGATCTGATCTTTAACAATGACATTAAAATTAAGATTAGTGGTTGCCCGAATTCATGCGGCCAGCACGGATTTGCCAGTATCGGTTTTCATGGAAGTTCAGTGAAAGTTGGTCCAAATGTGATGCCTGCTTTACAGGTTTTGATCGGTGGAGGTGTGGATTACAATGGAAATGGCAGGGTGGCAGAACGAGTTATCAAAGTTCCTAGTAGACGGGGACCTGAAGTCGTCAGATGGCTGCTGAACGATTACGATGAAAATTCCAACGAAGGTGAATATTATAAAGATTATTATGTCCGGCAAGGAAAAAATTATTTCTACGAACTATTAAAACCTCTTGCTCAGACCAGCGAAGTGCAAGATTTTGAATTCATCGACTGGGGGCAGGAAGAAAAATTTGAGGTAAAAACTGCTGTCGGAGAATGCGCCGGAGTGATCATCGACCTTGTACAAACACTGCTGTTTGACACAGAAGAAAAACTTGAATTAGCTGAAAAAACCTTGGAAAAAGGAATTTATGCCGATTCCATTTATCACAGTTACAATGTGTTTATTACGGGAGCAAAAGCCTTGTTATTGGGTGAAAATGCCAAGAATAATACGCAAATGAGTGTAATCAATGACTTTGATACCTTCTTTGTCGAAAAAGGTCTTTTCTCTTTTGATGAAGGAAGTTTCAAAGAACATGTCCTTCGAATCAATAAAAATGAGCCGACAAAGGAATTCGCTGAATTATACAAAAAAGAAGCAGCCGAATTTCTGGCAAAGCTTAAAGAAGTCAGGGAAAATCAATTAGTCAACGCCAATTAATTGTGAGCAAAAAACAACATTTCCACCCCAAATTAACCCTGGTCGGCGCCGGTCCCGGCGATCCGGATTTATTTACCGTGAAAGGGATCAAGGCTTTGGCCGAGGCAGATGTGGTGCTGTATGACGCCCTGGCAAATGAGGAGTTGCTGAACTATGCTCCGACAAAAGCCTTGAAAGTTTTTGTTGGGAAACGGGTTGGTCAGCATCATGCTATCCAGGATCAGATCAACCAACTGATCGTGGAGTATGCATTTTCTCACGGCCATGTAGTCAGATTGAAAGGTGGGGATCCGTTTGTTTTTGGAAGGGCATTGGAAGAAATTGAATATGCCGAAAATTTTGGCATTGAAACCTACATTGTTCCGGGGATCAGTAGCTCGTATGCTGTGCCAGCGGTGAATAGAATTCCCCTGACAAGCAGAAATGTCAGCGACAGCTTTTGGGTATTGACAGGAACTACAAAAGAAGGTGAACTGAGCAAGGACTTACAACTTGCTGCACAGAGCAATGCGACAGTGATCATCCTGATGGGAACCAAAAAGCTGAAAGAAATAAGAGATTTATTCATTAAAAATAAGAAAGAAAACACTCCTGTAGCTATCGTTCAAAACGGTACCCTGCCCGATCAAAAGATGGTGGTGGGGACCGTTTTTTCTATCGAACAAATAGCGAAGGAAGAAAATATTGGCGCACCTGCTATTATCATCATTGGCGATGTGGTGAGTGTAATGCAACAAGTCGACCTGGATGATCTGCTGTTGAATGAGATCCATGAAGGCCGCTTTCTGAACGTTTCAAAAAACTTTAAGAAATAATGAGCAAGAACCAGCTATTTCCTGTATTTCTGAAAATCGAACACCTGCAGATCTTGCTAGTGGGAGGCGGAAATGTTGGTTTGGAAAAACTTAGCGCTTTGCTCAACAATTGTGAAACGGCAAGTGTGGAAGTCGTCGCAGGTTATTTTCATCCTGATTTGGTAAAACTGGTGGAACCCGTTCCAAATGTGAAATTGATTCATCGTCATTTTGAATGGACGGATCTGGATGGAAAAGACATTGTGATTCTTGCCACCGACGATCATGAATTGCACAAAGAAATAAAGGTGGAAACGAGAAAAAGAAACCTGTTAACAAATGTGGCTGACACACCAGCTTTGTGTGATTTCTACCTTGGTTCCATTGTGCAGAAAGGGGATCTGAAAATCGGAATTTCCACCAATGGAAAGTCACCAACTTTCGCCAAACGATTCCGGGAGTTTTTAGAGGACTTATTGCCTGATGATTTACAAGCATTATTAGAGAATTTACATACTTACAGATCGAAGCTAAAAGGAGATTTTGAAGAAAAGGTCAGAAAACTGAACGACCTGACCAATTCAGTTATGTCAAAACATTGATCTCATGTTAACATTACAGAAAATGAATAGAGAAAGTGAACTGACTGTAAGTCTGAACAAGAAAAATCTGGACTGGCTCAATGAGAAGTACAAAGTGTTGAGTCCAGCTGAAAGAATAGCTGAAATTTACCAGGATTTCGACAACATCCTGTTTACCTCCTCATTTGGTACGACAGCAGTTTACCTGATCCACCTGATGAAAAGCCAGGGAATTCAACAGCCTGTTCATTTCATCGATACATCCTTTCATTTTGACGAAACGATCTTGTACAAGAATAAACTGAAAGGTCAATTTGACCTTGATGTCATCGATGTTGCTCCGGAAGCAAAAGAGAATGAATTCAGCAAAATGGCGGAGCTTTTCCGTTATGATCCGGATAGATGTTGCCTGATTAACAAGGTGAATCCACTGAATTCAATTAAAGGTAATTTCGAGATCTGGATCTCTGGACTGATGGGTTGGCAAAACCAGTTTCGCAGACATTTAAATATTTTCGAAGAAAAAGATGGGATCATTAAGTTTTATCCTATCATTGATGTTCAGGAAGAAGAAGCTTTAGCATATATCCGAAACCATAATCTACCGGAGCATCCGTTGAAGCCGTTAGGATATGAGTCAGTAGGTTGTAAGCATTGTACGATTAAAGGTGAAAAAAGAAACGGTCGCTGGGCGCAGCAGGTGAAAACCGAATGCGGCCTGCACCAGTAAAAATATTAAAGAAAATAAGGTAACAAGTCTGTTGACCAACCGATAACTAAGTTTAATTTCTCTTAAACCAGAGCTTAATTTAGTTAAATAGAATCTTCGGACATTTTGTTGAACGCTTGTTTACCTTGTTAACGCTCAGCAATGAGCACTCCTCTTCATTCAAATTTGGTAAACAGGCGGCTTTAGGGCCGCCTTACCTTTTTATAGGGAGTCAATTATTTCTTTTAGTTTTTCCTTGTCTACTTCAACAGGATTTAATTTTACTTCCAGGTCTTTACCGGTTTCAATATTTTTCAAATCATATTTAAGTTGTCCTCCCTGAGAAGAAACGCTCAATAATTTGGCTTTGTATCCAGAGGGTAATCCTTTGAAATATTTTGATTTATAATAAACAAGGGGCAATACACTATTAGTTGAATCAAGTATCAAATAAATTTGGGCGTCAGGATTGATATCTCCTGCTACATTCAAATAGGTAGTATCGCTTATATTCAGAAAGTAGTCACAATTGATCCAGTTAAGTTTTTTTGAATCTAGAGCAAAGTAGGGCAAATATGCTTCTTCGATCTTACTTAACGCGACGGTATCTATATTTTCTAAACCATCATAATTAAAGCCAGAATTATCAATTTCAATTGTATCTCCTTCGACAATCTTAACAAGATTAATACGAACGCTATCAACTCCATAATCCAACCTAAAAATTTCTTCTGTTCTTATCGTAATAGTATCTGGTATATATTCAATCCAATTTAGGTTACCGCTATCTATCTCTCCATAAAACAAATTTGAATTTGAAACTCTGTTTTTATTTTCAAACTCAATTTTAAATTTACATCCATCCTTAAGTTTTAAGGTATCACTTTTCAATAACGCCTGAATATGGATCATCCCTGATGAAACCAAAGGCCTACCATTAGAAATTGTATGAACATTGTTATAAATCATTTCTGATTTTTCATATACCTCTACAAGACATATCTGAACCGAATCATTTTCAACTAGATTGTCTCCATTTCTCTTGACAAATGAATTTGGGTAAAATGTAATTATACTACCCTTTACACCTACGATTTTGGAAGTATCAGAAGGGTTTATTTTAAAAAATTGTGATTTTGAATGGTTTGATTTTAAAAATTCATCCAATCTGTCATTAATATTTTCATTGTCAAAAGAACAAGAAGTGACAAGCAAAAGAATGGACAAATAAAAAATATATTTCATGACTTTATTATTTAAAAATTAATGAATGACTTTATCACCATAATCACCCAAATCGGCAAAAGTAACACTACCATTCTATTCGATTGATAAATAACCAAAAAAAGAGAAGCCCACAACAAGCTTCTCTTTCAAAAAATATAAAATTGATTATGGTCTATTCTTCCATCGCAACGACCGGACAATTGACCGTAGCCAGGCTTGACCCCAACAATGTAGCAGCTTGCGCAGAAGTTAAATCCATCACTGAATTGAAATCCATGTTGTCATAGGCGCTCACATCCCATAGTGGTGAGTAGTCTTCATCAGCAGGGATTGTCGCCACCACATTGTGAGTTTGTGAACTCATGTCCTCTGTGACAAATCCTGATGCAGGCCCTCCTCCATCTTCTCCCGGATTGATGTTAAAGGTCACAAATATGGGTGAAATCGGCACTAAGCCATCATTGGTTGTCATGAGTTGTTTTTCGGTGAAATTGAAGTAGTAAACTACCTGTCCATCGTACCAGCCACGAGTCAGGGAAGCATCAGCGTCATCCAATCGTTTCGTTGCTGTCGATCCTTCAGGAACGATCGGACAATTCACAATGACATCCATTTCTTCAGTTGGATACTTTTTATTTTCAATCATCTCGAAGCTGGTAACGGTGTTGGCTACATAATTCGCCGGAACAGTTACCCTAACAACCTGCCAGAAATCATTGTATTCACCCTCTCCCGGGATCACGTCAACAATATTCAGCTGACCGTCAACCGGTGAAGATTCCCCATCTCTAAACAGAACATAAATCGGGGCGGGCATGGTTGTTTGTACATCAAAGTTATAGTATTCGACCAGCTGTCCGTCGGGCCCCAAACCTTGTGTGATGAATGGTTCTCCCGAATCAAAATCGATCGGCATATCGGCCGCCGGCAATCCATTCATTTCATTGCGAACCATTAACGTTCCGGCATCCTCACTGAACCGGTCAATGCTTGCATCTTCTGCCTCATCAGGGTTCATCGGCATGTTTTCCGGAGTTTCCAGACTCACAACAGGACAATTCACCGTAGCGAGGTTATTTCCCTTACTTTCAGCAGTTGCAGCTGATTCGAGGTTGTACACCAAACCGAATTCTGCGTTGTCATACGCATTTACCACCCATAGAGGTGAATAGCTGTCATCAGCAGGAACTGTTGCCACTACATTGTGGGTCTGGCTGCTATTCCCTTCCGTAACAAATCCCGAAGCAGGGCCACCGCCATCTTCATCGGGATTGATGTTAAATGTCACATAAATCGGAGAAACCGGAACAGAACCTCCCGAAGCTGTTGTCAGGTCCTTTTCAGAAAAATTAAAATAGAACACAACTTCGTCCTTATACCACCCACGTGTTAGCGAAGCATCGCCGCCCCCCAGCCGCTTGGAAGCTGTCGATCCCTCCGGGACCACCGGGCAATTGACAATCACATCCATTTCCTCCATATCATAACCAGCGCTGGTAATATCCGCAAGACTTGTGGCTTCATTTGCTTCATAGTCATTCGGAACAGTGACTGCGACGACCTGCCAGAAATCGTTGTATCCCGCATCACCGGGAATCACATCGATAACATTTAGCTGGCCATTTACAGCATTTCCATTTTCATGGAATAAAGCATAGATGGGAGCAGGAGTGGTGGTTTGCATATCAAAATTGTAATACTCTACCACTTCACCTTCCGGTCCAAGACCTTGTGTAATAAAAGGTTCGCCGGCATCGAAATTAATTGGAGCATTAGCTCCAGGAAGTCCATTGCTTCCATTGCGGACCATCAAAGTACCAGCATCCTCACTGAACCGGTCGATACTTGCCTTTGGAGCTGTGTCCGGATCGGTCGTCATACCTCCCGGATCGGGATCTTCATTGTCTTCGCATGCGATAAATGTTAATGAAAATACCAGGAATAGCATTAGGAACAAACTTAGATTTTTCGTTTTCATGACCATAGTTTTTATTTTCATTAGTTAGCTGATTGAGTTTTCAAACAGTAAATATTTCAGACGTCTTTGAAATCGGCGTCCTTCCAAAGGTCATTTTTAAATGTCACAAGAAGGTCACAAGAGTGTAAAGGTTCTATGAGGAGTGTTTGGTGGAAGACATATGCTCCGAAACTGGATTTTGTTTAATTAGAGCAACTTTTTCTCATAACAGGGAGAAACCTTCCCTCCGGGTAGCTGGGTTTTTGATCAAAAGTTTGAAATCCCTGAGAGGCATAAAAACTTTCAGCATTCGGATCAGCCACAACAATGATATCTTTCTTTTCGTCGACCGAACAATTGAGGCTTTCAGATAATAATTTTTTTCCGTACCCCCTTCGCATGTAGGCTGGCAAGATCCATAAATGGGAGATTTCGTATGCTTCAGGATGTTCTTCAATGGCACAAAAACCAATGATCTTTCCTCCAACGATTAGCTTATAAACCGAATGCTGATCAAGATATTCTTTGGTAATGGTCAGCTCATCAATCCAATGGTCCAGCCAATCCCGGGGATAGTTCCAATGCATTTTCGACTCGATACTGATGGTATTGAGGGTTTGAATATCTTCTTTGACAGCAGAAATAATTTCCAAAGATTTTCGTGTTTAAAGATTATCTATTTTCCAAAGTCCCAGCGATTTATCCTTAAACAAACCATTTCCCTCCGTGCATTTTTCATTGAGCAGATAATCGGGTTCAGGAAAGTTAAAAGGAGGTTTCAAGAAATTCAATGGTCGCCATCCGCCAGTCGGAATGTCCTTGTTTGTTTCCTCCTCCGGGAAGGTCGTGGTCATCAGGTACTTTGATCCGGAATTTTTTATATTTTTCAATGCAAGGGAAATATCATGATAAGACAAGTGAACCAAACAATCACGACAAAAAATTAGGTTGTGTTTTCCCAATGAGTCTTTCAACAAATCGAGATGACGAAATTGAATATTAGTAGATTGATATTTTAGTTGATTACTTTCAATAAGCTTTTTCACAATATCGGCTCCAGTATATCGAATGGTTTTATAATCCAGCTTTTGCATCCAATTGAAATCACCACAAGGAATATCCAATACCGATTGAATATCAAATTTTTTAAAAACTAATGGTAAAGCCCTGCGGATCTCGGCGGTTTGCTCCAAACTGGATCCCGGACCGGAAACGGATTCCTGCTCTTCCCAGACCCTCTTTCCTTCAATTTCTGAAAAAACCTCATCCGGCTTTTTACCAACAAAACGATCACCTTTGGAATAGGCAAAATATTCTTCTCTTCCCATCAATGCAATTGATTTGTTACTATGAAATTTGAAATTAGCAAATCTTCTTTTACTGAAGAAGAACCAACATACAATTCATATTCCATCTCCTCAATCTCCCAGCTTTTTGATTCAGGATTATACCATGCCAATTCGTTCACCGGAAGTGAAAAATGAACTCTTTTTACTTCTCCAGGGTTTAAATGAATCTTCTCAAATCCTCTCAGCAATTTTACAGGTCGATCAACTTTGGAGTTATTAAATCCAACATACATTTGCACAACTTCTTCTCCGGCCATTATACCCGTATTTGTAACTGCGACAGCCGCTTTTAGGGTGTCATTTATAAAAATATCTTTTTGAACAATGTTCAGACTTTCATATTTAAATGTCGTATAGCTCAAACCGAATCCAAATGGAAAAGCCGGTTTG
The DNA here is from genome assembly GCA_913057175.1 of uncultured Cytophagales bacterium. Taxonomy (GTDB): domain Bacteria; phylum Bacteroidota; class Bacteroidia; order Cytophagales; family Cyclobacteriaceae; genus CAJXNP01. Next base: position 49,540 of record CAJXNP010000010.1, read on the forward strand.
GAATTCATTTTGTCGACTTTGGTATAACCATGGTAGTATTCGTATTCGACAGATTCCGCAAAACCATCAAACGTGGTCAGCTGCGAAGCATCTGCAGGAATGGTAAAAGGCAGTTTTCCGGATGGATTTACCTCTCCAAATAATATCTTCGCCAGGGCATTTCCACCTTCCATTCCTGCATACCACATCATGAGGATCGCCTCAGCCTGATCCTGCCATTCTTCCATCATCACCGCACTTCCTCCGATAATAGAAACAACCAGTTTGTCGTTCACTTCTGATGCAGTTTTTATCACTTCTAAATCGCGTTCTTTTAAATGCAGATCCAAACGATCTTTCCCATCAAATGGCAAGAATTTTATGCTGTTTTCCTGGTATTCCATTTCTTCCTCGTAGGTTCTTGGTCTTTGAATTTCTTCGAGGATGATGTACTCACCCTCATCATGGTGATCATAACCTGCAATCATGATAACAGCATCAACCTGGGAAGCAATTTTTCTCACTTCATCAAGATTTTCTCCAGTAGCATGCAACACCTCAGCCCGGTTGCCCAAATAATTCCTTATTCCTTCCAAAGCTGTCACGATGTATTCAGGCCTGACATAGCTGCTTCCGCGATCACCGGTATTTTCTACATCGGAAAGATGACCGATTACAGCAATCTTTCTAACCTTTTTTTGGTCAAGAGGTAGGGTTTGATTCTCATTTTTCAATAGAACCATGCTTTTTTCTGCTATTTCCTTTGCCAGATCAACATGGTCCTTTGAACCGATTAACTCCTGTGGATATACCATCCTATCTTTTCTGGAGGCATATTTCAATTTTGTCCGCACGATTTCCGTGACCAGTTCATCAATCCTTTCTTCTGATACTTTCCGCTCTTCAATAAGTTGAATCAAATTCTTACCATAATGTTTTGGTCTCGGCATTTCCACATTTAATCCTGCTTTCGCTGCTTTTTCTCCATCATATACTCCCTGCATCCAGTCAGAGGTAACGAATCCCGTAAATCCCCAGTCATTTCGCAGGATTCCCTCTATCAGAAAATGATTCTGTCCACAATATTCTCCATTCACTTTGTTGTAGGCCGACATCACGGATGGTACACCTGTATCAATGACTTTTTTGAAGTGAGGCAAATAAACTTCCCGCAAAATCCTCTCATCTACTTCTGCGCTCACATAGTGGCGGCTGTATTCCATGTTGTTGCAAACAAAGTGCTTGGCACAGGTCATCACATTGTGTTGGTCGATCCCTTTGAACAGGGCAACCCCCATTTCACCCAATAGCCATGGATCCTCACCATACGTTTCCTGGGCACGGCCCCACGATGGGTGTCTGAGAATATTGATGCACAAACTTCCCATATAGTTTGCATTTGCAGCCCGGATTTCTTTGCCAAACGCATCACCGACTCTTTGTTCAAGATCCCGATCCCAGCTGGCGCCACGGGCCATGGTCACAGGAAAATCCGTTGCTCCTTTTGCAACGGTTAACCCTCTGGGACCATCACTAAATGCAATGGGAGGGATTCCCAATTTTTCATTGTACCCGGAGTAAACAATAGGATTGATTTTAGGTTGAAAGACCATTCCCAATGATAACCTCATGATGCTGTTTTCATCTCCTGACATTTGAGAGATCTTTTCCTCTAATGACATTTTGGAAACTAATTCTCTTGCCTGGGCCTCAATTTCCTTTTCGGATAAGTTCCAACTATATGCTGACGGACTGATGTCAATTACCTTGTCAAGTTTTAACCTAATGTAAAAACCAAGTAGAACGACCACAATTAAACACAGGATAAATGCGACAGTTTTGAAGAAGAGTTTTAAAAATTTATTCCTACTCATACATTAACATCGGGAATTCTATCAAAATTAAATTCATTAATAAATTTTAATCAAACAAAAGAATGTAGTCATTTTACTCCAATTAGTAGTGTATTGTAATAGTAATATTGCAATAAAATAAATTTGTCATGTTTTGCCTGAAAGTAAAATATTCACTTTGAGTGGATAAAAATAGTACAATTTCAAATCCATTGACAGATGAAATTTTTCACGGCTCGAAGTTCGTATACTCCCATTCATCATGAGTAAACCAAATTAGTTATACATAAAAAAATAAAATTGGAAATATTCAAAATTTCATTTACAAGTATTTGCTGTTACCATATATTAGTGTGAAGAAAATGTTGAACCAGGTTTCTGCCGGATCATTCACATTTAAAACTTAATATCCTTGGTGTGACCATAATTTTGATACTAAAAAAATAGAAGTCATCAATCGGGAATTATTCGCCTCAAAAATTATTCGATATAGTTGGCATTGCAGATTTATTACGGGTTCCTCCATCATCGAAAACAGCAATTAAAGCCCCCAAATAAGAGAAATTATGGGAATTGATTGATTTATACTTTTTGACTGACTCATTAGTCAAAAAATAAACAGCTATCAAAATTATTAATAGCTAAATTCAAAAAGAGAAATATAAAACCATTAATCTCCTTTCAAAATAGTGCATTTGTTTCTGCCTTAATCACACAATTACTTTAGCATATTTTCTGGTATTCATTCTTCTATCTACAAATTCTTGCCTACTAAAAGTATACAATCACATAATTCAAAAATATTTGGAATAGTAGCACTATACATTACTATATTTTTGTCTTAGTTCATCACTGTTTTGATATATCACCAATTAAAATTATTCTAAACCTTCAACTCTGAATTATACAATTTTAATAATTGGAGAAGTTTCAATTTATGCTCAATAATTATGTTGAATCTTTAGCGTACTATTGTAAAGTAAAAGTATCTTAATTTTCATTCCTGTAATTAACCTTTCCCTACGTACGCATCGAACATTTGATTAATCTACAAAAGGGATTTGTTTACCGGTAAATAACCTTACTTCCAATCATATTACACACCCTGTTTGATGTATTTACCACCCTTTCTTTCAGAAAAATATTCGTAAACTTGTTAAGTCATTCACAAGCCCTAATCAAATTTTTGAAATGAAACCCTTCTTTGAATTTTTCACCTTAATCTGGTTGATCAAACTGGCGTCATCATCATGCAACCATACCCAGAAAAAACCGGCTCAACCCGTTTCCAAATGCTTCTCTGGAGGCCGATTAAATGTCCCAAAAATTCAATCTCACATTTTTAATAAATGACAATGAATAGATTAAAAATCGTACTATTCCTGCTTTTGTTTACTTGTTCAATCGGGTGTCATTCAAATGACGACGAAGAGACAACGATTCAAACAGAACAAAAGAATCCGGATTCTGAAGAAGAACAATCGGACACAATTGAAAACGAATTTGAGACTGTTCAGAATGCAGTTGAGGAATATGGCCAATTGAGAGTTGCTGGAAACAAGATCGTTGATCAAAACGGAGATCCTGTCACATTGAGAGGAATGTCATTTTTCTGGAGTCAATGGATCGGAAAATATTACACGCCTGAGGTTGTAGAATGGTTGAAAGATGACTGGCGGTGTACTGTTGTCAGAGCTGCTCTTGCGGTTGATCATGATGGTTATCTGGACCATCCCGAAAGAGAAAGAGAAAAAATCATAGCTGTAATCGATGCTGCAATAGAACAAGGATTATACATTATCGTCGATTGGCATGATCACGAAGCAGAAAATCAATTGGAAGAAGCAAAAGCTTTTTTTGGTGAAATAGCTAAACTTTACGGAGACTATCCAAATATTATTTATGAAACATATAATGAACCTCTTGATGTTTCCTGGAATCAGGTACTTAAGCCTTATCATGAAGCCATCATTGATACCATCCGTGCATTCGATCCGGATAACCTGATCATTTGCGGTAACAGAAACTGGTCTCAGCAGGTTGACGAACCGGCAGCCAACCCAATTGATGATGAAAATGTTGCCTATACATTGCATTATTATGCGTCAACTCACAAAAAATGGCTGAGAGATCGGGCAGATCAGGCTCTGTCGAAAGGAATTGCCATCATGGTGACTGAATATGGTACTACTGAAGCAACAGGCGATGGATTCATTGATGTAGAATCGTCCAATGAATGGTGGGAATGGATGGAAGAAAATCATATTTCCTATCTCAACTGGTCAATTGCTGACAAAAATGAAAACTCCGCTGCATTAAAACCGGGAGCAAGTATCAAGGGAGGTTGGCCCCAGGATATGGTTACAGAATCAGGACATTTGGTCCGAGAGCAATTGCGGTCTAAAAATCCTCCTCCTGAAGAATAGAAATTTTCTATTTGCTTTTATGAGGTGTTTAAAGGTGCTCTTCATATCCCTACCAAATCGTGGAATCTATATATGATTGGGAAAATCCGAATCCATTAATATTTTATCGACAGAGCAATAGAGCGCTCCTGAGACCGGCTGAATTAATTCGCACGCTGACAAAACTTTGGATAAACTTACATTTATGTCATTTTCATCGTTATAGAATCATTAACTCAACCTTTCTCTTTTCAGAATGCTTATTTTTATCAATCCAGCCTCCAAAAGCATTAACCCAGTATCATAAAGAGAACCTTCAACAATGGTAAAAAGTTTTTTAAGCGTTTTTTTGGTGTTTTTTGCACTATCCGGTGTCTGTCAGGTAAAAACGAATATCCATGACCAGCTTCATTTTCAATACCTTACGATTGACGACGGGTTGAACAACAACAGGGTCAGGGCTCTGACTCAGGATATGTATGGTTTTATCTGGATTGGAACGAAAACAGGAATTTCAAAGTATGATGGAACCAAATTGAAACAGTACAATTTCTATTATCTAACAGATACTTTGAAAGAAAATTTCAGTGAATTGAAAGATGCTCATTGTGATTCTCGGGGAAATTTGTGGTTCAGTGGAAATGATGGAGTTGTTAAGTACAATTTAAATAAGGATCGATTCGAATTAGTTTATCTAAACGATAATCAAACTTCTATTTCCTGTTTTGGTATGGCAGAAGACCATGACAGCACCATGTGGTTTACTCAAAATGAAAGCATAGTAAACTACAATATCAAAACCGGTGAATTAATTGATTACACTAACAACGCCAATAATCCTAATTCCTTCCCAGCCAGGTCAGCAGAAAGAATCATCGTGGATACAAATGGAAACATTTGGGTAGGTACTAGTCAAGAAGGGGTAGTTTTATTTGACAAGAAAAGTAAAACTTTTACTCATTTTGAAGCAGGTGAAGACTCAAACAGCCTTGCTGAGAATTATGTGGAAAGAGTTTATGAAGATCCGAACCAAAATATCTGGATCACCCATAATAATAATGGCATTTCTAAATATAACCCTCATGCCAATAGCTTTATAAGATATTTTCCCGACCCATCTATCAAGGAAAGTGGCAGGGTACGGGGAATTGTAAAGGATAATAGCGGAAATTTCTGGATTGGAACACAGGCCGGATTATATCTGTTTGATGAAACTAATGAGTCCTTTTTAAGATATGCTTCCATTGAGCACCCAACTTCCAGGCTTAGCCACAACAGTATTCAGAACATTATGCTGGACAATCAGGACGGTCTCTGGATAGGAACCTTCGCTGGTGGAGTTTCATATGCTAATTTGAATACCTCAGGATTCACCCATTACAGCTACAGCCCGATTGCAAATGAATATTTTCTAAATGATAAAAATGTTTATTCCATAGCTGTCGACCATGCAAATAATGTGTGGGTCGGTACTGAAAATGGAGGCCTGAACTATCTCGATCGTACCACAGGAAAACTTAATTATTATCTATTTGATCCGGAAAACCCCCATTCTTTGAGAAGCAACAACATCAAATCCATATTGGTTGGCAGAAATAACAATATTTGGATCGGAACCTATCGGGGAGGAATGGCTTTTTTTAATAGTGAAAATCAAGAATTTACAAACTATCTGCCGGATCCACAAGACTCACTTTCCATCCATTCCAATGCCGTGTACACCATCAATCATGATCCGATTGATCCACACACCATCTGGATAGGAACAGATAAAGGGTTAACGGTTTTCAATGATTCTTCTGAAAGTTTTTACCGTGTAAATCACAAATATTTGGGTATAAAGAATGTACCTGATGTCCTGATTAGCAATCGCATATTTGATATTAAAATTTATAATGGTGACAAATTGGTCATAGGATCCAACGGATTGTCTATCTACGACAAACAAAAAAACGATATCAAATTAGTTGAATCAGTTTCCGGCATTTCTATAAATAGCGTTCCATTTTTACTTGTTGATAAATCAGGAGCTCTGTGGTTTTATTCTGACCATAATTTGTTCAGGCTGAATAATGAAGGAAGCTCTTATGATGTATTCACAGAAGAAGATGGCTTTCCACATGTTGATTTTCTCAGTGCTCAGGACGATGAACATGGAAATATTTGGTTCAGCTCAGATAAAGGGTTATTCAAGTTTGAAAACCTGGTCCATAATCAGGACACTCTGATATACGAGTCATTTGATAAATCGGATAACCTTCAAAGTATTGAATTTTTGTATGGATCAAATGCCATTAGTTCAGATAATGAATTGTTCTTTGGAGGAATTAACGGCTTAAACTCTTTTTTTGCTTCAAAAGTCAAAAAAAATCCATATGCACCTAAAGTTCAAATTTCTGAACTGCTGATTGAAAACAAAAAGGTGGAAGCCGGTGATGAAATTTATGGTGAAATATTGCTGTACAAGGATATTCTGGAAACAGAGAATCTGGATATCTACTACAAAACCAAATCCATCACACTCAAGTTTAATGCCCTTCATTATTCTGCACCCGAAAGTAACCAATTAGCCTATATCCTGGAAGGTTATGAAAATGAATGGAATTACGTAAATGGTTCAGAAGGCGTGGCAATGTATACCAACCTGCCACATGGAGACTACATCTTCAAAGTAAAAGGTGCAAACAACAATGGATTATGGAATGATGAACCAGAAATAATCCGGATTCATATTTCACCACCATTTTATAAAACGATCTGGTTTTATTTATTGATTATTTCAATCACGGGTTCAGCTGTTTACTTTTTGATTAAATATCGCGAGAAGCACTTGAAAAGAGACAGGGAGACTTTACAAAATGCCATTGACGAGAAAACCGTTGAGCTAGACAAAATTAAAGAAGATATTATATCAAAAAATGAAGCCGAAAAAATTAAAAACTGGTTTAATGAGGAAGTAAAAGAATTGAACAAAGTCATCAATACCAACAAGAAAGACATCCGGACCATGGGCAATGCGGTATTGAAATACCTAAATAAAACGTTAGAAATTCACCAGGGAGCAATCCTTCTGCTGAATGATGATGATCCGGAAGATAAATACCTGCAAATCGCATCATCCTTTGCCTATGATGCTGAAAAACTGGAAAAAAACAGATGGGAACTTGATGAAGGGTTGGTTGGCGCTGCATTTAAAAATGGTGAAAAATTACATGTTGACAATGTGCCCGGGGATTATACAAAAATATCTTCTGGTCTTGGGCAAACAACGCCTTCCTACTTGCTATTGATCCCCATACAAATTGATGAGGAAAATTTGGGGATTTTGGAATTGTGCGGGATCAATAATCTTTCCGACCATCAAATAGAATTACTCGAAGTGCTGGTCGAAAATATGGCTTCTACAATATTTATATTTAAATCCAATCAAAGGACAAACGAGTTACTCATCCAATCTACTAACCAGACTGAGGAGCTAAAAGCCCAACAGGAAGAAATGCGGCAAAATATGGAAGAGCTGGAAGCCACAACCGAGAACTTCAAAAGAAAAGAGCAAGAGCTCGAAAATAAGATAGGCGAATTGGAGGCAAAATTAGAGCTTAATTAAATTCAACAGTCTGGCAAAAGCAGGAAATAAATTCAAATCTAATTAGGAATTATATTTGATTTAATTCTCACGAGACACCTTTTGAAAATTAACAAATTATTACTTTCTACTAAAGAAAAACGCTCTCATTAGAACTTATCTTTTCCTTTGGGGGTAATAGTATATATCAACGTTGTATCCAATTCAAAAAAGGAGGTCTCCATGCCAATAAAAAAACTTAAGGGTTATTTGGATAGCAACAATATCCAATACCTCACCATTACCCATTCACAGGCTTATTCAGCCCAGAAAGTCGCCGCTTCAGCCCACATATCAGGTTGGGAAATTGCCAAAACCGTTATCATCAAGATCGATGGCAAAATGGCCATGGCCGTATTACCAGCTTCCACCCGCATCAACATGAAACTGATTCGGGAGGTAACGGGAACAGACAATGTTGCCCTAGCTACCGAGGAGGAATTTGAAAAGCTATTCCCCGAATGCGAAACCGGGGCCATGCCTCCATTCGGCAACCTTTACGATATGGATGTTTATGTTGCCAAAAGCCTGAGTGTCGATGAGGAAATTGCCTTTAATGCCGGTACCCATACGGAACTGATCAGAATGTTCTACAAAGACTTTGAAAGATTGGTCAAACCTAAAGTTGTGGAATTTTCCTATTACTAAGTTTCAATTAAATCTATTTCATTTTTGAAGAACTGTCTCGAAAGCATCAATAATTCCCGGATATACAAAACCCAAACGCACTTTGGGTTTCCGGTCATCCCGTCACTTGGCGGGAGTCTCTTTCCAATAGGTTTTTTTAACTAATTTGTCGAGATACCGGAAACGGTTCGGTATGTATCCCCCGCTTTTGAGACAGTTTTCTTATTTAATCGAAGTATAAACGCAATAAAAAATCAAAAGAAAACAGGTTTTTAACTGTGACACACTCCGCAAGAGCATGGCTGTTGCATTCTAAGGTGGAATTATATTTTAACCTACAAAAAACACAAATATTCCCCTTTTGAAAGGGGTGAAGGGGTATGTCAAATCTAAAAAATTGTTTTTTGCAGGTTAAAATTCTATAATGAAACAACCTCAATCGCAAAATGGAAATGTTGGCTTTTTCTTTTGTTTTTTTACATTCCTTATATCAAACTACTATCAATAAATTCCCTCAATCATTTTATATTCTTTCCGGTATGCTTAGATTGCTCCGTTTAGAACAATTTATTTAACATGCATACCGATCGCTTTTCCAGATTTATAATTCCCATAGTCCTGTGCCTTTTTTCTATTTCTTGTGTCAACCGCACAACTAAACAGGAGTTATCACCTTCTTCGAAACTAGTTTCTGCCAATCCCGAATCCTCCGGTTTTTCCGCTGAACGGTTGAATAGAATTGATACCCTGTTACAAGAAGCCGTTGACAGTGCATGGGTGAAAAATGTGACCGCATACATTTCACGGCATGGCAGGATCGTTTATCACCAATCATTTGGATATACAAATGAGGAAAACACTGTTCCGCTTTCTGATGAATCGATATTCCGAATTGCTTCACAAACCAAAGCAATTACCAGTGTTGCCGTCATGATGCTTTTTGAAGAAGGTAAATTTCTGCTGGGCGACCCTGTTTCAAAATACATTCCTGAATTTTCCAATCCCGGGGTCATCCAAACATTCAATGACAAAGACACCACTTTTACCACAATACCAGCCGTAAGTGAAATTACCATTCGAGATCTGCTAACCCATACCTCAGGAATCGGCTACCTTGCTATCGGGTCACCAATGATGAAAAGCATTTATTACAAAAATGGATTTCCAGCTTTCTTCGGATCTCACGAAACAAGTTTAGATGAGCTTATTCCCAAGCTGGCCAAAATGCCTCTGGAACATCAACCGGGTGAAAAATTTACCTACGGAATGAATACTGATGTTCTCGGCTACCTGGTTGAAGTTGTTTCCGGAAAACCTCTGGACGAGTTTTTCAGAACGCGAATTTTTGAACCGCTGGACATGAATGATACCTATTTTTACCTCCCGAAAGAAAAAAAAGATCAGCTGGTACCGGTTTACACATTAAATGACATTGACCACCCAATAATTCTTAGTGGGCCGGATGACAATAAGATCCATACGGAATATCCATTGCTGGATGGAACATTCTTTTCTGGTGGAGCAGGGCTATCGGCGTCGATTGGCGATTATGGTAAATTTCTTCAAATGATGCTGAATAAGGGTGTGTATGACGGAAAAAGGATCCTGGCCAGAAGGACAGTAGAGCTGATGACCACCGATCAGATCGGCGATCTGGATTTCAGAAATGGAAACGGTTTTGGATTAGGGTTTGAAGTGTTTTCAAAGAAAGGTGAATTAATTTTTGGCCAAACAGAAGGCTCATTCGCATGGGGTGGATATTGGGGCACCACCTATTGGGCAGACCCGAAAGAAGACCTGGTAGCCATGATATTTGTCAATCAACGACCGGTTAAAAAGGGGGATATTCACAATAAGTTTAAAGTGTTGGTCTACCAGGCTTTGGATGATTGACCATTAAAATTACTATTGCTCAATCGCTATATAGAATCGGGTTCAGCAAAGACTAATTCTTTTGTTATACAGCTCGCCATAGAGCATTTTTTTAATTGTTTCACAAATTTCTGTACGATATTTCAAACAGGTCGCTACAGGATATTTATTATTATGTAAAGCAATATCTTCTACCCTTTACCTAGCTACCTATTTGAACTATGAACAAATCACTCTTACCTCAGCTATACATCTTTTTGTTGTCAGTCCTAGCCTTTAATTGTTTTAGTCAATCCTATCCATTTAACAAACATGAGATCATATTTTCTTCTATTAAAGGCGCCGAAAGTAAGCCTGATACAATAACTTTAGACCCAAATTCTGCAAGTGGTTCGGGTTCTGTCAAGATAGAGGGAAAACATGCAGGATACTTTAAAATGGCTACTCCGGAGACAGAAAGTGAAACAAATATTGTTTTGATATTTTCCCCTCCTGAAACTTTTGTTGGAATAGCCAGGGCCAGGCTTGTATTGAAAAACCATCAAGAGGAAATCGATCTGACGGGTCTCAGCACCAATGGGTTGGAAGGTGAAAATGAGGCGCCACTTGCACAAATTGTGGAAGCATTGGGTTTCTCAACTGATGTAGGATGGACAAGCCTTCCCAATCACTGTCGGCCTGACCTGCAGGGAGAGGAATTAAAACCATCACTATTTACCAAAGCAAATCAGGGAGAAGTTGAAATGATACCGGTAGCACGGTATTCACCTGATTTTCCTGTCAATTTTGGGTTTTATACGATTGCCAATACCGGACCTGTACAGCATCAGTCCGGAATATTGGCAAAAGCCGATGACTTCCCGGAACATCAAACATTATTTCCTTCAATTGCTGTTGGAAAAACCACGTTTGACCCCGGCGATGCCTCATTCGGATTCTATACCATCAGCCCGGAACACACGATCTATTCCGAAGATATCTGGAATATTTTGTTTTATCCATCACATGTTTCTCATGCCATGCGGGTCTTTCCGGTTAATGACAAAAATGGAGACCCTTTGAAAAACACCTACCTGGTTTGCATGGAGGAAGCATCAAACGGAGATTACAATGATTATGTCTTTGTAGTGAAAAATGTAAAGCCTGTTTTCATCGAGCATGAATTTTCATCTCTAATGAATGGAAAAGATTTGGATGGTTGGTATACATGGTTGGAAAGTAAGGGAAAAAACCATGACCCAGAACAAATATTTACTGTCGAAAATGATGGAGTTATCCATGATTTGGGAAAAGAATTGGGTTATATCATGACTGAAAAAAGTTTTGATAATTATCATTTTACCCTGGAATTCAAGTGGGGCGAGAAAAAATGGCCTCCGAGAGAAAATGACAAAAGAGATAGCGGAATTTGTTATAATATACCGGAAAATGAACCCGATGATATCTGGCCGCAATCTGTGGAATGCCAGATCCAGGAAGGAGATGTAGGTGATTTTTGGCTGCTGGGATACAGTACCATTCAGGTTGATGGTAAACAAAACCCTCCACTGCGCCATTCAAGGATAACCAAAAAGAAAGATTCGGAGAAACCAAGTGGTGAATGGAATACGGTAGAAGTGATCTCATTCAATGGCAAATGTGTTCATATCGTCAATGATGTAGTCGTGAATTATGGGGAAAACTCGAGCTTAATTGGAGGAAAAATTTTACTGCAATCGGAATATGCTGAAATTTATTATCGAAACATTCGCATCCGGGAATTGTGATGTAACTGTTTAACAAATTGATCGAAGGATAAAACGCCTTGCTGGTAAATCAAGTTGCTTCGATTGAAAAATTACTTTCGACTTTCATCATTCTTTTCTTCCAGATCATAATCGACGGTACATACAATGAATAAACCATCCCTCCTAAAAATGATGCAAGACCGATGGAATAGTTCCTTAGAATAAAAACCAATAAAATTGAAATCAGTGGGACACTAAACATAATGACCATCCTCTTTAACATTTGCCGTGTGATAAAGATTTCGTATTCATTCAGCATCAATTTTTTTCCAATTTTCAAGGCCCGCAGGTAAAAGAAGTACAGTGTAAAATAAAGAGCGAATGCTACGAAACCATAATAGATCATCAGATCAGGTATATTTTCAGCTTCCGTTTGGATACTGGAATCGAGTTTAAAAAACACACTCGTCAGGTACAAGCTTAGAAATCGCAGCGGATAGACATAAAAAATAACCAGCGCGATAAAAACGGTATTGATCAGTTTAAATATTTTATCATTCAAACTATAGATCCATGAGAAACTGGAATGCTCAACCCAGATCAAGGTGAGGAATCCAATACTTATGAGAAAAGCAGGAAATGTTTTCGTCAGATTAACCAAATCATTAAATGAATTGGGGTTGCTAATGTTAAACAACAGTAAAGTGATGGCGATCCCAAATACTGCATCTGTAAGGTTATCCAACCTGGAAGGTGATTCGCCTCGATAGGTTATTCTCGCATCTCTTTTTTTTAATGAATTGGCCAGGGTCTTCATAATGGGTCAGGTAGAATACGCAATTAATATAGAAAAGAAACCCTACAGTTTCCTAATCCTGACCGCAAAAGCTTCCTGTGGGTTGGTTTTGATCAATTGGTCAATATCTTCTTTCGAGTAGCCATTTTCCTTGAGCAAGGGGATAAATCTCTTTATCAATGTTGTGTATCCACGAAACTCTCCACCCTTTTCCTTTCCAGGGCTGTACCATCCGGCATCATGGGAAATCAATACCTTGTGCAGTAACCCATGTTCCTTCAGGTTATTAATCATTTTCAAATATTCATTCATGTTGGTTTCATGTAGGCCGTCCAGGCTAATCCATGCCCCTTTGTTTGCAGCCAGAACATGCTTATCCAAATTCTTTTCGGCTTGAGCGTGAACCCAAATAAAAGCTTCAGAACTAATACCTTCTTTTTCCAGGATCTCAATTTGTTCAAAAGCAGGGGTGGCGGTTCCTGTATGTGATGCGATAATGAGCCCTGTAGCCAAATGGGTTTTAGCAGCCGCAGTTATTAATTTCTGATGGATTTCAGAAAGATTTCCTTCATCCACCCCAATTTTGATGAAGCCAGGCTTAATTCCGGTGTCATCGATCCCCGATCTAAATTCTGTAATCCACCTATCCGCCAGCTGATTTGCCGATTCAATTCTGGCATACTCCGGTAAAAACTTATTGTTTCTCGCACCATATAAACCTGTATTGGTGAGTATTTTCAAACCGCTTTTTTCTGAAAGCATTTTTAGTAATACCGGATCACGGCCCAGATAGGCAGGTGTGCATTCAACCAAAGTCTTACCACCAGCCGTTTTCAATGCCTGCAGATAGGGCAAGACAACTTCAACAACTTCACTTCTATCCCATCGATCAAAGGAAATGCTATCTGCTCCAATAAAATCAACCAACACATGTTCATGCACCAGGGTGAGCCCCATCTTTCCGGCTTGAATTTTCCCATCAACAGTTGTGATTTCTCGGTTGTTAAACGATTGACAACCGGAAAAAATCCGAAACAGAATACCTGAAATGAATATCCATATGAAAAATCTCCCTTTCATATGAGTACAAATTTACTTGATCGGATACTTGGTGTTGCTGATAAAGGAAACTTTTTTGCTATCCGGTGACCAGCTTGGTACATTGATGGTCCCCTGGCCTCCGTATATATACGCAATAGTTTTTGGTACTCCACCCGTTGCTGGCATGATGCGCAAGTATACTCTTTTGTAAAATGGATGTGAGGTGGGGTCTATTTCTTTTGGAAAAGCCAGGTAAACGATCCATTTTCCATCCGGGGAGAAATGCGGGAACCAGTCATTGTATTCATCAAAGGTAACTTGTTCCTGCTCACTACCGTCTGCTTTCATCCGCCAGATCTGCATCGTGCCCGTTCTTACCGAATTGAAATAAATGTATTTCCCATCCGGACTGTATTCGGATCCATCATCCAAAGTTGGCGTATTGGTAAGGTTTTTTTCTTCCTTGGTTTCAACATCTACTTCCCAGATGTTCCAGATATCATCCCTTTGACCGGTGAAAATGATTTTCTTGCCATCGGGTGACCAGCTATGCAGAAAGGAATGCCCTCTTGCCGGGTCAGTAATTTGTTTTGGCTCGTCAGAGCCCGTTGCAGGCATTGTAAAAATGGTTGAAATCCGGTCGTCGCCCATGTGATTGCTGATAGCCATCATCTTTCCATCAAAAGAAAGCACATGGTCGTTATTGTTATCCTTGGCAAAACCGGTATTGAGTACATCAATTTTACCGGTTTCCAACTCATAATATTTCAACAATCCCTCTTCAGCCCAAATCAACCTTTTGTTATCCGGTGTCCAATTTGGTGCCTGCAATGAATTTGGCGCAGAGTGGAGGATTTTACGATGACCGGTTTCCACATCCATCACTTCCAGGTTACTTCCGATATAATCCCGGTAAGGCACAAAATCATCCGGTGCAGGTATCACGATCCTCACATTGCTGAATACTGCTTTTTCAATCACGTCTTCCCGATGGGAGCAGATAAACAGGCCTGCGTAAACCTCATCATTCAATTCCATTTCCCTGGATACCGATTTATAGTTTTCACCAAAGCGGGCAGCTGAAAAGATGAAAGTATTGCCCTTGCGTTGAAATTCAATTTCTGTAGGATGATAAACAGACAACTCCACCTGTTCCGTTTCATTACCATCAGCAGTCCGGTATTGGAGCGATGTTAATTCATCCCCATGCACGCAGGCATCTGCATAGCGTGAGTCTGTATTTAAATTGTCCCTGGCAATGAGGCCTATCTTTCTGTGAGGATCCGTCCCTTCTCCGATAAACTGAATGGAAGCCCTGATAATAAAATCACCTTTTATTTTTGTCCATGCAAAATGAAACTGATCTTTATCAAACCACATGTTTTCCCCTGCAGCAGTTAAGGTGTAAGTTTGGTTTTCTTCATCATAAACAGCAGATCCTTTCAATTTAGGATCACCCACATCCTGGTGATGTTCAAAAAGGCCAATGGGATTTTGTTGAGCATGGAGAAATTCATTTGATATCATGAGCAGAAAACTAAATAGAAAAGTCCGGAAAATAAGATATGTACAATTCACTTTCATAGTATCGGGATTTAGGCAGAATATTTTTATTGAATTTGCCTGAATAAATCGACTATTCGATTCAATATATTTTAATGAAAATTATTGGGAAGAATTCCAGAACCCTAAAATTCGAGAAAGAAAAATAAAGTTTTAAATACCATTTATGGGAGAAAGTCGCAAAACCTTATCTGGCTTATTTAGCAGTACATACAAAGCGCCATCGGGACCAAATTTCAAATCCCTTACACGGCCATATCCTTTCAAAATAATCTCCTGATCAACAACTTCGTTCTTTTTGATGTCCAATCTGCGAATCTCTTCAAAAGCCAGCGCCCCTACAAATAAATCATTTTTCCAGTTGGGAAAGAGCTTGCTCGTAGAAAATTCTGAAGGGCAAATGGCAATCGATGGGGTCCATTGCTCTATCGGTTGTTCCATTCCTTTCTGATGGGTATTAGATGATACCTCATCGCCATCGTAATCCAGACCGTAAGTAATCACCGGCCAACCGTAATTTTTTCCTTTTTCCAATATGTTCAGTTCATCACCTCCCATAGGACCATGTTCGGTTGCCCAAATTTCACCTGTTGCCGGGTGGAGAGCCAACCCCTGTACATTTCTATTGCCATAAGTGAAAATTCCAGAAATAGCATCCGGATCCTTAACAAATGGATTGTCGTTTGGAATAGTTCCATCAGAATTAATCCTGAATACTTTTCCGGTAACTTTGGTGAGGTCCTGCGAATCATCCGCTCTTCCCATATCACCAATTGAGAAATACAGCTTTCCTTCCTTGTCAAAAAGAAGCCGACATCCCCAACGATTGCCTTTTTCAACACGAAGGGATTCATCTGCTTCGAAGAGGGTTTCCTCATCCAGCCATTGATAGCCATGTATTCGTCCTCTTATTACTTTCGTCATGGAAAGTGAGCCTCGTTCATCAATTTCTTCATCCGTGTGGCTAAATGCGAGATAAATCCACCCGTTTTGTTTATAGTGCGGATCAAGGGCTATATCCATCAAGCCAGCGGTACTTGACTTAGTATAAGGAACAGGCAACCCCGCTATGCGTTGAGTGTCGAGCACACCATTTTTCATCCACTTCAGGCCACCATGCTTCTCCGTAATTAAAGCGGTATTTTTATTGACAAATTCTATTGCCCATGGAGCTTTGATTCCCTCTTCTACCAACACTTCTACCTTAATTTGATAGTCTTTTGTCTCAATTTCGCCCGGAATAATTCTTTCCTTATGTGGGGGAATTTCCTGTGATTCGATAACATAATCTACCACTTTATTAATAGCGTTGTCACTTAAGAATGATTCCCAGGCGACCATTTCCGTATTGGGAATTCCAAACTTAATGTTCCTAAATATAAGGTTTCTACTCGCGCCGTAAGTCCATTCGGATTTGATCAAAGACTCAGCCAGGTTGCCTTCCATATTCGCTCCATGGCAGCCGGCACAATATGTTTTGTAAACCTCTTCGCCACTCAAAAAAAGAGGCTCATTGAGTTTGACAAAAGAAATGGAGCTTACCAGGAGGACAATCGAAAAAGTTATTATCCAAATGTATTTCATAATTAAATAGTTGAAAAAATTTGATATCAAAGGTAATACTCGATAGTTGAATATCAAAATATCATCCTTTATACCTTGATCTTTTGTTAATTATCAAAGTTCCTTGCAAATATTTATTGGCATTTCTTCACCAAATTTTCGATATCACTCCCTCCACAACTTATCACTTACCAATCTTTCATAAACTTCCGGGAAAAGGTTACGGCTGATGGGGAGTTTGACATTGCCGATGACGACCTGGCGTCCTTCGATCATTTTCACATGCCGGGTATTGATGATGTAAGAGCGGTGAATGCGCAAAAAAGGTCCTCCATCCACCTCCTCTTCGACCTGCTTCATGGAAAAAAGGGTCATGTGCCGCTTTTCCTTCGTGTGAATGAAAATGTAATCAACAGCAGCTTCGAAATACAAAATGTCTTTCAGAAAGATCTTTACAGTCTGCTGATCTTCTTTGATAAAAATAAACCGATCTTCTTCTTTCTTTTCTTTTTTTGTTGATGTTTTAGGTTGGCTCAATTGATAAGCTTTGGTGACTGCCTGTGAAAACCTCGCAAATGAAATAGGTTTCAGCAGATAATCCACCACATTCAACTCAAAACCATCCAATGCGTATTCGCGATGGGCGGTGGTAAAAATGACCAAAGGGGGCTTTCTGGCGTGTTTCAGCCATTCAATTCCGGTCAATCCAGGCATATTAATGTCCAACAAAACGAGATCTATGTTTTCTTGAAGCAACAATGTATCCAGCTCAATAGCACTTTTGCATGTTGATACGAGTTCCAGATAAGGGATTTTCCGGACATAGGAAGCTATGCCTTCACGAGCAGCTTTTTCATCATCGGTCACCACGCACCTAAGCTTGTCCATTGGCTTCCAACGTCATGGTTAAATCAACGGTGTAAATATCCTTTTGCTCATCCAAAATGAGGCTATGGCGATTCGGGTACAACAATTCCAACCTGCGTTTAACATTCTTCAAACCAACACCTCCGTTTTCATTGTCCGGCGTATGTCCATTTGAATTGGCCACACTGAGATGCAGATCCTGGTTATGAATGTCTACTTTTATGTTAATATCATATCCTTCTTCCTTTTGACTGTGTTTGAAGGCATTTTCCACAAAGGTCAGCAGGATCATGGGAGCAATCTGCAAATCATCAATTTCTTTAGGAAACGAATACTCCAGATTCAGAAAATCTTCGTGACGAATCTTCTGGATTTTCAGGTAATTCTTCAGGCTTTCCAGCTCATCTTTTAAAGGAACCTTATCTTTCTTGGCATTGTAAAGCTGATGGCTGAGCACATCAGAAAATTGGATCATTACTTCCCTGGCTAATTCAGGATTGGATTCCATCAAAAAATAAATTGTATTCAGATTATTAAAAAGAAAATGAGGTTGAAGTTGTGCTTTCAGCATGTTCAATTCGCTTTCTATATTTTTTTGCTCCAGCTCGCGGGTATACCTTTCCTTGATGTACCACTCCCTTACAAAAAACAATGACATGGTAATGGCAATCAGAATAATACCTTCCGAAGACAAAATGACCAGTCCGTTCAAGGAAGAAAATTGTTGGACAGCCTGCATGGCGCCTAAGATCTCTGCAAAAACGTAATGAGTGATATGATACCTGACCCAGGTCGAAATGGCCATTCCAGCAATAAAAAGAATCGAGTACATCCCCCATTTTTTATTCAACAGATATCTTGGGACAAGAAAATACAAGTTAAAATAAGCCAGGATCGCTGTCGGAATGGTAAACACGAGGTTTATCACAATATTGCCAAGAAAATCAGGATAGAAAACCATATCCCTGGCTCCCCAAAGGGCCAGATAAATCATCCAAAAAATGAAATGGTAGCGGGTTTCCTTATTTTGGTTTTTCTTCATTTTCTAAAAATTCACAAACAAACCCAAAAAGAATGACCTCGTTGCCGTGGGAAGAATAGCCTCTCGTTGTGACCCATCCCGGGAATATTCATAACCGAATATCTGCTCAAAACCAAACGGGTTGTTCAATGCGCCATACAATACAGTAAAGTTACCAAAAAGTTGGGTAACATAGCTTAGATTGATGCTTAGGTTGTGATATACCCTGGTTTTATCTGACAGGTACTGGTCACTATTTGGATTAACATATCTTCTGCCGCTGGCAAAAGTGTAAGTCAATCCGGGAGTCAACCCCATGTGCTCAATGGAATAGTTCGAGACAAAATTCAAAACGTGATCCGTTACAAATTCAGGAGTTGCCGGAGCAGGATAATTCTGATAATCCCTTTCCGCATCGATATAGGAATAAGAGATCCAGTAATCGAGGTTGCGGATGGTTTTCTGATCTTTCCAGAATAGATCAATTCCCCTGCTATATCCATCTCCATCGTTGGTCAAATCGAATTCTTCGCCTTTGATTAGGTTGTCATATTGCTTGTCATATATTTCTATCCTAAATGACCGGTCCGTAGTCGTCCATTGGTAATTGAGAATCAAATGAGTGGCTTTCTCGAAATCAAGGTCAGGCTTGTAATGAAGGAATTCATCGTCCGGTTTCTGGTAAAAGTTTCCGTAGGCAAATGATACCTGACTATTTGCTCCGGTCTTATAAGCAAGTGAAGTTCTGGGAGCAACATTCCATTTGTCGATCAAATCGGAATATTCAGTACGAACACCGAAACGGAACACCCATCTATCGTCCAATGTGAAATCAGATTCAGCAAAAGCCGATGTATATTGATCCTCCACCTTTCCTGAATAGTATCCTGTCGCGACAGCATTGTCTTCCATGAATGTCTCCAGGCCAAATTTTATGGAAACCTGGTCTATGGGATCGTAGAAGAAAGTTGTTTTACCGTGCAGCATTCGTGATAGCTCATCAACATTTAAGCTATCAAAAGCAACATGGTCGGTACTGTGATTCAGGGCAAAGCCCGCGTAGATCCCAAGCTTATCAGAAATCAAACCCTGGTAATTGGTATTCCAGTAGGTAGTCTGGTTCTTATTTTGAAATAAATAAGGATTGTCCGGATCCTCAAAATTGGTCTGGTGCATACCGATTTTTCCTTTTTGGTATTGCATAAAGCTTTTAAACATTCCTCCTTTTGTTTTGTGGCGAAAAGCCCAGTTTGTCCCAAAACCTTCAGGAGGCTTAGTCCAATCGATGTTTTGTGGGACAGCATTGAAAAGAAGATTTAAATTATTATAGGTGAAATCTCCGATTAAAGTCGTCTTTTCATTCCATGCTTGCTGGCGCGACACGTTAGCACCTGCCATATTCAAACCAATGCTAGAGGAGGTCATTTCAGGGATATCCTGGGTTTCCAGCAATAAAACGGATGAAAGCGCCCGACCATATTCAGCGGAGTATCCGCCGGTCGTAAAAATTGTACCTTTGAACATGAAGGGGTCAAAGCGGCTCCGGCTTGCCACATTGGGGATCTCGCTGTAAAATGGTTTCTCCACTATAGCCCCATCAATAATCGTTTTAGTCTCACTGGCATCGCCGCCGCGAACGAAAATTCCGGTTTCATTCCCCACCTGCGATACACCGGGCAAAGTTTCCAGGGCTTTGTAAATATCTCCCTGCGCCCCGGCATTCATGACAATATCCAAAGGTTTGAGCATGGTTGATTTTGCTTTATCACTCGCATCAAATGAGCCGGCGGTTATAACCACCGGGCCTAAAACCTTATCGGCATTTTGTAGGATGATATCAACCGCGACCGGATTACCTTTGACGGCTATCAATTGTTTGCTCGTTTCAAAACCAACTGAGCTGGCTACCAATGTAAATGTCCCATGTTCTGAAGCTTTGATTTCAAAGCTACCATTTAAGTCTGTTGAGCTTCCTTCAAAAGTTTCATCCAGGTAAACCGTCGCAAATGAGATGGGCGTCCCTTCTTTATCTTTAACGGTGCCGGTGATCATTGACTGCGCCTGGACTATCAAAATACAACAGGAGAAGATAACAGAAAAAATAATGGCTTTCATCTTTGAGGTTATTTGGCGAACAGATTAAAATGATTGTTTTAACTGATTCAATTGATAATCTTGCGGGAATTCGTTCAAGCCTTTCATGCAATACATTTTGGCTTTATCTATTTCGTCTTCTCTTTTGTAGAAACTTGCCAGGGTATAGTAGGCGGAATTCTTGCCCCATGAAGGTCCATTTTCTACGGACTGATCAGGTAAAGAAATGGCTTTCAACAGGTATTCTTCGACTTTTTCACCGCCTCCGTATTCGGCAGGTTTATAGTAATCACTTTCTCCCATACCGAGGTATGCACGCAAATTGTTTTCGTCCTTTTTCAAGGCAGCTTTATACTGAGATGCGGCTTTAGCAGAAATCCTTGCAGCTGATGATGGATCTAGGCTGACACTAAATCCAAGTATATAGCCAAGAAGGGCATGTTCCTCCGAATTCTTTTTTTCTATTTTTTCCAACAATTCAATGGCTGCATCTGTAGATTTTCTGGCTTGATCTTTTTTCCCAGTATGCATGTAGTAAATTGCTGAGTAAAACTGCCCATAAGCAATCCAGTAGGCATTTTCATTTTCATTTTGTCTTAATTCAGCTATGATCGGTTCAATCTGATCGGATTGGGTCGCAAACGATTGCATGAATGCTGCGTCTATTTTGTCCTGATTGGGATTCTCCTCTGCTATGGAAAATATATAAATAAATAAAGCGATTAGTGTTAATGTGATCTTTTTCATTGTTCAAATTGTTTTGTTTGACACAATGATAAAGGGCGAAAATGGCTCCCTGAAATCTAATCTGTGAGTGGAAGGGATTCCTCTGTGAAGTGAAAGTGTATTCTGTAAAAGGATATTATTTTGTTGCTAATGGTTTGTTCTGCTTTATGCCGCTTTTTTGAAATCAGGTAGGTTTTCTTAAAAAGTATTTTTCAAAGGTTTTAAGCTTAAGCTACGCGACAATTGAGTTTGAATTAGAGAGAAAATGAAAAATGAACGATATCTTTATCAGGAGGGATCATCCCTAGCTGGGGATGTTGCGTTTTATTCAATTAGTACAAATACCAACCAAATTCAAACCAATTGTGTCTGATCAGTAAGCAAAAGATAAAAGATGAAAAATATTGGTTTCTATCTGTCTTTGATACTCTTAGGTTTTGTTCCTGTTTTTATTTCATGTGAAAATGAAGACGATATCGGTTCTAAATTAGAGTTACTTGATAATGAGGATTACTTTCCTTTGCATCTGGGAAATTTTTGGGAATTAACGAAAATCCCGAAAATGACAATAGATACAAATGAAACCCTTGATGGCAAAAACTACTTTCGCATGGTAACAGCATTCGATACGGTCTATTACCGGAAAACTACGGATGGAAAAGTTTATGAACGAACTAAAGCTTCCGATGAGATATTAAAATTTGATTTGAGTGCCAATGCGGATGACACATGGACCTATCATGACGAAACCTTTGAAGAAGGTTGGCATGTCACTCTCGTAAGTAAAACAGAAACGGTCGAACTTGACGGAGTAACTTTTGAGAACTGCTACAGATTTTATTTTGATGTTCCGAGTTGGGCTGATGAAGCACATTCTATTTGGTTAGCGCCCGGTATCGGGATTATCGAACAATCATTTGCATACGGCACAGCTGGAGGAAAGGTATTGGAAAAGGCAAAGATAGATGGAGTGGAATTAGAGTTTTGATTACCTAAAATTGCTTCTCTTACTTTCCTAAAACTTAAATGGATTTGCCATCAGCTTGACTACAACTACCTTTCAAATATTAAATCGTATCCTTTCCGGGTTAAGGTATATTTATTGACCGATCTATCATAATACCATCCCTTCAGAATTTCTCTCAATATTAGAATCGAGGTTACAAAGCTCAGAATCCCGAAGGGATGGTATTATTGCAGACAAATATTTAAAGGAAAAAAAAGACCCTGAAATTGTGACACTTTTCTTTATCTATTCAAAATCTATCGAAACAAAGTTTAATCAATATTTTATTAGTTAGGATTCCTTACTATATTTGTCGTGACCATATTGTCGTACAACTAAAAATCTAAAAATCATGACAAAGTCCATTTTCTATCATGCCGGGTGTCCCGTCTGTGTCAGTGCCGAAAAAGAGGTAATTACGCTCATTGGCGAGGACAAAATCGATGTCATTCACCTCGGTGAATCGAAGAACAAAATCACAAACGCTAAAAATGCAGGAGTAAAATCTGTGCCTGCACTGGTCACTCCAACCGGAAATGTACTACACATCAATTTTGGAGCCTCCATTAAAGATTTAGAAGGATAATTCAATGCAAAATTTTTTGAATTATTTAGTTAGGAATCCTAATTTAATGGATTCCTAACTTTTAAAAATCGTCTCTGATTAAATAATTTAAAGGAATGCTAAAAATTAATAAGGAATGCTAACTTTAATGCGTTAGCTTTAAAATACTTTTATCTCCTAAAAATTTGGATCAGGACCTACATAGCAAAATCATTAATGGCTTTGAGCGCATTTCAGAAGTCATGAAATCGCTCATTTGGGAAAAAGCTAAATCTTATGGCATTAGTCCTATACAGATCCAAATACTAATATTCATTTCCCAGCATAAACAGGAGTTGTGTACAGTTAGTCATCTTGCCAAAGAGTTTCACCTCACCAAACCTACCATCAGCGATGCCGTTCGAATTTTACTAAAAAAGGATTTAGCCTTGAAAAACTCCGCTACAACTGATAGTAGAAGTTATACTTTGGAATTGACTAACAGTGGAAAAGAATTAGTCAAAGAACTGGACCTTTATGCCCAACCCATCCGAATGGAAATGGAGAAAATACCCCAGGGAAAATTACTGGAATTGTTTTCGACCATTTACAAACTGATAGATAAACTCAATCAAAGTGGAATAATCACTGTCCAGCGAAATTGTTACTCCTGCCGCTTTTATAAAAAGAAAGGTAATTCTAATTATTGCCAGCTATTAGAAAAACCTCTCCTCCATCATGAGGTTCGCCTGGACTGTCCGGAACACGAGGCCATTAGCTAATTGCTAAACTGATTAAAATGTTGCTGTCGTGATTTTCTTTTCAAAAGGGGCGCAATTCTCCACTAAAATCATTCTGTTTTTGCCTGTTGGATTGGAATCAAATTTCTAAGGTTTGCATTTCTCAACCAGATGCCTCCCCAAGCCAGAATTGCCAGGTAAACCGGGAAGAGGAGGTGTGAGAATAACGGGTTGTCCAGTCGAAAATGCGTTGCAATGGCCCCGCCAAAATAGCCGGTCAATATGATCGCTCCCAAAATGGAAGTCCTTGGAATAGCATAAAGCACAATGGATAAAAGCCCAAGGATTCCCATAGTGGCAATGTGGTGCGCTTGATATCCCAGCTCCAAGGTGCCTTCTACTACCTGAACAGGTTGAAAAAACTTGCCAATACTGTCGAATAACATAAACAAAATGACGATTCCGCTCATAATTCTTGCCGTCCATAGCCGGCTTTTTGAAATAGTAGTTTCCATGATGATCTTGTAGTTAATTTTTTCTTATCAAAAATAGTGATCAAAAACCACCCTTTAGCATGCTAATTCCGACAACTATGGAGGTTGATCCCGAAATCACATTTGCAATATGAAGCAAATCGATTTCATGGAATTATTACACACATGTAGAGCAAAACACACATTTTTTAAGCCTGATTCTACTTTAAATACCCGTTATCGGACTGGCATGAAATTTTTTTGAGAAAGAGAGATAAAAAAGTACAGATATGGAAGAGGGGAAAAAATTCAAAAACAGAAAGGAGGCAGGATTACGCTTAGGTAGAGTCCTGCTGGAAGACTATAAAAATAGCAACCCCGTAGTGCTTGGTATTCCAAGAGGCGGTGTAGAGGTAGGATACTATGTTGCAAACATGCTTGGAGGAGAGTTTACTGCAATCGTTACAAAAAAGCTCTCGCTACCAATTTTCAGAGAGCTGGCGATCGGAGCTGTTTCGGAAGATGGCTCCTACTTTTTACTGGAAAGTGGTAAATCGATGGAGGAAAGCAACGTCGATCAAATTGTCAAAGACCAATATCGTGAAGTGAAAGAAAGAATTATCCTTTACCGAAAAGGAAAAAATCTGCCGGATATGAAAAACAGAACAGTCATCATCATCGATGATGGTATTGCAACAGGAGCCACCCTTGTAGCAGCCCTGGAAACGTGTAAATCGAGGGGAGCCGGAAAGCTGGTGGTAGCGGCCCCCGTGTCCGGAAGAAGATTTGCATCCAAAGTTATAGAGCTTGCTGATGACATCAGAATTCTGGTACAGCCCAATGATTTCTACGCGGTTGGTCAGGTTTATGAAGATTTCTACAACCTGAGTGACAATCAACTTATCAAGATCCTAAAGGATTATAATGAAGATCAGGAGATTTTCAGGAATGCCATTTCATCAGAGAGGTAGTTGAAACCTATTTTTAACAAGTGCCTGGTTTGAAAATAGATAAGGTGATTCAGTCCTCATCTGACCTGTTCAACGCCCAGACGGCTATTCCGGCGAGTGTGATCACACTTCCTATAAAGATTGCCAGGTTGACATTACGCTGAATTTTTCTGGCCCGGTTGAGATAGGAAGAGCCAATGCCCTTCTCAGCAATGAATTCTTCTACTCTTTTGACCCGATGTTCAAGTTCTTCTTTGGCTTTTTTGGTAATGTCCATTATTGTTGTGTGTTGGTTTTATATACTAATTAAAAACGAATGGAGGGGTTGGATTGTTTGTCCCTAATATTTAGCTTAGACACAAATACATTAAAATGAAAGAGTATTTAATTATAGTTATTGGCTTTAGCTGTCTTTTAAGCTCCTTCTCCTGCAGCAAAAAAAGGAGTACCGACCAAAACAATCACATTAAAAGAATAGAATTAACCCCAAAGTACAAACAAATCGAAAACCTCATCTCCATTGCCGATTGCCAGGGACCTGATGGAAATTATATTACAGAAGTACATTCGACAAAAAACGGCTATACCTACTTTTCACAAAAGTATGAATACAAGGATGATGAATTTGAAGTCATTCTTGAAAATGAGGATTTTGGTTATTCCGTTGATTTGGCTTCCGGCCAAAAGGACACGCTATCCCAACCCGTTCTTGAAGTAATCAAGGGTCACGAGTTCCACAAGATCAGCCTGTTTCCGGATATGTTCTTCAGCAATATTATGTATCAGAAAGATAGCATCTTCCGTAGCCAATCTTGTGAAGTGTTTTCAGCGACTGATCATTCCCGCAATCCTGTCAGGATCTTTTATGACCGAAATGAAATGTTAATCATTGGTTTTAATTTCTACAATCCATTTGATCCATCGGAAAAGATCGAGACCCATTTTCAAAAATGGGAGGCTAGCGACTACGGGAAATTGGTAAAAGAGTTGGAAATCGTGCAGGCAGAGAGGGATACTTTCAATTTTATTTTTAATAGGATACTGATCAATAGTGAAAAATTTGATCGAAAGAGTTATCATTAAATATGAACCTAAAACTCCTTTTCCTGATAGGAATACCTTTTTTTTCTGTCGCTCAAAACAGCGAATTATCAACATTCATTCAAAGTAAAATTTCTCACGAAGCACCCAATCCTGTTCACAGCATCCTTTTTTACCATGAAAATGAGGAAACCGGTGACAAATTCAGTGAGGGTTTTGGATTGATCAATAAAAATTCGCCCCCCGCTGCCAAGGATAGCCGTTCAGGATCGCAAGTGCAACCAAGTTATTTGTTGCAACAATTGTACTTCAACTGGTAGAAGAAGGAAAATTGAAGTTGGCAGATCGGGCCATTCAATACCTCTGTCAGTCGAAGTTCCTTCAGTTTGACTCTCTACTCATCTTAAATGGAAAATCCCATTCCAATGAAATGACCATCGAACAACTATTGTCCCACCGGACTGGGCTATCTGACATTTTTACGGATGGACAAGAGGAATTTTTTGTAATTCTTATGCAAAATCCTGAACAACAATATTCCCCTCAAAAGATTGTCGAGCTTTATTACAATCTGCAATTAAACCATTACCCACATTTCCAACCGGGTAATGGGTGGTATTACTCGGATATGAATTTTGTATTGCTAGGGTCGATCATTGAATCACTGGACCAAAAAAGTCTTGCTCAATCTATTCGGGACCGAATTCTCGATCCTCTGGAAATGGAAATTACTTACTTTGAATTTTATGAAGAAAAAAGGGGGAAATCTTAGCTAATTCATCAATACATTGGCAATCTGGACATGACCGGGATCAACACCTCATTCGACTGGGCTGGCGGAGGTCTGGTCTCCAACAATCATGACCTTGCTATCTTCATCAAATCCCTGTTTGATTTGAAACTGATCAATCAAACATCATTGGATCAAATGACAGATGTAAAATTTACAAAAGAACACGAAAACCGGTATGGGTTGGGAATTTATGAATCAACTTACAATGGTGAGACCTACTATGGCCATTACGGATTTTACGGAAGTTACATGGGTTACTGTCCGAAAAGGAATATGGTGCTTTCCTACTGTATTAGCCAGGCAGAACCAGAATTAAATGTTTATTCTTTTATCAACAAGGCGATTGAGCTTTTGAGTAACTAAATATTTTGATCTTATCTATTCCAATAGTCAAACCCCAGGGGATTCGGAATTGATAAAAATGCAATGGCTTTGTATATTATATATTTATTATTTCAATTTTCCGCCATGCTCAATACCTACGACTTCAAAATCTCGCACCCTGATAAATTTAAACAACTTAGAGTAAAAGATCTCCTGATTGTGTATTATAAATGCCCGCAGGAGGAAAAACTCATCCAACTTTATACGCATTATAATGAAATTGCTTTCACTCTTAGCGGTGTTAAAACATTTTATCAAGGACTAAAATCATATTTATTGACAGATGATACCGCCTTGTTTATTAGAAAGACCGCTTATTTTCAGGAATTAGATCAATATAAAGGATGGGAGGCAATGGCCTTTTACTTCACAGATGAATTCCTGCGCCAGGTTTTTATTGAATACCGTGATGAATTACCCTTGAGAAATCTTCCTTCTCCGCCAACGGAAATGCTTATCAATATTAAGGTAAACGAAACTACCAAAACCTTTATTTATAGCATGATCCCCATTTTCAATCAGAAAATACCACCTTCCGACAAGCTTCTTGAACTCAAATTCAAGGAATTGCTATACAATGTTTTTTCAAATCCGGAAAATGTCGAGATACTATCGTATGTCAACAGCATCGTCGACCAGTATAAGACACCTATATCGCAACTCATGGAAGCTAATTTTATGTTCAATCTATCCATTCCAGATTTTGCGCGATTGACCGGCAGGAGTGTATCTACTTTTAAAAGAGAGTTTCAAGAGCTTTATCAAACATCTCCCGGTAAATGGCTGTCAAATAAGAAGCTGGAACATGCAAAATCACTCCTCACAAAAAGCAGGAAAAATGTAAATGAAATTGCATTTGAATGCGGTTATGAAAACAATACACATTTTAGCCGGACTTTTAAGAACAAATACGGAATGCCTCCTACAGAGTATCGTAACAATCATCGTTAGACCTTTCCTGTCAAAACCTGTTTTTGCTGGCCAAATTGTCAACTTTTTGAACTATTAAGAAAACCTAGTTTTCCCCACTTCGACTAATTTCCAATAATTATTAATCATTTAAAATTAGTTTTATGAAAACGTTAATCATTACTATTTGCTTTTTGTGCTATGCATCACTTGGCATTTCACAAAATTTATCGGACGCCAAAGATACAGTTAAGGTAATCCTGGAAAATGATGATATGATCGTAACAGAATACATCAGTACACCAGGAAAAGATGTCTGTGGGTCTGGAGAGCATACACACAAACCACATTTATCCATTTTACTGACGGATGTTTCGGTTTTGCTCACTGCTGATGATGGAACTGAGCAGGAAATTGACTTAAAAGAAGGGGCTACATTCTGGAGTGAAGCAGAGACCCACACCGTCATCAATACAGGCGATCAACCGACAAGGGTTTACCTGGTAGAATCAAAATAATTAATAAGTCCTGGTAGAATTTCTTATTCTGCCGGGCACAATCATCTCTATTGAAATACTACTATCTATATAGAAATATATAATACCATTTCCCGATATCATAGATGGATCCAGGATAATTTTTAATCAGGTAAAAATTAAGTCTTTCAAAGAAATTGCCTTAGCTACCGGCTTTCTTCTATTTTTATTGGTATTTTATCTTTTTATTAGAACTCCTTACCAAATGATTACGACCCTTAATTGCTTAAAAATCCCATTTTTCTTTTTCCTTTTCATTTCAGTCTCCTGCAAACAGGAAAAAGCAGGCTCAGTCATTGACGACGTTGCCATTTCCAATGAATCGGAAACCGCCCAGTGGCTGGCATATGGTCGTACCCACAGCGAACAGCGTTTTAACCCGCTCGACGAAATAAATGAAAACAATGTCAATGAGCTGAAAGTAGACTGGTACCTGGACTTACCAAAAGATGTTGGTTTGGTTTCAACACCCCTGGTTGTCGATGGTATCCTGTATTTCACAGGTACCATGAACATAATCCGTGCTGTCGACGCTGTAACCGGAGAGCGGATTTGGGAATTTGACCCGGAAGTCAGGGAACATATTAAAGGAAAAAAACAAACTGGCTGGTCGCATAGTCGCGGCATTTCTTTTTACAAAGGAAAGATTTTCACCGCAACCTGGGATGGCCGATTGATTGCAATCGATGCCAAAACCGGTAAGGAAATCTGGACAGCAGTCACATTCGATCCACACAGGGCCCTGTATATCACGGGCGCTCCAAAAGCTTTTAAAAACAAAGTAATCATTGGAAACGGTGGTACGGAGGATGGTCCGACGAGAGGGTTTGTTACTGCATACGATGTGGAAACCGGAAAAGTAGCCTGGAAGTTTTACATCGTTCCGGGAAACCCAGCAGATGGATTTGAAAATAAAGCGATGGAAATGGCTGCCAAAACCTGGACAGGCGAATGGTGGAAACATGGAGGCGGAGGAAATGCCTGGCATGGCTTTACGTACGATCCGGAGCTGGATGTCTTGTACATCGGAACAGGCAACGGCGCTCCCTGGAATCGAAAAGTCAGAAGTCCGGAGGGTGGAGACAACCTCTTTCTCTGTTCCATTGTTGCGCTGGATCCGGATAACGGGGAGTATCTGTGGCATTACCAGACAACTCCGGGTGAAACATGGGATTACAATTCCAGCATGGACATCGTTTTGGCTGACTTGAATATGGATGGAGAAGAAATGAAAGTCATTCTTCATGCTCCAAAAAACGGTTTTTTCTATGTAATCAATCGCGAAACCGGAAAGCTGATCTCGGCTGAACCATTTGTTGAAACAACCTGGGCAACGCATATCGATATGCAAACCGGCAAACCTGTCGAAACAAAAAATGCCAGATATGAAAACGGGCCTGTAGACATTACCCCCAATCCATGGGGCGCACATACCTGGCATGCCATGTCCTACAATCCGCAAACAGGATTGGTGTATATACCTGCTCTTCATCAGAGTGTCAAATTTTCGGATGAAGGAATTAACCTGGAAAGCTGGCAAGGACGTGATTTTGCTGCAGGAACTGCTGCCCATATGCTAGAGGCTGATCAACAACCGAGAGATTATCCGGCTTCCCTCATCGCATGGGACCCGATAAAACAAAAAGAAGCATGGTCGGTTCCTCAAGATGTTTTCTGGAATGCCGGCACATTGACAACCGCTGGCAACCTCGTTTTCCAGGGTCGCTCAGATGGAAAGTTCCTGGCCTACAATGCTGAAACCGGGGAAGTCCTCTGGACATTTGATGCCGGACTGGGAATATCAGCCGCACCCACTACCTATAAAATCAACGGAGTTCAATACGTTTCACTTTTAGTGGGTTTTGGAGGGGGTTATGCTCGTGGAGGATATGAATCCCACAAATTAGGCTGGGCATATGGTGCTCATACGAGAAGGTTAATCACTTTTTCACTGGATGGAAAAAAGGACCTACCTCCACAGCCGCCCCGCTTTTTCCCAAGGCCAATCAAAGATCCGGAATTTATCCTTGATGAAGATCTGGCCATTCAAGGGTACAATGAATATTGGAAATGTTTCAATTGTCATGGAGACGGAATGTTTGGAGGAAGCATGGCCCCGGACCTGAGGGCATCCCCCATTCCGCTTGACTTTAATTCTTTTGCTGCAGTCGTTCGGGATGGATTGAAAAATAACATGGGCATGCCTTCCTATCCTGAGATGTCAGATGAGCAGCTGGAAGCTTTGAGGCATTTTATCCGAAAAAGGGCAAGGGAAACCTATCCGGTTTATGAGGGATTGATTGCTGAACAGGAGAGTCAAAACTAAATTAAAAGTCAATACTTATGCTTCCCGACAGTCCACCCTTTTTTGCTTAAATATTTCTCCCCCGATTCAATTGCTCCTGATTCCATTTCCGTTCCCATGGAATCATTCCAGCGATTGAGGTAGCCAAACAGCGCTACCACTCCGGCGATCTCTACAATTTCGCCTTCATCCCAATACTTTCGCAAATCGTTAGCAATGTTATCGTCGACTGAATTGGGAATCGTCGAACTTGCCAAGGCAAAATTCATAGCTGCTCTCTCAGCTTCTGAAAAAGCAGGGTGGGTCCGGTAATCCCAAATATTGTCTAGTTTTTCCTGTTCGGCTCCATATCTTTCCGCCGCCCTAATGGCATGTGCCTGGCAATACCTGCAGCCGGCTGCATTGCTGCTGATATAGGCGATTACCCTCTTCAAAGCGCTGGTCACTCTCCCATTGTTTTCCATGACTGCCTTGTTCATCTCTATGAATGCGTAGGCAATCCTCGGTCGGTGGTGCATAGTTCGAATGGAGTTAGGACAAAATCCCAGGGTTTCATTGTAAAACTCAATCAGTTTCTGCAACTCCGGATCGTTTTCGGATGATTTGGGCTGAATAAGGGGATTTTTCATGAATGTTTAAGTCTATTGACCAAAATTAATGAAAGGTTGGTGAGACACCAATCTTGGGGTTGAGAGAAATTTATTTCTTGAGGTAGCAGGGTGTCTGACACCGAATCCCTTCGGTTTTTAAGCTTAAAAATTTAAACAAAAATAAGCTATTGGTAAGGAAAGCATGGTATCTTGAATTTGGGAGTTATCATTATAAATCAGATTGTTAAGCCTTACTAAAATTTGAAAGTTCAACTATAACTTCCTGTCCCTTTCATAATCAGAGACTTTCTTAATCCTTCTTTCATGGCGGCCGCCTTCAAATTTGGCATCTAACCAGGCTTTAACGATCTCTATACCTAATTCATGAGAAACCATCCTTCCTCCCATGGCAATCATATTGGCGTTATTATGCTCTTTGGTCAATTTGGCGCTTTCTACATTCCAGCACAATCCGCAGCGGATGCCTGCTACTTTATTGGCAGTGATAGCTTCCCCGTTACCACTACCTCCGAAAACAATTCCCAATTCACATTCACCGGTAGCTACATGTTCAGCGGCTGGGATCACAAAATCAGGATAATCAGTGGAGTCGGGACTATTCGTGCCAAAGTCTACCACAACGATATCCTGTGTAACCAGAAAATCTTTGATCGCCTCCTTCAGGTCGAACCCTGCATGGTCGGTTCCTAATGCAATTTTTAACATGTCGGTTGGTTTAGTGATTTGAGAAATACAAAATTAATTTGTGTCAGTTTATGTTAACTGTAGGATAAAAAAATCAGAAGAAAACAGCTTTTTAAGTATTACACACCCCGTCATCCACCAGCTGGCGGAGAATAGTGGTGTTTTCTTTTGATTTTTTACTGCCATATAACCTAGGCTTAAAATTAATATTTATTCGCCAATAAGAAGGGGGTGTCGGGGATTAGTTAATCCTATTGTCATGTTTATTCCTACAGCCAATGCCTGTGTCCTCATGGTCAGGCCATCCCTTTGGGGTGAGTCTTTGGGTGGCAATTTCGGTTGATATGACGCCAGGCCAGGGCACAGGTTAAAAAAAAGGCCTTCCTCAAAAAAGAAGGCCAAATAGTTTTTTTATTTTGATGAGGATTAGTTCAGGCGGTAAAGTATGCCAAATCCCAGCACACCCTGGTCAAAGTCGCCAAGGACATATTTTAGTTCAAAAATCCCCGCAACTTTTGAGGAAAAGAAATATTCGAAGCCCCCACCCAGATTCACACCTAGTTCAGTTCTTTTGTCTCTCGTATCCGTGGGCGTGTGTTTAGAGTATCTGGTTGAAAAATTTAATCCAAATAGAGGATAAATGTGTGCTTCATTACTTAAAGCGTGTATATAGTGGCCATCGATATTGATTGCATTGGCGCCACTTTTATAGTTATTATTGGTCTGGGGAAAAAAGAAATTAATATTTGGAACAATCGCCCAATTCTGATTTATGCGAAAATCACCCCGCATATCAAATGCCCACCTTTCAACATCGGTACCATAGACCAATCCGCCGCCGACCAGAAAATTTTGAGCTTTTACACCAGAAACCAGTACAACCATCAATGCAAAAAATGTAATTAGCTTTTTCATGATTATTATTTGTTTGAATTTTCAGACTAAATAAAATTGAATTAAAAAATGTCTTAATAGGATTTTATTCTTTCACTTAAGGCAAAGATATTGTCGGCTTTTCAATAATCACTTTCAAAAAAGTCGATTTCCCTACAGGTGAAATCAAGTGGAAAATAAATGATTATTAACTAAGGTTGATACTTATTGACAAGCCATGATCTGTTTTTAGAATGCTAAAAATAAAGGAGATAAGATATGTTGTCTTAAAATAGGGATTTCTTAGAAATTAAGTTTTATAGCTGGAATATTTCAATTTGAACACCTAAATAAAATAATTTCAATGAAATCTTTACTTCATTTCTTATTCGCACTGCTGTCATTCTATGATGTGGTTACAATAATTATATACTAAATAAAAATGCCATGTAATTTAATATACATGGCATTCTAGTTTCGGATTTTGCCGATGATGTTATTTAATTTTGTACACAGCACCTAAACCAAAGATAGCCTGGTCAGTTTTTGCGATCGTATATTTTATTTCAAAAAACCCTGCTACTTTTTCAGTAAAGAAATATTCTATTCCTCCCCCGATATTTAAACCTACTTCAGCATCACTATCGTCACCCAATATTTCATCCTTTATTGCAAAAGTAGAAATGTTAATGCCTGCTAAGGGATATACATTAACCTGATCATTCAAACCAAACAGATAGTGCCCATCAATAAAATAATCCCTGTAAACAAACTTATAGTTGTCATACTTTTCTGCAAAGTAAAAATTTATACCAGGAATGATACACCATACTTCATAGAGTCTGAAATCTCCCCTGATATTAATACCGGCTTGTTCCGTCCATGTTCCATAAACCAATCCTCCTCCAGCGAGGATACTTTGAGCATTCGAACTTGTCGCTATTATTGCCAATAGCGAACAAGCAACAAGAAATTTTCTCATGATTTTGATTAGGCTTTGTTTAGTATTAAAATACTCATTTTTTGCTTTAAATCCTTCTTATCTCTTTGGCTTTTCTAAAACAAAAACCTAATTTGACACGAAATTAACCAACTATACCTATGAAAAAAGTATCAATCGTTTTTGCATTGGCATTTATATTTTATGCAGCCGTACCTCAACAGGCTAGTGCACAATTCAACCCTTTCACTGACAATACCAAAATGATCACCGCCGGATTTGGATTTACCGGATGGGGCGTTCCTATTTTTGCCCGTTTTGAAGCTCCTGTTTACGACAATGTTACGGTTGGTGGTGATATTTCATATCAGGGAGATAAAGAAACAATCTCAGGGTTAAAGTATAAGCACAGGATCTTCGGGATAGTAGTAAGAGGAGATTACCACTTCAATGAATTGTTAGAATTACCTAGCGAATGGGATGTCTATGCGGGGTTAGGAATAGGATATTATAGCTGGAAATCTGAATTATATGATTCGCCTTTGGATATTGATTATCCAGGCTCTGCTAATGGAGGATTTTCAGTTGGTGTCCATGTAGGTGGAAGATATTTCTTCAAAGACAACCTGGGTGTTAACCTGGAATTCGGTGGCGGAAATGTGCTTGCCGGGGGAACAGTCGGCGTTACATATCTTTTTTAAAAAATTTTCATAACCCACTTTCACAGGCGGAACAAAGAGCGTTTATACCTGAAAAATTAAACATTAAAAGTCATCCTGAAGCTGAAAACAATAGTCTTTGATTCATAATGGAATGACATATGTCTATGTCATTAGAAACTTGATTCACTATCGTTTGCTTGAATATACCGATCCTGAAACCCAAAAGGGATCACAATGTGACAAGTTCAGGAAGATTTTTATTTTTTATTTTACAACATCTTCCCACTTTCCGCTTTTTCCGGCTCTCAAAACTGCCTGGATCGTAGCTATGTTACCCAATGAATTTTCCAGGGGAACAGGTACCTCTGTGTCTTCCAGTATTGCCCTGCTGAAAGCATCACCTTGTACCTGGTATTGATCACAAACCGGGTAGCTGATTTCTTCTTCTTTTACTTGTGAAAATATTCCCTCGTTGATAAACAAGCGACAAGGTTTGTTATTTGGCGCGTTAAACGGGATTTCGATATCCAGTCGCTTTTTGTCTCCGAAAAAACTCATTCGCTGATATGGGACCAGCTGGGTGCTGACATGAAAGGATGCCTGCCCCGAAGGAAATTCCATTAGAACAGAAGAGAGAATATCGGTATCAAATTTCGGATCATACGAAACCTGCGCAGCCACGCGAACAGGATCATCGCCGAACACAAATCTCGATGTATGGATCGGATAACAACCAATGTCCCACATAGCTCCGCCGCCATATTCCTTTATGTTTCGAATATTATTTTCATCGACATTGTAATAGCTGAAAAAACCCTGTACAATCTTAAACTTTCCTAACTTGCCTCTGCCGATCCTTTTCACAGCATCGACCCATTGCGGATGGGTGTGGACCATAAAGGCTTCTCCGACCTTCACGCTAAATTCATCCCTAAGCTTCATTAGTTGCTTTACTTCATCAGTTGTCAAAACCAATGGTTTTTCACACAATACGTGCTTTCCGGCTCGAATCGCTTTTTCCGTCCATTCCAGGTGCATGTGGTTGGGGAGGGGATTGTAAATCGCATCGATTTCAGGATCGTCAAAAAGCTCTTCGTAGCTACCATATGCTTTGGGGATATTCAATTCAGTAGCTGCTTTTTTGGCTGATTCCAGATTTCGGGAAGAGATTGCGGTGATCTCCGCATATTCACATTTCTGCATAGCAGGAATGACCTGCTTCACGCCGATTTTCGCGGTGCTGATGATGCCCCATCGTATTTTGTCAGACATTATTTTTCTGGTTTGGTATACGGTTTCAATTTAATAAATCAATATGGAAAGTACGGATGGAAAATGATGATTGGTTTAAATTGTAAAAATAAGTGTCACGTTTTTTCTCCGGATTCTGTCGTGTTAGTAAATCAAATAAAATAATTATGACACGAATAAAATTGCAAAAGTTCCCACAGCCCGTATTACAATCCTTCCTTGCTGTTGAAGATTACATTAAAAATTGCGGGCTGGATATCAAATTGATCGAATTGGTCAAGTTTAGGGTATCCCAGATCAACAATTGTGCGTATTGTCTG
Source organism: uncultured Cytophagales bacterium (assembly GCA_913057175.1). GTDB lineage: Bacteria > Bacteroidota > Bacteroidia > Cytophagales > Cyclobacteriaceae > CAJXNP01. The sequence goes on from CAJXNP010000010.1 coordinate 86,321, forward strand.
GATATGCACTATAAAGTCGCCAAACACTACGGAGAAGATCCTCAAAGACTCTATTCGGTTTCCGCATGGAGAGAAACAGAATATTATTCGGAAAAAGAACAGGCTGCTTTACGCTTCGCAGAAAACCTGACTTTGACTCAAAATGGCGGGTTAGAGGAGGAGGTTTTCGAAGGGTTAAAAAAGCATTTTACTGATGATGAAATTGTTAACTTAACTACCGTTGTGGCACAGATCAATGTCTGGAACAGAACCACAAAAGTATTTAACAATGTGGCCGGTTCGTTTCAGTTACAGAAGTATCAAATGGCGGATTAAAAAGTAAAAATAATAACAGTGTCATCCTGATCCGCCAGCTGGCGGATCAGGATGACTATAAATTTACTATATGACCAACGAACTGATCCAAAATTATCAAAACATTCTCTTCCCCTACATTTATAACATTGTCGGTTCAGTAGACGATGCGCTGGATGTAGCCCAGGAATCGGTTATCAAATTCCTGAAAATCGATCAGAAATCAATCGAAAACCCACGATCCTACCTGATCAAAATCGCCATCAACCAAGCCATTAATTTCAAAAGCCTTGCCCGTCATCAAAGGGAAAAATACCCTGGCACGTGGCTTCCAGAACCGGTTCAAACGGGTGTGGAAACTTTTCACGATGTAGACAGAGAAAAAATTATCACCTACTCACTGATGGTTTTATTGGAAAAGCTATCCGGTCGGGAACGGGCCGTTTACATCCTGAAAGAGATCTTTCACTACACACATGAAGACATTTCACAAACATTAAATATTACGGTTGAAAATTCTCGACAGATCTTGAGAAGATCGAAAAAGAAAATCAGTCAGGATGTTTACAATACACAAATCAAAACTTCCAACAGGCCATTTATTCATTCCTTCATTCAGGCATTGAACTCAACCAATTTCAAATCACTTGAGCAGTTGCTGATCGACGACATTACCATTGAAACGGATCATGGAGGAAAGGCTTCTGCTGCCCGAAATACTATTTATGGAAGTCAGAATGTGATCAAATTTATAAAAGGGTTGGCTCTAAAATATTACAAGGATTTGGAGGCAGAGGTAACGGAAATCAATCATGCTCCCGGGATCATCTTTCGAAGTCGTGAAACAGTGCAAACCATCATTCAATTTGAAATGGTCCAGAATCGGGTTAAGAGAATGTTTATCATGAGAAATCCTGATAAGTTTAAAGGAGTGGAAAAAGCAAAAATTGCAGTGTCATCCTGAAGAAACTGCCTTAGAATTGAAGTTAAGCAAAAAACTAAAAATCCATGTCTCCGGTCTTGTACCAGAGTCTCCTGCAAATTGCAGAGATGTGTTAAATATCATTGCTTTCAAGCACGAGATTGCCACATTTCGCTCCTTCTCTAAAACCCCATGCCAGCTACTTTCGCAATGACGCTGTAGAGATCAGCAAAGAATTATTAGCAGATCAGTACATTACCAAATCAAAACATCATTTCATCACCAAAAACTTCCTCGTAATCTTTTGACCAGTCGATTCTACCTGTAAAATATAAAGCCCATTCCTTAACTGCTCAACCGGAACCTGTACAAAATCCGATTCCAGCTTCCTGATTTTTCCCTTGAATGCTTTTTTACCGGTTGTATCAAAGATCCTGACATCCAGTTCATTTCCTTCAAAAGACGATGCTTCAATGTTCAAAACATCTCTTGCCGGGTTGGGAAATATTTCGGTCGCACTCTGATAATTGTCCGTATCACTCAGGCCTGTTATCATATTTTCTTTCATCATGTCATCATCCATTTTATCATCATCATCTCCTCCTTCTGCCAATAAACTTTCGATAACTGATTTCGCTTGATTAACCACGGAGGCTGTTGCATTTGCAGTGGCTTTATATTGAATAATGCCATTCTGATCCACAACAATTATCCTGTCGTAGGTTGAATTATAAGAGTCTTCCAAACCAGACCCCTTCAGGCAAAGTTGATATCCAACTCCGGTACTGGATTTAAAGCTTTCCACGCCGGCCTCATTCCCATCCCAGGTATCCACGCCTACTGCTACAAAGTCGGGATCTCCAGCAAACACTTCATAAATACCCGATTGAGTGTTGGGACCATTTGCCAGACAATGAGGACAGGAATACCCAAATAGAAAAATAAAAACGACTTTTCCCTCTTGAGAGGAAAGAGTGAACTGACCGCCTCCAAGTTTTTCCAGGCTGAAATTGGGAGCAGGATCGCCAACATTCTGGCCAATCGAGAAAAAAGAAATGCTTAAACAGAATAAAAGAAGAAACGGTTTGAATGTCTTTTGCATGATATTAAAATCTGGTTGAAAATCTCATTTCAAGCCCCTCAAAATCCAGCACATCATAGCAAACACCTGAATTACAGGCCGGTCCACCTCGACGTTTGCCCACAAACAATGTAAAAATATTTTTAGGATTGATATGGTAGCTAAATGACGTTGAGGGATAAAAGTTGTGATTTTTGCCTTCGTTCACTTGAACGGGATCTCCCGTTACTTCAAGCAGCAGGGAAGCGCTGAACTTCGAGGCTTTGGAAAGGGTGTAATTCACGTACCAGTTGGAAAAAGTGACATCCATAGACGTTACCCGATTGATCATTTGCCACTCCAGTTCGACCGTAGAGCTAAGCTTTTCATGGGCCATCTCAACTATTCCTCCTGTTGCATAGCGGTTCATTTCATTGATAAAGGGATCGCGGGAGTAGTCGGCAAAAGCCTTTCCCGAAATATTATCTCCCGCATAAAACTGGTATTCCCCGAAAAACTCGAGGAAGTAGGTGGGATCTCCCTCAACCACTTCATTACGAGCCATGGAAGTATTAAAAGTCAGCAAGCTGCCATTTTTCATGTTGTAATAGACTTCAAGCTGGTAGCCACTTTCATCGGTTAGAATAGGCACATGTGTACTGCGGTTCAACAACCGGTACGATTGTTCCTTCACCAGAGTCGGTGGATCATTGACGCCCGTCCCGATGAAAAAATTGTGGTAGTTTTTGTACTCCAGGCTTGCGCCAATGTTATTGATAAAATAATTCAATCCGATGTAGCCTCCATATGCCGCCTCCCTGTCAAAAGAAAACACATTGATCCCTTTTTCGATTTTATGGGCGAGCTCTGAGTAAACAGACAGGTTGTTAAGCAAAATTCCTTCATAATTGATCGAGGCATAGTGGCTGACCATGATATCATCCTCACTGCCCAATGAATTATTATTCGTTTCATTTCTCATATACATCAGGCCAACCTTTTGTTTGTTGAAACGATAACTGGTCTCAGCGCCGGCGACCAGGTCCGGCCTTCTCGCTTGAATTTGATCTTTTACATTGCCATCACTGATCGTTGGTGGCAGGGTGACATCCAACACTTTTCCTCCCAGCACTTTTACTTCCAGGTTGTTGAGATTGATTTTGGCCGATCCTCCCAGCATGTCCTTGTAAAAACCATATCGCACCCGGTAGCCGCGTGTTTCCCAGATAGATCCGGGAATTTCGTACATCCTTAGGAGTAACCCACGCCCGAAAGAAGAGTAGATATTCCCAACCTGCAAATCCAGCTTTTTAGATCGGTATTGTACTTTCGCCTGGCTGAGCCGAAAATATTTATTATCTGTTCCGAAAGATGGATAGTATTGTTCGATCCTTATTTGCGCATTGAGGGTTTTATATCGATAGGCTAGATTGAGCTGATCGTAAAGGGAAAACTGGTCTTTCGGTTCAAGGTTGGGCAGGTTTCCGTATTGAAATTCCATCATATTGGAGCCGGAAAATATTCCCTGGGCGAATGAAAGCTGACTGTAAAAAATGGCCGTAAGAATCAAAAAATAAAGGTTAATTCGCATTGGATAGCAGCTCTTCAATTTTTTGTTTAATGATCAATTCATCGCCCGTATTGTAGCCCTGATGTGAATAAACCACCTTGCCATTTTCATCCAGGATGATCATCGTTGGCAGTACGGAAACCACCAGTTCCGTCATGATCTCCTGGTCAGAATCCAAGATAACTTCATAGTCAATTCCTTTGGAATGGGCGAATGGCCGGACTTTGTTGATGTTCCTCGGACTATCTTCGTTAATGCCAAAAAACTTCACTCCCTGGTCTTTGAATTCGTCGTTCAGCTTGACCATTTCCGGAATGGATTTCACGCAAGGCTTACACCAGGTCGCCCAGAAATCGAGGATGGTCAGCTTTTCACCCTTTTCCTCGTCGAGCGTAACGTAGTTTCCTTCCAGGTTTTTGAAAGTGGTGTTTAAAAAATTCTGGCTTTGGACGTTGGCAAAAATTCCCCATGTGAAGAAAAGAATTAGAAAAATGCAAATAAGATGCGGTTTCATGATAAAAAAGGTTCGGTTTTTTATGAAACCGTAATTACCACAATTTTGATGAAGGAATTATCTGATTGGGGACATTAAGATGATTTGGTGATGTGTTGATTTTGTGATTTGCTGATGTGGTGATCTTGTGATTTAGTGATCTTTTGGTTTTGTGATGTGTTGATTTAGTGATTTGCCTGCCTTCCAAAACTTTAGTGAAGGTCGGGTGATTTAATGATTTGTTAGGCTACCACAAATAGGTTAGCACATCCGTCTGCTAAGTTAGAGGCCAAATATATTCTTCTTTTACTTTTAATTTTTTTACATAAAGTTGATTATTAAAAATTTAGACCATAAAAAAAATCACTATAAATCGATAATTCCCGGCCTTGTGCCGGGATCTCTTCCAAATTGAAGAGAATTATTAAATATCAGAGGAATCGATTTGTTTATTCCTTATATCTACTTGGTGAATCACTTCCTGGGGATCCCGGCACAAGGCCGGGAATTTTCTTCTCTTACAATTATGCTTTTGATATAAATGCTTAAAACTAAATCTGAGGGAAAAAACAAACGAACCGGGGAAATTGGTAAAAATTGGTGCCTGCGAATGACCAGGCAAATTTGGTAATTTTGATTGTTTGGTCGATCCGCAGGGCTTAATTTCTTAACCACAACTTCCCCTTTGATTACTCCTAAAACTTATTTACGAAAAGAATATTATGCCGCTGATCATTTAAATTTTTTCACCGAAAAATATTTAAACCTCAGTGGTAACAGGTTGATGATTCACAGAAATTTTTTGGCGCTTTTTCCTGCTCGCCTGACCGTTCTGTTCACCTAGCTGATCCCTTTTCTTTTTATTTATTTGGCGAACAGCAAACAGCGAGATAACCCCGGCAGCAATCCACAATGTATCAACCAGGAAGAATCCGAATTGCTGATTCATAAATGTCAGCCAGAACCAGTTTCCGGTCACAACGCCATTAACAACAGGAATGATCAGGCCTAAAATCCCACCCGACAAAAGTGAATATTTATTCGTAAAAGCAATGTCCTTTTTCCAGGTGAAAAATGCCGCAATCACCAGCCACCCAATGAAATAAAAGGAATAAAGAAAGCTCATTCCCGTTGGTTGGATCACTTTGACTGCGATGAAAGTAAGTGCTGTTATCGGGTACATTCCCAGGCAAATGGCCAGGTAGATATTGACCACCCATTCGTTGAATCTCCTTTTCTTTTCTGGTATATGTTTTTTATTTCTCGCCACCAGCCAGATCATTACCCCTGACAGGATCACAAAACAGGAAAGCAATCCCAGCCCAAATGAAATAATCCGTAATCCATATCCGCCGTAATCACCGTAATGCAACCGGTACAATGAATTTTTTACTCCCTCCAGGTAACTTGCTCTCATGAAAGGATCAACCTCATCCACAACCTCTCCGGTAGAAGCGTTAAAGACCATTTTTCCCGGCCCGGTAAATTTTACATCTTTCCGGGTAATACCTTCCACTGAGACATGCATATTTGCATCGCCATAATTAAAAATATGCAGGTGATGGATATCAAAATCGATCCATTGTGTCCTTGTCCTTGCAACCAGTTCATTGATGCTCATGGGCTTTTCAAGTGCCTGATATCCATATTCAATTTCAGGTTCGCTGTAACCTAGTTCTTCATATAGTTTACCCTGATCGCCATCATAAAAAACAAATACACTCGGCGCCACTAGTAAAGCCTGGAGCATGAAAAATGCACCTGTCACAGCATAGACGAATTGAAAAGGTAAACCGATCGTACCCAGTGCCGTGTGGGCATCCGTCCAAATTGTTTTCAACTTGGCCCAGGGCCGGAATGTGTAGAAGTTGGAAACGATCTTGTTCCAATGAACAAGGACACCCGTCAATATCGCAAACAGAAAAAAGAATGCTGTGAATCCCGACAGGTAATAACCGGCCGGATAGGGGATCTGCGCAAAGAAATGGAGTCGGTACAGAAATTCCCCCAGCGTATACGACTCTTCGTATTTTGCGGTCTCATGGGTTTCGGTATCCAGGTAGAAAAAATGGGATTCCTTTGCCTGGTCGCTTGCCAGTGAATCTTTGGAAGCTCCCAGATTAACTCCAACCCTCCGCTCGATATAGTATTTGCCAATTGCAATGTCACGGCCATGCAGATCGTATTTTTCATCCAGCGACTGCATCGCAGCATCGTAATCCATGGTGATATCCTCTGTACTGGTGATAGAGTGGTTTCGTTCCCAGTTAACAATTTCATCCCTGAAAAAGGAAAAAGACCCGGCAAAGAATATCACATACAGCAACACGCTGATGACAATACCGCTGATGGTGTGGGTATGAAAGAAAATATTGTGTAATCGGTTGTCCATGCGGATCCAATGATTTTGTTAGTAGAATTTATCCAGATATATAATGGCTGAGAAAATTACCGTCAACCCTAGGTAAATACCCCAAATTTTCCATCCGTTTTTTGACATAAAGGCAAAGATCATCAAGCCCGCCCAGACAATAAAACCGCTGAAAGCAGCTGTGATCAAGACGGTTGGCCGATCCAGCCAAAGTGCCAGTGTCAGGTGAAAGGCCATGGTCAACAGGTAGCCACCGAGAATAGCTGCAGAAATCTTAGCAAATCGCTGCCATCCGGATTTTGTCAGGTATTTGGAATTGGCCGGCATGGTTAAAATTTGATGGTTTCAAAAAATAAAAACAAGACAACAATGAATACCATGCCCCGAAAACCAATGATCTTCAATGGATTAAGTATAATGATCATGCTACCAACCGCCATCAGCAAGATGAAAAATGTGAGTATTCCCGCTCCAACTCCAAGGTTCCAGATCAACAGGATACACGATATGGCAAAAAGGCACAAGCCGATTGAATTGGAAACATTTGGATTTTTCTGCAGCCACTTTCCAAAGCGAAACTCCAATGGGACCGACTTGGATGAAGTCAGGTAGCAAGCGTAAAAGCCCAAAAAACAGATCAGTGAAGCGAGGGTTATCATTTAATTTTTGATTTAATTTAAGACCAGTTTTTACCTTATAATAGAGTGAAAAAAAGGAAAAATTTATTCTGAAACGACATCCCCCTTACCCCCTCCAAATGGGGATTTGAGGTATTTTTCCTTTTTTTGAACTGTTTATTATCAATTAGATAAATCAATGCAATAGGTGGCGCAATGCCAGATAAATTCATATTCTTCGCCATTGTATGATCCGGGCACCTCTTCTTTTTTGGTCACTTCCACAATGAATTTTGTGTCCCAGGGAAGGGTCAAGGAAATCTCGCCATTTTCATCAGTTGTCAGCTGTTTTGACCACTGATCGGCAACGAAAACACTTACTTCTGTATCGGCCAATTGCTCTCCCTTGTAAAGGATCTTCAATTTGAGATCACTTCCTTTTTCTAAGTTTCTCTCCGACACGTCGACAATCGAAATTCCCAAAGGATTTTCTGAAACCGTCTTCCCAGGGGTTTTCCCAACAAATACTTTCGCGAGAGAATGGTAATGCGTTTTGAAAATACCAAAGTCGTACTGGGTATAATCGATCACATCAATTTCGTTGTTGTCGAGCAGAACGGAGTACGTTCCTTCGGTCTTGGGAATGAAAGTGGATACATAAAACTTTTCGGACGGAACAAATGTCAAACCTTCTTTACTGCCGTCCGGAGCTACTATCCAGGCTTTGAATTTCTTTACCCTTTCGAAGTTTTCGCCACCCACTTCTTCCCGCAGCCCGTAGGTATATTCTCCAAAAAAGACCTTTACTTCCTGCTCTTTTCCGATCTCCCCTATAGGATTGGTTTCAACCCACATGTAATGAGCAAAAAGAGGGTTCACACCCATGAAAAAGATCATGAGTGTGAACAATATGCTAAGTTGTACTGAGATTGCTTTTTTCATTTGTAATTAGTTGACCGCGAACAAGGCCTGGAATTGGTTACCTATTAGTTTTGCTCCTTTGGTTGCTGTTGCTGTAGCAGCATCTACCTCATACACAAAGGCTTCCTGGCTGTCGTTCACTGAAACATAAACTTTACCGTTTTCCACGAGGTAAGGAGTCTGGTACTGACCACCGTGTAATGGAATTTCATTTACAACGGATATCGTCTGGTTATTCAAATCCAAAACAGCAACATTCAAGATGGGAGCTACTTCGCTGAATGCTGCCCACGAATTAACATCCGCAGCTGCTTCATCCATTTGAGGAGTGATCACCCTGGCCACAACAAGGCCATTTCCTGCATAGGCGCCTGAAATCACTTTATATCCTTCTGCTTCGACATTGAAAAAATATTCCGGATCAAACTCTTCCTCACCGGCATTGATCCGCAATATTCCTGAAGGCTTGGTAGCCTGGGAAAATCCTGTAGAAAGGGCACTACCAGATAGGGTATAATGGTTCCCTGATTCATCCTCAATAATGCTTGGTGAACCACCGTAGTATCCAATTGGGGAAGTCCGTGAATCTTTGATGGTTTTGATGTATTCTATTTCCGGATAAGAAAAGACACTTACAAAGGCAGTATCCGTATTTGGAGTGATCCACGAGGCACCTTCAAGCGGATAAAATGCTACGTACAATTTGTCTCCATCCACATACGAACCGGTTGGCCAGGCATTTAACTGGATATCCATATCCAGCGAATCGACATAATAATAACTTTCGTAAATCGGATGTTGCACATTTTTTGAAATGGAAATATCATTGATATCAACCACCTGAAGCTGGCAATTGTATGAACCTCCTCCCCACGGCGCGCCGATGGCCATAAAATAGTCGTCATCGATGGCATTCATCACGTCAAATCTTTCGAATACAAACTTACCTTGCTCAACGAGCGCTCCATCAATTACGTCATAGCCGACACATTCATTGAGATCGTAGCCAAACGCGAAATAACGATCGCCAAAAAATCCATTGTAGTTCCAACCAACCAGCTCGATTCCCTGACCCTGGGCACTGATTTCGCCGGACATAATATCGTCAAGGGCGAGAAAGTAGTCCGCGCTTTCGTCATCTGCATTTTGAGTTCTCAGGGACATCACATACTTCGCGACAAATTGATCTGTTGTATCAACATCTGTCGTATCGGTTTCATCAGAGGGGCCTACTTCATCCTCAGAACAGGATGCTAATCCTATGATAAAAAGGACAATCATGTAAATGATCCCGTTTTTTAAAATTGTTGTTTTCATCTTAGTTTTCATTTATTCTTTGGTAATATTTTTTATTGCAGAAAATAGCTCAGCTTAACATTAAATGCCCTTCCCGGCTTCTGGAGCATGAAATTGTCATACAACTTGCTGTCGAAAATATTGGTGCAAGCAAGGGAAACATTGTACTTACCGTCTTCAAGGGAATAAGAAGTTGACAAATTATGAGATAGCTGCCTGGGTATATCATACTTGCTTTCGGCACTTCCCTGGCTTGGCCATTTCAGGTAAAAGGCTTCGACAAATTGGGTTGACCAATCTATTCCCAACTTACCGGATTCAAGGCCTACCTTGTCAAACAAGACGCCTGCCTGCGCATTGGCAAACAGGAACGGGGTATTAGGCAACCGATCTCCATACAGGTAGTTGATCCCTCCCGTAGAGGTAAATTCCTGGTTGTTCACAATATTCTGATAGGTTCCATTGACCTCAAAATGAAGCAATTCGGAGTAGCGGTATTTTACTCCGCCTTCAATGATGTTGGCCTTGGCGGATTGAAGGTTTTCATACACACTCGTAACCCCCGTTGCAACATTCCTGATCAGGTTTTCGGGTAAGCGATAGAGATAACTTGCTTCAAAAAGGAATTCGTGTCGGTTGATCCGGTGCCTCCCGAGAATGCCAACATTAAAATTCTGGCTTTTTTCAGCCTTGATATTCGAACTGCTCTGTAGCAACAATCCATCACCAAACATTTCATAAACTTCGGGAAGCCGATAGGTATTTTCGTAAGAGAATTTAATTTGAATGTTTTCAAGAAAGAAGTAGGTAGATGCGATACCGTAACCTCCGTAGGATTCATGATTGGTAATGGTTGCCAATTCAAATTCTGAATCGCTGTTGGCGTCTTCCCGCATAAGGGCGTCAAGCATAAGCCACTTACCGAAAACGACTGTCCTGAGTTTTTCATTAAAAAGGTTGACAGAATAGGACAGTCCTGTTACATTTTTGGTGAGAAAATTCGGTTCGCTAAATGGAACCGCATTGTAGCTGATCGGATCTTCACCCACCCTGCGGTACCAGCTGTAGGTATTGTTGAGTGAGAGGGTTTGATGTTTCCCCAGTTCATATATAAAATTTCCGGTAACCATCACAGACCGGTCATTGAAACGGAATTTTGTTTTATCCCAGCTTATTTCGCCCGAGGTTACGTCCACACCGCGATAGGTAAAATTGCCGTACCAATCATAGATCTTGCTGGCGGTATCAACCCGCATGGACTGCCTGATATTGAAGGCAGAATTCATGGTGAATGTCAAACCGTTCGTGAGGAAATTTTGTTTTTTATACTTGAGGGTAGGAATAATGGCCTTGTCTGTTGTATAGGCTTCACCAATTGGCTTGTTCATGTTGCTACCTACCTGAATTTCCTTGTGGTTGCCCGAAGCAATCAGTCCAAAAAGCAACTGGTCTGCAAACTTTTTATTTTCAAATCCAGCTTCAAGCTGAATGGTTTGTGAGCGATAAGCATCATGGAACCTTTCCAGCTCTTCCGGGTCACCGTATTTTCCTGATACCGGATCGGGAACACTTACCTCCACTTTGTAATTGTTGTCAGAATAATTAAAAAAGCCATTCGCATTAACCAAAAATCCACTTTCATTGGTAATTCGGCTTACGACCGACGCCCGGTGGGTATTAAATGAACCAAAAGAATATGAAACATTCAGATAATCCTTAACACCATTGTTGGTAACAATATTGATGGCGCCACCCAGTGCATCCGAGCCGAGATGTACCGGAACGACTCCTTTGTACACTTCAATGCCGGAAATCAGGTTGACGGGAATGTTATTCATGGTCAGGGAAGAACCGAAATTGTCCATGGGTATTCCGTCGAGGAAAAATTTTACCTGGTTGCCCGAAAAGCCATTCAGGGTAAAATTAAAGTTAGACCCCAGACCACCGTCTTCGCGTATCCTTACTCCTGAAATCCTTCCCAGTACCTGATTGACGTCCAGGTTTTGCATTTTCAAAGGCTTTACATCCACAACTGACACCGCGTAGGGAAGCTCTTTTTTCTCTGTAAATTCTGATTTTCCTTCAACCACCACAGCTTCAAGGGTGGTTGTATTTTCTTTTAATTGGATATCATAGTTAACTGGCCTCCCCTTATAATTGACTTTGATGACCTGGGTTTCATATCCAACCCCAGACACAACAAAACTGTGCTCTCCTTTATTGAGATCCCGCAAAATGTATTTTCCACTTTCGTTAGTTGATGCACCTGTACCCTTAGATTGATGAACTATATTGATACCGGGAATAGCATCGCCACCAGCATCTGTCACCTGACCACTGACCTGGCCAAAAGTAGTTTGTGTCGTGAAAAACAAGAAGGTGAAGAAGAGGGTATTTAATATACTTTTCATCTCAGGTTCCCGAGGTTTAAATTCAGTTTCAGGTTTTTAGTTGTAAATTTTTCTGCTCGATTTTATTTAGATTAAATCTAAATAGACTGCAAAAGTACAGTGGAAGACACTCTTCAACAATCGCATTTGGAGGGTATTTTTTATACCCTATTTAGGGGATATCGAGAATTAGTCATGGCACGACTCGGAGTCGTGCCATGACTAAATATGGTTAGTTTCCTTAATCCGTGACTATTTCATTGCCGCGATAAATGTGGTTTTTATCTCGGTAGAGCAGTGAGTTTTTATCATCTGAGGGGCCAAAAGTCTTGACATCCGCTTCTTGCAAGACTTCTCCATAAGCAAAAACCCGATCCTTATCTCTGGTGTAAATAGGAGATTCAAATACTTCAAAAGTTACCGGATCAGCACCTTTTATTAGCTTTCCGTAGTAATAGACCTGTTGTTGGTCTTTGGTATAGGGTAGTTTTACTACCTGAAAAGTAGAAGCATCAACATTTTCGATTTCAAATCCATCATAAACTATCTTTTTATCGAACAGGAGATACTCATTTTCGATGATCCTTAAATCACCCTGGTTTTGAATGGAAATAGCTATGAGCGAATCCACCACTTTTCCATTCTGATATTCCTGAAAATCATACAAATAGTTTTTATCGAGAATATACCTGTTGGTCAACTTTTTTGCAGTAGGTGCATCAATTGTTGACGTTAACAATTGAAAGTCTTTCAGTAGATAAACCTGGTTCTGGTCTTTTGCGAAGTTTTCATTCAGCACCTCAAATGAATGATAATCGACATCGATAGGCTGGTAATTATAATAATAATTTACGTCATCTTTTGACCAGTCACTGTCGATCTTTTCAAATGTTTCAGGATTGGCTTCTTCAACAATCCACAAATGATCAGTATGCTGATGCTCATCCCTGAATTCATATGGCAGGTAATCGAACGGAACGTAAACATGGTTTTTATCAAAGAAAATGTAATCTTCCTTAACGGTAAATGAATTTTTATCAGCTTCGCTGTCAATGATATAACTTTTGAAATAAAGATGGTCCTTATCCCTGCCAAAGTCAGGGGCGATCACTTCAAAACTCTCTGCATCAGCGTTTAGCTGATCGTTTCCCAGCTCAAACCAGTTTCCCATAGGGCTGTAGCAAATGTCATTCCCTGACTTAGAAAAGTAATAGGAATCGGAAACTGCTTCATCTACCGGACCGGAAAATGGGGAACATGCATGAATAATTACACTCAAAAAAATCAGGATTGAACAGTTCGAAAAATATCTCATGGGTGCAAATTTAAAAACCACATTCACCCTTGCAATTACAATCTGGTAGCTAGCCTTACATGAGAAGGATCGTGCCTGATCAGTAAAGCCTTGTGAAAGAAAGTCATGGCATGACTCGGAGTCGTGCCATGACTAAATAGTAGGGTCTATTTTACTGAAGCAAATTTTGCATCACCTTTTAGGTGGATGGTAATTGCTTCCTTGATCTTTTCTTTAACCTCAGCAGATTTTGAAGGATCGTTGGCGCCCTCAGAATCTCCTAATTCAAAAAGTCGTTCGAAGAGGAATTTGTCATCTACCCTTTTTTCGAAAGCAAGGGTTTGGTGTGTATCATACAATTCATCCCAAACTTCTCTTACACTTTGCCAGTAAACCTGGTTTTTTGCCCACCAATCATTTGCCACTTGGCATTTGCTGTCATCGACTTTGGTGTAGGTATTCCAGCCTTTTTCTTTTACCAATAATTTATCGCCTGAATCGTCGCGTACAAGTTTTTCATTGTCCTGCTCGTGAACCCAGCCATAATCGGTAATTTCTTGCCGATTTTTGCGCTTCATCACATTGTAATCCTTCCTTTTGGTAGCATCCCTTCGTGGCAATGGTGCATCCGTGGTATTTTCCCAATAGTTCTTACCATCCACATGTACCCATGTAGCAGCTCCTTCGTAACGGGGACTGTCGTCAACCTGGTAAACCTTTTGTGTCCAGGTGCCTTTTACCTTTGCTGCAGGCAAATTCTGGTATTTCCATGTGTAGTCTTTATCGTACACATACAAATCTGTATTTTCATAGATCCAATCCTGCCTCCAGTGTTTGATGATCATCGTATCCATCGCAATCAGCAAATGCTGCAATACGATCTTGTCTTTTGTTTCCACGATCGGAATGACGAATTCCAGTGCCCCGCTCCGGTAGTTATCGTGGAATTCGTAATCCTTGTCAGGCGAAAATGTCTCGGCAAAGTTGAATGAAACTTCATAGCATCCACACATTTCCTTAATGGATTCGATGTCTTTTTTCTTCTGTGCAAAGCCTATGCATACTATAAGGCTTGCTGCAAGTAATGAGATTAGTTTTTTCATAATTTCTCTATCGATTAATTGATTAAAGCTGATTAATGAACCCTGTCAAAAGTGAATTCAGGATAACCACGCTCTCCATCTGTTGAGGTAAGCCTGGTAAATTTAATTTTAAAAAAAGTTCCTTCTGAGTCTTTCAATACAAAAAACCGGTCTTCATGCAAAGATGGCCCCATTCCGGGACCTCCACCTTGTCTCCAGTTTTCACCGATTGCATCCACAGCGCTACTGAATTCAACACTGCCAATATCGTCAGATGAAAAATCATCGTAGGTTATGTCTTCGATCATGACCATGCCTACCTCGGTGTTATTCCTGTTGATCGTAATGAAATCCAGGTAGCCGTAAGGAATAAACATTCCTGGTCCAAGCGGAAGTGTTTCAGTATAGCTACCATACATGATGTCCCATGAATCTTTCGCCGGTTCTACCTCCGTTTCACCATTATCGAGATCAACAAATATAAAGTTGAAATCTTCTTTTTTGGTGATTTCCAGGGTTTCGAAAGTTGTGGCAGCTATATCTGCATATTGCAGTGTATAGTTATCTTCATTTTGCAATACCCTGATTTTCTTCCAGTTCCTGTCACCATCCCTTTTGATGATAAACACTTTGTTTTCCGAAGCTGTTGCACTGATAGCGCCAATTGCCGTAGTTTCCAGATTGCCATCTGGTGAATCAACCCATGCAAAGGAACCTATTGATGCATCGAAATTAGGTGGAGGGATGCTCATTTCATAACCAAAATCAACGGTATCTTCAGCAGTTACTGCGTTCAGGTCGTCTTTGTCTATCAACCTTGCCATGGTAAAAGCCGGGCTGTTGAGAACGACACTATGTTCACCAGCTGCAGTTGAAAAGCCAAGATCCCAGTTATACTTGTCTAATGTAGTTTGCTGAAGTTTGCTTAAATCTACATACGACTGATTGGAAAATGTTGCACCACCGGCATTTAATTCAATTGTACCTGCCGGAGCAATATAATTCTCAGAAAAAGTGACGGTTACAGTTGAGTTTTGTCCAACAACCAGGTCACTATTTGAGTCTACAAGTGAAATTGTAACGTTCTCGTCATTTTGGATGTTTAATGCTGAACCTGCAGATACGGTAAAATTTGCCGATTCATCCCCCACGGCATAAGCGATGGTGATGGTGTTACCCGCTGCTTCGGGATCTGTGTAGAAATCAGCATCACTTCCATAGGTTAGGTTGCCAGAAGAAATGGTCAATTCGATTTCGCCAGCGCTCGACACCGCTCGTGAAAACGTAATTCCTACTTCGGTTGATGGTGAAGAGGAGGAGATACCAACCTCCTGGTTGGTAAAATTGATTGCTACCGGCTGAGGAGTATCCTCATCATCACAACCTGCCAAAAAAAGGGAAAGGCATAAAGCAATGAATAGATTTGTCAATTTATTTTTCATGTAGATTTATTTATTTAAATGAAAGTTCAGTTTTAGATAATATGATCTGCCATAGCCCAGGCTGACCTGGGAGCCGCCTCCATGTGTACCTCCGCTAATAGAGCTTTCCAGATTTGTGACATCCAATACATTTCGAATGCCTCCGCTTAAAGCAAGGTATTTTCCAAGGTTTTTATGCAGGGTGATGTCTAACAATTGATAGGGATCAATCTTGGCTAATTCAGGATGTGATTCCCCAGTTTCTTCATTTGTGACCAACTGGTATTGCCTGGTAGAGCCGGTAAACTTGTAGAAAACGTTGAATTGCATCTTGGGCAGGGACCAGAAATATTGTATCGTAGCATTTACTTCAGGCGAAAAAACAAACTGAGGCACATCGGTATCATGCGACTCGTTGAGTTGTTGATATCTTCCCGTATAAGTCAGGCCCCCAGACATTTCAAGATTTCTCCATTTGGATGTCAATCCAACAATACCACCTGTTGTTTTGTATTTTAAAAGGTTTGTATAGGTAGTCGCCTGGTTCGGACCTGATGGAGTGTACAGTGTGATCCTGTTATCAATGTAATTGTAAAAACCCCCGATATTCAGCTGCAATGGAGTATTTTGGAAATTATGGCTGATATCCGCATTGATGTTATGCGAATACTCTGGTTCAAGGTCTTCATTGCCAACAATATTGTGATTGGAATCGATGAATTCATGGTAAAGTTCACGAATGGAAGGCGCCCTGAAGCCTCTTCCGTAACCCAAGCGCCACGAAGTGTTGGTCGACATATCGTACTTAAGGTTGAGTGAGGGAACCGGAATGGTCGTGAAAACGCTGTTATAGGTCGCCCTGATACCAGGTCGTATTTTCAATTGGTTTCCCAATTTAAATTCGGCAGAGATGAACACCGCCAGGTCAGTGAGGTGCTTATCCCCGTCACTCAGGGTACTTCCTCCTGCTGATTCATGCGTGGCTTCCAGCCCAATTTGGGTATCGATTTTTTCGTTAGAGAGCAGTCCGGTGATGGTATTCCTGAAAAACAAGGCTTTATAAAATGCGGTATCCTGTTCACTTTCAACCGTGTTTTCTTCCTCTCCTGTCGTCAGGTTTTTGGTAAATTGCCTGCTGGTTCTTTCATAATCGGTATAGGAAAGTACCGTATGTGATTTCATTTTCCCAATGCTCCAGTCCGATTGCAATTGATGCATCCACCTGATGGCATTGTATTCTTCGTCAATAGCAAATGGATCTTTCAAAGGATTGTTGTCATTGACATTCCCCTGGTTTTCCAGTAGCTCATTGAGGTAGTTTAATTTATAATAGATCGAAAAACCGTCTTTTTCGTAACGCAACAGGGCATCTCCAAAATACTGGGTTTTTGGATACCACAATTTGTTTCGGCCCTCATTATCTCCCTGCCAACCACCAAAGCGGTTGAGCCTCGCACCCAACTGGGTATACCAATTATCATGTGGTTTATATCCAACGACCAATGAAGGAGAGTGAATGCCATCTGAAAATAGGCTGTATTCGTCACCTATGGTTTCTTCGTGTAATCCTGCCACTACATTCAGTTTACCCAGAGTGTCCTTTTTGGTGATGATGTTGATCACCCCGGCCAGTGCATCCGAACCGTAGTTGACAGCCATCGGGCCTTCAACTATTTCCACACGATCTATTTCATCGATGTTGATCTGGTTCAGGTCGACTTCATTGTTCACACCTCCTCTGCCTACTAACGGAACACCATCCACCAGAACTTTTACATTCTGCCCGGAAACACCTTGCAGGGAAATACCGGCCATTCCAGTTGCATTATCCCTTGAAAATCTGACGTTTAGGATAAAGCTTAGTACGTCTTGCATGGAGACTGCAGCTTGGGATTGTATCCTCTGGTTATCGATTGTGGTCACTTTATAGACGGAGTTCCTAGCCGATTGCGCTTCAAACTGACCGGTTATGACAACCTCTTCGAGCTGAACAGGGGTGCCGTATTCCACGGTATCCTTGAGTGACGCAGTGAGTACCTGCTGACAGAAGGTTTGTATAGAAACAAACAAGCAAAAAAATAAGAGATAACCAGTTTTTCTCACGGCTCAGGTTTGATTTTTTTATTTAGATTAAATCTAAATAGAATGCAAATCTACATCAGGCCGCCGCATCCATCAATCGCCTTTTAAGGGTATTTTTAGTACCCTCTGTAGGGTATTTGATTTTTAAACGAAATTGAAATTTTCTAAATGATACCTATTTCCTTGGCATAGTTGGTTAGTTCCAGCGCTGACCTAACGCCAACCTTTTTGAGGATGTTTTTACGATGGGTATGAACAGTGTGGTGGCTGACATTTAGATCTACAGCAATTTCCTTATTCCTCTTTCCCAGTGCAACAAGCTTGACGATTTCAATTTCTCTTTTGGTGAGATTATTCACCTTTAAAGAGTTGTTTTCAACCTGATCTTGTTGAATCAGCTTATTTTTCAATAGTGAGTCCAGCATATTATTGCAAAAAAACCGCTTTCCCGTATTCACAGCCTGGATGGCCTTAACGATTTCATCTGTACTACATTCTTTTGTCAAATAAGCAAGTATATTCAGATCCAGAGACTTGAAAATGCCAAGTTTGTGTATCTGACTGGAAATAATTATCACCCGGCAATCGGGGGCTTCATTGAGGACTCTGGATAATTCTGCTCCATCAAAATATTTCGGATTGTAGTCAAGGATAAGAATGGTGGGATGATGCTTACCTATCACCATTTTTAATTCTTTCATATTTCCGGCTTCTCCCTTGATATCAAGTTCATGATAAGCAGACAAAAGTTTACGCAAACCCATTCTGAAGACAGATTGCGCATCGGCCAGGCATAATGAAATTTTCTCCTTGTCGTTCATTAAATTAATTTAGACTTAGTCTAAATAGAGGCAAAGATAGGCCATTCAAATCAATTGGACAATACCATATGGAGGGTATAAACAATTAGATATTACTTATCCTTAAAAAAAGGGTTGAAGGACCGTTTGGAAAACCAACCTCATTAAAATTTGGTAGTATTCTACTACTCTAAGTTCACTTCATACCAGCTTTTTCACATTCTCCGGTGGCCTCCCCAAAACAGCCTTATCACCTTTTACTACAATTGGCCGTTCGATCAGGGTCGGATTCTCTATCATAATCTTGATCCATTCATCTTCGGTAAATTCATTTCCTTTGTATTTTTCCTTAAAAATTGTCTCTCCTTTTCTAAGGAGATCCTTGGCATTTATTCCAAGTTTTTTCAGGATTTCTTTCAGTTCGGATTCCGTTGGGGGAGTTTTCAGGTATTCAATAATTTCTACATCTGCTCCTTTATCATTGATTATTTGCAATGTTTCACGGCTTTTCCTGCATCGGGGGTTATGGTAGATTTTCATACTTTTTATATTTGATTGAACTACAAGAGCACAAAAGAGCTTTGTGTTCTTTGTGCCTATGTGGTTCGCATTTAGAACTTATTCTTTTGGCAATCCTGCATAGATCTCGTTAACCATCGTCTTTTGGCCATACTTTACAATATTCGTACAATTGAAATTAATGATTAATCCTTTTGGCTTACTAAGCATTTTTAAATAGGTAAGCAAAATTGCCTCATGAATGGGCAATATACCATCCATTGCTTTCAATTCGACAATAATCAGATCTTCAACCAACACATCATACCGTAAGTCTGCATCCAGAGACAATCCTTTATATATCAACGTGATTCTTTGCTGAGACATAGATTTCAATCTCCTAGAATTTAGTTCATGTACAAAACACTTCTCATAAACACTTTCCAACAACCCTGGCCCAATGTGTTTGTGAACTTCAATTGCACAACCAATTATTTGATAAGTTAAATCATCTAAGTATTTCTGTGTAGGTTTGCTGCCATTCGAAAAAGCATCATTCTTTTGTATTTGAGATATTCCCATTTTATTCATTAAGATAAAAAAATAGTAAAGTACTGTTTGATCAAATATAATAGCAAAAGCCTAAAGTATGTAATTCCTTGGTTGCCAATCGCCATCGATTGCTAAAGAAGAAGCTCTAACGGGTAAAAATTTACTGAACCACATAGGCACATAGAGCACAGAAGAGCTTTTTGTTCTATGTGCCTATGTGGTTCAAAATAATAATTATCCGTTATTTAGTGTGTTTCCAATTAAATATTCTGAAAGTCACAAAAGCGATTAATAAAATGGATTTCTCAATCGAATATTCAATAAGAAAGATTTCATGAAATAATAAATGCTACATGGTAATTTGAAACCTGTATATTAACTATGCACAAAAAACACGTATCATCAGGAAAATAAAAACAAATGCCACCTCCAAAAATCGAAGTCTGTTTCTCTCCCAAACTCTACGAACACCGATTGATCAAAGAAACCTTTATCGGTGTGGTGGCAGATATTTTCCGGGCTACTACATCCATTTGTGCGGCTGTTGACTACGGCATCTCAAAAATTATCCCCGTTGCAGGATTGGAAGAAGCCAGAAATATGAAAGAAAAAGGATATCTTGTTGCTTGTGAAAGGGATGGCAAATTGCTGGATTTTGCTGACATCGGCAATTCACCTTCTGATTTTTTCAAGGAAGACCTGATTGGCAAAGAAGTAGTGTTTTCTACTACCAATGGTACGAAAGCCATCAAACTGGTAGCTGAAGAAGCTGATGATGTATTGGTAGGGTCTTTCCTGAATGTTGGTCTTATCGCACAATACCTGGCATTAAAGAATGAAAATGTGGTCATTCTTTGTGCTTCCTGGAAAAACCTGTTCAACCTGGAAGACACGTTGTTTGCCGGAGCACTTGCCGATGTACTGCTTTCATCCGGTTTTGAAACAGAATGCGATTCCACTAAAGCATCGCTTGATCTTTGGAACATTGCCAAAACAGATCTTCCTGGTTATTTAAGAAAATCCAGCCACCGTAACCGATTAAAACATCTATTGACAGAAAGGGATTATTTATTGAGCCTGTCGCTTGACAGCGGAAAATTCATTCCCCTTTTCAAAGAAGACAAATTGATTCCTGTAACTCCCTGATCATATTCCATGTCCAAAGCCATTGAAGAACTAAAAAATTTAGAGGTCTTACTCAAACAGGAGCAAAACGAAGATCGAGAGGAATACAATCGAAAGGTGCTTTCAGTCACGGTGAAAGACCGCGTCGCCCAGGGAATCTGCTGGTCGCCGGTTTATATCAGAAGGCAATACTACGGAACGGCAGAGCGACTCATTCTGGAAGTTGAAAATGGCGGTAACAAAGAAATTGAGCATGCGTTTCAGTCAGGATCGGTTGTTTCATTTTTTGGTCAATCGTCTTTTCATTCAGAAGGTTCAAACCAGGCCCACGGGGTCATCAACTACATCAAAAAGGATATATTGGTCATCACCATGAATGACGATGAGCTGCCCGACTGGATGACCGAAAACCGGATTGGCGTTCAGCTAATGTTTGACGAGGGGAGCTACAAGGAAATGTTTAATGCACTAAAAAGGGTTCGAAAAGCAGAAAACAGCCGATTGGCAGAATTGAGGGAAATTTTACTCGGTTATCAAAAGCCCGAATTTCATCAGATAAAACCACTTGAAATACCCGGAATAAATTCTTCTCAAAATTCCGCTTTGAATAAGATCATCCAGGCAAAAGATATTGCCCTAATTCATGGTCCTCCCGGCACAGGTAAAACCACCACATTGGTCGAAGCCATTTACCAAACACTGAAAAAGGAAACGCAGGTGCTGGTTTGTGCACAAAGCAATGCCGCGGTAGATCTGCTAACAGAGAAGTTAAGCGACAGGGGACTGGCTACTATGCGCCTAGGTCATCCCGCCAGGGTAACGGAAAAGTTGTCGCATCTGACCCTCGATGCCCGTATCGCAGAACATGAAAGTTACCGGGAAATCAAAAAGCTAAGAAAACAGGCACAGGAATATCGCAGAATGGCCCAAAAATACAAAAGAAATTTTGGCCGATCCGAGCGGGAGCAAAGAAAGCTGCTATTCCAGGAGGCTCATAACATTCTCAACCAGGCAGATATGCTGGAACATTACATCACAAATGACCTGATGGCTAAAAGTCAGGTAATCACCTGTACATTGGTCGGTTCGGAACATTACCTGTTAAAGGGAATGACCTTTTCAACCCTCTTTATCGATGAAGCCGCTCAGGCCCTGGAGCCCGCTTGCTGGATACCCATCATAAAAGCAGAGCGTGTGATCATGGCCGGTGACCATTGTCAGTTACCACCTACGATCAAATCGTTCCAAGCGGGAAGGGCCGGTTTGAATGAAACATTATTCGAAAAAATCGCAAAAAGGCTTTCCGTCGATACCATGTTGGCCGTTCAGTATCGGATGAATGAGGAAATCATGAATTTCTCCAGCCAGGAATTCTACAAGGGAAACCTTGAAGCCTCCACGGTTAACAAAGCCTGGAAGGTCCATCCCGAGGATCGTCCGGTAGAGTTTATTGATACAGCAGGTTGTGGATTTATGGAGCACGTAGAAAAGGAAAGTAGAAGTACTGCCAATCGAGACGAAGGGAACCTACTCTTTCTGGTACTTGAAGAAATGGAAACACATTATGGAATAAAAGTTTTGAAAAGCAGCAGCATCGGAATTATCACTCCTTACAAGGCACAGCTGCATATTCTCAGAGAATTATTTGAAGAGAAGCCCTACTATCAGGAACTGAAAGAAAACATCAGCATCAATACCGTGGATGCCTTCCAGGGACAGGAGAGGGATATTATTCTAATCAGTCTGGTGAGGAGCAATGATAAGGGGGAGATTGGTTTTCTAAAAGATACACGCAGAATGAATGTTGCCATGACCCGGGCCCGAAAAAAAATGGTCATTGTAGGTGATAGTGCGACCGTAGGGAATTTTCCTTTTTATTCAAAATTTCTCGACTACATAGATAAGGTAAATGGTCATCGAAGCGCATTCGAATTCCATACATTTTAAGTCTTTATTTCCAGAACAATCTGCATGTATTTGCCTAATTTACCAGCAGGAAAGCCTTTTCTTCGGAACCAGATCAGATACTCGACGGGCAACTCCATCAAACGTCGGTTTTTAAATTTTCCGAATGGCATTTTGTAAGCCATAAGTTCTTCGAACTCTTTAGCCGCCTTTTCCTCGAAATTATTATTATTTATCAATGACATTTTCTTAACTTATAAAACTCCTAAAAAACAATCGCCTGATTTTCATTTACTAATTCGGTTGATCAAGGCAATTATTTTTACTAACCTGAAAAACCATTGCTATTAGTAGGAAAGATAATATCAAAACAGAATATTTGTTTTGATAGTAATATTACGATATTCGACTGGTAATGAGGCCAAACGAAAACAAATTTAATTATGATGAGATCGATGAGAAAGATTTGTTCAAATCTTTCTTTGATTACTCCCTTGATCTCTTCTGTATTGCCAACAAAGAAGGTTATTTTGTCAAGCTCAATCCGAAATGGACAGAAGTATTAGGGTTTAGCCTCAAGAAGCTGTACTCCAAGCCATTCCTTGATTTTATTCATCCCGATGACAGGGAGTCTACAACCAGGGTTGTTCACAAATTATTTGAAGGTAAGCAGCTTGTATCCTTTCTTAACCGCTACCGCACTAAAGATAAAAAATACAAATGGTTTGAATGGAGCGCGCGTTTTATCGAGAGTGAAAATGTCATTCTGGCTTCTGCCCGTGAAGTAAGTGACAGGATTCATCTTCAGGATCAGATAAATGAAAATGAATACCTGCTAAACATTCTGATAAAGTATTCACCGGCAGCAGTCGCCTTGCTCGACAAAGAATTAAAATACATTTACGTCAGTCAAAGGTGGTGTACTGAAAACAATAAAAATGAAAAAGATGTTCTCGGCAAAAATGTATTTGACATCTTTCCACTACTTGGGGAGAGTAATGACCTGAGACAAAGATTTGAGAACTCGCTGAATGGCAAGGTAGAAAAAGAAGAAAACTACAAGCTAAATGTACCTGATGGAAAGCCCATATGGTTCAATTGGGAAATAAGGCCCTGGAACACCATTACAGGACACATTGGTGGGGTCTTTACATTTTCAGAAAATATTACTGACAAGCTTCAAAACATTGAAAAGCTAAAGAGCAGTGAAAAGTTATTAAATGAAGCACAAAAGTTAGCGCGGATTGGCAGTTGGGAATTCGACCTGGAAACAGGAAAGGTAAACTGGAGCGATGGCATGTTCGATATCTTTAATTTAGATCGAAGCGCCATTAAAACCATTGATCTTAATGTAATACTTGAAATGGTGCATCCAAAAGACCGGGAAAGGTTTATTCATACCATAAATCAATCTAAAAGGAAAAAGGATACCATACCGATTGATTACAGAATTGTTACCCGTAAAGGGGAAATAAAATATGTATTTGCCAAAGGAGGGAGTGTGCTGAATGAAAATAAGGACGCGGTTAAATTTTTTGGTACCCTGCAGGATGTTACAGATCAAAAATTAGCCGAACAAGCCATACTAAATTCTGAAAAAAGATTCAGAAGTATCCTGGAATCTGCACCAGATGCCATACTCATTGTCAATCAATTTGGAAAAGTAGACCTTACAAATGAGCGTGCCGAGAAATTATTTGGTTATCCAAAAGATAAAATAAAAAATCAGGACATCTCGCTTTTTCTTTTGGAAAACTCCAGGAAAGAAAAACCAATCTCAAGAACTTTTTTTCAATTGGAAAACTTTTCTGAAGAAGATCGAATTATTGAGCTAATTGGAAAAAATAGTATGGGCGAAAAATTTCCTGCAGAAGTGGGCATCAACCCATACGAAACCAACCAGGGGATCTTTTTTAATATGTCTGTGAGAGATATTTCTGAAAGAAAAAATGCAGAAACCATTTTAAAAAGAAAGACAGAGGAATTGGAATTAAAAAACAAAGAGCTGGAGCAGTTTGCTTTTGTAGCTTCGCACGATCTACAAGAGCCACTAAGAACGATTTCGAGTTTTGTAGAACTATTGGAGCTTGACTACAAGGGAAAATTAGATGGCTATGCTGATAAATATATTCACTTCATTTTAGACGCATCCGAGAGAATGCGTGTCTTGATAAAAAATCTTCTGGATTATTCCAGGATTGGGCGGTCGCAGGACCTGGAAAGAATTGATTGTAACATCATAGTGAAGAATGTTTTGGAGGATCTCAGTTCTCAAATTATGGAATCTGATGCAAAAATTACGGTAGACAAACTACCGATTATTCTAGGGCATGAGTTGGAAATGATACAGCTCTTCCAAAACCTGATCAGCAATGCCATCAAATTCATGAAAAAGGAAGTAAAACCAATTATTTCTATTCATGCAGAAAAAGAAAATCAATTCTGGAAATTTTCCGTATCGGATAATGGCATTGGTATGGAAGCCAAATACAAGGAAAAGATATTTATCATCTTCCAGAGGTTGCACAGCCGGGACCAGTACCCTGGTACAGGTATCGGGCTGGCACATTGTAAAAAAATTGTCGAACTTCATGGTGGTGAAATATGGGTTGTTACTAATCCTGACAAGGGAAGTACCTTTTATTTTACCATCAAAGCTTAAATACGGATGAGTAAGTTTAATTGTGTACTACTGATTGATGATGATGAGCCAACAAACTTTTTGAATAAGCTCACCCTTAAAAAGCACGGATGTGCAGATACCATCATTTCTGTGTTTGACGGCCAACAGGCATTGAATTATTTAAATGAACACGAAGGGAATGACTTTCCGGACCTCATTCTTCTTGACATAAACATGCCGCTTATGAACGGTTGGGAATTCCTCGAAGAATATGAACGAATGGACTTCTTTAAAAAACCTCCTTTGATCATCATGCTAACTACTTCAGTCAATCCGGATGATGAAGAAAAATCAAAAAAATACAAAAGTATTTCCGGGTTTATGCACAAACCTCTTCAGGCTGATGAGCTGGACAAAGTGTTGGGAAACCACAAATAAATAGTTTTACCTATTCCATTACTGATTTTAAGACACTCAGCGATTTGATCTCTCGCAGATTATCAAAATGAATTCGATAAAGGTCAAGAACAGCATCAAAACAATCGCTTTTTTCTGGCTTTGTGAGTGAAATGTCCGATCCATAATTCTGATCAATCATCTGCTGGATCTTTTCAATTGACGAATCTTTTTTTAATTGGAGATGGCTAGATATCTCTTTCAGTAATTCATCAGCATTCTCCGGAACCATACCCAAAAAGACGCCAAGCTTTAAAAGAAACTGAATATGAAAGAAATTAATTCCCGTATCGATCTGATCTAATTTCACAACGGATTGATCAATGAAATCAAACATTTCCTTATCGGAATGTTCCTCCCGTAAGACCCGGGCAAGAATCTCTGTAAGAAAAAGAGCGATAGACGAACGGCTGATTTCAAAAGGTATGCGATGGAGAACATCCGAGGTTTTTAATTCAGATATCCTTTGAATGTCTTTTTTCTCATTATGATAACAGACCAATTCCAGCAAGGTAAATGGCTGAAAATGGGCGATCTTAAATTTTGGGTTTTTTACCCGTATCCTGTTGATGATATAAGTTTGCATACCAAATTCCCTCGTATAACACTTCGCAATGATGGATGTATCACGGTACTTGATATAATTCAGGGCAATGGCTTTGGTTTTAAAAAGCATATTCAGATTGCTTATGAAAATATTTATTCCACCTCCTCATATTGCCGTAATCCTTCATCGAAACATTTCCTGCATCGGGGTTCATAGAGATCCTTTTCTCCAACCAAAACCCTTCCATATGTTTTAACTTTTCTGAATGAATAATTAGCAGGACTACCACACCTGAGACAGATTGCCTGCATTTTGGAAATATATTCCGCTGTCGATAGTAGAGTTGCAACCGAGTGAAAAGGCTTTCCCTGATAGTCCATATCCAAACCAGCTATGATCACCCTTTTTCCTTTTTTAGCTAATTTATCTGCCACCTGGACTATTTCTTCATCAAAAAACTGGACCTCATCGATCCCTACCACATTGCAGTTTTCTGCCAGCATCAGGATATCATTAGAAAAATTTACAGGAGTCGATCGAATATGATTTTGATTGTGAGAAACGACATCCGTTTCATGAAATCGTATATCAAGAGCCGGTTTAAAGATCTCCACTTTTTGTTTGGCTATAACCGCCCGGTTAAGCCTTCTGATCAGCTCTTCGGTCTTTCCGGAAAACATACATCCCGCAATTACTTCTATCCATCCGCGACTTTCATTTGATTTATTGGATTGTATGATCGGTTCTGTAGCCACAATTTATTATTTTCAACAAATAATATACTTTTCCGGTATAGAGTTACAATATTATATTGCGAAGGTAAATCTGAAAAATAATAACCAATATTAATGGAAAGTAATATCAACTTCGAGGAAATAAATAAATATAGTCGCGAATTTTCACAGATTGTGTGCGATAAGTATTTTGAGAATAAGGATCATATCAAGGGAGAAGGAATATTACTTTTAACACCCGTACAGCAAGTAAACCTGTTTGTTATTCTTGAATTGCTCAATGTTTGGAAGGACGAAGTGAAGAAGCTGAAAAGTCCATACTTTAACTATCAATCTGATGAGGTACAGCATTCACTTAAAAAATTTATGAATGTCCTTTCCAAAAATATAGAAATCGTAAGAGAAGATCTGGAACCACTGTTAGTCAAAGCGACCGAAAAAGCCATTCTCCTCATATTCTCTCCTTACGAATTTTATAGAAACGAAATAGACAACCCGGACAGATCCAGGATAACCTATGATTTTGTGACTGATCTGAATAAATACGTTAAGATCAACAAACACTTAATCAAAGACTTTAAAACCCAGTTTGAAGGAGAAAAGATTGAAGAGATCTTCAATGACGATGCCCTGAGAATTTTTAATGAAGTGTGCGAAAACTCAACAGATACACCGGAGGATTTTGAGATCTACATTACCATGTTCAACGAAATCAAAAATCCGGATATTACGCTCTTTTATTTGAGCGAGGAGGAAGAATCCTATCACGATAGTGAGCATGAAGAAGAAAACCCTGCCGAACATGAAGAAGAATATCAAAACCTGAATGACTCCCTACAGGAGGAAGTGGAAACATTAGCAGACCTTCACGAAAAACAAGGAATAGAAGGGATCAAAAAAAGTATCACCATTAACCAGCGTTTTATGTTTGTTAATGAGTTATTTGAAGGTGATAGTGACGAATTTGAATCAGTGGTAAACTACCTGGACAACTGTGCAAACAAAGAGGAGGCACTGGATTTCATCAACATGAACTACGTTCAGGGAAAAGGATGGGATAACGAATCGGAAGAGTTTGAGGAATTCATTCACATTGTGCACAAGCGATTTCCCTCAGAATAAAGATTTTAACTTTGGAAGGGTACTTTCACCATTGTTTCGTCCCATTTAAGGACCATATAAACCACCTTATTTTTTACTTCAAATTCTATGGTAAATTTTTCTACCGTTTCCGGCAATTGATGGCTGTCCACTTTCACCCTTAACACATCACGGTCTTCATTGTAAACGGTTCCCCATTGCCCAACCTGGTCATTAAAAATGATTGTCCATTCTCCCTTTTCGGGAATGGTAAATAAGCTATATTTTCCCGCCCTCAGGGTATTTCCATTGATGGTAAAATCATTGCTGATCTCAATCAGGGTGGCTTCATTTGCTCCTGTTCGCCATACCTCGCCGAATGGCTCCAGTTCACCAAAAACTACCCTGTCATTCTTTGAAGGTCGGCAGTAATCAACCTTTATAAAGGTATCTCCATTCCGGTAGAGGGCCTGATCCTCCGGACTAAAGGATTTGGTATATATTCGCGCCCCTACAATGAGCAAAACAATGGCGCTAATGACTATTCCAGAAATAATCAAGATTCTTCTCATGCCTCAAAAAGTTGTAATTGGATTGTGGTAATATATTTGAAAATTGTTTTCGTCTTTAATAAAAATAGGTATTCTACTTATACTCATTAAAAATGAGGAAGTTACATTACCTGATCAATAATTGAGATTATAAATGAATGATTCTCAACTCTGAATATTTTTGGATCAAATCCTTAAGAAAAATGAGTTCAACATATAAACATGAACATTTGAATTTTCTGTCAAACTCACGCTAACACAAACTTTTTTTAACATCATTGTATTCCGTCCAGATCTCCCTTAAAATGTCAGCCGCTGGCTTAACTTCGTGGATCATTGCAGAAACCTGGCCAATTTCGAGCTCACCTTCGTCCAACTCACCATTAAACATGCCTTTTTTAGATCTGCCTTTTCCCAGGAGTAATGATAGTTCCTCTTTTTCTGCTCCCCGCATTTCTGCTTCCTTTACTTTCAGATAAAAATCATTTTTGATCAACCTGACCGGAGCGAGTTTTTTTAACACTAGCTCGGTATCCCCTTCATTGATCTCAACAATCTTGTTTTTAAACTTTTCATGAGCAGAAGATTCCTGAGAAGCTGCGAATCGGGTTCCAATCTGAACACCATCCGCACCAAGAACCATTGCTGCCAGCATAGCTTTTCCAGATCCGATTCCTCCAGCAGCAATAACCGGAATATCCACTGCATCACTGACAGCCGGGATGAGGCAAAAACTGGTTGTTTCTTCTCTTCCGTTGTGGCCTCCTGCTTCAAAACCTTCGGCCACCACGGCGTCAACCCCGGCTTCCTGGCTTTTTAAGGCAAACTTTACGCTTGATACCACATGCACCACTTTGATATCATTTTCTTTCAACTTAGCCGTCCAGGTTTTTGGGTTTCCAGCAGAAGTGAAAACGATCTTTACATGATTTCTGATCACTACATCTATGACCTTTTCTATTTCAGGATAGAGAAGAGGGATATTAACACCGAAAGGCTTTTGAGTCGCTTTTTGGCATTTTACAATGTGCTCTTCCAGGGTTTCGGGATGCATGGACCCGGAACCGATCAAACCCAACCCGCCTGCATTACTCACAGCTGAAGCCAGCTTCCAGCCGCTGCACCAAACCATGCCCGCCTGGATGATAGGAAAATCAATTTGAAATAAATTTGCAATTCTATTTTCCATGCTAATTGATTTGTGGGCTAAAATAAACAAGTGTGTGAAATATATTTATTAGAGCATAAATTTTATCATAAATTTGCCTCATTAATACAATGAAGACTTTTTTAAGAAGCTTTTTAATTTGGAGGATCAAACACATCAACAACAAGGTCTTCAGTATGATCCTGAGTGGTGTGATTGGAGGGATGGCTGGTCTGGCAGCGGTTGTACTAAAGCTATCTGTTCATGGAATTGAGCATTTGCTTTTTGAACTTAAATTTGACGTGCTCCATTATTTTTATCCATTGATCGGCATCATCATCACGGTGGTGATTTCAAGGTACTTTATGGGAGAAAGGCTGGGTCACGGAGTATCCGATATTTTATACACGCTATCCCGTAAATCCAGCAACATGAGACCTAGTCGAATGTACTCACGAATGGTGACAAGTGTGTTCACGGTAGGTTTTGGTGGGTCCGTGGGATTAGAGGCGCCTATTGTTGTAACAGGCTCTGCCATTGGTTCCAATATCGGCCAACTCATGCACATGGACTATAAGCAACGCACGATTTTTATCGGGTGTGGGGCTGCGGGTGCAATTGCCGGGATCTTTAACAGTCCGATAGCGGGTGTTATATTTGCAAGTGAAGTTCTCCTGGCCGGAATTGGTTTTGCCTCCTTTATTCCCTTGTTAATTGCCGCTGTTTGCGGATCACTGGTATCCATGACACTTCTGGGTGATGATATTTTGTTTTCCTTTCATTTGGCGGACGCATTTCATGCACAGGACACACCGTATTATATTTTGCTTGGTGTTCTCTGCGGATTGATATCGGTCTATTTTACACGGACCACTTATTTTGTTGAGCATTCGATTTTTAAAATAAAAAATTACATCCTTCGGGCTATTATCGGCGGATTGATCCTTGCGCTCACCATTTTACTTTTGCCCCCAATCTATGGTGAAGGATATGGGTTCATAAAAACTCTTTTAAGCGGAAACATGGACCAGGTTTTAAGTTACAGAATGGCAGGGTACGAGTTAAAGAGTAACTTGAATTTATGGGTGTTTCTGGTAGGCCTAATCATCTTTAAGCCTTTCGCATCTGCTTTAACCATCGGATCCGGCGGCAGCGGTGGAATTTTCGGCCCCTCGCTTTTCCTTGGGGGAATTACCGGCTTTACATTTTCCAATTTCATTAATCTAACTTCCGGAGATAAAATTACCAGCCTAAGCAATTTTACACTTGTAGGCATGTGTGGCGTAATGAGCGGTGTTTTATACGCTCCTTTAACTGCCATCTTTCTTATCGCAGAGATCACTGGCGGATATACCTTGTTTGTTCCATTGATGATGGTATCTGCTATCAGCTACATTACCGGCTCCTATTTCGAAAATTATTCCATATATACAAAGCACCTCATTGAGCGCGGTGAATACATCCCTCACGATAAGGACCGGCAATTGCTTAGTCAGATAAATATAAACCAGATTGTCGAAAAGGACCTGCACACCATTTCTCCTGAAAAAACACTGGGCGACCTGGTTAAAATTGTAAAGAAATCGAAGCGCAATATTTTTCCTGTCGTGGATAAAAAAAACAAACTCTACGGAATTATTACCCTGGATGATATCCGTGAACTGATGTTTGACGAAGAGGCCAGAAATGAGATCCTGGTAAGTTCGATTATGCATCCTCCGCCAGACTCTATTTCTCTCAGCGAAAGCATGGATTCTGTCATGAATAAATTTGAAAAGTCAGGAGCATGGAACCTTCCTGTGATTGATGATGGTGCGTACATTGGGCTGATTTCCAAGTCACGGGTATTCAATACCTACCGGACAAAATTGAGACAAGACAAAGCAGAATAAATATTACTTTTAACATATGATTTTTGTAATGTTTTTTTCAAATCATTGCTACCGCGCTAATTAATAATTTGTTAAAAAAAATTGTGAAAAAAATCTTGCAAAAATGTAAGTACATAAAAATGAGAGACTTATCCACAAAAGGAAAGGTTTAAATATTTTTTGTAACGCGTTGATTTACAGCGTTATGTGAGTGAATTTATAAAAAATGTGGATAAATGTGGATAGTTGTGGATAACTTTTTTTCTCTTAACAATTTCGTAATTTTGATTAGCGTCATAGCAACACTATCGAATAATTTATCGCTAATTATTAACAAATATCTTACATCTAAGCCTGACCTTACCCAACACATGAATTCGGACTTTAACAACCATTTACATGAAGTAAATTCATGTTTAAACAATTAAAGTCAGCGTCTAAACAAATGCCTCATGTAAAATTTCAACTAACATGAGAAAGTATTAATTTAGTAATTGACTTCGAATTGCGCTTATGAAAATTCAACTTCTGGCGATTGTATTTGTTATGTTTTCACTTTCCGCCACTTTCGGGCAGACAGTTGAAGTGATAAAATATCCTCAACTCAAGGAAATGATGGACACAGACAAATCATCGGACATTGTTATTTATAACTTCTGGGCGACCTGGTGTGCGCCATGCATCAAGGAGATGCCCTACTTTGAAAAAATGAATTCTCATGACAATGTTAAGGTAAAATTCATCTCTTTTGACGATTCCGGAAAGTTAAATGAAAGGGTCATCCCATTCATTAAAAAGAAAGACATCCAATCGGAGGTATATCTTTTGGACGAAACCGATTTTAACAAGATCATCGACCAGATTGACCCGAGATGGTCCGGCGCCATTCCGGCAACCATTATTATGAATCATAAGACAAACGAAAAGCTCTTCTTTGAGCAAGAGTTCAGGGAAGGCGAATTAGAAAAAGTAGTACTTAACCAAATATAAATGCATTATGAAACTCAAATTTATTCTACTAGCGGCATGTTGTTTTGGTTTATTTTTAAACAGCAAACTAAATACTGCAGGCCTGAATGTTGGAGACAAGGCCTCCGACTTTTCACTTAAAAATGTTGACGGAAACATGGTTTCCTTGTCTGACTATGATGATGCCAAAGGATACATTGTGATATTCACATGTAACACTTGTCCTTATGCCATTGCTTATGAAGACAGAATCATTGAACTGCATGAAAAATATGCTTCACAAGGGTATCCCGTAATTGCCATCAATCCTAATGATTCAAATGCAAAGCCAGACGATTCTTTCGAATCGATGAAAGAACGGGCAAAAGATAAAGATTTTCCCTTTCCATATGTAATGGACGAATCACAGGAAGTGGCAAAAACTTATGGAGCTTCCCGTACACCACATGTTTATCTGCTGGATAAAAGTTTGACCGTGAAGTACATCGGCGCCATTGACAACAATTACAAGGATGCTTCTTCAGCCGATGAAAAATATGTGGAAGAAGCTATTGCAGCCCTGGAAAATGGCGAAAAGATCGAAACAGACTTCACCAAGGCTGTCGGATGCACAATTAAGTGGAAAGAGATTTAATCTTCTTCCTCTGAAAATGCTGTCGGAAAGGCGCTTTTCGGTAAGATCTTAATCAGTAAAGGCAACGTTATAAATGTAAAGGGGAGCGCAATGATCACAAAGGTCGGTATGGTCTTTAATACATCGATCAATTGCGTTCTCACTTTTGTTTTCTCCTCTTCATTCAATTCCTGACGAGTTGCTTTTTTTAATAATTGCAACAATTCTTTGCTTTCCAGCAATTCCTTTTCAAATGCATTTTTGTTTTTAACCAGGATTTTCCCCAACCTGGTGGCAAACCGGTCCCGGAGGATATGAAAATTATGTCTTGACTGTAAAAAATGCACCTGCTCCCAATGGGTGATCACAAAAGATTCAATTGCCAGCAAACTACTTTCTATTTCTGTTTCACTGAATTTAAGCTTCTCGCCCAGCTTCGCGAGATATTCCTTTTCCTTTTCATTTACATGACGATCCGACCAAATGGTGAGCGTCGCCAATTCAAACAAATACTTTTTCAGCAGCCAGCTGTCTATATCGGGAAATTCAATATCTCGTATGTCAATGCCATCCTTCAAATAGGTAAGCGCCTCTGCTTCCGCATCAGATGAAAGGCCGGCCGATTGCAGAAAAAATTTAAATAGCTTTCGTTCCTCATAATCAAGCGAATGATCAGCATGAGAAGCTGAAGAAATAATTTTTAGGATGCACAATCGCACTTCTTCCAACTTTTGTCCAAGATCATCAAATGCCAGAATCGCATCCTTTCTTTGAAGCCAAATCCCATAAAAATAAACATCCAGAAACAAAAGGCTGTTATTAAAAAACCCGGCCCAGAAATTATCATTTAACCCTGATCGGATTTGTATTCTGTTATGTAATAAACTTTCGGCCATAAAAATTTCGTTCTTTCTTCGTCCGAAATAATCATTTTTACGGAAACTTATGTTAGGATAGGAATGCTGGTAAAAATCGATCATTTCGTTAACCGAATAATGGATCAAGTCCCGGATATTGTTTGAGTAATTATCTTCGTGAATCAGAATGGAATGGTGAACAAAACTGTCAAACAAGATGAATTTAAGCTTTTCCCGTTCATCCCAGTATTTCATTTTCAAATTGTAAGACCCTGCTGGCTGAATGGCATGACCGTACATCAGACCAGTAGGTTGAATAAGCTGGTAAAAATTCTCATCAAAACTATTCCCGTTTAAAGAACTCTTTAATTGTTCTCCATACTTCAACTCCCTTACAAGACCCTGAAAAAAATCGGCATAATTATTTATCCAGCCTTTATACTTTGGACGCATATTTAAAAAATCATAACACTGCGAAAAATAGGGGAATAATATAATCCTAATTATTGAATTTTCATCAGGCTTGTGTATTTATTTGTTATGTTTTAGAAAAAATTATGCTTGTATATTGACAAAATGTGTACTTCAGACACTTAGATATATTGGCACTTTTTGGCAGGATTTGATCTCAGATTTTTCGCAACTGCTTCCGAGTTAGTTTTTAAACCCGGGAGGTTCTTCTATCGAAAACTTTCTCAAAGAAATTTATAAATACCTCAACTTATTCGATTCAATTTCCTTTTTTCTTTCTTTGAGCACTTTATCTGATTCAGCGGCATTATGAATAGCCATAGATGGCAAATATGCCTCACTCTCAGCAAGTTGCGTGTTGTCTTTAAGTTTCTTTACCAGGATCTTCAAAGGCTGAAGAATTTTTTGAAGGGCCTGAACCAATTCTACGTCTTTCTTGATTTCTGCTACATCTACATTTTTAGGAACGATTTCCGGAGATTCTTTGGCTATTCTCAAACAATCGTAGACGAAGTCAATCGTGCTATCCTTCATTTTAGGCAGGGAGGATTTTTCTTCCGGTGTCAAAGTAACTAAATCCGGCAGCTTTTTATTGATAAAATCAATCGCGCTTAATATTTCTTTCAGATCTTGTTGTGGAATACTGGTACTAATTTGATTGCTGTAAGGTGTCATAGTGCGTTTCGTTTTATGTTTCAGTAGGGATAATTCAGAACAAACCTCTATAATTAAACTGCTATAAATAGCATGAAAGTTTCATAATTTAAGAAATGTTTTAAATTATTTTTTAGGCTTTTTATTTATCAGAATGATTCCACCTAATATTAAAATCATGCCAATTACATGATTATATAACATGGATTCACCATCGACAATTCCCCATGCTATTGCAACCACCGGAATTAGATACGTAACAGAGCTGGTAAATATTGCGGAGCTTACTTTTACCAATCTGTTAAATAAAAATAAAGCCAGGCCCGTTCCGACTATTCCCAGCACGGCAACTGCTAAAAGCGGAAATAAAAAGTCCTTGTTATAATTCATTGACAAGGCAGGCGTGAAAAATAGCAGGTAAACTGCGGCAATAGGAAAAACCATTGAAACAGAAATGCTGGTAATGTGAGTTGGTTTAACATTGATCAGCTTGTACTTGATAATATTCAGGTTAATACCGTACATGATGGTCGCCAGGATAACAAAAAATGCATAGAAGTTGATGTCTGCCAGGCTATCGATTGAAAATCCAACGATCAGAATGAAAGAACCCAATAAACCCAACAGTACTCCCCAAACGGAGCTTTTGTAGATTTTTTGCGAAAAGAAAACAAACCCAATCACCAAAACTGAGATGGGTGTGAGTGAGTTAAGCACCCCTGCAATGGAGCTGCTGATCTGTGTTTGCGCCAATGCAAAAAGAATGGCTGGAATGAAAGAGCCTGTTAAACCAACAACGAATAGATACTTGATCTCCGCCTTTTCGACAGCTTTTAAATTTTTGTAAGCAAAAGGCAAGAGAAACAATGCAGCAAAAATTACCCTTAGCGCCCCAACCATAGGCGCCGGAAAGGCCACAAGGCTTTTTTTGATAAGAATAAATGAACTGCCCCAAATGAGTGAGAGGATAATCAACAGTCCCCAGGACAAAAGTTGACTGCCGGAGGACTTATCGTTTTCAGACATTAAATTGCCACATTTGAGTATTGAAAAGTTTGACCTACCTCGTCGAGTATGTCGAGCACTTCCATATAATTTTCCGTCTCAACCAGTTTGGTGCGATACGGTTTAAAATTTGGAATGCCTTTGAAATAGTTTGTATAGTGTCTGCGCATTTCAAAAATTCCTTTTTTCTCGCCCTTCCATTCAACAGAAAATTTCAAATGCTTTTTGGCAACTTCCACTCTCTCTTCAATACCTGGGCCTTTCAGTTTTTCACCTGTTTTAAGAAAATGCTTAATCTCATTGAAGATCCACGGATATCCGATGCTCGCCCTTCCGATCATGATACCGTCAACACCAAATCTGTTTTTATATTCCAGGGCCTTCTCCGGAGAATCAATATCTCCGTTTCCAAATATAGGAATGTGTATATCCTGATGATTTTTAACTTCCGCAATCGGATCCCAGTTGGCTACACCTTTGTACATCTGCACACGGGTACGGCCATGAATGGTCAGCGCCTTGATTCCTACATCCTGCAATCTCTTCGCAACTTCCAGGATTTTGATGGTTTTATCATCCCAACCAAGTCGTGTCTTAACAGTAACAGGTTTGGAAACCCTCTTTACAATTTCAGCAGTCATCGATTGCATTTTTGGCAGATCGAGTAAAATGCCGGCGCCGGCTCCCTTACAAGCTACCTTTTTAACCGGGCAACCATAGTTAATGTCGATAATTTCCGGATTGGCTTCTTCGGAAATTGCTGCCGCCTCTCGCATAGATTCAATTTTCTCACCAAAGATCTGTATCCCGATCGGGCGTTCGTAGTCGTAAATATCCAGCTTTTGAACGCTTTTAGCCGCATCACGAATCAACCCTTCGGCTGATATGAATTCCGTATACATCAGATCGGCGCCATTTTCTTTGCAAACTGCACGAAATGGAGGGTCGCTGACATCCTCCATTGGCGCCAGCAATAACGGGAATTCTCCTAACTCTACTTCTCCTATTTTGACCACGTTTTAAAATTTTGCTGTAAATTTAACGCAATTATGGAAAATATTAATTCGAAAAGGCTGGTTGCGTACCAAAAAAACCCATATTTATCACTTTTAGCCTGGTTTTTATTCATTATCGGAAGCATGGCCGTAGCGGTTGAACTCTCCAACTTATTTTTAAAATCAACCATTGATCTCTCCCAAAGCGAACTTCTGAACCTGAGCTCCGAAGAAACTCTTGATGCAAAAACCAAGTTCGTTATTCTGCTTGCGCAAGGGATTTCTTCGCTCATTACATTTATTTTACCCGCTGTTTTGTTTTTTATTTTTTATAATCGAATCAACATCAACGAACTTTTCGGGGATTATGTTCGACACTCAAAAAGTTATCTGCTCACCATTTTTATTTTGATGAGCTTTTTTGTAGCCAATACCTTTTTTATTGAACTAAATGCCAAAATGACCCTCCCGGAAAGTTTTGCTGAGTTGGAAAAGATCATTAAAACACTTGAAGAACAGCTCAAGGAATTTACCAAGTTATTGACCCAGTTTGACACGCCACTTTATTTTATTTTATCTGTTATTATAATAGCCATTATTCCGGCAATCGGTGAGGAGCTAATTTTCAGAGGACTATTTCAAAATATCATACGGCAGATATTTGGCAATTACCATGCAGCAGTCTGGATTGCGGCATTTATTTTTAGCGCCATTCACTTCCAGTTTTATGGTTTTCTCCCTAGAATGCTGTTGGGCGTTCTGTTTGGATATCTTTACGTATGGTCCGGGAATTTATGGATACCTATCCTTGCCCATTTTCTCAACAATTTTATTTCACTCACGCTCCTTTACATCTATCAATTGAATCTGACTGATATCGATGTGGAATCAGAAGAATCACTTCCGATTTGGACAATCATCATTTTTAGTATATTATTCATCTTTCTATTGTATTCATTCAGGAAGTATTTTTCTGAAATAAGTAACCGGCATGACAGGTTGGAAGAAAGTATTTGAATCGAGGATTATGCATGAAGCTGAAATTGTAAAAGGGGTGCTGATTGACAACAATATAAACGCTGTTCTGATCAACAAAAAAGATTCCTCATACCATTTTGGCAACTATGAAGTCATGGTTGAGCAGGAAAATATTATCAAGGCCATAAAAATCATTCAGGATGAGATCCGGTTTGGATAAATACAGCAACTTAACACAAAGAATCATTGTAGCGATTCTGGGAATTATCATCATCATTGGCGCTATTATCTATAGTCAATGGACTTACATTTTGGTCTTTTCATTTATCACACTCATTTCAATCCTGGAATTTTATAAGCTGACCGGACTGGATGGAATGTTACCGCTAAAATACTGGGGGGCATTTTCTGCTCTATTACTGGTCATCATTTCTTTTTTGTCAGAAACGGGCTTTATTAATTCGAAATACTACTTCCTGATTCTCCCCATAGCAACTTGTACTTTTTTTATCAAATTGTACAGCAAGCGTGATGCAAAGCCTTTTACAAATATTGCTTTTACCTTTTTAGGTATTCTTTATATCGGTGTACCCTTCGCTTTGCTAAATATAATTGCCTTTCATTTTGGTGAATATTCCTATCAGATCGTTTTGGGAATCCTTCTCCTGATCTGGGCGAGCGATACCGGGGCATATTTTGCCGGGTCCAGATTCGGGAGGACTAAGCTATTTTTACGCGTTTCGCCCAAAAAAACCTGGGAAGGATTAATTGGAGGGGCAGTACTTACATTTATAATTTCGCTTGCCTTAAGTCACTTTTTTGAAATTCTTCCCGTTTGGAAATGGTTGGTGATAGGAGGGATCATGGTGATAGGAGGCACCTATGGTGACCTGGTTGAATCGCTTTTTAAAAGAAGTATTGAGATCAAAGACTCCGGAAGAATCCTGCCAGGACATGGTGGCTTCCTTGATCGGTTTGACGGCTTATTGCTTGCTATTCCCTTTATCGTAGCATTTTTAAAATTATCATGAGATTTTTGGAAAAATCTGTCAGATAAGTGGCTCACCTTACAATAATTCCTGCATTAATAGATAATTTATGTAGATATTTAAACAAAAATCTCAAACAGGTTTTATAATTTAGACCAGAGATAGCGATAGCGATTTAAAAGAGAGAATATGGCATACATAGAGCCCGCCCCGATAAAGGATAAGGAGAATCCTTTTGAATCCATGATGTTCAGGTTTAAGATAGCTGCGAAGCACTTGGGGTTAAATGATGAGGTTTATAATGTGCTGAAAAGTCCCGACAAACAGGTCATTGTGAACCTCCCTATAACAATGGACGACGGAAGCATTGTAGTTTTTGAGGCTTATCGGGTAGTTCACAGCAACGTTCTTGGCCCAAGTAAAGGGGGAATACGATATGACGAAAACGTCAATCTTGATGAAGTAAAAGCACTCGCAGCATGGATGACATGGAAGTGTGCCGTTGTGGAAATTCCTTTTGGAGGAGCAAAAGGAGGAATCCGGTGTAATCCGCGGCAAATGTCGGCGGGTGAAATAGAACGTTTGACGAGAGCATACACCACCGCCATGCTCGATATTTTTGGCGCAGATACTGACATTCCCGCTCCAGATATGGGCACAGGTCAAAGGGAAATGGCATGGCTCATGGACCAATATTCCAGAAACAAAGGATTTACTTCCAATGGTGTTGTAACAGGAAAACCTCTTGTCCTGGGTGGATCCCTTGGAAGAATGGAAGCTACCGGCCGGGGAGTAATGATCAGCACCCTTACTGCTATGGAAAAATTAAAGATCAATCCATATCAATCGACTTGTGCAGTCCAGGGTTTTGGAAACGTGGGATCGTTTGCCGCTCAGCTATTAGAAGAACGGGGTGTTAAGGTGGTTTCAGTAAGCGACGTAAGTGGAGCATACATCAATGAAAATGGTATTAACATAGAAGAAGCCATTCGATACCGAAACGAAAACAAGGGTATATTAGACGGGTTTGATGGGGCGGAGAAAATAAAAGGTGATGAAATCCTGACTTTGCCGGTTGATGTTTTGGTTCCGGCAGCACTGGAGGATGTTATCACCACGTACAATGCAGACAAGATCAAGGCCAGGCTTATCGTTGAAGGAGCTAACGGACCGACCTCCGCAAAAGCTGACGACATTATCACCGAAAAAGGTATCATGGTTGTTCCCGATATTTTGGCAAATGCAGGTGGCGTAACAGTTTCCTATTTTGAATGGGTACAAAATCGACTGGGTTATAAATGGACTAAAGAAAGAGTCAATCGCAGATCGGACAGGATCATGCGCAGCTCATTTGACAATGTTTATAAAACTGCATTGAAATACAATGTTTCCATGAGAATCGCTGCGTACATCGTCGCCATCGATCGGGTGGCTCAGGCGTATAGCTATAGAGGAGGGTTTTAAAAAATTAACTATTATTGCGTCCTCAAAAAAAGAATACATGACCATTCATAAAGAAGGATATAAAATTTTAACTGTTGCTATAATAATATTAGCAGTTATAAACCTAATCGTATTCTATTCAATAGGTGATTTTGGCATCTGGAATAAGATCATACTTGCAGCTAGCATTATTATGTTTTTAATGGTGTTACAATTCTTCAGGAACCCCAAAATCAAAACAAGCGTCAATCCTAAACACATCATAGCGCCAGCAAATGGTAAGGTTGTGGTGATTGAAGAAGCTAAAGAAAAAGAATACCTGGACGAAAAACGAATACAGGTTTCTATCTTTATGTCACCGGTAGATGTTCATGTTAACAGAAATCCTGTATCAGGAGTTCTAAGATATTTTAAGTATCACCAGGGACAATACCTGGTCGCGTGGCACCCGAAAGCCAGCACGGATAATGAGCGAACAACATTAGTATATGAGCTGGAAAACGGATTACATATCCTGATCCGGCAAATAGCAGGAGCCGTTGCAAGAAGAATAAAATGTTACATAAACGAAGGGGATGAGGTAAAGCAGGGTGAAGAATTTGGCTTCATTAAATTCGGTTCCCGCGTTGACTTATTTCTACCGTTAAATGCAAAGGTTCTGGTTAGCATCGACGAGCATACTACTGCTGGTAAAACTATTATTGCTGAGTTGGCCTGATAGATCCAACTTATTCATTGGGAACAAGACCCTTCTTACCTTTCATCATTTGGCTGCAATAGTCTTTGTAGGCTCCTTTAGTCAATTGAGAATTATTTCCCAATTCAATGGTTTTTTCCAGGTCGGAACAAATTATTTCCAAATCCTTATCAGGAATGTCCGTATCATCACGGGTTGAAAAAGCGGGAGTACCTGTGCCTCTTTTCTTTTTGGAATTTTTGAGTTGATGTTCCCGAATCAGGCAAAACGCCCTGTTTCCATAAGCTTCTATGTAATAAGGCTCAAGCTCGATGGCTTTGTCAAAATCTTTCCTGGATTTTTTAAAATCATGATTATTTAAATAAGCCGTTCCACGCGCGAAATAAGCCTCGGCATAAGCCGGATGTATTTTTATACATTTTGAAAAATTGCTAATAGCTGCATCAAGGTTACCTAACTGGGCACTTTTAAAGCCTTCATTATAAACTTTATATAGTTTTTTTGTCTCAGGATCTATCTCAGCTTTTCCGTCAACAATTTGCTCTTTTGATTTTACCATTCCTGTGGAATAATAGGAAATGGTTTCACCTATTTTCCTGCCTTTTTGAAATGTGCTTACTTGCTTTAGCTGTCCATTTGGATAGTACATCTTCCATCGACCAACTTCCATTCCATTAGCAAATTCTCCCTGTTGCTTCAATGTTCCATCCTGGTAATAATCTTTTCCAGGTCCGTTTTCAATTCCATTGGAATACAGTCGCTCCATTTTTAAATTGCCATTGTCAAAGTACATCCAGCGTAAACCATCAAGCTTTCCATCTTTAAATGTTCCCTCTTCATATTTATCACCGGACAAATAATAATTAATGAATGGCCCTGAATAAGGCTTTTTTTTATTAATCAAATACCATTTTCCAAATCTTTCCTCCATCACATTGACAGATGGGATTTGCTTTATTTCTTCAGGCCGATTAGAATAAGGTTTTGTAGTAATAAAAACTGCTTTATCGAATTCAGCGAATCCCCAGTTTTTTAGAATTTGCCTGTCTGTGATTGTTTTCATCTGATGCACATCATCCTTCTTGAGATTATTCAATTCGGGATTTGGCTCATCGTCAATGGGAATGGAATCAACGATGTACACCACTTTTTCCTGTCCTTTTGCGACAAAAGCATTCAGGCAGATAAAAATTGCAATTCCTAAGAGTGTCTTCATTTTCATGTGGAACAGCAGCTCAAAACGTGGCCGCTTTAGGAAAATTAAAAAAATAAAAGTTGGAGAAAGAAAATGTGTAAGCTTTTCGTCTTAATCAGTGATAATAAGGAACCCGTTTCGATCTTTCGGTTTCCCTTAGATGTTATACCACAAAGTTTCACGAAGTTTTCCGCAGAGGTTCGCAAAGTTAGTTTTCTTTATGCTGCTTTGAGAATTCTCTGAGCACCTTTGTGTAATAACCTCTTAGAAGAATTCTTTCGGTTCACTTCATTCCGCTTCCAACTTCCATTTTTTCTTTGCCCTCTGCTCACTGCCCTCAGCGACTTTAGAACCTTCCATCTTCGGTCTTTCATCTTCCTCTCAAACATTTCTCTTTTGCATGATAACCAAAACGAGGTAATTGTAAATAAACAGCCATGCGGCAACAATGAGAATGTCCACAAGCGCTACATAATCCTGGATTCTCATCAGTACATATTTTGGAAAAGGAACACGTATTAAATTGTTAAGTGATTTGATGGGGAGATAAGGAATAATCCAATCCATTGTGTTGGGAATGTGGGGATTGTGTTCCATATTGACCACAACGAATGGCTCAAAAATCAAAGTGTACATGAATAGTAGAACAATAACGAAGCCGGATTTTTTAATCAGAATCGATAACAAAAATGCCAATGACAAAAAAGTACAAACCTCCAGAAAATATGCCGGAAAAAATTCTAGACTGCTAAAAATGTATTTCAAACCACCTACCTTGGAATAGATCAAGCCCATAATCAGGCCTTGAAGAAAGAGAAAAATGGTTGCCAGTGATGAAAGGGAAACGATCAATGCTAATTTGGAAATCAGGAATTCTTTTTTGCTTAAGCCGTCGATGACATTCTGTCGAAGCGTCCGATAGCTGATTTCATTTGTCACGGAAATAATTACGATGAATGCCAGAAATAACTTGAAAAACGTTGCAACATAAGTTACATTTTGCCATACATCCGGAAAATCATAAAGGGGAAGAATCGTCGGATCCACTCCATTAAGGTCTGCTCCCTTACTTTTGAGAAATTCCATCAAAAACATGCCACTTGAACAGACAATTGTCAATCCCAAAAAATACAGGGCAAACAAAACCCAAAACACCCGGTAATTTTTGAGTTTTAACCACTCTATTTCAAAAATTCTAATCATCCGATTCCTTTAATATGTTTAGAAATTTTTGCTCCAGGCTTGACTTTCTTTCAGAAAGATGGGATAGAACAATGCCTTTGTCAATTAAATACTTATGCAGATCGATACTATCACTCCCGTTCATTAATTTGATAATCAGCTTTCCGCTTTCATTTTCCAGGCTTTCCAAATCGCCAAACCCAGATACAATT
Source organism: uncultured Cytophagales bacterium (assembly GCA_913057175.1). Taxonomy (GTDB): domain Bacteria; phylum Bacteroidota; class Bacteroidia; order Cytophagales; family Cyclobacteriaceae; genus CAJXNP01. The sequence goes on from CAJXNP010000010.1 coordinate 130,283, forward strand.
GATTTTAATTCTTCTAGGTTTTCTGAGGCCACCTCGATCTTTTTGTTTTGATTCATCACCTCCTCGACATTGCCATCGTAAACTTTCTTTCCTGATTTTAAAACAGTGAAATGCGTACATACTTTTTGCACTTCATCGAGAATGTGACTGGCAAATAGTATGGTCTTACCCTGTGATGCAATGTTTTTGATCAATTCTCTGATTTCTGCAATTCCCTGCGGATCCAGGCCATTGGTCGGCTCATCTAAAATCAAAACCGGCGGATCTGCTAACAATGCCGCTGCTATGGAAAGTCGCTGTTTCATACCAAGTGAATAGGTTTTGAAGGCATCGTCTTTTCGGTCAAACAAGCCCACTTGCTTCAGTACCGGTTCAATGTTCTCAGCGCCATTTTCCTTAATTTTGGCTACGATTTTCAGATTCCGGACAGCCGAGAGATAAGGATAAAATGCTGGCGTTTCCAAAATAGCACCAATTTTCTTTCTGCTTTGGCTCTTGGATCCGGCATTAAGCCAGGAGTATTCTCCTGAAGTTGGTTTTACTACATCCAGGATCATGCCCAGTGTAGTGGTCTTCCCACTTCCATTCGGACCTAAAATGCCATAAACATTTCCTTCTTGCACTTCCAGCGATAAGTTTTCTACTGCCTTGATCTTTCCGTAGTGCTTAGTCAGGTTGTTTATTTTGAGTATGCTGTTCAACGCGGTGCTTATTTTTATCCCTTTGAGTGATATCGATAATATTTAAAAACTTTTCATCATCAAAATTTTCCAATAGCTGAGGGATTTTAGTCACATTGAGCATTCCCTCCACATCAATGACATTGTATTCGTTTTCCAATTCGATGATGGCTGCTATTCTCGGCGCTCTTGCATCCAGAATATATACCCCTGCATCAGCCTTGCTATTATGAAAAGTCATGACTTCTTCAAAACCTTCTTCGACTAAATCAGCTCTCAGGCCATCAATTAACTCCTTACTTTCAGCTTTTTTTTCAATACTGAAATAGCGCCCTTTTACCAGGTCTTCAATGAGTTCATTGAAATCTTCATTTTGTTCCAGGTTGATCATTCGTAAAGTCGAAGGATAAACGTAGTATTCCCTATCCATGTGATTGTCTTCACTAAACCTTGTGATGCTATCACGGGTATCACAACCAAAAATGAGAAGGGCAAATAGTAGAATGATCAGGTTCTTCATATATCTTATTACGCTAATCAAAATTTATTTATGATCCTTACCATCAACATTTTTGAGGTATTCCATGCCTTTGATGTTCATGCTTTTTGAAAGTTTTGAAATATTTTTTAAATCAATAATTCCGTACAAGCTGATCAAAACAAAATGTCGCTTCCCACCAACTATCATGACCAACTCATTGATGACATCCTTGTCTTCTTTGATCATGAATTTCATGTCCTCTTCGGCATCCTTAACTTCCATCAATTCCTCATAGCCGTTAGATGAAACTTTACTAACAGCTTCATTAAACATTTTCCTGGAATCCTGAACGCTGTCAGCAGCTAAAACTTTCAATCCTTTTAGTTTGCTGATGGCATCCAAAATTTCCTTTTCGTCTTCATCTCCCGGTTCGATCTTAGTAAATAACTCGAACATTTTGCTCGATACCGAGACTTTCGTGAAATTTTCATCCTCATAATATTGATCAAATAATTGAGCAATCGCGTTATTCTGGGCGTAGCTACCCACACTGATAAATAGGACAATAATAATTGCTGATATCTTTTTCATGATTAATTTTCTTTTTTCAGGTTTTCCTGGGTTTCACTAAATTTTGCAAATTCGGAAGTAAGCTCCGTGCCTTTGTTGAGCTTGTTTGAAATGAATAGCAGAGCCTTTTTGGTTTCTTCAAATGCCTTTTCCGGATCATTGTATGTGTCCGTCAAGACAAGATTTTCCGGAGGTGGGGCGCTTGTCTGCGTCCCGGATTGATTATTGAAAAACAGGATTCCGGCAGTAATCAATATGATAACAGCTGCAGCTAACCGCCAGTATCCTATTTTTGAAATGAACCTTTGCTCTCCTTGCTGACCTTTTATTTTCCGAATGATTTCTACATCAAAATCCGGGAAATTTATTTTCTCATTTTTTTTCTCATTTAGATATTGAAAGTAGATGTCTTCGACATGGGTAGTATCATGTGAAAAGGGTCTGTTTTTAAGGCTCCTCTCTTCATCCCGATCCGTCCTACCCTTCCAGTATTTTTTCTTTAATTCATCCATTTCTTTCATAATCGTATATTTTTTGGAGGTTTTGTCGAATGACCTTTCTCGCTCTTAAAATGCTCACCTTTACATCTGACAGTTGATATCCTGTGATATCGCAAATCTCCTGGTAAGCATAACCTTCCACATCCCTTAGTTGAAAAACTTCCTTCATTTTCAATGGTAGTCCGGAAACTATCCCTTCAATTTTCTCAAAAACATCGCTGCTTTCAAGCAACTGATAGGGTGAATTCGAATGCGAACTCCATCTCTCATTGGTCATGTCCAACCCTTCATTTTGATTGTCTTTCAACCGGTATTTCGACAAAGCAAAATTTCGTGTTATCGTCATGCACCATGCCTCAAGGTTTTGAACTTTACCCATATCTTGTCGTTTTTCCCAAATTTTCATCAGGGTTTCCTGAACGACGTCCTTGGCCAGTTCTCCGTCATCCAGAATACTTTTCGCAAAGCGATAAAGCTTGTTTTTCAGCGGCAAAACATCAGAAGTAAAGGTCTCCAAGGTCATTTCATGGATAAGATGTTAGAGGGATAGAAAAGTTACAACATTCCAAAAATATTCTTAAGCAAAAACGCAAAACGTTTATGAAGAAATGATTTAGGCCTATTTACTTGACTTGTCAGATCGATTATTTTCTAACCACCCATTATCAACCAACCAGTCAGCCATACGGTCAGGCCAGTTTTTCAAAGATTGGTATTCGGTCCTATAACCCATATTGAATGCATGATCACCAACTGAATAAAAATGGCATTCGGCTGAAAGACCTGCTTTGAAATATTTCTGAAACAGGTCAACAGCAGGAGGGGCACAGCATTCGTCGTTGATCGCTGCAATCATGAATGCAGGTGGGGCATCGGATGGAACCTCTTCAGGAACCCACAAAGGACCGGGATAAATTAATATCTGAAATGAAGGTTTTCCATTCTCCCTTTCAATTGGATCGGTAGCATTTGGGTCTCCTTCTCCCAAACCATAGGCAATCGAGGCAACAACTTCACCGCCCGCTGAAAAACCAAGAATTCCCAACCGACCGGGATCAATGTCCCACTCTTCCGCCCGGCTTCTGATCAGTCGCATGGCACGATAGGCATCTTCTTGCGGGTGGACATTCAGATCATATGGCGAGCCTTCTTCTCTGGCCAGGCGATATTTCAAAACAAAGGCAGTTATTCCTAAACTATTTAAATATTCAGCTGCATCTTTACCCTCGGAATTGTAAACCAGAGCCCGGTGCCCTCCGCCTGGGCAGACTAAGACAGCTGCTCCAGTGGCTTTTTCAGGTGGCGGAAAAAATGCCACAATCGAAGGGTTGTGAATATTCTTCACCCACCAGTCCTTGGCTTCCTCGGGCTTGTCTTTTAAATGTTCAAAACCAGGCGCACCATTTTCCCAGAGTGGAATTGTTAATGGATTGTTTTGCGAAAACGCCGTTGTTGAAATTAAAAATGCTAAAGCAAAAAACAGGTTTGATCGTTTCATTATTTGGGCGATTTATAATATGAGAAAAATAATAGAAGGTAAAAGTCTGAACTTCAAAGATTAATAATCTTACTATGATAAATTAATTTTTGTGAAAATTATTAGAACTGTAATTATTTTAAATTTGCTATAATTGTATCATCATTTCAAAAGCACCCCCGTTTGTAAGTTCCAGACAATAAGATCTGGTTGCTATTTTTAAACCAATCAAAACTCCTTTTAAAATATTTTATTCATGAAAAAATTATTCATTGCTTTCATTCTTATATTATCTGCTACTTTTTCCTATTCTCAAGAGCAAGCTTTAAACAAAATCAGTGTCAATGGAAATAAATTTGTGGGTGAAAACGGAAACGAATTTATTTTTCGTGGCTTGAACTCAAGCGATCCTGATAAATTAGAAAGCCAGGGGAAATGGGAAAAGAGCTACCTCGAAGAGATGAAAAACTGGGGTGCAAATGTGGTCCGGTTTCCAGTACATCCTACAGCATGGAGAAAAAGAGGTGAGGAAAAATACATTGAATTGCTTGATAAAGGTGTGGAGTGGGCAACTGAATTGGGACTGTATGTTATCATTGACTGGCACAGTATCGGCAATCTACGCATAGAAATGTACCAGGACCCGATGTATGAAACCACTCGTAAGGAAACCTTTGAATTTTGGCGCACCATGTCCAAACACTACCAGGGAAACAATACGGTTGCTTTTTTTGAACTGTTCAACGAACCCACGACCTACAACGGTCAGCTGGGAACCTGCACCTGGGCGCAATGGAAAGAAATTGTCATGGATATGATCACCATCGTGCGGGCCAATGGCTCTACAGCCATTCCATTGGTGGCAGGCTGGAACTGGGCTTATGACCTGACTCCGCTTAAAGATGATCCGATTGAGGCCGAGGGAATCGCATATGTCAGTCACCCCTATCCACAAAAAAGAAATAAACCTTGGGAAGACCAATGGACGAACGACTGGGGCTTTGCTGCAGAGAAATACCCACTGATCCTCACAGAAATTGGGTTTTGCCACGCAGATGAAAGAGGCGCGCATATTCCGGTGATAAGTGATGAGTCATATGGGGACGCCATTACAAAATATAGTGCAGAAAAAGGAATTTCCTGGGTAGTATGGGTGTTTGATCCCAACTGGTCCCCCATGCTTTTTTATGACTGGACCTATAAACCGACTCCTCAAGGAGTATATTTCAAAAATGCTTTGCAGAATCCGTAACGGATAGGTTATACAATATCCAACTTAAACCGGAGGCAGCCATAACGGTTGCCTCTTTTGTTTTACAAGCAACATATTTTCTACAAATTATGTTTATAAGAAAATATTAACCTTTTCGTAATATAGTGGAAAAACTTTTAATGAATCAATAAGACAAGATGTCCCTTTCCCATCACTTTTTGCGTGCATTCGTGAAAAAATTATTTCCCATCGCACTTTCCATTTTATCATTAAATCTCCTGGCAAAACCTCCTGCCCTTTCTGAAAAAGATTTAAGCTCTCCTCCTCCTAAAATTATTCGTACCTGTTGTTCGTTTGGATACGACCTGGGCGTGGTCGGAATTCCCGGGAAAAAAATAACCAAGATTACCAGCCTGGATCGAATCGGAACCCATAAATACCTCGGAAGCAAAGAAGAAGGAAATGGCATCATTTACACAAAAAGAGGTGGATTTATTGACCTCGGACATTTGCGGGATCTGGCTGACTGGACAGCATATTTGTATTCCCTGATATCAAACTTTGAACCTGAAGAATCATTGGATATCATGCTTGGGCATGAAGGTGGTGAAAAAGTCCTCCAAATACAGTTGCATGAATTTCTCAGCGACCGGGATAAGAAACAACTCGCCGGAAGAATAGCTTATGACCTTTCTCTTTGGCATGAAATCGCCACCTGGTTTGGCGCATCGTATATTCCCTTTCTGCCAGAAAAATATTCCAGTTTTTCTGTAGAAGACATGTATTCCAACATTTTAGGGATTGAACTGGGCATAAAAGCATTAGAAAGTGATTTGCCTTATGAGGAAGCAATGACCGAATTAATTGCTTTGACAATGCGCGAGCTTGAAGCTGTCGAAAGCTATTCGGAAACTTATGAGATCATGAAAAATGTTGAGAACATTTGGTGGACAAAAGAAAAAAAGCTTCCAAGTGAAAAGGTTCTGATCCAAAGAAATCTTGAAGTTTATTCTTTTGTCCGACCGTGGCTAGTTGCCGGGTGGGCAAGTGATCGTCCTGAAGTTCTGGTCATTCCTGATCAAACTGAGGCAAATTGTCCTTTAACTGACTACTACAGGTTAAGCATTGATCTCAATTACAGATTTCCCATGAGGAAAATGTTTCCGTACAAAACGGACAGGGTTATCACGCAAGAAGATTTTGATGTATTAATTTTTCAGGTAGCGGAAGAACTACTCAATGATGAGCTTAAAAAAGATATTGATGCAAAAATAAATCCCCGGGAATGGCGAAAACATAGAATTGACCCCTCCTTAATCATAAAAGATGATATGATTTAATGCCTTTCGTGAATATTCTTAGTTTAAAATGCCAATTATCAGATACCTATGCGAATATTCTGGAAATATTAGATAATTTGAAGCGCTACTTGCTAAATTGGCGTGAAGGAGGATTTTCATTATTTTAACTTTTTTATAGCAAGCGGGTAGACAACGTTAAACCAACAATTACCAATGAGAGAACGAAACCTTTTGATCAATTCGATCATCATTCGAATTACTGCTTCTTTATTGACGACACTTATTCATGAACTCGGACATTTTATTACATCAGTCTACTTAGGAAATTCTGCCACCCTTTATCATAACATGGTGGAAACGCATACCATCCACATAGATCCGGTCAGCAAGCTATATATTCCCCTCGCTGGGCCTGTTATTTCATTGATCCAGGGAATTTTTTGTTTTCTTTTCTACAGAAGAATTAAAGACGGTGTATGGTCATTATTTTTTTTATGGCTTGGTCTTTCTGGTTTGATGGTGTTTTTTGGCTACGTAATGATCGGACCGTTCGCTTCTAATGGGGATACAGGAAAAGTATTACAATTACTTGAAATTCCGTTCATCTGGCAGATTGTAATTGCTATTGGCGCGTTGGGTATTTTCACATTGCTTCTGCTACACTTTCATCGCCATTTTGAAAGATTCATTCCTCAGGATATTGACAATGATAAAAACCTTAGAATCAAATGGGCTAAAATTCTCATAATGTATCCGGTACTCGCGGGTATTGTCGTCAACACACTTCTGCAATTTCCAGTGTTATTTTTTATAAGCATCTTACCGACATTGACCATGCCATTCAGTTTATTTTTGGTTTATGGAAAATTGATCACATCAAATAATGTCGTTTACAAAAGACGAAACAAGATTGCTTTAAGACTTTCTATACCGCTAATTGTTATCTTGCTAATAGCTATATTTATCAACCGGTACCTTGTATTTGGGTTTAGATTACCAATTGAATAATGACAAAAAAAGTTGCCCTCACCATAAAAATTAATGTAACATCTGATAGAGTAATAGCTGCGTTTACAAATCCGGAAATGCTTAAAGGATGGTGGGGTGTAGAAAGATCATTGATTGAACTAAAGCCAGGAGGTAATTATACCCTGGCCTGGGATATCACCGAAAAAGGTTTTGGATATGTTTCGTCCGGCATTGTAAAGGAATATATTCCGGTGCAATTACTTGAAATAGAAAAGTTTGTTTACCTAAATCCCGACAAGGCAATACTGGGCCCTATGAAATTGATGATCAAAGCTTCAGAAAATAATGGTATCTCCGATGTTTATATTTGTCAGGACGGATACCAAACAGGCGGCGATTGGGATTGGTACTACGATGCGGTAAAAAATGCCTGGCCACAGGCTGCTGAGATCTTAAAGAATTACCTTGAAAAGGATAATTAAAAACTTTCTTAGTTATCCGATTTTATTAAAGTTGTAAAATAAAAGCATGAGCAACAGACGAAAATTCATTAAATATTCTGCTATTGGAGGTTTGGTGACTATTATTTCATCCGCATTTAAAACTAAAAAATTGGAAACTTATCGGGATATAAAGATAGAAAAACCAATTGTCATTTCCACCTGGAATCATGGTCTTCCGGCCAATAAAACTGCATGGGAAATCCTTGGCAAAGGAGGCACATCCCTGGATGCCGTGGAACAGGGTGTCAGAATAACCGAATCGGATCCAACTAATGGAAGTGTGGGATTAGGCGGAAGACCTGATCGCGATGGTTTCGTTACGCTTGACGCCTGTATCATGAACCACAAAAATCAATGTGGATCTGTCGCATTTCTACAAAATATCGAAAATCCCATTTCCGTTGCCAGGAAAGTGATGGAAGATACCCCCCATGTTATGCTCGCAGGTGAGGGAGCTTATCAGTTTGCGATAGAAAAAGGCTTTCCTAAAAAGAACCTCTTGACAGACGGCGCTAAAAAAGATTGGGAGGAATGGCTGAAAAAATCCAAGTATCAACCTGTCATCAATATTGAAAACCACGATACAATCGGAATGCTGGCGCTGGACTCGCTGGGTAATCTCGCCGGAGCCTGTACAACAAGTGGATTGGCTTACAAAATTCATGGCCGGGTTGGAGATTCCCCCATTATCGGAGCAGGACTTTTTGTGGATAACGAAGTTGGGGCGGCCTGTGCTACGGGCCTTGGCGAGGCAGTAATGAGGATTGCAGGAAGTTCGGCTGTTGTGGAATTGATGAGAAGCGGCGCCACTCCTGAAGAGGCTTGCAAGGAAGCTGTGGATCGCATTATCAGAAAACACGATAGTGTAGAAAACCTTCAGGTTGGGTTTCTGGCGCTTGACAAAAATGGACAATATGGTAGCTACAGCATTCATAATGGCTTTAATTTTGCGCTCCATACTTCCAACAAAGAAAAATTGATTGATTCCAAATACAGACACAAACAATAATTCATGAAACTTGAATTGTGCATTGACAGCGTTGATGAAGCCAAAGTTGCCAGAGATTTCGGTTTTAACAGGGTTGAGCTTTGCTCTGCACTTGAAATTGGTGGCTTAACTCCAAGTTACGGATTAATTAAGGCCTGCGCAGCAATCAGGAATATCGAAACACACATCATGATCCGACCAAGAGGAGGAAGTTTTGACTATTCCAAAAATGAGCTTGAAATCATGAAAGCTGATATAGAAAAGTGTGCAAGCTTAGGTGCCTCAGGAGTTGTTTTTGGGATCTTAAATGGAGATAATACTATTGACCGGCCAAGTAATGAACTTTTAATTACCATTGCAAAATCCCTGGGACTTGAAACGACCTTTCACCGGGCATTTGATTTTATCCACGACCCAATAACCGGGTTAAAATCATTGATCGAACTGGGGTTTAATCGGTTATTGACCTCCGGACAAAAGCCGAAAGCAATCGAGGGAAAGGATTTAATTAAAGAGCTTGTTAAGGTATCCAATCGTCAAATTCAGATTATGGCTGGCAGCGGGGTAGATGCATCAAATGCTGTTGAATTAAAGGAATGCAATGTTGACGCCTTGCATTTTACTGCCAGAAAGAAAAGTGATAGTGTTTTGTCATTTCAGATGGGCAATGAGTTTGTACCCGATGAAGAAAAAATAAAAAAAATATTATCTGTCCTTGGTTAAATGGAAGCAAATTCCCGTTTAAGGAATAATCGAACATTCTTTCACTTTCTAAAGTTACAATTGATTGCAGGAAATAACGATATTTTATAACTTGATTCGCTTAATTACTTAACTAAACCTGAAAACAACAATCCGCACTAAATTATGATTACCCAAAAAGAGCGCAAAGAATCACGAAGAGAACAGGTACGCAAAGTAGGCCAGAGCGGTAACTACTGGTATGCTATGGAGCTAAGCAAAAACCTGAAAAAAGGAAAATCCATTGAAGCTAAATTCTGGAAAAGCTCGATCGCATTGTTCAGGGGAGAAGATGGAAAAGTCCGGGCACTGGAAAACCGATGTGCCCACCGGCAGATCCGACTTACCTCCGGAGTGGTAAACGGAAATAATCTTATTTGTCAATATCACGGGTGGACTTACGACGGCTGTGGAAAATGTATCCAGATCTCACATGAAATTGGCACCGGCAAGAAAGACAAGCTGCCCAATATCATGATCAATTATTATCCTGTCCAGGAAAAATATGGGTTTATCTGGGTTTTTCCCGGTGACCCTGAAATGGCTGATAAAGTTCCTTTGCCCTCTATTCCACAATTGGATCAAAAAAAGCCCTGGAAATTCATCCCGATTGACATAACCATCGACGCACATTTTTCCATGATCCTTGAGAATGTCTGTGATTTTAACCATGCGTTTCTTCACAGGGACTACAGGCCATTTACAGATCCTCATCTTCGTGATTACTATCGACAAGAAGATACGATAACCATGGAATACGACACTGACCTGAGCCAAAGCCAGGTCGTCAAAGTTGCCGGTGAAAAACAAGGAAAGGAGTTTGACAACATGACCTTATGGTATCAATACCCTTACCAGGCTTCTAATATTGCCGATAAATATTTGCACTGGCTGTTCATGGTGCCCATCGATGAAAAAACTACCCGCTGCTTTTTTGTCTTTCTTTTTGGAGCGTTAGAGATCCCCCTCATAAGAGTACAGATCCCTCAGTCTGTTCGCTGGCCGCTCTTAAAATTGATCAATAAATTTTATGTAATTCCTCTTTTAAACCAGGATTTGTGGGCGCTCAATGAAGAACAGGTCGCCCATGAAAAACATCCGGACGAACACCACTACGAATTCAACCCGATTGTTAGCGAGTTTCAAAAGATGAGCCTGGAAAAATGGGATCAATACCTTCAAAGTGAGGTTGACAGGGAAGTCCGCCAGAAAGACGAAAAGAAAAAATTTATTTTTCACGGTTGCGGTGTCACAAAGGCTGATCTTGATATGCACCGTGCAAAAGTAAATGAAAACGGTAAGGTGCTTGCATGACAACACTTGTAACGGGTGCCACAGGTCATCTTGGCTGCAACCTGGTTCGCGAACTTTTAGATCGTGGCGAAAAAGTACGGGTCTTTCTGAGGCCTGAAAGCGGGAAAAAAGAACTCGAAGGACTTGATGTAGAGAAGTCATTTGGTGAACTGGGCGATGAAAAATCCATTGAAAAGGCAGTACAAGGTTGTGGAAAAGTCTATCACTTAGCGGCTTTTGTCAGCATTCGAAGTGGTGATAAGGGAATATTGTACGACACCAATGTTCTGGGTACCCGTAGGTTGATGCAAGCATGTCGAAAAGAAGGCGTTCAAAAAGTTGTTCATTGCAGTTCATTTGGCGCCATTGGGATCAATCCTAATGGACCTTCCACGGAAAAATGGACAGTTAGTCCATACGAATTGACAACGGACTATGAAATTTCAAAGACTTTTGCAGAACTGGAAGTTTACCGTGAAATTGCTAATGGATTGCCAGCTGTTATTGTGAACCCAAGCGGCATCGTTGGCCCATGGGATTTCAGGCCATCCCTTCTAGGAAAAACAATCATTGATTTTGCCAAAAAGAAAATGAGGGGATATGTCGATGGCGCATTCGATTTTGTCTCTTACAAGGATGTCGTGCAAGGTCATATTCTGGCCATGGAAAAAGGTGAGATTGGAAAAAGGTATTTATTAACTGGCGAACAATTAACCATCCTTCAAACGCTGGAGTGGCTGCAAGAATTGACTGGGGTGCCGATGCCCACAATGAAAATCCCCAATAAATTACTTCAAAATGTTGCGATCGTAAAGGATTGGGTGGAACGAAAATATTTTCCTGATGTCATGCCCAGGTTTAATTACCATTCCATTCGTTTATTAACAAGTGGAAAATGTGCGGACAATTCCTGGACTATTAAAGAGCTCGGTTACACAAAATCTTCCGTGAAAGAAGCCTATAGAGAGTCGGTTGAGTGGTTTAGGGAATTTGGTTATTTTTAAATAGGGTGTTTTCAATTCCAAAATTCCTTGTTCATTTTTCGGTAGCTGTTTCACACGACAATAAATACCTTTGAAATAAAAATTCAGATCCATGAACAAGTCGCTATCATTCCAGGAAAAATACGATGCCATCGTCAGAAAAGACCCGGGTTATGAAGGGGTGTTTATTACAGCAGTTAAAACAACCGGCATTTTCTGTCGTCCGGTTTGTACGGCCAGAAAACCCAAACCCGAAAATGTCGAATTTTATAGTTCGACTGACGAAGCTTTGCAAAACGGCTATCGTCCATGCAAAGTCTGCAAACCCATGCTGGATTCTGAGGAAACTCCCGGCTATATAAAAAATATTTTGGCTGAATTGAACGAGAATCCCTTTCTGAAAATCAAGGATTACGATTTGAGAAAGCGCGGCATCGAACCTTCACAGATCAGGCGGTGGTTTAAGACCCATCACCATATTACCTTTCACGGATACCAAAGAATGTTGCGGATCAATCACGCTTTTCAAAAAATTAACCAGGGTGAGTCTGTAACGGAAGCAGCCTTTGATAGCGGATATGATTCGCTCAGTGGTTTCAATGACCGGTTTTCCTCCATTTTTGGCGAAGCGCCTTCCAAATCAAAAAATAAAAACATCATCCACATCACACGCTTTACCACAACGCTGGGGCCTATGTTTGCCTGCGCTACTCAAAAGGGTGTGTGTCTGTGTGAATTCACCAATCGCAAAATGCTGGAAACAGAATTCAACGACCTGAGAAAAAGGCTGAATGCTGTTATCCTTCCGGGTGAAAACCCTCATCTGGATCAGCTTCAAAAGGAATTAAAAGAATATTTCGATGGAAAAAGAAAAAGCTTTGATGTTTCCCTCGATACACCGGGTAGTGAATTTCAGCAATCCGTTTGGAAAATTTTACAGGAAATTCCCTACGGAGAAACAAGGTCCTATAAACAACAAGCTATTTTTCTCGGCAAACCCAGTGCGGTTCGGGCCGTTGCATCGGCAAATGGCCACAACCGGGTGGCAATCGTCATCCCATGTCACCGTGTGATCGGTGAAAACGGGGATTTGACAGGTTATGCAGGAGGCATTCCGAGAAAAAAGTGGTTGCTCGAATTAGAGAAGGTCCATTCCGGAAAACCTGTTCAAAAAGTGCTGGAATTTTAGTTTTTTAGTGCAGAAAATACTTTACTGCACCATGAAAACCGATCTCAGGGAAATTCAAATCACTTTACAAGAAATTTTTAAAAAGTTCATTCCGCCTCTCAAAGTCAACAAAGACAATGAAGCGACTTTTGAATTGACCGGAACGAAAGAAGGGATGCAGGGTAAACAAAAAGTGGATGGCTACTATTTTGGCAGCGTTGTTCCCAAACCGAAGGATACGCGATTGTATTATTTCCCCATTTATACTCACCCAACTGCATTTGAAAATATCTCGCCCGAATTGAGGAAATGCCTGAAAGGAAAAAGTTGTTTTCACATCAAAAACCTCAGTCCGGAGTTGGAAAATGAAATCGAGGAAATGGTAGCGAAAGGAGTTAAATTGTATGTGGATGACGGATTAATTTAACCCGATCTTTAATCGATCATTCAGAACCCTTGGAGGGTTACGACGCTGAATATAAAGACTAATTTTGCTTTAAACTTTCCTCTAATGACTGCAAATGTGACGACCACTTACCTGGAAATGAAAAATAAAGCAAATTTTCAACCCAAATCGGGGTTTGAAGAAATGCTAAATATGATCGAAATTGAAAACACTGCTTTTCTAAACTTTATTCTTTTTACTGGTGTCGGTCTGCCATGGAGTTGGTACAGTCGAATGAAATGGAGTGAAGGTGATTGGCAAAAATATCTTGACAATGATAATTCCCGCCTTTTTCTTGGAATGAAAGGGAAAGAAATAATTGGATATTGCGAATTAGAATACCAGGAAAATGATCAGGTCGAAATCAAGTTTTTTGGATTATTGCCGGATTACTATGGTACCGGATTGGGAGGAATGCTGTTGTCTCACGCTATTAAGATTGCCTGGGAGGAATCAACAAAAAGGCTATGGGTGCACACATGCTCTAAAGATTCAGAAGCAGCACTTAAAAACTATCTGTCCCGGGGATTTGAAATTTATAAAGAAGAAACCCTTCCTGAAAAGATCCCAAGTGAAAACGAATTGTTAGGTCATATTTCCAATTTTTTTAAATGGTACCGAAATAAATATGTTCCAAAGTAATTCCTTAAAATGAATAGAAAATGACAAATCAATTCGGGACATCCGTTAAATTGCTAAAGAAATAATTCATTCAATTACTAAAACCATCAAATCACTATGAAAAAAATGCTAACTAACAATCCTTTTGTGTTCGCACTTATATTAGGATTATCAATTACATTTTCTGCCCAAAGTCAGGACAAACCAAGTCCTCCCGCAGAAGCTAACGGGGAAATTAATGGTGCCCATATAAACATCAATTACAGCAGTCCTGCGGTGAAAGGTCGTGAGATCTGGGGGGGACTTGAAGCCTACGATAAAGTATGGAGGGCAGGAGCCAACGAAGCAACAACCTTTGAAACGGATAAGGACATAAAGGTTGAAGGAAAATCCCTTCCTGCTGGTAAGTATAGTCTTTTTGTCATACCGCGTGAGGGAAAAGACTGGACCGTTATCTTTAATAAAGTTCCCAATCAATGGGGGGCTTACAACTATGATCAAAAGGAAGATGCTCTGAGAGTCGATGTTACCCCGGTGAAAAAGGATGCCCTGCAAGAACGACTGGTTTATGAGATTTCCGATGGGCAAGTTTCCCTCATCTGGGAGTACATGGAAGTCCCCCTAAGCATAGAATAAAAGAAATTTATGACAAAAACCCTTCTGAGCAACACAGGAGGGTTTTTTATTTATTCAAAGCCCACACTTTTGTAATGTGGCTGTGATCATTTTGTGATATGTTTTAGCTTGATTTACTGATCAATGAAAAAAGTACTCGTCATCGAAGATGACCAGGAAATCGTCAATCTCCTGGAAATACACCTTAGAGATCTGGAATGTGAAGTGATGAAAGCTTATGATGGAAAAATCGGACTTGATATCGCTTTGGGGGAAAATCCTGATCTGATTATACTGGATATCTCTCTTCCAACGATGGATGGAATTGAGATCTGCGGAAAAGTACGGGCACAAAAAAACACCCCCATAATCATGCTCACAGCTAAATCAGAGGAGATCGACCGGATACTTGGTCTCGAGTTGGGAGCTGATGATTACATCACTAAGCCATTCAGCGTCCGTGAATTCATTGCTCGTGTAAAAGCCATTTTCAGGCGAACAAAGATGATCCGTGAAAGCATGAACCATCAGACAGAATCATTTATTCAATTCAATGACCTTTCGATTGACATTGAAAAAAGAAAAGTGCTGGTGGGAGACGAAAGGGTCGAATTATCACCGAAAGAATTTGAACTTTTGACATTAATGGCCTCCCATCCGGGCAAAAGCTATACCCGCTCTGATCTGCTTAAATTGATTTGGGGATACGACTTTGACGGGTATGAACATACGGTGAATTCGCACATTAACCGGCTTCGCGCCAAAATAGAACCCGATATGACCAATCCAAAGTACATTATTACGACATGGGGTGTCGGATATAAGTTTAATGAAGAGCTTGACTGATATGAAAAATGAGAAAACCCTTTCCAACAAACTGATCACCAAACTGGCCATTACATTTTTTCTGCTCGTACTTTTGATGGGAGCGTCTTACACAATTACTACGATTTATTATACCAATAAATATTTCGAAGAAACATCTCAAAAGCTCAATGCCAACATTGCCAATCACCTGATCGAAGAAAAATTCCAGAATTCCTCTCCTTTCCTCCAGGATGGCAGTGTCAATAAGGAATTTTTCGGAGACCTGATGCATGATATGATGGCGGTGAATCAAAGCATCGAAGTTTATCTTTTGGATGAAAGCGGATCCGTTCTTTACTCTGTTGTGCTGAACCACGACAACCCCAACGAGCCGGCAAAAAAGGTAGATCTAAACCCCATCAATGAATTTATTGAAAGTGATGGTAATATTCACATCCTGGGTGATGATCCACTCGATCCTTCCAATCAAAAAATATTTTCCGCAGCAAAATTCGACCATCAGGACCATCAGGGATATATTTACATCATTCTGGCCGGGCAAAACTTTCAGAATGTCACAGCATCCCTTTTTTCCAGCTACTCCATGAAATTGGGAATTGGCACATCCATTCTTACAGCCATTTTTGTTTTAATAATCGGGCTGATCAGTATCTGGTTCTTGACGAAAAATCTTCGCCAGATTATTCATACCGTGAAGCGCTTCAGGGAAGGCGATCTGAATATCCGAATCAATAACCCTCAGCGCTCTGATCTGTCGGAACTTGCATATTCTTTCAATGACATGGCGGATACCATTGTGAGGAACATGGATGAGATCAAATCTGTGGATACCCTCCGTCGGGAGCTTATTGCCAATGTTTCCCATGATTTGCGCACTCCTTTATCTATTCTAAAAGGATATGTTGAGACTTTGCAAATGAAAAAGGGCTCATTAAACGAAGAAGAAAAAGAGAAATACCTTGAGATCATTCAGGAAAGTTCGGAAAAGCTTTCCAAAATGGTTTCTCAATTATTCGAGTATTCCAAGTTGGAAGCCAAACAGGTAGAACCTAAAAAAGAGCCGTTTTCATTAACCGACCTGATCCTTGATCTGATTTCCAATTACCAGGTTTTGGCTAATAAAAAAAATATTACAATTGATTTGTTTGCCGATAAAAACCTCCCGTTGGTTTTCGCCGACATCAGTCTCGTCGAAAGAGCCATTCAAAACCTGATGGACAATGCGTTGAAGTATACTCCCGAAAAAGGAAAAGTTACCATCAAAACCACTCCTTTTGAAAATTCTGTGCAGGTAATCGTGACCGATACCGGACCCGGAATTAAAGAAAGTGATCAAAGCTACATTTTCGAACGGTATAGACAATCTTCTGAAAGTGGACAGCCACAGGAAAGTGCCGGATTAGGCCTGGCTATCGTCAAGAAAATTATGGAATTGCATAACACGCATATCCAGGTCATCAGCAAACCTAACTACGGAAGCTCTTTTCAATTTTACCTACCATGTTATTCCGGGTAGGTTACGGCGAAAAATACTTTTACAAAAGCCCCATTCAGTGTTCCTGAACTTATTTCAGCATCGGTACCACTATAAAAAGATCCTGAAACAAGTTCAGGAAGACACTGGTTTTTTCAACTCTATCTACTGACTTTTCTTCCGTAAATAGATATCTCCATTAATTGAATGAATATTTATTTTTAATGATCCTCCGCCATTTATTTTCCCTTCCATGATAAACATGTTCATTCCTGGTAAATTCATATCCGGCGCACTGGATTCTTCCTTGATATCGAAATCAGTATATGCCTCTCCGTTCATAGACTGCAGCTGCATATCAGCTTTCAAAGATGCCGGAAGTGTCAGGTCTACATAGCCATTTACTGTCACGATGGAAATGGGTTTCGAGGTTTTCACCTCACTGTATTTGACTTCAGCGCTTCCATTTGTAGCATTTAAAACAAGTGGTCCCTTGATATTTTCAATTTTAAAGTTTGAATTAATGGATGTGACTGTAATTTCATTTTCCAGGTTGGAAATCAAATAATTGAATTTCGACATCCCTGCATAAGGGTGCATATCATTGATGTTCAATTTCACCTTGTTCGGAATGGTAATTTTATAATGGTCACTCAACAAATTCGGGCTTTGCGATAAGCGGGCGAAGTTATTTTGCTTTTCAATGTAAACCCCAACTCCTGAATTATCCTTACCAGATGGGTTGATTTGCTTTAAGCCTTTTGCCCGATCTGGCATTTCTTTGTTCTCATCGATCTTTGGAACATCAGGAACTGGGGGCAAAACATTTTTAGATTTGTTTTCCCCAATACTTTCAATAATAATCTCATTTCCGGTACCACCAACTATCGTAATATTGTCAAGGCTTATTGCTATTTCAATTGTGCTACTTTCAGAATTGGAAAATTCCGTTTTAAAAGTTTTTTGAGCCATCGCGCAAGGCGCTACTAAAATCAGTAATCCTGCTATTAACGTTTTCATTTCCTTATTTTTAAAAATCTAAATCAATTGTGTTATTCCGTAAGCCGCTCTTTGCTGAACAGCTGGGTTTTGTTCTTCTGAATCCACTATTTTCTGTAATTCAGGAATGGCTGAAGCTTCTTTGCTTTTCACGATTGCGTCGATCAGCTTTACCTGAATTACAGGGTCCGTTTCTTTTTTAAGCGCTCGCAAAAATGATTCGCGCACCAGATCATTCTGATTGAATTTGATCAATGCTTCAGTTGCAGAAAGGCGGACATTGGTATTTTCGTCAAATTGCATCAGGTCAATCAGAATCGTCATGGTCTCAAGATCAATGGAATCCATTTCCCTGACTTCATAGGTCACCTGGATCCTTTCGCTTGGCGTTAGGTAAGCCACCTTGTTGTAGCTCATCATGCTTTTAATCTGTTGTATTTCATTGTTCAGTTCTGAAATTTGCTGATCGGAATTATTCATTTTATCACCGATAAAAAATCCAACCATCAATAAAACAATGGCTGCAGCTGCCGAGTAATACCAAGGTACAGAATTTATTTTCCTTACCTTCGGCTCTCTGGGGATAGGTATTTCCTCCTCCATATTTAGTGACTCGTATTCGCTAAACATGCTAATCAGCTCGGCAAATTCAGGATCTGTTTGTTTATTTTTTTTATTAGAAAAATATTCTCTCAGGGTTTTCTCCTCTTCCAGAGAAGTCTCCCCTTCGTAATATTTTTCGATCAGCCTTTTAATTTCCTCTGTTTTCATAATTCTTAATTTTCTGGTAATTCGCCCGGACACTTTTTCTGGCCCGCGACAGCACTACCCTGATGTTATTGATCGTCAAACCTGTAACTTCCTGTATTTCTTCATAGGTACAATGCTCAATGTCCCTCAGGTGAATGACCATTCTTTGTTGGTCGGGCAATGTTTGAAATAATTTTATCATCAGGTCTTTCAGATTATCAAATGAAACCGTTTGAAAGGGAGTAATATTCTCACTCAGGTCTGTTTGCTCTTCCATGTTGACCATTCTTCTTTTTTGATTCACCCTTAACCTGTCAATACAAAGGTTTTTCAACATACGCATGGCAAAAGCTTCCGGCATTTCCAGTTCATTTAGTTTTTCCTTTTGGGACCAGATTTTTAAGTAGGTGTCCTGAACCGCATCCTTAGCCTCCTCCTCGTTCTTCAACATGGTCAAAGCCACCCTGAACAATTTATTTTTGATGGCTGTCAACCGTTGATTTATAACCTGGTAATCCATTTTCAGTTCAATGACGAAGCCAGGGAAAATTCATTACAACGGAGTGAAAAAAATTTTTGAGTAGTGTAGAATTGCCTGAAATGTAACGGACGATTATCCACCCGGAATGCTGTGAAAAAGAATAAATTCCTTCAAAACCACCGCGAAACCAATGACAATAATGAGAAACATGGTAATGAAAAAAGCAATGACCGCTCTCCATTTAGGTGATTGAAGTTTTAGCTTCCTAAGCAATAAATTGACCAACCAATAAACAGGAATGGTTAGAATGATTAATACGATGTGGAAATATTCTTTAAACGAACCTGTCTCCATAATGAAAAATAATTATTGCACTGTGTAAAACCAAATATATCAACCTTTTGATAATTTCTTTTCATACCACAGCGCACATAAGATTTTACACGTAGAATACTAAAAGGGCATTTGTTATGAAAATCATGTTTGTTGTAGGATTCCTTCTATTCCTTTCCCTTCAAAATGATCCTTATTCATATCAGAGACGCAAAATGGTAGAAGATCAAATTCAATCTAGAGGTATAACTAACAAGGAAGTTTTGTCGGCAATGAAAAAAGTTCCGAGGCATATGTTTGTGCCTTCCAACTACCAGGAACACGCCTATGATGACAATGCCCTGCCGATTGGATTGGAACAGACAATTTCCCAGCCTTACATCGTGGCGTACATGACAGAGATTATCAACCCACAACCAACAGACAAAGTTTTGGAAATTGGCACCGGGTCAGGATACCAGGCGGCTGTTTTAGCTGAAATAGTTCAGAAAGTCTATACCATTGAGATCATACCCGATCTTGGTCTCCGCGCAAAAAACATATTGGATGAACTGGAATACAACAATGTGGAAGTCATGATTGGCGATGGCTATCATGGTTGGGAAGACCATGCCCCATACGATGCCGTTCTTGTAACTGCCGCGCCTGAAAAAATTCCGCAACCACTCATCGATCAACTCAATGTTGGGGGAAAAATGATCATCCCCGTTGGTAGCGTTCATGGTATCCAACATCTTATTTTGTTGGAAAAACAAAAGGATGATATCAAAGTTTTGAAAAAATTCCCTGTCCGGTTTGTTCCTTTTACGAGAGAGGAGGAATGATTAATTAACCTGATAAATAAAAAAGTAGTAAACAACTGGAATTACTACCATCAATGTTATCAGAAATAAAACGAAAAGCCTTTTTTTTAAATTTCTCCTATTCTCAGCTTGTAACTTTTCTCTTAATCGAGAAATACACTCTGGAGAAGCTTTTTTGATTATTAACTTTTTATTGTTGGTTTTAAAACCACGTTCTTTCAGAATTTCAAATGTACTTTTTCTTTTAAGAAGAGCCCTGTTTTGTTCATAGGATTTCTTCATTGCATCGATCATACCAAATGCGCTCATATTTTATGAAGTTTAAATGAATAAAAATTCCCAAGGCTGGAATGATCAGGTAAAAAATCGTACTTGAATTAACGTACAGGGACATCCAAAGGTTTGAGATTACACTAAATGTTGATTTTCTATATCCATCACGTTTTTTAGACCGTTGAAATAATTTTTGAAACCCCTTGCAATATGCCGCTGTCCGCTTTTTAAAAAATTGCTGTAACATTTTTGGACATATCCTTCAATCAAAAATATCCCTTTTAGATTTTATATTGTTGAAAATCAGTCAATTATGTTTTTTGGCACAAACCTAGAAGAGTGAGATTCCAATCGAAATTAAATTTTCCAACCAAAAATTTTAAAGTTATGCAAACCTCAATTAAAAAATTAGCCGCCATCGTGATGGGTATTATGCTGACGGCATCTGTTCAGTTGTACGCCAATTCTGCTGATGACAAAACCGTTGAAAAATCAAGGGAAGCTGTTGAAAATGCTGATCCCAACGATTGGAAAACGCTTTCTTATAATGCAGATAAATGCTTTCGAAAAAAAATCAATACAGAGGAGGCGTTAGAATGGATTAACAGATCCATTGAGATTGATGCAAATCCTACCAATCTCACTGTAATGGGAGATTATTACTACAGAAACGAAATGCCTGAAAAAGCCATTCATTATTATCTACAAGCGATGGCAAAAAATGGACACGGACAAAATGAATTGGTAGCGGAGGCGATTCAGGTAAGAATCCAAAAAGCTAAAACAATGATGGATAATCAAAAGTAAAAGCCACAATTACGAAAGAAGGAATTGAAAGTTATCTGTTCGGTTTTGATACAAAACTTGTTTAAAAATCGAACAACAAAAACGAAAGCCGAACAGATAAACCCCTTTTAAACACATTCAAACAACAAAAAACAGAAATTGGCACAACTATAGCATCTACCAAAACAATAAAATTTCGATCACCTAAATATTTTATTATCATGAAAACTTCAAATTTTAAAAAGTTACTGACTTTTACTTTTGCCTTACTTTTATCTGTGGCAACCTTTAACTATGCAAACGCTTTTGCAGATAAAGCTGTTGAAAAAGCGAGGGAGGCGGTAGAAAATGCCAGCCCGGATGATTGGCACACATTAGCGAAAAGTGCGGACAAACTGATTCGCAAAAACAAGAATTTAAAAGAAGCCCATGAATGGATTGAGAAATCCATTGAGATCAAGCCAACGGTTTATAATCTGACCATAAAGGGAGATTACTACATGGCAAACAGATTACCTGATGATGCAGTAAAGTTTTATGTCAAAGCTATGAACATGGCAAAAAATGAAGATAACCATGCTGATGTCTCTGACTTACAAAATAAAATCGCCAATATCACCAATATAGGTGGAATTAATCGCTAATCTAAGGTTGTAAAAAAGAAGGGTCTTCGGACCCTTTTTTTATGTAAATTCCTCAATTATGGTTCTTAAATGAGGATATTCATCTACCAGCTTTTCGCGTTTAGCGAGCATAAAATCATTAAAATCAAACCCCGGAGAAACGCTGCATCCCACCAAAGTATAATCCTCTCCTGAAATTTTAGCTGCAAACCAGCAATCTTTCTTGATCATAATCTGCGGCTTTTCGTCATTATTTAAATCCAGACCTAATTTTTGTATAGTCAATTTTCCCTCCCTGTTTATTACATACAATTCCAGGGGGTCACCCATGTAAAAATGCCAGATCTCATCTGATTGGATCTTATGAAATTTTGAGATATCATCTTTAGTGAGCAGAAAATAAATGGATGTGTAAAATGACCGGTTTCCGCCATACCTGGTAGGTAAATGAACGGCATCAATTTCTTCATGAGATCTATACAATTCCTTATAATAACCCCCTTCGGGATGTGGCAATAACCTTAATTTTTCTATGACCTCTTGACTGTGAATTTGTTTCATATGCTGGCATTATAATACATCTGGCGCATTTTATAATTTATTGACCATACAACAATTTATTTTTAATTATTTTTGTCCAACTTTTTTACTAAATCTATGGAAGTAATGGACCCTCAATATCAGGAAAAGCTGAGCCATATAAAAGACCTGATCCGATTGTCTCGGGTAGATGGCGACGAATCCCACATGGAAATGAATTTCATCAATTCGGTAGCAGATAGATTAGGTGTGGACCGCACTGATATTGATAGACTTAAAACAGGTGAAATCAATATCAAGTTTTCAACACCTAAATTTGAAAACCAGGTGATCGAGCAATTTCATAGATTGATCCTTTTGATCGGGATAGACAAAATGATCCACAGGGAAGAAATCAACTTTTGCTTTGAATTAGGTGTAAGAATGGGGTTGAATTACAATGCCATCACAGAAGTTTTGAGAAAAACGGTGGTCAGTCCTGCGCACCTGATGCACAAGGACGAAATGGAGGAAATATTCAAGAAATATTCAAATTAGAATCTCACCAGGAAGTAGAGGAAAATTACCACCCATAATCCCGCTTGAAAATTCCAGAGAATTTGCTTGATCTCTATTAACAACCTTTCAAATGGATTGGTTTCATATACCAATGTTTTGATCGGATCCTCCATCACATTCACTAATCTGAATAATATTAAAATGGTCAGGACAATTGCCAGGATCATATAAACCAAATGAAAGCTCGTCATTAAAATAAAAAAGGAGTTGAAATTATCTGACAATGATGTTCCGTACTTAAGCTGAAATTGATAAACAGCAAACATCTGGATGACAATAAAAATAGAGCTTACAAATAATTGCAGATAATAATTTGATTTAAGCTTTTTAACATTTTCCTGTCTGTATAGTTGAATTTGCTTATTGGAGATTAAAAGTGTTGAAAAAAGAATGAGCGTTCCGATAAAAAATACATCGGGAAGGTGAAATTCGACTGTCTGTGCTTCAGCAGAAGCATATTTGATTTCGAAGTTAAATACCAGGAAACAAAGAATAATTGTACTGATCACGTTGAAAAGGAGAACAATACTTTTAAATGGATGAATTTTTTCTATCTCGCTTAGATAGTAATTCCTCCTTATGAGTGTGGTTTTTCTAGTTGACATTGCGTTTGATTGCTTTTATACAAAAATATACGAAACCGCAATAAGTATTGATAATTTAATTCTATAAAACTTAAGACAAATCATCAATTTATTATTTTTGTCGCCATTTTAATACTCCATACAAATTGAAACGTCAGGATTTCATAAAATTTTATCTGAACGACCCGATTGTTCAGTCTATAGCTGAGTTCATCAAAAAAAATGAACATACGGTTATTCAACTGAAATCCCTGGCCGGTAGTTTGGATGCTATCATTTCTGCTGCAATTCATCAGCTAAACCATCAAACCTCTTTCTTTATTTTAAATGATCGCGAAGAAGCGGCGTACTTTCATAATGATTTGCAAAGCCTGATGGGTGAAAAGGAAGTTTTGTTCTTCCCTACCTCATACAAAAAACCATATCAATTGGAGGAGATTGAAAATGCCAACATCCTTCAAAGGACGGAAATCCTGAATCGCATCAATCATAAAAGCAGCAGTGGAGAGCTGATTGTTACCTATCCTGATGCATTGACAGAGAAAGTCATTAATAAAAAATCCCTTAATAAAAATACGTATACCATTAAACTTGAAGATGAGCTGGACCTGGATTTTTTGACCGAATTTTTAATTGAATATGATTTCGAGAAAACAGATTTTGTTTTTGAAGCAGGACAGTTTGCCATACGAGGAGGGATTGTAGATATTTTTTCATTTGGAAACGAATTACCTTTTCGGATAGAACTTTTCGGAAACGAGGTGGATGGCATCCGGACCTTCCATCCGGATAATCAACTATCGGTTGCAAAGCTGAAAAATATCAACATCATTCCAAATGTTCAAACAAGCCTGTGGGAAGAAGAAAGGCAATCGATCCTCGAATTCCTTCCAAACAATACGAAGGTCTGGATCAAGGATTACGAATTAACCACTGACGTGGTGGATAAATATTTCCAGTTAGCGACGGAAAATTTTGACATGGTTCTTAAAGAATCTGCTCAAACAAAGGTTGTGCTCTCGCCGGGGCAACTTTTTGTTTCAGTAAGCGAATTATTTAATCAGCTAAGAAATTACCCGATAATAGAATTTGGAAATAAATTTTACCTGAAAGAAAGTAAAGCCATTTCTTTCAGGTCGAAGCCTCAGCCTTCATTTAACAAAAACTTTGACATACTTAATGAAAACCTGGAGCAAAACAAAGAGCATGGAATAACGAACATCTTTGTTTCTGAATCTCAGCAACAGCTGGATAAGCTTCATAGTATCTTTGAAGAAATCAATCCAGGTCTTAAAATTCATGAACTCAATGCTTCCTTTCGTGGAGGGTTTATTGACGAAGAGCAAAAACTTGCCTGCTACACGGCACATCAGCTCTTTGAAAAATTCCATCGTTACCAGACCAAAACAAAATATACCAAATCCAAAGCTCTTACTTTAAAGGAATTGAAGGCTCTCAATCCAGGAGATTATGTCACTCATATCGATTATGGAATAGGTCGATTTGCCGGACTGGAAAAAATTGAAGTCAACGGAAATCGTCAGGAAGCGCTTAGGATTATTTATAAAGATGATGATTTGCTTTACGTAAGTGTTCAGTCACTTCATAAAATTTCCAAATATTCAGGAAAGGAAGGTGTCCCGCCTAACATCAGCAAACTTGGGTCTCAGGAATGGGAAAACAAAAAACGGGATACCAAGAAAAAAGTAAAAGACATCGCTAAAGATCTAATTCAGCTTTACGCAAAAAGAAAAACTGCTCCAGGATTTGCCTTTACAAGAGACAGCTTCCTTCAGGCTGAATTGGAAACATCATTTATTTACGAGGATACTCCCGACCAGGCAAAGGCTACAGAAGATGTAAAAGCAGATATGGAACAATCTCATCCAATGGATAGGTTGGTTTGTGGGGATGTGGGATTTGGCAAAACAGAAGTCGCTATCCGTGCTGCATTTAAAGCTGTTGCCGATAATAAGCAGGTAGCTATATTGGTACCAACAACTATCCTGGCCATGCAACACCACCGCACTTTCAGCGAAAGGTTAAAAAATTTCCCTGTCTCCGTGGACTATTTAAACCGCTTTCGGTCTGCAAAGCAATCGCGGGAAATTATAAAGAAGGTAAATGAAAGACAGATCGATATATTGATTGGAACGCACCGAATTATAAATAAGGATATCAAATTCAAAGATCTTGGCTTGCTGATTGTCGATGAAGAGCAAAAATTTGGCGTTCGGGTAAAAGACCGGTTAAAAGAAATGCGGGTCAATGTGGATGTGCTGACATTAACTGCTACGCCCATTCCGCGTACATTGCACTTTTCATTAATGGGAGCGAGAGATCTTTGCGTAATAGCAACACCTCCTCCAAACAGGCAACCTGTCACGACTGAGATCCACACCTTTAATAAAGATATTATCCGGGATGCGATAGTTTTTGAATTAAAACGAGGTGGTCAGGTTTTCTTTGTCCACAATCGGGTAAAAGACATTGAGGAAATCGCTAACCTTATTATCAAGCTGGTTCCGGATGCAAGGGTCGGTGTTGCTCACGGTCAAATGGAAGGACATCGCCTGGAAAAAGTAATGATGCGTTTTATAGAAGGTGAATACGATATTTTGGTTTCGACAAACATT
Source organism: uncultured Cytophagales bacterium (assembly GCA_913057175.1). Classification (GTDB taxonomy): domain Bacteria; phylum Bacteroidota; class Bacteroidia; order Cytophagales; family Cyclobacteriaceae; genus CAJXNP01. The sequence continues at coordinate 156,499 of CAJXNP010000010.1, forward strand.
ATCGAATCGGGTCTTGACATTCCCAACGCCAACACCATCATCATCAATCAGGCCCACTATTTTGGATTATCCGATCTTCATCAAATGCGTGGGCGTGTCGGGCGCTCCAATAAAAAAGCTTTTTGCTACCTGCTCGCCCCACCTACCATTGGTCTGACATCCGAAGCAATTAAAAGACTCAAAACATTGGAAGAGTTTTCAGATCTTGGTGATGGGTTTAAAGTTGCTATGAGGGATCTGGATATTCGAGGTGCAGGAAACCTGTTGGGTGCAGAGCAAAGTGGCTTCATAAATGACCTTGGTTTTGAGACTTATCATAAGATACTTGATGAATCAATTAAGGAGCTAAAAGAGACAGAATTCAAAGAATTATTCATCAATGAGTTCAAAGTTGATGCTAAAAAACTGGTTACGGATTGTAATATTGAGACCGATTTTGAAGTATTAATACCCGAAAATTATGTCAGCAACATCAGTGAGCGGCTTCAACTATATAATACGCTGGACAATCTGGAATCGGTAGAAAAACTAGAGGAGTTCATAAATAATACACAAGACCGTTTCGGAAAACTACCAAAGTCAGTTCGAGATCTGATTGAAATTGTCAAAATAAGGTGGAAGGCTGAAAAACTTGGTTTTGAGAAGGTTATCATTAAAAACAATACGATAAAGGGGCATTTTTTATCTTCTGATAACACAGACTTTTATAATTCCGAAGAATTTGGGAAAATTTTAAGCTACATTCAAGGCTATCCCAAAACCTGTAAATTGAAAGAAACCAAGAACAGATTGATCTTTATTCAGAATGAAATTTCTTCCATTGAGAAAGCTGTCGACGTTTTTAATAAAATCTCGTCAAATTATTAATTACCAATGCAATAATTTCGGGTTTTTTGAATTTTATTGTTAAGTGTAATGCCATAATATTATGCTCTGAAATTTATAGGGATTCTAAATCTTTAACTTTTTATTCATTTTTTAGGATTTTGTTAAGATATTTGAAGTTATCTTAAATTAAATGTGTTGTGTTATTTAAGAATTAGAGTTTATCAAATAAAAACAGGTATGAAAAATTTTGTGAATTATGCATTAATGTTACCGGCTTTAGCTATTGTGTTATTGCAGGGATGTAAGTCCGGTAGCCACCCCACTGCTGACAATCCGGGACCAATAAGTACCGCCACAGGAATGGAATACAATTCCGATGAAGGTTTTCAGGTAATGGATTTCCGAGGTCAGCCTGATGGGCCCAACCTGAGATTCGTTGAGGGAGGAAGAACAGTCCTGGGTTCATTCGAAGAAGATATTTTCAAAACCCGGGACAATGTTGAAAGAACCATCACGGTTGCTTCATTCTACATGGATGAAACGGAAGTAGCAAATATCCACTGGTTAGAATATCTCTACTATGTTCAACTTGATTCATCAAGGGTATTTTATGAATCAGCTCTTCCTGATACAACTGTTTGGGCAAGAGACCTTGCTTACAACGACCCTTATGTTGACCACTATTTAAGATATCCTGGTTTCAGGTTCTTCCCGGTTGTAGGTGTTTCCTGGAAACAAGCGGTGGATTATAGCGGTTGGAGAACGGCATTTGTAAATGCTCGTTTGGCAGATCAGGCTGGTATTGAGCTACCGGCTGAAAGTGCAGGAGGAAGAATTCCGCTTGAAACAGGTGTTGTTTTACCTGATTACAGATTGCCAAGTGAAGCTGAATGGCAATATGCTGCTCAGGCATTGATCGGCACACAATGGTTGGATGAAAACCAAACACACAGCAGACTTTATCCATGGGATGGTCATTCCATGAGAAACCCATACGGAAAGCAGATGGGAACTTTTCTTGCTAACTTCAAAAGAGGTAGAGGTGACTATGCAGGTATAGCCGGCAAACTAAATGACGGAGCCATGATCACTACGTATGTATATGATTATCCGCCAAACGATTTCGGACTTTACAACATGTCAGGAAACGTAAATGAATGGGTATTTGACGTTTACCGACCACTTTCTTACCAGGATATGGAAGATATGAACCCTGTAAGAAGAAATAGAAATGACTTGCGTGGCAGAATAGAAGCTCCTGATTATGATCCGAATATCGACGATCCTGAATCGGGTTATGATTTTGCTAACTATAATTCTTTGATCTCAGACAGAGCTCGTGTTTACAAAGGCGGTAGCTGGAGAGACATCGCATATTGGTTATCTCCTGGTACAAGAAGATATCTTGATCAGGATTCATCAACATCATTTATTGGTTTCCGATGTGCCATGATACGAGCGGGTTCGAATAAGTAATAAAACCTGTTATTTGATAAAAAGAAGCCATCTATTTTTAGGTGGCTTTTTTATTTTGCTAAAGCCAGTGTGGCAATACTGATTGCCCCAACATCATGTTTGATCAATTCCATTGAACAAGCCGCCAGTGTAGAGCCAGTTGTAATGACATCATCAATAAGCAGAATATGTTTTCCTTTAACCAGATCAGGATCCAAAACAGAAAATAAATCCTTTACATTAAACATTCTGTCTGTTCTGGACTTTCTTGTCTGGGTTTTACTTTCTTTCCTTCTTTCCAGTGCATTTAAACATGGAACAGAAAGAACCTCGGAAATTGCTTTTGCGACAATTTCACTTTGATTGAAACCCCGTTTCCTTTCTTTGGATTTATGAAGAGGTACGGGAACGATTAGGTCGATATTTGAAATGTGTAAATTATCTTGAATGAAATTGCCAAACCAGGTGCCTAATTGTGATCCGATTTGTTTGTCCCCGTTGTACTTAAAATCGCACAAAAGGCTTTGGGTAATATTTCCCTTTTTATACGTTAAGAAACAAATTACATTTTTGGGATTGACATCAACAAATTTGGAACTGATAACTCCATAATTCCTGGAAAAGTCTAAAACAGGTAGCGAAGATTTACAGTAAACACAAAGTACATCCTCTGTTTCTGTCAAATATTCACTGCAATAAAAGCAAAGCCTGGGATAAACCAGATCGACAAGGCGATTAACTGACTTATTTATGTTATTAAAAAAATTCATACGCTATTTTTGTAGGTAAACAACAAAAGATGCTAAAAAAGGACCTGGAGTTTGATATCAAATGGAATGAGCTTCTAAAGAAGATAGGCAAAAAAATCGGTAAAAAGCCTGAAGACCTCAATGCAGTATTGTTTTTGATTGGTGTTCATGAGCTTGGAAAAGGTATTAAAAATTTTACGAAAGAACAAAAGCAGGATCTAATGCACATTGCCATTTGCAAAGTGCTTAGTTTATCAGGTTATTATAGGTTAGAGGGATTGGACGAAGATGGCTGGCCGCATTGGAAATTGATAAAAAAACTTCCACATTTCGACATCCTTGAGCAGGAAAAACTTTTGAAAATGCATGTATTAGAGTATTTTGAAGAAGAATTAGATTTATAATCTTTAACTTACCTGAAATTATTTTCTTATTTTTTCAGAATGTGATTCTGATTAAATTTTCACATAAACAGAATAAAAAACAGCTAAAAATGCATCAAATAAAATTTCTCTTTTTTGGTATACTCTCAATTATTTTAGTATCGTGCGGTAGCAATTCAGAAAACAGCGATGGAACCGAATCCTTATTGAAGAAAGCAAATGGTGAAAGATATTATGGTGGCATATTAAGAATAAATGAATCAGAGTATATCAGAAATTTATTTCCACATAACATAACCGATGCATATTCCTACCGGGTCGCCTCACAGATTTATGAAGGACTTTTTAAATTCAATGATAAAACACTGGAAGTCGTTCCCAACCTGGTAGAAAGTTATGATGTCGATGGCTCTGGAACGATCTACACTTTTCATTTAAAAGACAGCGTTTATTTTCACGACGACAAGTGTTTTGAAGAGGGAAAAGGACGAAAATTAACTGCCGAAGATGTCAAATATTCCTTTACCAGGCTTTGTACATCCAACTCAAACAACCAGGGTTTTGCTTCTATTTTCAAGGGTGTGTTGAAAGGAGCGGATAAATATTATGAGGCGACAAAAAATGGCCTTACGCCGGACGGAGGGGTAGAAGGAATTAGGATTATCGACGACTTGACAATTGAGCTAACATTGGTAGAGCCAAATTCCATTTTGACCGTGCACCTTGCCAGACCAGCATGTTTTATTTATCCAAAAGAAGCGGAAGATCTGTATGGTCAGGATATGCGGATAAAGGCTGTTGGAACAGGCCCTTTTTATATAAGCGATGTAGATGAAGAAGTAGCAATTATTCTTAAAAAAAATAAGAACTATCATCAGAAGGATCAGTTTGGAAATCGACTCCCCTTACTGGATGCTGTTACCATTCAATTTATAAAGGACAAAAAATCTGAGTTATTTGAATTTAAAAAGGGAAACCTGGACATGATCTACCGACTCCCCACAGAGTTTATTATTGAGATTCTGGAAGAATCAGAGCCAGGCTCAAACGGTGAATACAGTCAATTCGAGTTGCAGCGATCTCCTGAAATGGCAACACAGTTTATTTCATTTAATACACAATCGGGTATTTTCCGAAATAACAATGTGCGTAAAGCATTCAGTTTTGCCATTGACCGTTCAAAAATTCTTGACTTTGTATTAAATGGTGAAGGTTTTGCCCCGGGAAATCACGGGATCACCCCTCCTGTATTAGTCAACTATGAAATTGAAAAGATAAATGGTTATTCACTGAATGTAGATTCTGCGAGGTATTATTTGGGGAGAGCCGGATATCCAGAAGGAAAAGGTTTCCCGAAAATCACCTTTTATTTTAATGCGGAAGGAAACCGGAATACGTTGGTGGCAACGGAAATCCAGAAACAATTAAAGGATCACCTTAATATTGACATGGATCTTGAATTGCTACCCTTCGCGCAATTGGTCGAAAAAGCGATTAATGGTGACTATGAAATAATGCGGGCGGCCTGGTTAGCGGACTACCCCAGCGCGGAGAATTTTTTATGGATTTTTCAGGGAAAAGACGTTCCCCGTAGTGCCGGTCAAGCATCTTATCCCAATATTACTCGTTATAATAATACTACATTCGACAGGCTGTTCAACCGCGCGTTGTACGCCGGGTCGATTGAGGAAGCAAACAGGTATTTTATGCAGGCAGAGAATACGCTTATGAACGATGCTCCCATGCTGGTACTATGGTATGATGAAGGATACCGGCTTCTACAATCTTATGTAAAGAATTTTCCAAATAACCCTATGCAATACAGGGATTTAGGTCATGTATATTTTGAAAAACCGGAGGCATTATAGTAAACGTGGGTAACACACTCGAAAATAAAATTTCTCAATATAAAAGGAAGTTTTACCTCAATCAGGTAATAAAAGGGGTTCTCATATCCGCTACCATACTATTAAGTGTCTTTTTGTTTTTTGTTCTGTTGGAATATCAGGCAAATTTCGACAAGACCGCCCGATCGATATTATTTTACATTTACCTGGGACTAGCTGCATTTGTGTTTTATAAATTGATCATTGATAAGCTTCTGAAGCTATTTATTGCCAAAAGGCAATTAAGTGATTTTAACGCAGCTAAAAATATCGGCGGATTTTTTCCCGATGTGCAGGACAAGCTTCTGAACATTGTCCAGTTAAAAAGCCTGCAATCACAAAATCAGCTCGCATTGGCCAGTGTCAACCAGAAAACCCAGCAAATCATTCATGTGGATTTTTCCGATGCTGTTGACTTCAGAAATAATGTCCGCTACCTGAAAATTCTGATTATACCATTTCTTGTTGTCATTTTGCTTGGGATCTTCTCTCCATCGGTCCTAACAGAACCAGCGAAAAGAATTGCACAACACAAAAAAGATTTTGTGCTGAAAGCTCCTTTTGAATTTGAATTATTGAACAAAAACCTTTTGGCTTTCAAAAACGAAGACTTTGATTTACAAGTTCAACTGACAGGGGAGTCGGTACCATCTGATCTGTTTTTATTACTGGGAGACCGGAGAATCAAGCTCACAAAATCAGAGGATAATACATACCATTTTAATATTGAAAAGGTTCAGCAAAACTTTGATTTCCAATTTACCGCCGCTGGCTTTAATTCTTCCAGTTATGAGATCAATGTTGTCAACCGACCAAACATTAAAAATTTTGAAGCTGAGTTGATTTTTCCAAAATACCTGAATAGAAAGGTCGAAAGATTGAATAATATTGGGAATTTTCAGATTCCGGAAGGTACTAACATCAAATGGTACTATCAGACGCTGAATACAAATGATTTCGAAATCTATTTTGAAAATGCCGATGACACAATTGATGTTTTAAACACTGATAATCAATTATTTACATATGAAAAGCAATTTTTTAACAGTACAAATTATACACTAAGCCTGTCCAATGAATACAGTAAAAACAAGGACCTGATACAATACAACATTGATGTCATCAAAGATAAGTATCCTAAAATTGATGTTCAGCTTCACAAGGATACCGTGCTATATAATTTAATTGTATTTGGAGGACAAATTTCTGATGATTACGGCCTTACCAGGTTAAGGCTTAATTATCGTGTTTCAGAATCCAATGAAAAAGACGCTGATTTTAAAGCCATTCCCATAGCCATTGACCGTTCGAAAAATCAGCAAAGCTTTTACATGCAATGGCTACTGGACTCTATGAAGTTAAAGAGTGGAGATAAATTAGAGTATTACCTGGCTGTAAGTGATAATGATGGCATAAACGGAGCGAAGACCACCCGAACTGGTGTCTATCAATTCAAAATTCCCGACAAGCAAGAGGTTATTGAAAACCTTAGTAAAGCTTCGGAAAGTGCTGAAAATCAGATAGATAAGAGTATTGAAGATGCAAAACAGTTAAAAAAAGAGCTTGAAAAAGCAGAAGATCGTCTAAAAGGCAAAAAAGAACTGAGCTGGCAGGATGAGCAGCTCATGCAGGATATCGTCGAACAAAAGCAAGAGCTTGAGGAGGAGATCAAAAAGCTTCAGGAGAAATACAAGGATTTTTCAGAAATGAAAAATCGCTTTAGCGAGGATGAAGAGAAGAACAAGAGAATTTCGGAAAAAGTAGAGCAACTTCAACAATTAATGGATGAATTATTGGACGAAGAAACCAAAAAGCTTTACGAAGAACTACAAGAGCTATTGGAGGAAAAGAAAAATGTCAATGATATCAAGGACATTGTTGAAAAGCTGAACCAAAAGGAGTTCAACCTGGAAAAAGAGCTTGAGCGATCCCTCGAATTATTCAAAAAACTTAAGTACGAACAAAAACTCGATGAGGCTATTGATAAAAGTGATGAACTATCACAGGAGCAACAAGAGCTAATGAATGAGACAGAAGAAAAGGAAAGTGATTCGGATGACCTTTCAGAGAAACAATCAGAATTAAAGGAAGAGCTTGATCAACTCGAGGAAAATATTGATGAGCTAAACGAGATCAATAAGGATCTAAAAAATCCGAATCCTCCTGCAGATTTTAAAGAAGACCTTGAGAACATCAAAAACTCCATGAATGAATCTCAGGAGAACCTTCAGGAAAATAAAAAGAAAAAAGCAAACAAAGCTCAACAAAATGCCCAGCAGCAATTGAAAAAGATGTCAGAAAAATTGCAGCAGATGCAGGGCGCAACAGAAATGATGTCGATGCAATCCAATTTGGGAGATTTGCGCGAAATACTGGAGAACCTTATCAAACTATCCTTTGAACAGGAAAGCAACATGGATCAGTTCAGAAATGTCAATCAAAGCGATCCAAAATTCCTTGAATTGTCACAGGAACAATTAAATATTCAGGATGATGCCAAAATCATTGAAGACAGCTTGTATTCTCTTGCCAACAGGGTTTTCCAAATCCAATCGTTTGTTACAAGGGAAGTTGGAGAAATGAACAAAAATATCAATGAAGCAGTAGAAGCGATAAAAGAAAGAAAAAAGGACATCGCTGTTGGAAAACAACAGTATGCGATGACATCCATGAATAATCTTGCTTTGATGATTGACGATGTGATGACCCAAATGCAACAAGCGATGGCTGATATGATGGGCAATTCCAAAGGAGATCAAAACCAGATGGGTCAGGCGCCTTCAATTACCGAACTTCAGCAACAGCTCAATCAGCAAATACAACAGTTAAAACAAAGTGGCAAGCAAGGGCGACAATTATCTGAGGAATTAGCGAAAATGGCGGCTGAACAGGAAAAAATCAGACAGATGCTCGAGAAAATGCAGAATGAACTGAACAATAATCCACTACAAGAAGGAGAAAAGGCAGGAGATAATCTGAGTGATGCCATCAAAAAAATGGAAGAAACTGAAATGGATCTCGTGAACAAAAACATAACTGAACGAACCATCAGGCGTCAGCAAGAGATTGTCACCCGCTTATTGGAAGCCGAAAAGTCAATGAGAGAAAGAGAGCTGTCTGAAGAAAGAGAAGGAGAGCAGGCAAAAAAATTCAAAAGGGAAATTCCGAAAGAATTTGAAGACTATATTAAAAACAAAGAACAGGAAATAGAGTTACTGAAAACTGTACCTCCAAAATTGAATCCTTACTATAAAGAAGAAGTAAATAAATATTTTAATAGATTGGGGAATTTTTAGAAATTTGAGCATGGATACCATTAAAATTGAGATACCGTCGATAGATGAAAACATCAGAATCATTGAAAGCTTTATCGACAATGCAAAAGAAAAATTTAATCTCGACGACGATATTTATGGAAACATCATGATTGCAGTAACGGAATCTGTCAACAATGCAATCAAACATGGAAACCAGCAAAACAAAACAAAAAATGTTCATATTTCCCTTTCGTTAAATGAAAATGTACTGCGTTTCAGAGTACAAGACGAAGGGATTGGTTTCGACCATCATAACCTTCCGGATCCTACTTCTCCAGAAAACATTAATAAACCAAGTGGCCGGGGCATCTTCCTGATGAAGCACTTATCTGATGAAGTCAATTTTCACGATGATGGCCGCACCGTGGAGCTTTGTTTTTATGTGGACTAATAATGGAAAACATTTGTATCCATTACCAAGACATTCAATTCAAACTTCCTGATAAAACAAAAACCCTTTCCTGGATTCTAGAAACAATAAAATCAAAAGGTAAAGAATGCGGGGACATTAACATTATCTTTTGCTCAGATGAATTTCTCCTTAACATAAACAAAGAATACCTCCATCACGATTATTACACTGATATCATCACCTTTGATCATTCAGACAACCCGGACTTTCTTGAAAGTGACATATATATAAGTGTAGATCGCGTAAAGGAAAATGCCATAGAATATGATATTTCATTCATTGATGAACTTCATCGGGTCATGATACATGGTGTTTTACACCTCCTGGGACTAAATGATAAAACCAAATCCGAGAAAGAAGAAATGAGGAAAATTGAGGATCATTATTTAGCTTTGCGGCAATTTTAGATCAATAGAAGTGTTCCACGTGAAACACTTATTCATAGTTTAATACAAATGTTCCACGTGGAACGTTGTCCATATAAAATTATCAACATGTTTCCTGTATACGATGTAATAGTGGTTGGAGCTGGACATGCTGGGTGTGAAGCCGCATACAGCGCAGCTAAGATGGGTTCGAAAGTATTGCTTGTTACTATGAACATGGGTGTCATTGCTCAAATGTCGTGCAACCCCGCAATGGGTGGTGTTGCAAAAGGACAAATTGTGCGTGAAATCGATGCCCTTGGAGGAATGTCCGGAATCATTTCTGATAAATCAATGGTGCAGTTCAGGATGTTAAATCGATCAAAAGGACCAGCAATGTGGAGTCCCAGGAGTCAAAATGATCGTAATCTTTTTTCAGCTGAATGGAGGAAAGCATTGGAAAACAATTCAAATGTGGATTTCTGGCAGGAAATGGTAACAGATGTATTGATAAAAGATGACCAGACCTGTGGTGTCAAAACAGCTCTTGGAATAGAAATTTCTTCCAGATCAGTCGTCCTGACTAATGGAACATTCCTCAATGGAATTATTCATATTGGTGAAAAACAATTTGGTGGAGGTAGAACAGGGGAGAAGGCCGCTAAGGGTCTAACCGAACAATTAGTAAAAGTTGGGTTCCAATCGGGGAGAATGAAGACCGGTACACCTCCAAGAGTAGATGCCAGAAGTTTAAATTACAAAGTAATGGAAGAACAACAGGGAGATGAGAACCCTGGTAAGTTCAGCTTTTCATCACAAACATCTCCTCTGAAAAAACAATTAAGCTGCCATATAACCTATACCAATCCTGATGTTCATGAAATCCTTCAAACAGGATTCGATAGATCCCCCATGTTCAATGGAAGAATAAAAGGGGTAGGGCCACGCTATTGTCCCTCTATTGAGGATAAGATTAACAGATTCGCTGAAAGAAACCGACATCAGATATTTGTTGAACCGGAGGGGTGGAATACGGTTGAGGTCTATGTCAACGGATTTTCCACATCGCTACCTGAAGATGTTCAATATAAAGCACTCACCAAAATACCGGGTTTTGAGAAAGCCAAAATGTTTCGACCGGGTTATGCAATAGAATACGACTACTTTCCTCCTACACAATTAAACCATACGCTTGAAACCAAACTTGTTAAGAACTTATTTTTTGCCGGACAAATAAACGGAACCACCGGTTACGAGGAGGCAGCATCTCAGGGGTTAATGGCTGGAATTAATGCGCATTTAAAAATTAATGAAAAAGAACCGTTAATCTTGAAAAGATCTCAAGCATATATTGGGGTTCTTATTGATGATCTGATCAACAAAGGAACTGAAGAGCCCTATCGCATGTTTACATCAAGGGCAGAATACAGGATACTGTTAAGACAGGACAATGCGGACATACGATTGACAGAAATGGGTCATTCCATTGGCTTAGCTGATGATGAAAGGTTAGCATCAGTTATTACAAAAAGCGAGAAATATGACACCCTTATTAAAGAGCTAAAAGAAATAAAAGTCCTTCCCAATGAAATTAATCATGGTTTAGCCGAAATAAATACAGCAAAAATTCATGAAAAAACTTCCGTCTACCAATTACTAAAAAGACCGGAAATAAGTCTCGGAAATCTGAGAAAGCATGACGCTTCATTAAATACATCATTATCCAAATATGATGACGAATGCATTCAGCAGGCAGAGATCCACACGATCTATGAAACATATATCGATAAGGAGAAAAAGCTTGTTGAAAAAATAGAGCAGCTAGAAAATTTAAAACTTCGCGAAAATTTTGATTATAAAAGCATTACATCCCTATCGGCAGAAGCCATTGAAAAACTAAATAAAATTAAACCCAAAACAATTGGTCAGGCTTCCAGAATAAGTGGTGTTTCACCAGCTGATATTTCTATCATCCTTGTATATTTTGGTAAATAATATGCAAGAGACATTAACGCAATGCCCAATCTGTCAACAATCCAAATTTGACAGCTATTTAACCTGCCAGGACTTTACCGTCAGCAAAGAATTATTTCGGCTTGTGAGATGTCAGTCCTGTAAATTTGTTTTTACTAATCCCAGGCCCGATGAAAAAAACATTGGCAAATATTATCAGTCAGAAGAATATATCTCCCATCAAAACAAAGCCAATTCCCTTACAAATATCCTATACAAAATTGTAAGGAATTACACTCTACGGAAAAAAGTTCAGATGATAAATTCAATATCATCAAAAGGTGATATTCTGGATTTCGGATGTGGCACTGGCTACTTTCTCGATGCATGCAAAAAAGACAAATGGAATGTTACTGGCGTTGAACCAGATAGCACAGCCAGGGCAATCGCAAAAGAAAAGTTGAATGATAACGTGCACCAATCACTTGACATGATCAAAAAAAATAAATTCAAAGTCATTACCCTTTGGCATGTATTAGAACACATTCACCAACTCAACCAAAGCTTAGAGAAATTCCATCAATTGTTGGATGTTGATGGAAAGTTAGTCCTGGCCTTACCCAATCTCAATTCTTTCGACGCAAAAAAATACGGAGCCTATTGGGCAGGTTATGATGTTCCCAGGCACCTTTATCATTTTGATCAAAAATCAGTTAGTCTGCTAGCTAATAAACACGGCTATGTCATTCAAAAAATACATCCTATGATATTTGATTCGTTTTACGTAAGTATGTTGAGCGAAAAATATAAAGGAAACACTATAAACTTGCTTAAACCACTTGTAAATGGTTGTAAATCAAATATTTACGCTAAAAAAGATCAAAATTATTCAAGTTTGATTTATATTTTATCCAAATGAAATTAACCAAAGTAGCCGGATACATTTTTTTGCTCGGTTTCATCTCAAATATTCTTCTAACCAAATGTGCCAGTAAAGTACCCCCTAGCGGTGGTCCCAGAGATACCATTCCCCCGGTATTGATCTACTCGAACCCAAAGCATCAATCAACCAATGTACATTCAAGAGTTTATGAATTTACCTTTAACGAAAGGATACAATTAAAGACCCTGCAAAAACAATTGATCATTACGCCAAGGATTGATTTTGATTATGAAATTAAACAAGGCAAAAGTAGCTTCATCCTGGTTTTTGATGAAGACTTCAACGATAGCACGACTTATACTTTCAACTTCAGGGATGCCATCCAGGATCTTACCGAAGGAAATCCAACCGAAAACAATAAGTTCACTTTTAGCACAGGTGAATACATTGATAGCTTATCCATCGATGGATATACGGTGAAATTACTGACCAGTGATACCATTAAGAAAAGTACGGTTGGATTATACCAGGTAGATGACACAATAACAATTTACAATGGTTCACCTTACTATTTTAGTGAGACAAACGAAGAGGGATATTTTTTAATTGAGAACATTAAAAACGGTAAATACCTTTTTTACGCTTTTACCGATGGTAATGGCAACTTAAAACTTGATCCTAAAAGTGAAGCTTACGGATGGATTAGTGATACGCTCGATCTGCAATCCAATATATCAGCCCACAATATTCTCCTATACAACCTGGACTTCCGAGATATGACCATTCAAACCGCTCTTCCTTCCGGTCCCAATTTTGATGTTAACTTCAATAAATACATTGTTGAATATGAAGCTAAACCTCTGGATTCAACTTTGACAATTTTTACCAATCCTGTAAAAGAAAATAAATCCATTCGTATCTATCATACATTTGAAAACCCTGACAGCACAGGAATTTTTATCAAAGCGAAAGACTCCATTCAAAACGAAGCCATTGATACAGTGTGGATAAAGTTTCAGGAATCCAGTAGGAAACCTGAAGAGTTTACTTTAAATATTAAACCTAGTAGCAGCTCTAAAATCGAAGAGAAATTTAAAGCCGAAATTAATCTTTCCAAGCCGGTATTAACGATCAATACTGACAGCATTCTTTTCAGACTTGATTCTATACCAGTTGCAAGAATTAATTCGGATGATCAGGTAAAGATCAATAAGCATAGGAATAAAATAGATCTATCCTTCAACTTGAATAAGAAAAAAGTTGACTCGATTACTTACCTTCTGGATAGCTTGATGCAGGAACAAATGAGGCAAAAGGAAATTGCGGACTCATTGGAACAACTACAAACTGATCAAAAAGCCAAAAAAACCGTCAGACAGGCATCACAACAGGTTAGTACAAAAGGCCTTCATTTATATCTTGGGCAAGGTGCAATCATAAGTGTAGAAAATGATACAACAGAAATGAAGGTATTTAATTATGGTTTTCTCAATCCGGAGGAATATGGTACCATCAGTGGTAGTCTTGCCAGTAAGGACAAAAAGTACATTATTCAACTGCTGAGCTCAAATAATGAAATTGTAAAAGAGCTACATACAAATGACAAATTCTCTTTTAAAAATATAAAACCCGGAGATTACCGCATGCGGCTATTCATTGATGAAAATGAAAACGGTAAATGGGATATGGGCAATATTACTAAAAATGAGCAACCCGAACCTGTAACATTCTATGTCAATGAAGAAGGAATTCAATTAATTACTGTACGTGCAAACTGGGATATCACCGGTTTGATCATTGAATAGAAGTTGTGGAAAACCTGTGTTGATAACTTTCAGATAAATGTTGATTTCTCCTTCATCCCTGATAATTGAACATTTCTGTTGATAACCAGGAATTAAAATTAACTCTTCAAGAAAATTATTAACACCTCACAATAGCATTGAACGAGAAAAACTTATTCACAACTTGGGATAAATTATTAACATTTAATCTTAACATACTTACTATCAATTATTTACTTAACATTCAGTTGTTGATAAGTATGTGACTTAGTTTTCATTATAAACAAATGAAATTGACAAGGAAAAAAATAATTAGTTATACACAAATCCACATTCCTAATAATAAATAACAATAATTAATTATCTTTTTACTTTATTATTATTTATACACATTTATTGGGGATAACTCATGAATATTTGGATAAACCGAATTTTTACTCTTTTCATAATAATAATTTGTTTCGGCTCGCTGCAGGCGCAAAACTCTTCCTCCATTCAGCTGGCCAATCAATACTATCAGGATGGCGAAATTGAAAAGGCCATCAGTTTGTATGAGTCGCTGGCCAAAAATCCACGCAACATTCCACAGATCCACAATAATTATTTTAAAATACTTTTGAATACCGGGCGGTTTGATGAAGCCGAAAAATACATCGACAAGGTTCTTAAAAATTATAAGGATAATACATATTACCTCATTGACAGGGGACTGATCTATGTTCAGAAGAATGAAAAGGAAAAAGAAAAGGCCTATTATGACAATTTGATTAAATCACTTAGTGATGATGAATTTCAGGTGAGGATTGCCGCTCAACACTTTGCGAGAAATCAATTGTATGAATATGCATTGGATACTTATCTCTTAGCGAGAAAAAAACAGCACAATCCTCATATTTATTCCCTTCAACTAGCCAATCTATATAGAATTCTTAACAGGAAGGAAGAAATGATCGAAGAATACCTTAACTATGGAAATGAGCAACCCAATCAGCTCAACTCGGTCAAAAATATTCTTCAAAATGTACTGACGGAAGAAGAGGATCTGCAGGCATTTGAAAATCTGCTGATCGACAAAGTCCAGAAATTTTCCGGAGATGAAAATTATACAGATCTTTTGATTTGGGTAAATCTTCAGCAAAAGGATTTTTATGCAGCATTTATCCAGGCCCGTGCTGTAGATAAGAGATTCAGATTACAGGGGAGTGGATTGATCAACATCGGACGGATAGCGTTGGACAATGGAGATTACAGAAATGCCATAAGAATTTTTGAATACATTATTGAGAATTATCCTGAGACACAAAATTACCAGGTCGCCAGAAGATACGTCATCAAAGCGCGCGAGGAAAAAGTCAAAAACACATTTCCTGTAGATAGCGAGGAGATCAAAACGCTTATCTCAGAATATAATAGTTTAATTGAAGAAATTGGTCTTAATCAATTCACGGTAGAAGCGCTTCGAAGTAAGGCTTTGCTTCATGCTTTTTATCTGGATGAGCATCAGGAAGCCATCAATATCCTGGAAGAAATTATCAAGTTTCCCAGAATGAATAAATCCATAGTGGATCAATCCAAATTGGATTTAGGAGATATTTATCTATTAATCGGCGAGCCGTGGGAATCGACTTTGCTTTACTCACAGGTCGAAAAATCAAGTAAAGAAACAGTTATTGGTTACGATGCGAAGTTTAAAAATGCAAAGCTTTCCTATTATAAAGGAGATTTTGCCTTGGCACAGGATCATCTGGATATCCTTAAAAATGCTACAACCCGAGAAATTGCTAATGATGCGATGAAACTAAGCTTGCTAATCAAGGATAATACGGTATTGGATACTTCGGACTTTAATATGAAAAGGTATGCCAATGTCGATCTTTTATTATTTCAGAATAAAAAACTGGAAGCGCTCGATTCACTGATAAAGTTGAAAAATGAGATCAAAATGCACAGCCTGTACGATGAGGTTGTCATGCTGGAAGCTACTATCAATCAGGAATTGGGAAATTTTGATGAGGCAATCACTCTTTTAAATGAAATTATAGAGGGATACAATTATGATATTCTCGGAGATGACGCGCTTTATCTGAAAGGCAAAATACTTGAAGAGAACAAAAAGCTAAATCAGGAAGCTATTATGGTTTATACCGATTTTCTGATCCAATATCCTGGAAGCATTTATACAGCGGATGCAAGGAGAAGATTAAGAACGTTGAGGGGAGATTTTAATAATTAAAAAAACTCCACCCCAAAAAACCTATTCAATAAAGTCAGAAGAAATATCACACCCAGGACTGTTGGACACAGATAGCTTACAGCAAAGTCTATGTATTTCTCGACAAACGATCCTTTGAATCCAGGATAGCCTGTTTCAATCTCTTCATTCAGATTATTCTTTTTCCAAACATATGCGGCAAAAATTGTGATCAGAAATCCACCAAGCGGAAGCAGGGTATCGCTTCCTATGTGGCCGACAAAATCCAGAAAATTAGTAGGTTTTTCCGCACCAATATAGGTCACAAAATTGGTAAAGAATTGAGAATCTCCATTGGATAAAAGTGAAGGAACACCCATTAGGAAAATAAAAAGTGCGATAAACCAAACCGCGTATGTTCTGTTCACCTTAAGTTCATCGACAGCATATGCCACGGGTACCTCCAGAAGAGAAATGGTAGAAGTTAAAGCTGCAAATGAAAGCAATAGGAAAAACAACGCTCCAATGATACGACCGATCATTGGTCCCATCGACTCAAAAGCTCCCGGCAACACCTGGAAAATAAACCCCGGGCCTCCTTCAACGGTGTGGACTGCACCTTGTGTTAGATAAGCCACGAACGGGAACATCATCAAACCGGCCAGAAAGGCAATTCCTGCATCAGAAATCGTAATCAATGCGGCAGAAGAAATAATATTATTATTTTTTGATACATAGCTTCCGTAGGTGATCAAAGCGCCCATTCCAAGTGAAAGCGAAAAGAAAGCTTGTCCAAGAGCATTGTAAACTACTTTGAAATTTATTTCCTGAAATTGAGGGATGAGATAATATTTAATTCCTTCAAAAGCGTGCGGCAAGGTCATTGAATAGATGACGAGAATCAACATCATTCCCACCAATGTTGGCATGAGAATTTTAGAGGCTTTTTCAATACCTCCGGAAATACCCTTACTTACGACATAAGCAGTGGCCAGCATGAAAACAGCTCCGTAAGAACCGACGCGGCCAATGTTGTTGATATATTCACCGAAATTGTCACCAATATCAAAATTTCCAAAAGTCAGTTGCACGAAATATCCGAAAGCCCAGCCTGCAACGACATTATAGAAAGACAGGATCAGTAAACCAGCCAATACGCCCATTTTTCCAATAAAATTCCACCTGGGGAAACCCAGAGCTTTGAATGCACCTACAGGGTCTTTTTCCGTTTTTCTTCCAATGGCAATTTCCGTTACCATCACGGGAAAGCACAAAATGAAACAAAAGATCAGATACATGATCACAAAGGCAGCGCCACCACCGTTCGCCACTTCGAATGGAAACTTCCAAATATTTCCAAGACCAACGGCGCTTCCGGCTGCGGCGGCAATAAAACCAAATCGGTTGGTAAAACGTCCTCGTGCTTTCATAAATGTTAGGGTTGCAATGAGAAATTAGAAAAAACAAAAATATAGGAGTCAAATATAAAAAAATAGAATGGCAAAAAAATAGCCCCGTTGCGGGGCCATTTATTAAATTCACGATGGGAAAATAAGCAACTCAGAATTTTAGATTTCCTAAACCCATTTTCTTGAAATTTTCCATGCTCATCTCCTGGTAGCCCTGCGGCTTCTCAAAAGCCTGATCGTCAACAGGGGATTTGTCAATATTTTTTGCCGTAAACTTCATCGTCATCCCTTGGGTCTCAATGTTGTATTCCAACGGCATTCCTGGCAAACTCATCAATTGCTGACCCATTTTATTGGGTAGCTTATCAGTATAATAGGTTATGATATCAACACCACTATTGGTAAGTTTCGCTTTATCACAACTATAACCTAAAATTTCTTTTTTACCATCCAGCTTTTCTACCTCATTGTTTTTGCCTTGTTCGATCCCTTCTTTAAAAGATTGTTCATCAATGTTGATCAACATTTTTTGCCCCATCATATTCATCGCAAAAAATCCCTGCATTTTACCATAGTCTGATATGACAATATTTTTATTACCGGTTTCCCCAAACATTTGTTCGATCCGGGTTTTATCATCTTTTATGGTAATGATCATTTCGGAGGGCATCATACTTTCCATGCCTGCCTGGTCCGGAGGGAGTGTTACATCAATGTCGTAAGTGATTGTTCCTTCAAAATCCGATTGAGTAAATCCGGGGTTGACAATAAACAGTGCGGTAAGGATTCCCAGGAAGATAGTTGTGATTTTTTTCATGTTTAGATTGTTATGCGTTAAGTACGATTTAGTTATCGGGTTATTGTTTCTTTAGCAAGGAGATTTGACCACCGTGGTAAATATCGTGTTGGATCACTCCATGAAGCATGGTATAATAATCATACGCTTTATTTTCCACCAGTTCGGTTAATTTCAAATCATTGATCCCATCCAGGGTTTCCAGTAATTCCTGCTGGCTCTGAAGAAATTGTTTTTTTATTTCTCTCCAGGTATTTTCATCATTTCTCAATATTTTTTTCCAATCCTCGAATTCACCAATTTCATATTGATGATTTCCCCGTAATCTTTGAACAGCAAATTTTCTCCATGTTGTCATATGTTGGACCAATTCTGCAATAGAATGAATATTGTCAAACTCTTTAAACGCCCTCTCAGCATTTACTTCATTCAGAATATTTAGTATGGAAGGTCCATGCCAGGCAGATCCGTCAAATGTATTTTCCAACAATCTGATAATGTTCCGGATTTCAGAATTACCCATTTTTTGATCCTTCTTGTTTTATTTCAATTATATATACGTCGATTTGAATTTAGTTATATATTCGTGAAATTAGAATTCATTAAACTGAAAATGAATCTGATCCATATTTTTATAATGAAGGACGAAACATACCCGATCTTATGAAATTCTCATACTTTTTCACCTTCGTATTTTGTCTTGGATTTTATCATTCTATTGCTGTTACCATTACAGAAGGGCTTTATAAAGGAATTGAGCATTTTATTGTTTACACAAAATATGCCACATATTACTACGATAAGTCTGGTGGAGCATTTTCGAGAATAGTTGATAAACAGGGAAATGACTGGGTTGGATTTAAAAAAGACCCCTGGGAGACCTATCCTGAATCGGCAGCTTCCTCTTTTCGTGGGGTGCCGAATTTGGTTTATGAATCGGACGACCATGGAGTAGGCATGCCCGGTTATGAAAAGTGTTCGTCTGAAAAAATTGGACGGAGATCTATTCAAACAACCTCTTTAAGTGGAAAATGGCAATGGACCTGGGTATTTCACAAAAAATATGCTGAGTTGATTATTGAAAAAATTGATGCCAATCATAAATATGGGTTCATGTATAATGGCATTATTGCCGGGAGGTTCAATCCGGACAATCAATATTATGGCACTAATCTGGGGGGTCCGATATTTAAAAAGTATGACCTTTACCAGGGAGAGAAAATTTATGGAAATTGGCAATGGTCATATTTCGGAGACCGCGATTTCAACAGAGTGTTTTTTGTTGCAAGTGCCAATCCTGAACACCACATTGATTCCTATTCTATTTTGGGAAATTCCAGCAAGGGCATCGATTCGGAAAATGGAATGGTGACGTTTGGTTTTGGGGTAAGAGAGGGTTTTTCAGGCCAGTTGAGGGAGGAAGATGCCCATTTTTTAATCGGGTTTATCCATAAAAGAATAGAAAAACCAAAAGATCACCTTAAAATCAAGAAGCTGATAGAAGGTTATATGAAGTAAAATATTTTTATAAAGCTAACTTGTAAGATTATTCCATATTTCAAATAAATTTCCCTCACATTCCGGTTCATTTGACTGCTATTCTGAAAAAAAATATAATTTGAATAGTAATCAATCTTGATATAATGCAAAACATTAATTCTGATTAATCATTGAATATTTTACAAGAAACCGGCCTAAATGTTTAAATTTTAACTTTATACCAAGAAAATTTTAATTTCAAAATCAAAATATTTTAATGATACGGTCGAAAATTCGTTTAAACGGAGTCAGGGATAAAATTATTACCTAGTTATTTACAAAATTATGTAAGATTCATTGCATAAATTTTAATGAGAAGGGTAATATCTTCGAATTATTTTTAATAAACAGCCGTGTTTTACAGCGATGTAATTGTTCGTGTATGATCTACATAACTTATTCATATCTTTGATTCAATAAAATTTGGATTAAACTAAACTGCTTATTTGTCATGAAAAAGTTTTTTTATCTATCATTAGTATTGTTGTTTGCTGGAGCTTTAACTTTTAGTGCTTGCTCATCTAAAAAAGCATCTGAAGCTACCGAAGAAGTAGAAGAAGTTGTAGATGATGCAGGAGATGCTATGGAAGATGCTGCTGAATCAGTTGAAGAAACTGTTGAAGAAGTTGCTGATTCTGTTGAAGCTGCTGTCGATTCTGTAACAACAGAATAGAAGTAGAAGAAATTGGTAAAAAGGCGTTCAGGTTGGACGCCTTTTTTTTTGCATTGAGTTTAATCCATCAATTCTTTTCTTAGTTTTGCGATGAAATTCAGATCTTAATATTTCTCGCATGATTTCGTTTTTTAAAACCTCCACTCAAACAGTCATTGCCGTTTATTCAGAAAGTACTTTCGACTCCGAAACGCTTAACAAGCTGAGTTGGTTATTTGGAAATGCAGAATATCTGGAAGAGCAACAACTAAGCAGCACATTTGTCGGTCCGCGTAAGGAAATGATTACACCCTGGAGTACGAATGCCGTTGAGATCACGCAGAACATGGGGATCCATGGTTTGAAGCGAATCGAGGAATTCTTTGTTGCTGAAACGGACCAACCTGAACATGATCCCATGTTGCAGAGAGTTTATCATACATTGGATCAGGATCTTTTCACCATCCGTAAGCAGCCGGACCCGATTTTGGAAATTGATGACATTGCGGGATACAATCAACAGGAAGGTTTGGCGCTCAGTTCCGATGAAATTGAATACCTGGAAAATCTGAGTCAAAAACTGGGAAGGAAGCTGACCGATAGCGAAATATTTGGATTTTCTCAGGTTAACTCAGAGCATTGCCGGCATAAAATATTTAATGGCATCTTTGTCATTGATGGCAAGCAGCGGGAAAGCAGCCTATTTCAGCTCATCAAAAAAACGACCCAGACCAACCTTAACCGGGTCGTTTCTGCTTATAAAGATAACTGTGCATTTGTTCAGGGTCCGGTCGTTGAGCAATTTGCACCCAAGACCCAGGACAAACCAGATTTTTTTGAAGTAAGTGATTACGAATCTGTCATATCACTGAAAGCAGAAACACATAACTTTCCAACAACAGTCGAACCTTTTAATGGAGCGGCCACAGGAAGTGGAGGCGAGATTCGCGATCGAATTGGTGGCGGTAAAGCTGCTCAACCTCTCGCAGGAACTGCTGTCTATATGACTTCCTATCCAAGATTAAATGGTGGAAGGGAATGGGAAAAAGCCACTCAACCGAGGAAATGGCTTTACCAGACTCCTGAAGAAATATTGATCAAGGCCTCGAATGGAGCTAGCGATTTCGGAAATAAATTCGGCCAGCCGTTGATCTGCGGAAGTGTCCTGACGTTTGAGCACATCGAAAAGCTTAAAAAATATGGTTATGACAAGGTGATCATGCTCGCTGGAGGAATTGGTTATGGTAAAAAGGTTGATAGCCAAAAAGGAGATCCGGAAACAGGCGATGTGGTGATTTTAATGGGCGGAGACAATTATCGCATTGGAATGGGAGGTGGAGCTGTTTCATCTGTTGCGACCGGTGAATTTGAAAATGCTATCGAGCTCAATGCTATCCAACGAAGCAATCCTGAAATGCAAAAAAGAGTTTCCAATGCCATCCGCGCTATGCTGGAGGCTGATGAAAACCCGATTGTATCCATTCACGATCATGGCGCAGGAGGCCATTTAAACTGTTTGTCAGAATTGGTTGAGACAATTGGTGGAAAGATCGATATTACCAAATTACCAATTGGCGATCCGACTCTTTCCGATAAAGAAATTGTAGGAAATGAATCCCAGGAAAGAATGGGGTTGATCCTGAGAAAGAAAGATGTGGATTTGTTACACAGGGTAGCAGACCGCGAAAGAGCGCCCATGTATGAAATTGGTGAAACGACCGGAGATCATCAATTCACTTTCGTGAATGGAAACGGCAAAAAGCCGATCGATCTTAAGCTGGAAGATATGTTCGGGAATCCTCCGAAGACAATTATGGATGACAAATCATCACAGGAAGTCTTCGAGGAGATTAAATACGACGATAATAAAGTCAAAGAATATTTTGACCTGGTGCTACAACTGGAATCGGTCGCTTGCAAGGATTGGCTGACCAATAAAGTGGATCGGTCGGTATCCGGAAAAGTGGCCAAACAACAAACAGCCGGACGTTTACAGCTTCCCCTCAACAACCTTGGTGTCACCATGTTGGATTACCAGGGCGTTAAAGGAATTGCAACTTCCATAGGCCATGCCCCTGTTGTGGCTTTGGCAGATCCGGAAGCAGGTTCGGTTATTTCCATTGCGGAGGCGTTGACCAATCTTATCTGGGCGCCGATTGAAGGTGGATTGAAAGGAATTTCATTGAGCGCCAACTGGATGTGGCCTTGTAAAAATGAAGGGGAAGATGCAAGAATTTATCAAGCAGTCGAGGCAGCAAGCAATTTTGCCCTGGCATTGGGAATCAACATTCCTACTGGAAAGGATTCACTATCCATGACCCAGAAATATAAAAATGGAGAAACGGTTTTCGCTCCGGGAACCGTGATCATTTCTACTGTAGGTGAGGTAACGGATATTCGAAAAGTTGTTGAGCCGGTTCTGAAGAGAAATAAATCGAGCCGATTGCTTTACATCGACCTTTCAGGCGATGAACTGAAGTTGGCCGGAAGCGCATTTTCACAAATTGTCAATAAAATTGGAGTGAATCCTCCAACCATTAAAAATCCTGAAAATTTTGCCAAAGCATTTGAATACATTCAGCAATTGATATTGGATGAAAAAATACTTGCCGGACATGATGTTTCCGCTGGTGGTCTGGTCACTGCTTTGGGAGAAATGTGTTTTTCAGATCCTGAAATTGGTCTGGATATATCTCTGGATCCTTTCGGTGAAGAAGATCTGGTCAAAATCTTATTTGCTGAAAACCCTGCTCTTGTCATCCAGGTTGAAGATTCGGAAAACATTAAAAATGAACTCGGAAAAATTGATGTTAAAGCGATTGACCTTGGCTCAATCAATTTTGATTCGAAAATTAATATTTTGTACAAATCCGTAACACAAAGTTTTTCCGTTAGTCAATTGAGGGATACCTGGTTTAAGACCTCTTATTTGCTGGACACCAAACAATGCGGTGAAAAACTGGCGAAGGATCGATTTGAGAATTACAAAAATCTGATACTCGGATACCAATTCCCCGAACACTTTACCGGTCAATTCACAGATTGGGATATTGATCCGAAGAGAAGGAATAAATCAGGTGTGAAGGCAGCGATCATCCGGGAAAAAGGAGTGAACGGAGATCGAGAGATGGCATGGTGCATGCATTTGGCCGGCATGG
This sequence comes from uncultured Cytophagales bacterium, assembly GCA_913057175.1. GTDB lineage: Bacteria > Bacteroidota > Bacteroidia > Cytophagales > Cyclobacteriaceae > CAJXNP01. The sequence continues at coordinate 180,259 of CAJXNP010000010.1, forward strand.
ATGTGAAGGATGTCCACATGACAGATCTGATTTCCGGAAGGGAAACCCTGGAAGATGTCCACATGATTGTATTTGTCGGTGGGTTTTCCAACTCAGATGTGTTGGGTTCTGCTAAAGGATGGGCTGGAGCTTTTCTTTATAATCCCAAAGCAAAAGAAGCATTGGATAAGTTTTATGCAAGAAAAGACACATTGAGCCTGGGTGTGTGCAATGGTTGCCAGCTGATGATGGAACTGGGAGTGGTAACACCCAATCATGATGTGAAACCCAGAATGTCTCACAATGCATCACATAAATTCGAATCAATATTTCTCAATGTGAACGTTCTGGAAAATGATTCTGTCATGCTGAATTCACTGGCTGGTTCACGATTGGGAATTTGGGTGGCCCACGGAGAAGGTAAATTTAACTTCCCAAAAGAAGAATCATCCTATAATGTTCCCATGAAATATAGTTATGAGCAATATCCCGGAAACCCAAATGGTTCTGATTACAATGTTGCTGGAATTTGCTCGGATGATGGAAGACATTTGGTAATGATGCCACACTTAGAACGATCATTGTACCCATGGAACTGGGGTTACTATCCGGAGAATAGAAAAGCTGATCAGGTCTCTCCCTGGATTGAGGCATTTGTGAATGCCAAAAACTGGATCGAAAGCCATTCCAATTAAAAAATAGTTAAGTTTTTAATATCTGTCTAAAACCTTTTTTACTGGTTTCCGCAATCGATTGCATTTATCTGGGAAAAAGAAAATGAATTCCTGCAATAAAATGGTATATTCATCACATTAGTGATAATTTGAATCTTGTAATGAGGTAAAATTTTGAAAAATTTTCAAACAAGTTATAGTCGTTTTGACTATTTTTAACCATCTTTATTATAAGATTTTATTTTTTGAATCAAATAACAATGTCCATGAGCGCTACTTCACAAAAGTTATCTGTAGGTGAAAAGATCGGTTATAGCCTTGGCGACTTAGCGGCCAACCTGATATTTCAAACCTTGATCACCTATCTTGCATTTTTTTATACAGATGTTTTTGGTTTAGAGCAAAACACGGCCTCCGCAGTTATTTTTTGGGTAGGCATGATTGCCGCCTTAGCGTTTAATCCGATCATCGGGGTGATGGCGGATAGAACAAACAGCAGATGGGGCAAATTCAGGCCATGGATTCTTTGGACTGCGATTCCGCTTGGTATAGCATCATTATTGACATTTACCACACCAAATTTTAGTGAATCAGGTAAGATTATTTATGCTGTAACTACTTATTCTATCCTTCTTTTATTATATGCTGCGAATAACCTCCCATACTCATCACTTAGCGGGGTTATCACCGGCGATATGGCTGAACGAAACAGCCTGTCTTCCTACCGTTTTGTCGCAGTCATGGTTGCACAGTTCATCGTTCAGGTTTTTATGTATCCTTTCATTGAATATGTTGGTGGCGGTGATAGTATTGAAGGTTTCTCTAAAGTGAATACTTTTCTTGCCCTGTCAGGAACGGTTTTAATGTTGATAACATTTCTTACTACAAAGGAAAGGATTATTCCCAAGCCAGAACAGAAATCAACTTTAAAAGAAGATTTAGGAGATTTAATAGAAAACAGGCCATGGGTAATTATGCTCGTGTTAACAATTCTTGTCTTTGTAACGCTGGCAATGAAAGGAGGGAGCTATTTGTTCTATTTCCAAAGTTATGTCGATCAACATAGCCTTGCAGGCTTTTTAGAACCAATTGGTAATGCCCTTTCTTCCATCGGACTTCAATTCGATTCACCGGCCTCAATGGGATTTGCCATTTTTAATGCAGGGGGTATAATTTTTATGATTATAGGAATATCACTCTCAAAGAAATTAGCTGACAAATTTGGAAAGAGGGATATATTTAGACTATTTCTATTCATTTCGGCGATTCCCATACTGTTGTTTTATTTTTATAAGCCGGACTCTATCCTTATCATTTTTCTCTCACAAATACTTCATGGGTTTTTTTACGGGATTACCATACCCCTATTGTGGGCTATGATCGCCGATGTTGCCGATTATTCAGAATGGAAAAATAATCGAAGGGCTACGGCCATTATATTTTCAGCCATGCTCATGGGATTAAAGATTGGCCTTACTATTGGAGGAGCCCTTATTCCAAAAATCAACAAGATTTACGGATATATTCCAAAAGCCGAATCACAATCTGAAAGTGCACTTGTTGGAATCAAAATGCTTGTAAGCATATACCCGTCCATCCCATTTATAATCGGCTCGGCAATACTGTTTTTCTATGAAATAAATAAAAAAATGGAAACTAAAATCGAACAGGATTTGCTAAAGAGGAGATAAAATCATCAATTAACTTATAACTACAAATATCAATGGCTGATAACATCAATTATGACGAAATGCGTAAAAAGGCGATATCACAGCCGCTGGTTACCAACATTTATACCGCTGATCCTTCGGCGCATGTTTTTGATGGAAAAATTTATGTTTACCCTTCCCACGATGTGGACGCCGGTTTGCCGGAGGATGACTGGGGCGGGCATTTTGGTATGGAGGATTATCATGTTCTCTCTATGGATTCACCTACCGGGAAAGCGACGGATCACGGGATTGCATTACATGTAAAGGATGTGCCTTGGGCGGAAAGACAAATGTGGGCTCCGGATGCCGCTACGAAGGATGGAAAGTATTATCTATACTTCCCCGCAAAAGACAAAGAAGGTATATTTAGAATTGGTGTGGCAGTGAGTGACAGCCCAACGGGGCCTTTCAAACCTCAACCCGAGGCGATTAAAGGTAGCTTTAGCATTGATCCTGCCGTTTTTGTGGACGATGATAGTAAAGCCTATATGTATTTCGGAGGCATCTGGGGCGGCCAGCTGCAAAGATGGCAAACCGGGAAATTCATTCACGATGTGAGCGCCCCCACGGATCTGGAACCAGCTGACGATGAACCGGCGCTTTATGCGAAAGTTGCGCAAATGACCGAGGATATGCTGGAATTTGCTGAGAAGCCAAAAGACCTGGTCATTCTGGATGAAAATGGTGAACCACTGAAAGCTGGTGATCACGACCGACGGTTTTTTGAAGCTTCGTGGATGCACAAGTACAATGGAAAATATTATTTCTCTTACTCCACCGGTGATACGCATTTTATTTGCTATGCGATCGGTGACAATCCATACGGACCGTTCACCTACGAAGGAAAGATTTTGACCCCGGTCATTGGCTGGACCACACATCATTCCATTTGTGAATTTAAAGGGAAGTGGTACCTGTTTTACCACGACAGTATTTTATCGAAGGGAGTCACGCATCTCCGATCCGCAAAAGTGGCTGAGATCCAATATAATTCGGATGGCACCATTCAGACATTGGATCCTTATGTTGAGTAGCTGATTTGTATTCAAAAAGCAAGAATTAAGCATGAAGGCATGAGTGATTTAGCCTGATGAGCAGCCATAGGTGTGACAGAAACGGGATGATAAATCATTTTTCCCTGGTTAAAATCGTTCCCAACCCCATTAAAGTAATTCCCAGAATGGTAAAAATGATTTATCCACGGTATAAGAATCATCTTACCTTAACTATATCTTCTTTCTTTATTCCTGAAATTATCTCAATATTGATTCCATCTGATATCCCTGTTTCAATATATTGTTTATGTAATAATCCGTCTTGTTTTAGAACCTCAACAAAGGTTGAGTCACTTTGAAATAGTATGTTTTTTTCATTAATAACTAAGATATCCTTTTTTTGATCTAGAATTATTTTAGCTAGGGCAGAAATCCCTATCCTTGAAAATCTATTATTACTAGAATCCAAATTGGCTGAAAAGTCAAAATAGATAATATTATTCTTCTCATAACCCTTTGTTCCAATATTAACCAATTTTGCTCCTAATTTTTCAAACTTCAAAGATGGAATTGACAGGTCCAATTCCATTCCAACTTTTACCTGTGTTAAATCCGATTCATTTATTGACCCTTTAAAAACTAATTTACTTAGATCAGCAATAGTTGCGATAGTACTTCCTTCATTATAGTTATTTCTTTCTATAATGGACGACCCTTCTTCCAATGGAAGCTCTAATACAGTTCCGCTCGTTGTTGAAAATACAAGGTTTGTAAGTTCGGCTATATTGTTTTTGTACCCTTTGCTCAACAGATTTAGTTGACTTACTGCAAACTCATATTCTTTTTTATTGATTCGATAAGCTTTTTCATACATTTCAAACTCACTCTGAGAAATGACTCCATCTTTAAAAAGTGTTTCGTTTCTCTCGAAAATTTTTTGAGAGTCCTTAAATTCAATTAGTGTTAAATGCACATTTTTTCTAGCATTTTCTAACGTGATGGGATCAGAAATAAGCTTAATTTTCGCAATTTTATCTCCTTCTTCTACCTTGTCTCCCTCCTTACAATAAAGCTTCTCCAGTATTCCAGAAAACTGAGATTTTATTTCGATTTCTTTAGAAGGTACAACCACTCCGGATATATACCTAGTCTTTTCTATCGATGATAATGTGGGAGATACAGTCTTATATCTTTCCCGGTTTCGAACATCTTTGTTAATCAGAAAATAAAATACAATGCCCAATGCAGCTATTAAAAAAATAAGAACAAGGTTGATCTTTTTCTTCATAATAGTTCTTTATATAACTTATTCAAATCTTAAGGCCTCAACTGGTACAATATTAGCAGCCTTTCGAGCTGGTATCATTCCTGCTACTACTCCGGCAATCACCAATGCAAGAAAAGCCCCGAATACAGCATACGGATCAATAAAAAGATTCTTAATGATCATTTCATCACCGTATAGATAATCAATCAGAAAATTAAGAGTATTTATCACCAATACACCTAGCAAAACACCTGTACATCCGGCAATTAGTGTGAGAAAAGTAGACTCTGCCAATATATATTTTAAAACCACTTTAGGTTTAGCTCCCACGGCCATCCTTATTCCAATTTCCTTAGTCCTCTCTCTAACAGAAATGTACATTATATTGGCCACACCCACCATGCCGCTTATTAAGAGACTGATACCAATAAACCATATAAAGACTTTAACCGACTGGAATAACTTACCAAACACCGCCACTTGTTTATCCAAACTGAAGAAAAAAAGAGCGTTTTCATCTTCGATATCAAAATCTAGGAAATTGGACAAAGTGGCCCTCACCTGTTCTTCCATTTGGTCAGAACTGAGGTTTTCATTCCAGGTCAGTGCCAGGTTGGTAAAAGAATCTGGATTTAATCTTTCTAAAAAAGTACTATAAGGAACCAGTATAGAACCAGCTTCACTTTGACTGAAAATGGTGCCGTCTTCAAGTAAGCCTATTATTTTGAAATGCTCACTGCCAATGACTATGTATTTGCCCACAACCCCATCGTTTTTCTGGAAAAACGTTTTGGCTATCCTTTTGCCGATGATGGCATAGGGAAGCTTTTCGGACTCATCCAATTTATTAAAAGCTCTTCCTCTGATAAAATCTAACATTTTGATCTCAAAATACTCCGATGTTACACCCTTAATTGTAAAATACCCTACTTTATCCTCACAAACTACCGGCAGATTATTGGGAACCAAAGCCTCTGGCGAAAGGTATATTATCTCTTTATGTTTTTTCTTTAAAAGGTTTAGTGTTGCTGTGTCAAACTCAACTGGTTTTGGCATGCCATAAGAATTTCCGGGTTTGCTTTGGCCTCCGATCACCCACAAACTGTTCCTGGAAAAATTCCCCAAAAGCTGAAAAATGCCCGTCTCAAAGCCATTGCCCAACCCAAGAAGTAAGATTAGTATAAAAATTCCCCAAATAATTCCGGCACAAGTAATAGCCGACCTGGTTTTGTGTTGTTTAAGAGAATACATCAACTCGTGAAAATCTAACATGAGTCAAGGGTTATTTTTGTTCAATTAATTCCTGATAGCTGATGCTATAAAAATTATCCGTCATAAGAAGTTGCTGATGATTCCCACTATGTGAAATACTACCGTTTTCAATTGTATAGATCCGGTCAGCTTTTTTAGCGGTTTTTATTCTATGAGTTACCAGTATGATTGCCATGGATGCTTTGAGCTCCTCTAGAAGATCAAGAATATAATTTTCAGTCGCCCTGTCCATCGCCGAGGTAGCCTCATCAAGCAGCAATAATTGAGGCTGTCTGTATAATGCCCTGGCCAATGCCACCAACTGCTTTTGACCTCCTGATATATTTACTCCCTCTTCTCCCAAAACGGTCAAAAAACCTTGGGGAAATTTTTCAAAGAAAGAACTAAATCCCCATTCTGAACACCATTTGATTACTTTCTCAAATTCTATTATCTCTCCTGATAATGAGATATTATTTACGAGGTCTGTATTAAATATCTTAATATTTTGTGGCACATACGACAGGACGTCCCTCCACACTCTAATATTAATTTCAGCCCACTTTTCGTCATTGACCATAATATGTGGAGACTTTACCTCATAGAATTTTTGCAAGATCTGCAGCAGGGTACTTTTACCACAGCCGTTTTCTCCAAGTAAGGCTATCATTTCTCCTTTTTTTACTTCAAAGTTTATCTTTTTTAAAAGCTCCTTTCTTCCAGGAAACCTAAAGTTTAGACCCTTCACCTGCAAAGATCTAAACTCTCCAAAGGCTTTCTCTATTGTCACTTTTTCATCAAACTCTGGTTTAATATCAGCAAATTCAAACATCCTCTCAAAAGCTACTTTTGCTTCCTGTAACTGCATATTGGTACTGGTGAGTGAACTTACTGTTGGAATAATATTACTTGAGATGGTTAGCAGAGCTACCATTTCTCCCATGGTCATTTGATCATTCATTACATTTACAGCCAAAATGACTATTATGGATAGCGAGAAAACAGCACCAGTAGTGCCCGATACTAATCCGTAACTAAGGTTTAACTTCCCTAAACTAAACGCCTTGTCCTGCAGGTTCCTAAAAATGGCTTGTGTTAAAGCTTCAAAGGAATGTTGTCTATTAAATGATTTGATGGTCTCGATGCCATTTATAGTGTCGATAAAGTTGCTTTCGTTGTGTGCCGCTGCAACCATCACCTCACGGTGTGACCCGATGATCTTTTTGTTGTACATCCATGCCAAACCAACATACAAAGGAATACTGAAGGAATAAATCAGCCCTACTTTAAAAGAATAAATAAAAGTGTACCCTGTTGAAATGATAAGCACCAATATGCTTATAACCAAGCTGCCTATCAAAAAGCTTATTATAGACTGTATCCTCGTAGTATCGTTCATGCGGGAAATTATCTCACCGGTTTTTCTGGAATCAAAAAAAGATTTCGGAATAAAAAGCAGCAATCGATAAAACTTATTTATAATTCGTAGATTAAAATCGCGGTTTTGACGCATTAATAAGTATCCACGAAAGTAGGTCAACAAGCTATTTCCGATCACCAAAATGGAAAGTAATATTATTCCCAATAAAAGCTTGTCCCAATCCTTACCAGGAAGTATGTCATCAATTAATTTTTGGGAAAAAATTGCTGTTGACAGGCCTAACACAGTCAGTATCGCTCCCAAAAACAATGCAGCTATAAGGATATTTATGTCTTCTTTGACTATGCCAATGATCCATAGTTTTTTCTTTTTAAGCCTTTCTTTCTTTAGACCAAGATCCGCATTGGGTTTGAGGATAAGCAGGGATTTAGTCTTCCAAATTGCTAAAAGCTCTTTTTCCTTTACTTTTTTTAATCCCTGGGCAGGATCTCCAATGATAAATTTGCCTTCGTCAAAACCATAGCATATAACGTAGTGAAGTAGACGATCGAAGAGGGTTACATGCAGAATTACAGGTTCACTAATTGTCTTCAGGTCTTCTATTCCACATTTAAAACCATCTGTGTCAAAACCCATCTTACCGGCAGCCTGGCATAAGCCAATCAAAGTGGTTCCCTGCTTAGTGGTCCCACTGAATTCCCTAAGCTGCTCGAGCGACGATTCTCCTCCGTAAAACTTAACAATTGAGGCCAGGCATGCTACTCCACAATCGGACAGCTCTTGCTGCCGCATAAAACTCTTTTTTATTTTTTTATTGAGATTCACTCTTTGTCCAGGTATTTTAATAATGTTTCAGCTTTGGTTTCCCCCGTGAATCTTTTCTTCAGCTTCCTTTGCTCGTCGTATATAAAAATTGACGGAACCGAATACGCTCCAAAGTAGCTGTAAGCAACCTCTGGGTGGATATGCGCAAAAGTTACCTCGGAATAGCCTTTAAGTCCTGAGCTGCTGGCGAAATCATCGATCTTCTTCAAAGGTTCTGTGGATACCATCAGGATTTCCGAGGATGCAAAGTTTTTAATGCACCGCCGAATATCTGAGGCTTCACGCTCACACACAGAACATTCGCTACTGAACAATATCAAAAGAGTAGACTGATCTGACAATGTGACGTCTATTAAAGAGCTGTCGAGCCCGATAAAGGGTAGTTCATGAAAAAAGGAAGTATTGGATTCTATTATCTTCTTATCCTCGATTCTTCCATGAATTCTAAGAAAAAGTACGCCGAGAATAATTAAAACAGCCATTAATACCCCAAGCTTTAATAATATTTTCTTCACCCCTAACTAAAGTTGAGTTGAATAAAAATCACAAAGGTCAACCAAACGAGAAGGCCCGTGCCATAGGAACCCAAAACAATTTTTAGCGTACTTAACATTGGTTTTTTCGACACAAGTTTCAGCCCATAGGCAACGATGAGCCAGTACAAAACCTCAAACAAACTGATGACTTGTAAAGGATAGATAAACCACTTTTGCAATTCGTTAGTATCAAAAAAATTCAACAACGAAACAGGCGCGAAATAAATGAGGTCATTTAAAGAATACTCAATTTGAAACTTCCAAAACCAGATTATTTTTATTAATGCTGGTATCAGGAATATTGTTTCCCCAATAAGACAAATCTTGAATAGTCTTTTGAAGCTTATACTCAGGTTAGCCATAAAACAACCAATGCTTAAGCTCAGCGCGATTGCTGAAAGCTTGATAAGAAACAGCAATGGAATAATTGCATAGGCAATCCATTGCCATTTATCACGAAAAAGAAGTAACTGCTGTATGCTTTCTACACTGAGTTGCTCATTATATGTGCGAAAATAGATCTGGTCGCCAACCACAAATCTTTGGGTGACAAAAGTTAAGAATGCCGAAATAATACAGATCAGAACAAAATATACTCTGAAATCAATTTGTGAAAATGATTTTCTAATTGAATTCATGTCAACTTGTAATTAATACATGCGATGATAGAAAATGAGAATGAAATATCATTTCATCACTACTTATTAGTACCTTTTTTCAGTAGGCGCTTCCTTTCCAATTCAAACAATAAAAGGGCTGCCACAGTGCCTGATATTATTGCGACAACATCATTTATATCAAAGGTGGCTTGAGCTTTGTTCATCTGATTTATCTCAACCAGCATCATGATTATTAAAACAAACGGTGCATAAGAATACTGGTAAAACCTACCCTTTGATATATTTTCGGAAAACTTTCTTTTAAAAATGGCTGAAAAAACAATTGCTCCTGTGAAACTTGGAATTGAGTTTATTATGATAAACCTATGTAAATATTCTCTTAAGGTTAGTGTAACCACATAGGCTAAACCGGCGAAAATTAATATATAGTTGGTCACTTCAATCAAATCATTTGATTTAACGGAGCCAATTTAAACCGAGTGAGGAGTTCCTTTTAGTTAATTTATTCTTTATGAATTTTTTCATCTCGTAGAAGTCATGAAAATTGTCCTTCAATAAGTGGTTAACAATCGTCCCTTTGTCCATAATCAAAAACTCATCACAAAGGTCTCCAACCAAATCCAAATTATGTGACGTGATAAATAATGTTTTACTTCCTCTAAAACTTTTTAAAATGGCAACAATTTTTTCTATACTCTCAATATCAAGGTTTACAAACGGTTCATCGAGAATTAAAATTTCCGGGTTATGGATCATCGCAGCAGCCAAAGAAACCTTCATTTTATTCCCTGAAGATAATTTCTTGATCGGTAATTTTTTATCTTCTATATCGAAAAGACCGAGCAAATCGTCAATCCTTTTGGGAAGTTCATTTTTAGGGATGTTCTGAAACTTTCCTGCAAATTTAAAATATTCAACAACGGTAAAATCTTCTACAAAATATGGGTTACTCAAAACTATGCCAAGCCTACTTTTATATGACACATAATTTGCGGTAAGCTTCCTATTAAATACAAAAACGTCACCTGAATGATATGAAATTAAGTTACAAAGAATATGGATGGTTGTAGATTTGCCACATCCATTGTTGCCTATAAGAGCTACATTGCTTTTATCTCTGACAAAAAAACTTAAGTTGTTTAATGTTAGCTCTTCTTCATAACTAAAGCTTACCTTATCAAAAGAAATTATGTGATTCGTTTCTCGCATGTCTGAAAATCAACAAAGTAATTAATGGCAAAAAAAAACAAATAAAATACCATGAATAGATGGAAGTTAATGGGAAGATCGTCATACCAATAAATAAAAAAATAACAAACTTCAAATAGTCATTTTTAATGTTATAAAATAAAATGAAAGTATAAAGGCTTAGAAAGGGGGACAACAAAAAAAGGAGATCTGTCTCTATACCATTTCTATAAACCGCGAATACAAAAAACAGTAGATTATGAAAAAAAATCAAAATAGAAAGAAGCATAACTTTTGTAAAGTGTAAATAAAAAGACGACACATTATATACACTGAAAAAATATGTGGATCTAAGCTTTTTGTCTTTAGAATATAACAAAGCTATATATAGATAGCCAATTGCAAAAAATAAATATGCCCAGGGAGAATTAAGCATATTTAAAAGTACAAAGGCAAACTGGCAACCTAATACAAAATACAGCAAATAGTCGCCCTTAGTCCACAGCATCAATTGAAACTTAATAAGCTGTAGTATGTTCGTATACATTTATATCAGATCCAATTCCGTAACAATATCCTGTTTAAAAAATATATGAATAGAAACAGTAACGGAATAACTAACAAACCTACATAGCTGCCATTATTTTCGTGGAGTAAGAACAAAGGAAAATTGACAATCCCTCCAACCGGATTGGCTAAGTAAACGATATTTTCGAATTCCGTTCCCCTTGAAAATATTAATACGATCGATACAATAGGTACAATTAGATTTATGTGTTTTTCAAAACCCTTAAGAACTAAGAAATCCCAAAACGTCATAAAAAAACATATAGTGAAAATTTGTTGAAATAACAAGCAAACAAAGAAAAGAATTCTGTTTGAAAGCTCAATATCTGATTTAAACAGTAAAGAAAAAGTACTAAGTAAAAAGACGACGATTAATATATCTTTTGCCAGATACTGAAGCCTTTTAATGATTATTTGAATGGGGTTAAATGGAAAAGATAACAAGCTGTTTCTTTTAATGATCTTGTCCATTTTTAAATTTAGAAATAGGAGAAGCAGTAAAAAGAAATTAATGATATTGCTGGTAAGTAGATACTCTAAAAAATCACCATCACTACCAAATATGAAAATACCATACGTGAAAATGTTTACTAAAAGAATTAAATATCTTGATGATTCTAAAAATATGCGCATAATATGTTTATTTTAACTACCAGATGATTTCACCTGGTAGCTCTTGTAGGAGAATGTTAATTAGTTTGATAAAGTGTATTTACTAATATCAACATCACTGATTTGAGTGACATCAAATTTTGATGAATTAACAGGCGCTTTATAAAACCAGGAATTGCTTCCCTCACACGCCATTGCACTTCTTACACCTCCTGCAAATGATAAGGCTCCAAATAAAATACCTACACCTGTACTTGAAGCAGCTACCGCTCCTGCAAAACCGGCAATCATCAAAGCACAATCAATATAAGCACCACCCTGTATGCTTTCCATTTCTTCAATACTCAATTTTTTCATAATTGTAATATTTTAAAGTTATACATAATTTTACTAAAACAATTCTATCGTATAACACTGAAATATCATTTCATGGTCATTTTTTATTCGAAAAATATTTAAAACTCAAATTTTCTTCATAAACATAGCTACCCCCTCTCCCCACAAAAATAAAGATCGGCATCCCATTTTCCTTCACCAGATTATTGTGGATGATCAATAATGTTTGTCGTCCAGATATTGTTGGATTTTACTCACTAGGCCCATCCCCCACTGTTGCGATATTTGTATCGATTCGGATAAAATAACTGGTGATTTTTCTGTAAGCTTCTTACCTATAGGGATTTCATAAAACGTCAGCAGTTCTTTCACTTCTTCATGGGTAAAGTGCTTGTTATAAATTGGGACCAGCTGTTCGTTGAGTTTTTTGATCTCCATGTCAAATACATCAGCCTTAACAGATTCCCAAATTATATCCAATACTTTTGGTTTATGCATTTTCAGTTGTGATACATTTGAGAGTAAATCACATCTAAATTGGCATTCGAGCCATTTAAATACTGCATTTTTAAATGTCTTTAGAAAAGGTGTTGTCCTAGGTAATACAGGTCAATGAGATAATACAGAATAAAATAGAAGAGTAAAGAAAATCTTCATAGATTAGTTGTTTCTGAGGTTGAACAAGCAATAAATGCTGTTATTTTAAAACTTAAGAATGAAATGTCATTTCATCTTTAAAATTTCCCTGCACCTAGTTGCGATCGATTTTTTCAAAAGAAATATTAAATTTCACATCTTCTTCATAAACATAGCTGCCTCTCACTCTACAAAAAGCGATAGGCGCTCCATTTTCCTTCATCCAATTAATGTAGTGATAAACCATTCTTTGTGAAACTTCCAGACGTTCAGCGAGATCTTCCGTATTGCCAGTGGCTTTCATTTGGATTAATCGATGTATTCGTTTAATTCGGCTTATGTTTATGGATGTCATCGTAAAAATTAGTTATCAAAAAATTCTCTAGTTATAAAAAGAAAAGACCTGGGTATACCAAAAAAATAGTCAATACTGAATAACTAAATGCTAAAAAATCAGGCCTTTTTCTAGATTAAATATTATAATCAATCTCGATTTAGTTAAATTTGTTCTATAGTCTTTAAAACAAATTTGATTTATAACAAATCTTATTGGAAATGAGAAAAATGTCAAATTTTTAAAGGAGAACGGCGTAGACCAAGCGTGGACAACTAAATATATTTATATTAATTATTGTTTTTTTACAGAAATTTTTTTTAAATAATTGTACAGTCCGTCGTCATTGTCGAGACCCAATTTCACTTTTATTCTATATCGATGCTTTCTCAAGCTATCAAGTTTTACATTCATAAGCTGTGCTATAGAAGTGTTATCCAGGTTCATTCTTATATATGCAAGATGCTTTTTATCAATATTTGATAATTCCGGAAAGTTGCTTTCGAGATATTCAAAAAATCCGTTATGAAGGGAGTTGAAATTGATCTTCAACTTTTCCCAGCCATTTTGCATTGTTAATTCCTGCTTTATTAAATTGATTATAGGTCGAAATTTTTCCTTTTCTCTATAATCAAGTTTATCAAACTCAATTAATATTCTATCCAACATTTCGGAGTTACGATGTATCTGAAACGAGGTAAATGCCAGTTCTTTTTGTTGCAACTCAAGGGTGGATTTTACTTTAAAATTTTCTTGAATACCTCTTTCAATTTTATTTACAACCGATGGTAAAATTTTCAAAATATCAGTGGTGATTCCTGAGTAAAAATAAGCAGCAAAATATGCAACGACAATAAATATTAGCCAGGTATTAAAGTATCGAGATATTTTAGGTGGGTTTAAGCCCTCGGATTTTAACTTATCATGACGTCGAATTGCCCATTCTTCATTTTTTTCCAATGCTATTTCATAAGTATGAGACTCTTCTGTCGTCAAGTAGTGGAATTGAAAATCCCAACCCATCTTACTGACATTTATTAGCAAAGTAATTAAAACAATAATACCCCATACGGTTGCTCCTTTTCTGCCCAAAAGAATGACTGCAACAATAATGAGTGAATGACCTAATGCAAAGTCGGTTAAAATAGCATCATTTGATGGGTTTCCTAAGCCATTCATATGGACAAAGCTCATGAACATCACTGAAATTATGCTTATCCATGAGCTTACTTTAAAGTACTTATTATCCTTTTCTAAATAGACCCTTTTAATTAACTTGTTTTTTGCGATAGTGTCATTTTTGACTTTTACTCCTACAAGGTTATAAGCCAGTGAGATGAAATTTGAAAGAATGGCTGGCAAGAAAGCAATATAAAAGAGCTCAGGAACAGGTACAAACTTCCCTTCAGCAATCCTTTCGCTTGTCAAAAAAAATGTAGCGCTTATTAGATAAACAATGTTAAGAACTATTACCAAGTATCTTAAAGTATTTTTGGAAGGTTTTAACAGATCTTGTTTAGCCTTTTCTAAAATGGATTCCATGGTTCTTAAGTTAAATCAAATGCAGAAATATAAGCAGGAGAGTTTTTGAGTTTACGTTGTTCTAATGTTGATAAACCATTGGTTTTAACAATTATACTAGCTGGTTTGAAATTGAAAAGTGAACCGAAAAAACCCCTTTTTAAATTTTCAATAGTTTTATAGATATCAGATTTGTCATCAAGCCACAGCAAAGCGGTATGCACATGATTAATTGCCAATGCCGAATCAAATAATTTCTCGATTTCGTTTTCATACCCTTTTTTATAAAAAATCGCTTCAATGCTTACGTATTTAAAACCTCTTTTAAAGTACCTATTGATAATTGGCAAATGAGGGAGTACACTTAACAAAAATTTTCCAAGTAAGCCCGGAATACTAGTAATTTGCCAATTTACCAAGTTTACTTGTGCCCCTGCAACTATATTTCCGTTTCTTTCCTTTACAACGTAATAATCGTCTTTATAAAAAAGGTTTTCTGTCGAAAACATCGAATAGTATTGATAAAATTCGTGGAGATATTCAATTATTAAAGACCTTTCATGAGGCTGGCATTTTGAAACCAACGTACTAACTATCGGTCTGTACCTGCTATATACAATAGTTGAAAATGTTCTTACCAACTTGAACCCAAAAAGATTACATAATGCCAGCGATCTTCTATTTGCTGTATCTATGTAAGCATAAAAAAAGTGCAAATCTTTTGGGCTAAAACTTTTAAAGTGATTGCCCTCAAGAAGTGACTCTATTTTTTTCTTTAAAAGTCCAGAATTGTGGATTTTTTTGTTCTTAATTCTTCCACTACCCTTTCTGTATTCATGTGAAATAGCAAAATATCGTATATAGTATGACTCAAAGCTGTTACGAGATTCCCGCTTGCATAAACAACATGTTGCTATTAATTTTGACTGCTTTTTTAGGGTCAACAGAAGTGGAGATGAAATAAACCTAATTTTTTTATCAACTTCAGACAGCCGGTAGGTTATACTTTTTCCAGGAGTGCCAATTTCTGTATTATTAAGTAATTCAATAATTTCCTTTGAAGGTTGGCAACTAATTTCTATCACATCAAAAAATGTTAATTTCCTATGCTTAAAAGAATATTTCGATCAGTTTACAACAACCATCAATCCAGCAGCAACAGCTTCTTTGCAGCGCGAATGCCACGGTAGTAGCGGATGGACTTGTAAGCTGAGTAAACCAGGACGATGAATAAGATCGACATGGATATTTTGAACCAGAAGTTGGCGGCCTGCATGGCTGATATCCTGGCCTGCTGCGCCTGAAGCTCCAGCATCCACTCTACTTCCCGCATCCTGTACTGGGCATTTTGTTCGGCGAGCTTATCTTTGGTGGCTTCCAGCAATTCCGCCTGGTGGATGTACTGGTCATTGAAGGCCAGCGCGTTTTTGTAGTCACCCAGCATTTCGTATGCTTCCGAAATGTTTTTACTGGACCTTTTGTATTCATCATCGATGATCCCCGTATTTCCCAAAGCGATACTTGTTTGGTAAAAATCGATCGCTTTTTGGTAATTGCCTTCCTGGTAATACACATCACCAAGGTTATTGTTGATCCATTGGATCTTTTCCACATCATCCAGCTTTTCACTCAGCAGCAATGCCTGGTTGTAAAAATATTTGGCGGAATCGTATTCCTTCTGATCAAAGAAACTCTCGCCGAGGTTGCTGATGTACCAGGATTTCTTTGTCTCCAAAAAGTTGTGCTTTTCGCAGAGTGTTATGGCATTTTTGTAATATTCATTTGCCTGTTCATATTCTCCCTGTTCCATTCTGAGAACACCAAATAGATTATATGTCTGGGCGATGTATTTTTTATCGTCAAGCTCCACATAAAGGTCAAGAGCGGTCTGAAAGTTATTCTCAGCATTCTCGTAGTCCTTCATATTAAAATTTATTACACCAATGTTGTAGTTCAACACAGCAATGTCAAACCTGGAATCAATTTCTTCCGCGATTTCAATTGCTTTGGTGTAATAATCCAGCGCTTCTTTATTCCCATATGTTTTTTCATAGAGCAGTCCAATGTTTTGAAACAGCAGTAATTCCCTCTCCCTAAATATTTTTGACATTAGTCCTTCTTTTTGGATAACATCAAGACCTGCGAAATAGTTGAAGGCAGCTTTGTCGTAGCGGTTGGACAGGTAGTAAGCATAACCTGTGACATAGTAGGATTTTACAAGGGCCAGTAAATTGTCATCATCCAATGCCAAATCGTGCATTTCGTCTGCAATCTGTAAGGATGCCTCAACGTTTGAAGGGAGGAGGTCCCAGGCCTTGTCATACATCGCATTCAAATCTTTTTCCGTATTGGGATCTGTTCCAAAAATATTAAATGATAATCCCAGCAGAATCAATAAAACTAATGTACTCCTCATCATGCTCACCTTTTGATTAATTTTTGAATAAATATAACAGGAAAATAACATTTTCCTGTTATATCGGCCAAATTTAGTTCGTTAATTATCTTCTACCTGGTACGCCTTCCATCCCTCCTTCGGTTTTTTTGACATCAAACTTTTCGATGTTTTGATTACCTTGGTCTGGCATAACTTCCTCATGGTTAGGCGAGCAGGCGAAAAAAGCAAATACAATAACTACCGCAGAGAATAATACTTTTAAATTTTTCATAATATTAAAATTTTTTGATTAAACATGCATGAAGATATTAAAGAATTGTACCATTATTTGGGTACATTCAGCAGACATGTTCACAAAAATTTTAATGTTATAACTAGTTCTTGTAATAGTACAATTTGAGACGGGACGGGGCACAAAAAAACCAGCTCAGTGGCTGGTTTTAGACATATTATTGACGTAAAATTTTTTCTTAAACTCCTTCAGCTTCAACGGCTTTCACTTCCGGGATCATCGTCTTCAACAGATTTTCAATACCTGATTTTAGCGTGACAACAGAGCTGGGACATCCGCTGCATGCTCCCTGTAATATCAGCTTTACAATGCCATCATTATACGAATGGAATTGAATAGCTCCGCCATCCATTTCGACCGCAGGTTTGATGTACTCGTCGAGGATGCTGATGATCCGCTCATCCATTTCAGTGACACCCGTTGATGGGTTCTCCTCAACAGACTTCTCCTCCTCTTTTTTGGACTCATCCCTGGTTAGAAGAGGTTTGCCACTATCCAGGTAATTCTTAATAAAATCCCTTATCTCCAGCTTGATGTCTTCCCAATCAACCCCTTCTATTTTCGTAATCGTTATGAAATTATTCATATAGAAAACCCGGTTGACGAATGGAAAATCAAACAGGGTGCTCGCCAATGGAGCGTTTTTAGCGCTTTCCTTATCGGGAAAATCGTAACTTTCTCCCTCACCCACCAACATTTTGTCTGTTACAAACTTAAGTGAATTTGGATTTGGGTTCGACTCAATGTATATATTTGTTACCATTTGTTCACTCATCATTTTATCTCCAATTTAATGTCACTAAATCACTACTTCTTCGCCTTCTGTACTGGCCATAACAACTGATACGGTAGAATCACCGGTGATGTTTACGACCGTCCGGCACATATCCAGTATCCTGTCGGGGGCGATGATCAATGCCAGTCCCGCTGCCGGTATTCCGACTGCCTCCAGCACGATTACCAGCATTACCATGCCTGCTCCGGGTACACCTGCCGAACCAATAGAAGCCAGCGTTGCTGTCACGACGATCATCAGCTGATTGGCTAAGGTAAGCTCCATTCCCAATGCCTGGGCAATGAAGACAGCTGCCACGCCCTGGTAAAGACTGGTACCATCCATGTTGATGGTTGCGCCCAACGGCAACACAAAGCTACTGATCTTTTCCGGCACATTTAAATTTTTCTCGACACATTCCATTGTGACGGGTAAGGTGGCGCTGCTGCTGCTGGTGCTAAATGCCAGGATCTGAGCATCCCGGATACCCTTAAAAAAGTTTGTATAACGGGCTTTCGCAAAAGTTTTAAGAATAGATGGATATACGCCAAAGGTCATGATCGCTAATCCCAGAAGGACGGTAAGCCCATACATAAGCAAAGCTCCTAATACTTCCAGGGCTTTAGCCGGATTGTCGCCCGCCATTTCCACAATCAATGCTGCCATCAATGCAAATACTCCGTACGGCGCAAGCATCATGATGTAGTCAATGATCTTTAGTATGACATCATTCAGCCCCTCAAAAAAGCCTTTGACCGGCTCGGCTTTATTTTTGGGAACCTGCAGCAGGGCTATTCCAAAGATTACCGAAAAGAACACCACCTGTAGCATGTTCTTGTTATCAGAGGTAGAGTTGAAAATATTATCAGGAACAATTCTTATTAATGGATCAAGAGGCTCCTTTTCCCTTATTTCCTTTATAGCATTTTGCTGGGTTTGTTCGACATCTCCTTTGTAGATATTCAAAAGCTCCTCCCTCGTTTCTGCAGAGATCACCTTGCCGGGCTTCAATGTATTGACCAAAATCAACCCAACCGTAATGGCTATCACCGTCGTAACCATGTAAATCCCGATAGTTCTCAACCCCAGTCTGGATAATTTGGAAATGTCGCCAAGGTTTGTCACACCAACGATCAGGGATGCCAGGATCAACGGCATGGCGATCAGCTTCAAGGCATTGACAAAGATGGTGCCGAAGGGTTTGATGTAATCGATGACAATGAAACTGGGAATGGGTGAAAAAATACAGATGATCCCGAATATCAGTCCTGCTACCAGGCCAATAATGATCTTTGTGTGAAGCGGAAGCTTACGCATGTTATAACTTTACGGATTGATTAATTAAATAAAAATCAGCCAGGACCAAAGCAGCCATCGCCTCGACAATCGGAACTGCCCTGGGCACGACGCATGGATCGTGTCTTCCTTTACCAGAAACAGTTGCTTTCTCCCCACTCTTATCAATGCTTTCCTGATCCATCATGATGGTGGCGACCGGCTTAAAAGCCACTCTGAAATAGATATCTTCACCATTCGAAATTCCCCCTTGTATACCACCGGAAAAATTCGTTTTCGTTTTTACCTTCCCGTCATGTATTTCAAAAAGATCATTGTGTTCAGACCCATACATGCTCACCCCTTCAAATCCGCTTCCGTATTCAAAACCTTTCACAGCATTGATGCTCAGCATGGCTTTTCCTAAGTCAGCGTGTAATTTATCGAATACAGGCTCTCCCAAGCCAGCGGGCGTATTTTTAATCACGCATGTCACAACTCCTCCGACAGTGTCCCGGTTTTTGCGGGTTTCATCAATGAATTCGATCATTTTCTCAGCCATCTCATCATCCGGACATCGAACAATATTATTCTCCGCATTTTGAAGATCTAACTCATGATAGGATTTCTCAAGTTTCATTGGACCCACCTGAGACACATACGCATTGATTTCAACATCCAGATTTTTGAGCAGCATTTTAGCAACAGCTCCGGAAGCCACTCGTGCAGCGGTTTCCCGTGCCGAGCTGCGACCACCTCCGCGGTAATCACGAATGTCATATTTTTGCTGATAGGTATAATCTGCATGGGAAGGACGGAACTTTTCAGCAATATGCGAATAGTCTTTACTACGTTGATCCTGATTCCGGATAATAATAGTAAGTGGTGTTCCGGTTGATTTACCTTCAAATATCCCTGAAACGATCTCAAATTTATCTTCCTCTTTTCGCTGGGTCGTGATTTTGGACTGGCCGGGTTTTCTACGGTCCAATTCTGATTGGATAAAATCTTCATCGATATCAAGTCCTGCAGGACACCCGTCAATGATAACTCCGATTGCTTTTCCGTGTGATTCTCCGAATGTGGTTATTTTGAATAAATGACCAAAAGTATTTCTCATTAACTGTTATTCTTCTTAAAAATAATGATTAGTGTTAAGACCAAAATAACGGCTAATATGATGTTTGTAACCAACTTAAGCAGAAAATCCCGGTCCCCGTTTTGGATAGTATTATCTTCAATATCAATTAAATCATAAAAAGATCCCAGATCAGTTGAGGAAATAAACTCATTTCTCTTACTTTCCCCTGTTACGTTAACAGAAATTTCGGATTTCAGTGTGTCGTAGACTTTCAGGTCAGGATCAAAATAGATCCAGTTTACATAGTCGCCCAGATTAAATTCACCCGGCTCATTTGGAATGGCATAGTAGCTAAAGGATTTCGACCCTCTTACTCGCTCGTTACTCCTTCTGATCCTCTGCTGGGTATTGGGTGAATAAAAATCAAAATTATTCGAATTCTTAATACTGGGATTTCGGATCGCTGAAATATTTCCTTCTCCCAGAATGGTGAAATCATAGTTAAAGCTCTCCCCGGTTTTTAATTCTTTACCAGAAATGTCCTCCTTCAGGGAATACTTACCAACTGCCACCCCTTCTCTTAACGGATGCGGTGGAAGTGGATTGACTTTAACCGTTTTTGCTTTTGATGCATAGGTCTTAAAATCTTCCTGACGATTGGAAGAGAAAAATGAAGGGTTTTTTGCCTCCTTATATTTGATCATTTTCAGGTCAACAGAAGGAAACTCAACCGGCTCATCATTCAATGGGTAAAATGTTGCCTGGAATATTTTATACCTTGTGTGCATTTTATTGTTAATGGTCACGCGCTCCCCATCGATCTTATCAATATTAAAATTTTCCTCCCAGCAGTTTTTTGGCCTGATCTGCTTGATGATCTCAGCAACCTGTTTGCCGGTTTCGTAAAAAGACAACCGGGCGCGGTTTTGGTCCGACACATAAAATGCAAGTGTAGCGGTAAAACCTTCCCCAACATACACCTCATCTTTATCGATTGATAATGCTAAAAAGGCATCATCGGCCACCTCCAGGTATTCCGTATTTCTCTTGTTTCCAAAAAAATCTTCGAATGGATCATAATTAAATGGATCATATTGTTGCCTTTGCTGTTCTCGAGCTGGCCCAACTCTCACTGTCTTGCCCTGAGATCTAACTTCATTGCCGTTAATCACTAAAGTAAAAGGGGAGACTGTAAAAACACCTTCCCTTGTAGGAACATAATTTTGAATAACACTTTGTGTGGAAGTCACCTGTCCATTGATGATGTTCATGGAAGAGGATGAAGAAATACCACTCTTCTCAAACCCGGGAATTTCCGGGAAACCATCATACTCCCGCAGGCGATCATTCTGAACATCAACAGTAATGGTCCAGTACTGATTGAGCGCTATTTCATTGGGTCCTAATTTGACATTTATTTCCTGGGCAAAGGAAATATTTTGTATTCCTATGAATAACAAAATCGCAATAATCAACCTTTTCATATCGTTCTTCGTTTCCATACGATACAACGTATTTTACCCTGGGTCTATTTTAACTTGCAAAGTTATCAGATATCTTGGAAATAGGATAAGGATTTTGTAAATTGATTGGACCTCATGTGTTAATCACAACTTGTGAAATCTAAGTTTAACTCTAAAATTTTAACGATATGTTAAAATATGCCAAGCAAGTGCTTTCGAAAGTGAGCTTTGACAAAAACCTATTTGAAAAAGAACTTTTGAAGGCGATTAAGTTGTTGTTACCTGTTGAGATTTTGGAGCTAAAAGAGTGGTGTTATAAAAAATTTGGCCACCTCTACCGCTCAATTCTAGATCGTTGTTTTATTCAGGCAAGTGTTTAGGTTTCCCCAAACCTAACAAAAAGATACCAAGGGCATTTCGAATTTATTTCAAATGCCCTTTGTCATTTACAAAAGATACATTCCTCTTCAATCCTTCGAATTTTGTTCTTTGTACAGGTGAATCCCTAAAGATCTTATCAAAGACTTCCTTCGTTAGCTCCTGCCAATCTCTTTGAGTGAATTCCCTCAATTCGGCCGATGGTTCAAATTGCTGTTCACTGTGAGGTTTTGAGAACCTATTCCACGGGCAAACGTCCTGACAGATATCACACCCGAATATCCAGTTTTCCATCTTGCCTGAGAATTCAGAAGGTATCTCATCTTTCAGCTCGATGGTCAGGTAGGAAATGCATTTACTTGCATCCAGAATTCCCTCTCCCACAAACGCATCAGTCGGGCATGCGTCCAGGCATTTTGTGCATGTGCCACAGTAATCTCCTGCTGGACCATCCGGAATTAACTCAAGATCAGTAATCAATTCCGAAAGGAAAAAGAAACTGCCCATTTCCCTGTTTAGCAGAAGGGTGTTCTTCCCCAGCCAACCCAATCCCGATCTCGCTGCCCATTGCCTTTCCATAACAGGCGCTGAGTCGACAAATAGCCGCCCGCTAACTTCCCCGATTTCAGATTGTAGTTCTTCAAACAGATCTTTCAGCTTTCTTTTGATGACAAAATGGTAGTCCGTTCCGTACGCATATTTTGCTATCAGGAAGTTGTTCACCCCCGGAATGTTTTCTTTTGGATAATAATTATAAATCAATGAAACGACACTTTTCGCACCCGGAACCAGTTTGGTCGGATCCAGCCGTTTATCAAAGTGGTTAGCCAAATAGGCCATCTTGCCCTGATAATTTCGGTTGAGCCAGGTTTCCAGATTCCGGGCTTCCTCTTCTAAAAATTCAGCTTTTGAGATCCCGCAAAAATCAAATCCATGCTTTTTAGCAAGGTCTTTTACAATGCGGGTATGTTTTTCTTTTGAGATGTGATTCAATAAATTATTCAAATAATGTCCCTGTACGTCCCGGGGCTGGAATATTTAAATGCTTATAGGCTAATTCGGTTGTCTCCCTGCCTCTCGAGGTTCTTTTAATATATCCTTCCTGAATTAAAAACGGCTCATACACCTCTTCAATTGTTTCCGCTTCTTCCCCACAAGCCGTCGCAATAGTGGAAATCCCGACAGGCCCCCCTTTGAATTTTTGAATGATTGTCAAGAGAATCCGATTATCCATGTCATCCAAGCCATGTTCATCAACATCCAGGGCTTTCAAAGCCATTTGAGCGATTTCTTTGGTAATGATCCCTTTGCCTTTTACTTCCGCAAAGTCCCTTGTCCGCCTTAAAAGGTTATTGGCTATTCGCGGTGTTCCACGACTTCTTCTTGCTATTTCAATAGCCGCGTTCTCATCGATGGGCGTATTGAGAATGCTTGCAGATCTTGTTAAGATCTTCGTCAGGATATCAGCAGTATAGTATTCCAACCGGGAATTGATCCCGAATCGCGCTCGCAGTGGTGACGTAAGCAACCCCGCCCTGGTCGTAGCTCCAACCAACGTAAAAGGATTGAGCGATATCTGAACCGAACGGGCGCTGGGCCCACTGTCAAGCATGATATCAATTTTATAATCCTCCATGGCGGAATAAAGGTATTCCTCGACAACCGGATTCAGCCTGTGAATTTCATCGATGAACAGCACATCTCCTTCCTCAAGATTGGTTAGCAAACCAGCCAGGTCTCCCGGCTTATCCAAAACCGGCCCCGAACTTATTTTCAGATTCGAATTAAGTTCATTGGAAATAATATATGAAAGCGTTGTTTTTCCCAGCCCGGGAGGACCATGCAGCAATACGTGATCCAAAGGTTCCCCTCTTTTCCTGGCAGCCTGAACAAATATTTTCAGGTTTTCCAAAATTTTTTCCTGTCCTGCAAAATCATCGAAATTCAGAGGGCGCAATGCCTTCTCAACTTCCTTCTCAGCAGGAGTCATGTGTTCATCATCCGGTCGCAAATAATCCTCGCGCATAATCATGCAAGTAAGCAAATATGGAGATTTAATCCATATCATAAAACGGAAAGATAGGAAGCCATGACAATAGAACATAATTACTTATGGCATAAAAAGTAAAAAAAGTATCTTGCGCCCGAATTATTGGACAATGATCAATCGTAGATTTTTAAACATTATTTATCCAATCCTGCTGATTGGAGTAGTTTTTATTGTCTGGAAATACCGTGAAAATCAAAAGCCCGCTTCACAACAAACGGTCAGGTTAAGTGGGATGACAATGGGCACCATTCAATACAACATCACTTATCTGCATCCTGAAGGTCTGGACCTTTCAAAAGAAATTGATTCTTTGCTGAAGGTCTGGAACCAGTCCCTTTCTACCTATATTCCAGAATCAGAAATTAGCCGGTTTAATCTCGATTCCTGCTTTATCTTTGAGAGTAAATATTTCCATCCTGTGCTGAGCAAAAGCCAGGAAGTCTTCGAAAAAACCAATGGTGCTTTTGATCCCTCTGTAGGCCCGTTGGTAAATGCGTGGGGGTTTGGACCGGACGACAGCATGAATCCGGATAGCTCAACGATTGATTCTCTTCGAAATTTTGTAGGATTCAACAAGGTGATCTTTGACAATGAGAAAGTATGTAAATCCGTGAAGGGATTGGAACTTGACTTTAGCGCTATTGCTAAGGGGTACGCCGTAGATGTTGTTTCGGATTACATTCGATCTCACGATATAAATAACCTGCTGGTTGAAATTGGTGGTGAGCTGATGTGTCTTGGCCACAATGATCAGGGAAAACCCTGGAGAACAGGTATTGAGAATCCCAAAGTAAGGCCAGAAGAGCAAAAGCTATATGCCATTGCTAATATTAGTGACCTGGCCATTGCTACATCTGGAAACTACAGAAACTACTATGAGAAAGATGGTACGATTTATTCTCATACCATCGATCCATCTATGGGTTATCCTGTACAACGCAATATTTTAAGTGCGTCCGTATTTGCAGAGGACTGCATGACAGCCGACGCTTATGCAACAGCCTTCATGGTATTGGGATTAGAGGAGTCGAAGAAAGTACTGGAAAGGGAAGAGGATATAGAGGGGTTTTTAATTTATTCTGATGAAGACGGAAAGTTGAATCATTACATAACTGAAGCCATGAAAGATAAAATTGAAATGATCGATGGGCAGTAAAAAGGAATGGTTTGGACAATGGTTCAATTCAAAGTATTACCATATACTCTATAAGCATCGTGATCATGAAGAAGCCAGGATGTTTATCGATTCATTGATCAACCATTTAGCCTTAAATAAAAATAGTCTGATCATGGATCTTGCTTGTGGAAAAGGTCGGCATTCTATTTATTTTAACAACAAAGGATTTCGGGTTGTAGGACTAGATCTTTCTGAAAAAAATATAGTTTCTGCTAAAAAGCATGAAAACAACCAACTCCATTTTTACACTCATGACATGAGAAATAACTGGAGTAAAAATGAGTTTGATTGTGTATTGAATCTTTTCACAAGTTTTGGATATTTTGATACTGAAAGTGAAGATCTTCAGGCAATCAAGGCTGTTGCTGGTTGCTTAAAAAGTGGAGGGAAATTTATCCTTGATTTTTTAAATCCGTACACAGTAATTCATCATCTGGTAGCCGAGGAAATTAAAATAGTGGATGGAATTGAGTTTCACATCAACAAGGATGTATCGGATGGATTTATCGTCAAAGACATAACTTTCTCTGATAATGGAATTGATTATTCCTACCATGAAAAAGTTCGGGCAATCAGAAGAGTGAAATTTTTGGAATACTTTGAAGACGCCGGATTGACATTGATCGAAATATTTGGGGATTACGAACTCAATCCATATATAGCTGAAAAATCAGAACGAATGATCTTTCATTTAAAGAAATAAATGACAACCTATATTATTATACTTTTTGTAGCGGCATTTATTCCGGGTTTTTTCATCATAAAAAAGCCCGGATACAATAACCAATCCCTGCATTACTGGCTGGTATTTGCGGGATCTTACATTTTTTCGATTACAATCGTTCACCTCATTCCGGAATTATTTCGAAATGCAGCAAACCCTCAGATCCTGGCGCTCTTTATTTTGGTTGGATTTTTCATGCAGGTGTTCATTGATTTTCTCACATCCGGCGTAGAGCATGGGCATGCACACCAGCACATGCACATGTCGGTATTGGGCTTGATGATTGGTATGACCCTTCACGCACTGATGGATGGAGCTATTCTGGTCCATTCCGAAGAACATGGCACTGAAAATTTTTCAGCCCATGGTATGGGCTTACTGGCAGGGATTGTTGCTCATAAAATTCCTGCTGCGATTGTTTTAGTTACGGTCTTGTCATACAATATTTCCAAAAAGAAAATCCTGTTTTGGCTACTTGTCGTATTTAGCATAGCCTCACCCATTGGCCTGTTGATCGGTGATATGTTATACAATGAGAGCCTGATACCTGCTGAAACATTGAACTATATTTTTGCCATCGTAAGTGGCAACTTCCTCCATATTTCCACCACCATATATTTTGAGTCGAGTCCGCAACACCATTTTAGCTGGCGGAAATTTATATATGCCCTTTTGGGGGCCTTGTTGGCCGTTACCATCGAAATGTTGCATTGATCTAGAAGCGTATCCCCACTCTGAAATCGACAAAATCAGCTACTGACATATGAGTTTTCAAACTAACTCCTGCCTGGACCTTTTTGGAAATTTTATATTGTAAAGCGATCCTCTGGAAGAGGTCTTTCGTGTCGGGAGTTGGCTTTTGGATGTAAACACCCAGCTGCTGTGAAAAAAGAAATTTACCCATCATCAGGTCATGGCCAATAAAAGGCGAGGCAATGGTTGCATGATAGTCTGTTTGATTATACTGCTGGCTTTCTTCCCTAATTGATTGATCATTCAATAATTCTACTCCTACATGTAAAACGCTGAGTCTGGATACAATCCGATGAACGGAAATATCCAATCCAAAAACAGAATACTTGGCTCCATGTTCTATGACTTCTTTTCGAGAATAAAAAGGCTGGACAAGAAAGTACCATCGATCAGGATGCAGGTCATCCACCGATTTATTCCTATTTCGATCAACAAAAAGGGTAGGAGTTAATTTATATTCTACCCCTATTGAGGCGACCGGGAAGTTGATGCCTTTATTTGGCTGCTCAACACCCCCGTTAGAAATATGTGGATAGGTAAATCCCAGGGTTGCGTTCCAGTGCTCATTGATGGAATAATGAAAATTGAGATCTGCCTGGAGGAAAAAGCTGACAGGGTAACTAAAAAATAAATTTTCCGGATTAGAAATCGAATCATATATCTGGTTGAGATACGTAAGGCCCAAGCCCAACCGGAAAGAAGCTTTTAACCTGTTCTTGAAATTGATATAAGGTTCAACAAATACGGAAAGCGCATAACTATTTCCCAGGACATCCGGATTATTGAAATTGGTATAGTTGAACGAATAGCCAATCCTTGGGTAACACCCGCAATAATCCCAGGCTTTTTGATTGATGTAGTGTTTTGCATAATCCAGTTGAAACCCCCATGGATTGGATTCTGATTGTTCCTTTAATGTCGTCCTGTGGGGAATGATAAACCCATAGAAACCTTTGAATGACAATATTTTAGCTACAGAATCCTTTTCTGGTTTCTCAAATGGAAATGCCTTGGAAACCAAGAATATGTTAAGTATTAACAGAAATGCCAGAAACTTAATGTGAAACCTCATTTTCTTCTCTCGCTTTTAGTACGAAATCGGATTAAATGAATTATTCGGAATAGTAAATTCTCTTTACTCTTTCACTTACATTGGTCAGTATTTCGTAGGGTATGGTACCGATTGCGTTTGCCAGGTCCTGAATTGTGGGATTTTTTCCAAAGATAATAACTTCATCACCAACATGTGCATCAATTCCGGTGATATCGATCATGGTCATGTCCATACAGACATTCCCGATGACGGGAGCCAATTTTCCATTTACGTTTACCGAAATTTTGCCATTGCTAAAAGCCCTGCTGAAGCCATCTGCATAGCCAATAGCTATGGTTGCAATTTTTAAGTCCCTATCCGCTTTTCCCTTTCTTCCATAGCCAACTGTTTCTCCTTTTTTCAATTCCTTTATTTGAGAAATTTCTGTTTTAAGGATGCTGATCGGTTCCAACTTATCCTGATAAATCCCGCATGATTCATAACCATACAATCCAATTCCCAACCTGACCATGTCCATTTGAAAATCAGGAAAGCGAACAATGCCCGGTGAATTCAGCGCATGAAACAAGGGTCTGTATCCAAGAGTGCCCGAAATATCCAGAGCTATCTTTTTAAATTCTTTTAACTGATCCAGGCTGAATGCATTGTGAATCTCCTCATCTGAACCGGCCAGGTGAGTAAAGATCGAAGCTACTTTAACAGATCGTTCACGGCGAAAATATTGCTTGACCATATCAATATCACCTTCCTCAAAACCCAGTCTTTTCATGCCGGTATCCACTTTCAAATGGATAAATGAACTGACATTATTCTTTTCAAGAAATTGACAAAACTCCTCCAGCTGACTTTGGGAATATATTTCAGGCTCGAGTCTATATTCAATGATCTTGTCAAAACTATCCGGGCTGATATTCATCACCATGACAGGTGCAGAGATCCCTTGTTTTCTCAAATTAACTCCTTCATCAGCATAGGCAACAGCCAGGTAATCCACATTGTGGAACTGAAGTAAATTGGCAATTTCTGTACTGCCTGTTCCGTAGGCAAAAGCCTTGACCATAACCATGACCTTTACATTTGGCTGAAGCAAGGTTTTGTAAAAATTCAGATTGTGTGAAAGAGCATCGAGGTTTATTTCAAGCTTGGTGCCATGGATCTTTTCTGAAAGCTTTTGGGTAATTCTTTCAAATCCAAAAGGGCGGGCTCCTTTGATCAGGATAGCTTCGTTGCTAAATTGTAAATTATCAATCTGATCATAAAGCTCGTCGGTAGATGTATAAAACTGTGAATTGACAGGAAACAGTTCCTTTGCTTTTTTCAAATTTTTCCCTACTCCTATAAACCTGTCCAATGAGCTATTAATAATCGTATCCGATAATTCCTGATAGATGTGGTTATCAGAATGAACCGTGAGGATGTCTGACAGGATCAGTGTCTTCTTCTTTCCCCGGCTGTGATTACTTAAAAATTCAATGCCCGATAAAATACCCGCCAGGTCATTATTATAAGTATCATCAATAATGATGCATTGATTAAACCCTCTCTTTACTTCCAATCTCATCGGAACACTTTTCAATTCCAACATGGATGATTGAATATTTTCAACAGATAGATCGAGTAATAAACCCATTGAAATAACGTGCATGGCATTTTCCAAATAGGCCTGTTCCTGAAAAGGAATTTCTATCCAAAAGTCGGCATTGTTAAATGTTATATTGATGAGTGTAGATGTATATTTCTTTTTAATTTCAACAATCCTGACGTCGGATTTTGATTCTCTCCCCCAGGTAAATGAAGTTATATCTGTAGGTTTTGATTCATCTATTTCTATATGGTCTTTGCAGTAAACCACTTTATTTGTTCCGGCAAATAATTTCCATTTTTCTTTTACTTTTTCAGACCTGTCAGCAAAGCCTGAGTCATGCGCGGATCCCAGGTTGGTGAAAACTCCAAAGGTGGGTTGAATGATCCGATTTAATTTTTCCATTTCACCCGGTTTGGATATGCCTGCTTCAAATATTCCCAGGTCGTTTTCAGGTGATATTTTCAGAACAGAAAGAGGTACTCCAAGCTGTGAATTATAGCTTTTGGGGCTTTTAACGAGATTAAATTTATTACTCAATAGCTGACTCAGCCATTCTTTTATGATGGTCTTCCCATTAGAGCCTGTGATGGCTACGACGGGTAAGTGAAACTGGCTTCTATGAGCAATACTAAGTTCTTGCAAAGATTGAATGGAATTTTCAACCAGGACTACATTTGTGCCGACAGGTGGGTCAATCTCTTTTTCTACAATGAAATTTTTTAAGCCCTTTTCCGATAATTCATTAATAAATTCATGCCCATCGTGATATTTACCCTTTATGGCGATAAAGATTGAAAACGAGGGTAAAAAGACCTTTCTGCTATCGAAAATATAGTTTTTAATAGCAGAATCTTCATCAAAAGACAAGATTTTTCCGCCAATGATTTTTGTTAATTGCTGAAAAGTAAACATCTACTTTTGATATGAGCAGGATAAATGTTAATTTTAAGTTATATTTTAGTGTAAACCGAACAAATACTGGTTTAATCCGTTATATTTTCGAATAAGAATTTGCAAAAATGAAATTACCAAACATATTTCAAAGCCTGATTCGAAACAAATTCACCCCTCTAGTTGTCATCTTAACGATCACTTTTTGCTTTACCTTATCCAGCTATCCTGGAAAGAGTTGCGAAAAGTCAGATACATTATCAGTAGAATCGAAAAAGATAGAGCCTGTCAAGGCATCGTTGGAACCGGATAAAAACAAGCCAAAAGAAGAGTGTAAAAAGTTTAACATGATGTCTCTTAATCTGGTTTACTACTTAATGAATAAATATATTGGCTCGGGAATTGAAAACAAATAATTTACCCTTCGTTCAATTCTTCTAATTCTTCCAGCTTAATCTTATCTTCATAAATTGCACGCCCGATAATTACCGCATAAAGGCCCATATCTTTTAACTTCTTCACATCATCAACTGACCGTACCCCACCAAGTGCAGCAATACATGCATTGGGATATTTTCCGGTAACTTCCTTATACAGCTCAAAGTTGGGTCCTTCCAGCAAACCATCCCTGTTGATATCGATCACTTTAATGTATTTCAGCCCCCTGTTATAATAATATTCCAAATGTTCATGCAGATCAATATCAGTTTTTTTCCGCCAGCCCTTCACATGGATCTTCTTGTCAATCACATCTGCGCTCAATGCTATTTTCTCCCTGCCATAGGAAAATATCCAGGATGTAAATTGCTCCTGATCATCCACTGCAGCACTTGCACAAGTAAAAAAAGTAGCACCATATTCCAACACCTTATTGATATCTCCATCCGTCCGAATGCCACCGGTAAAATCGACTTTCAATTCCGTATGACCGGCAACAGCTTCCAAAACATGATAATTAACCGGGGTTCCTTTTGCCGCTCCATCCAGATCGACGAAGTGAAGGACTTTCATTCCATGATCTTCGAAAAGTTTAGCAATATCTACCGGATTATGGCTGTATTTCAATAACTGATCAAGATTTCCTTTCCTGGCCTTGACGACCTTCCCCTCTGAAATAGATAGCGCCGGAATGATTTTAAACATAGATATCGCGAATAGTAGTCATCTAAAAGTAATAAAAATCGCGATAAATTCTCCTAAAAATTACTGGTTGGTATTGATTAATTTAAAGCCTTCCCCATGCATTGTCAATATCTGGATGTTTTCATCTTCTTTCAGATGTTTCCTCAATTTTGTGATATAAACATCCATACTCCGTGCATTGAAATAGCTGTCATCTCCCCAGATGGCTTTGAGTGCAAGTGTACGGGAAACAGGTTTGTTAAAGTTTATACAAAGTAGTTTTAAAAGCTGGGATTCCTTAGTTGTAAGCTTTATTTCATCTCCATTGATGGTCAGGAATTGGCGCTCGGAATCGAACGAACAGTCACCAAATTTGAATAAAGTTTCATTGGTTTTAAGAATGCTTTCATTCGAATGTGTTCTGCGAAAAATAGCATTGATCCTCAGCAACAACTCCTCCATGCTAAATGGTTTCGTAACATAATCATCCGCTCCGATCGTCAAACCTTTGATGGTGTCTTCCTTCATTGACTTTGCTGTTAAAAAGATCATGGGAATTTCTTTGTCAAGTATCCTGATCTCCCTTGCCAGTGTAAACCCATCTTTCTTTGGCATCATAATATCGAGAATGATCATATTGTAATTTCCGGCTCTGTAGGCGGCTAATCCGGCCTCTCCATTTTCGGCCAGTTTCGTTTCAAAGCCCTTCATCGACAGATATTCAGAAAGAACTTTTCCTAAATTATGGTCATCTTCTACAATTAGTAAACTTTTATCCATGCTGTGGTAAATAAATTTCGAATTCACTTCCTTTATTCTGGACACTCCTTACTCCAATCTTGCCACCCAGCGCGTCCAGCATTGTTTTTACATAAGCGAGGCCTAATCCAAACCCTTTGACATCGTGTAAATTGCCTGTTGGAACACGATAGAATTTTTCAAAAATCTTGTTTTGAACTTCCTTGGACATGCCAATACCATGGTCTTCCACCCTGATTTTGATCCCTCCGTTGACATTGTCGGTCTTTACAACAATTTTGGGGTGTTCTGGTGAATATTTATTGGCATTGTCCAGAAGGTTATAAATAATGTTGGTCATATGGATCTCGTCTCCAATGAATTCCTTTTTATCTGCCAATAATTCCTTTTTGATCTCACCTCCTCTTTTTTCTATCTGAAGATTAATATGCTGAATGGCGTTGTCAATGATCTGATGCATATCCAGTTTCTCCAGCTTAAGCTTAAAGTCCTTTTTATCAAGAGTAGCCATTTGAAGCACCTTTTCTACCTGCATGCCTAATCTTTTGTTTTCATCACGAATAATGGATATGTACCGGTTGGTAAAGCCTGCATTTTTCTTCACCTCCGGGTCCTGCAGTGCTTCACATGCAAGCGAAACGGTAGAAATCGGGGTTTTAAATTCATGGGTCATGTTGTTGATAAAGTCATTCTTAACTTCGGAGATCTGCTTTTGCCTTTTAATCGTATAAATGGCATAGCCAAAACAAAAAATGATGACCAGCAATAGGATCAAACTAGCTGCTAATGAAATAAATACCTTACCTAAAATAAACACACTTTGCGATGGAAAATATACCATTAAAGATGAGTGCTGATCGATCAGGTCGTTTTTAAATAGTTTTGTTTTAAAATTCGATTGCAGTATTTCGGATTTATATTCATCTGTATTTGTAATCAATATCTCCTTTGTCTGGTCATTGAACACTCCATAGGAATACTCCGTATCAACTCCACGGCTCAATAAGTTGGCCTTAAGCAGGGTATCTATTTGCTCCTTCGTAATCCTGTTAGTGATTTTTCTTTCTTTCGAGATCAATTCATTCAGCACTACCATCACCATTTCGGATTTTTCCCTTACCTTTTCAATGTCTGTCTTTAACTTTTCATCGTATTCCTGTACCGTGTCAATCTCTGACCTGGAACGGGTGATCTCAATTAAAACGTCATCGTCTATGTATTGTCCTTCCCGGAGTGTCTGGCCTTCTGAATCAAATTGCTGAGAGTAATTGGGATCCCGAAGATCTATTGTGTCTGTATTGGTAAAAAACTTCCTTACCGTCTCTTCTGTAATGAAGTTTCTGTTTTTATTGGAATCATTACTTTTTGAAATGAACCGAATGCTGTCGTGACTGATAACAGTTACGCCACCTTGGTTAAATTTCAGTTTTTGTTCTGCTGTGTAAAGAATTTCCTGTTGTTCCAGGTCTTTGGATACGGAGTTTAATGCCTCATGGACAGACTGGTTAAAACGCTCCTCACCTATCTTAACCACATTGTTAACCCAGTATGCCTGAAAACCCAACAACCCAACCATGGAAATAGCCATGAGAAAGGTGATCCATTTTATACTTTTCTCCGTCATTATACAAAATTACGTTCTGTATAGCTTAAACGTATATTTTTAACTTTTTTTAACAATTGCCCATTACTTAAAGAAAATATCAAAAGGAGATTTTGTGGTTGTTCTTCTTCTCCTCCTTGTTGTTGTAGACTTTACCCCCAAGGCTCCTAAAATTCCCCTTGTTAACTCCCTTGCCAATGTTCTTCCCACCTGCCGCGATGCAGAGCTATTGATAACTTGTTCAAAAATTGTTTTTTCACTACTCCCTGATCTGGATTTAGCTGCTTTTTCCTGATCTTCCTGTAACTTTTTCTGGTGTTCCTCTTTTTGTGCCTCTTCTATTTTTGCATTCAATATTTCATGTGCACTCTCGCGATCTATAACTTCATCATACTTTTTACAAATAAAAGATTTTTGAATAATGTGGTCAATTTCGCTCTCGGTCAAAACATCCATCCGAGATTTTGGAGCTCTTACAAGTGTATGAACTAAAGGTGTTGGAATGCCTTTTTCATTTAAACAAGTGATAAGCGCTTCCCCAATCCCCATTGTTGTAAGCAATTCATCTGTCTGATAATAATCTGTAATGGGAAAGTTTTCTGCGGCTGCTTTGATCGCCTTTCTGTCCCTTGCCGTAAAAGCCCTCAAAGCATGCTGGATTTTCAATCCCAGCTGCCCCAATACGCTGTCTGGTACATCATCCGGATTTTGAGTAATAAAAAACACTCCAACTCCTTTTGATCTGATCAGCTTAATGATGATCTCAATCTGGTCAAGCAAAGCATTGGAAGCTTCTTCAAAGACCAAATGAGCTTCGTCAATAAAAACAGCGAGTTTAGGTTGTTCCAAATCACCCTCTTCGAGGAAAGTAGAATAAATCTCTGCCAAAAGCTGCAGCATGAAAGCGGAAAACAACTTCGGTTTGTCTTGTATATCACACAATCGGAGAATAGAAACAACGCCTCTTCCATTTTCATCATAACGACACAAATCATCCACATCAAATGACGGCTCGCCAAAAAACCTTTCGGCACCCTGCTGCTCAAGTTGAATGACTTTTCTCAGAATTGTTCCAACAGATGACCCCGATATTTTTCCATAGTCCTTTTCAACCAATTCCTTTCCTTCATTCTGAAGATAATTCAGCACTTTTTTAAAGTCCTCCAAATCAAGCAAGGGGAGCTTTTGATCGTCACAGAATTTAAATAGAATGGAAACGATGCTTTCCTGTGTTTCATTTAACTCCAGTATTTTGGAAAACAGGATTGGGCCAAATTCCAATACAGTTGCTCTGAGTCGTGCTCCCTTTTCTTCAGAAAGTGAATAAAATTCCACTGTGCTTTTGCCCGGTTCAAAGGGCAGGTTCATCATTTGATGCCGCTCTTCAATTTTGGAGTTGACAGCTCCCCCGGCAGCAATGCCACTCAGATCTCCTTTAATGTCCATTAAAAGACTCGGAACTCCTTTTTCGGCCAACTGCTCAGCCAGGCATTGTAAGGTTTTGGTTTTGCCCGTTCCGGTCGCTCCGGCGATGAGACCATGCCGATTAAGGGTTTTTAAAGGTATTTTTACAAATGTATCTGACAGACATTTTCCATCAATCATTGCTCCGCCCATAATGACAGATTCACCTTTAAAGGAGTAGGAACTGTTTATTTCTTGCTGGAATTGGTTGTTCATAATCGAAATTCTGAATGATAAACTAAATCTAAAAATACACAGTATTTGTTAAATCCACGCCACTTCACAAAAAGTAATGACCAACCTTAAAATGGCAAATGTCTTAAGATTAGGTGAAGTTTTGAACAATGAAGCATCAATTCATAAGTCGATACCTTTTGAGCCTTAATTTTTTAGGGTAGGTGAAGTTTTGTGCTTTGTTTTGCGCATCCGTTCAGGAAACCGGGAAAAATATATTTTCTCATTAGAATCTGAGGGAGGAGAAATTTTTTATTCACTTTCATTTTTAGACGCAATATTGCTGATAATCTCCTCTTTTTACTTTTTACCATCCTTTTCATTCACAATTTTTAACAAATCATTTTTCACAAATTTTTTTCTTAAATCATTCTAATTTTTAATTTCCGGCTTGGATTCAAATTTGGATAGCAAATTATTTTTTTGAATGAAATCACTTATTAAGGAATATAGGATCCATGCTTCAATTGATGAAATTTTTGAGGCGCTGACAGATCCTGAAGTCATTGAAGAATGGTCGGGCAATTATGCTGAAATGGATGCCCGTCCCGGCGGTAAGTTTTCTTTTTGGGAAGGATCTATATACGGTGTTAATAAGGAAATTTCCAAAAACAAAATTGTTCAATCCTGGTATGATGAATCATGGGAAACACCCTCGAAAGTAACCATTACAATGGAAGATGGGGGAGATGTAACGCTCCTGAAAATTGTTCACATCAACATTCCTGACGGATCACTTGAAAGTACCCGAGAAGGCTGGGACCTCTATTACATGGGTCCCCTGATCGAAATGTTTGAAGACTAAATCAAGAGTTATTCGATGACCTCATCATGGTCAGGGTCATCATATAGACCATTCCCATGAGTAATGAAAAGCTTACTGTCATGAAAATAGCGGTTGGATTTTGAAGATGGACAACAATATCCATGAAAAGATCTTGTGGGCGCACAAAGATATCCCAGCTGTTCCACCTTTGTACCCTTCCGAGGAATACACCGTATCCCGAAAGGACAATACTTCCACCAATTAAAAGGTATGCGACATGTTTGGGAAACCTTTTCACAAAGTTCATGTGCATGATCATAAGTGAATTAATACCTGTCGCAAGACCACAAAGTGCGAACGTAAACAGCAACATGGCATCACCCCATTCACCGGGAACCTGACGCTCATTCATGTGAATAAGGTCTGTAATCAGATAAGGTGCATTGGGGAAAAACAGGAGCCATAAGATGGTCATTCCCCAGAATTTCCAGTTTTGAAGACGTTGTGCAGGATAATTCAAACGGTGATAAAGTAAATAAGAAAAGAACATAGGTACCCATGCAAGAAATAAGTTCCATGTAAGGTATCTGTAGTAGGATTTCCCTGTGTATATGATAATCGCTGCCATAAAGATGATGGAGAACAGGGATAATATCATTACCATAAAAAGGGGCTTATATTGACCCATGTAATGGTTTTTATCGTTGATTTTCTTCAAAAAGGACATCTTTCAGTATTTGATGTAAAACGGTCTGGTTTAATGAATTTTTTAAAGCTAATCAGCCAAAAAATTGCCAAAAACATACATGGCTGTAAATCAATTGTTTACAAATAGGTGCAGAGAGAAAATTTGTCGTTTTGACAAACAATTTGTCAAAACGAAAATAGCCTTTTCAATTTGAACAAAATTGACTCCGGTTCTTAACGCAGCAAAATTCCTTATCGAACTTTTTCCATATCATGGTACAACAAACTGAAATTACCATACTTTCAAACAAAATTCTTTCGTTTTATTGCTCCAGATTGCTATAAATGATAGATTTCACGCTGGATGGGGAATTGATCAACGACTCAGGACCTTTTTTGATAGTCAGAATTAAATAACCATCTTAAGCAAACCCAACAACTATATATTGATTTCAAATGAGATTGAACACATCTTCTTGTTTTACCCATTCAAAATTTATATTGGTTTTACTCTTTACCATAACTCTTGCCGGGTGCAAAGATGAAATAGAAGAACCAACAAATAGCTTTGAGTATAGTGGGCTAACTTATCAGATAAGAGATGCCATTATCCAGGATATTGGTCCGGTTGATATCATTAATGATGATGAGTCAAAGAATACACATCACGGTTATCTGGTTGGCTTTTCTGATGGCGACATTCAGAACGATAAGGAATACATTGCTGAAGATGCCAGATATGTAATGGTCTTCTATGCATATTCACCACTAATCACAGACACCATCGGATTTAATGAAGGAATTTACAACTATGGCAGCTGGCTGGATTTTCTGGATGGTGATGAAGACTTCCTGGACGAGACTTTTTTTACTGTTTCTTCCATTATATTCGATGATGATTTTGACGGACTCATCTATTCTGACGAAGAAACAAAAGAAATTACAGGCGGAATTGTCAATATTCAGGGGACAAAACCCAGCTATGACATGTTCTTTAGATTGGACCTTTCTCTTGGTAAAAAAATAAATGGCAACTATTCAGGTCTATTTGAGTTTGTCAACTAAAAAGCTTTTTATGTAAATTCTCTTTCATCGTGTATGGGCAATTTCATAACTTGATTGTCTAAACAACATACACATGAACATACTTAACACCTTAACACTTCTAGCCGGACTGTTCATCATTGCCTGCAGCAGTCCAAAAAAAGAAACTCCGGAAGAACCAGCTATGAAAACTTCCCTCATCGCAGATACTGATAACGGTGGA
The DNA here is from genome assembly GCA_913057175.1 of uncultured Cytophagales bacterium. Taxonomy (GTDB): domain Bacteria; phylum Bacteroidota; class Bacteroidia; order Cytophagales; family Cyclobacteriaceae; genus CAJXNP01. Next base: position 218,491 of record CAJXNP010000010.1, read on the forward strand.
ATTACTCTGCCTGATGGCTTCGGCGCAATCGTAGCAGCAGACACGCTGGGGCGAGCTGGTCACATGGTCACCAAGCCAAACGGAGACTTGATCGTCCAGTTACGCGATGCCAAGAATGGAATTGGCATACTGGCAATGAGAGACTCGGATGAAGATGGTAAATTTGAAATGAAGGAAACTTTTTCAGGTGTAGCAGGAACCGGCCTTGGCATTTACAATGACTACCTGTACGCCTCATCTGATACTTCCGTTCATCGGTTCAGGCTAACCAACAACTCATTATTACCTGATACGACGGGGGAATTGATAATTTCAGGCTATCCCAAACAAAGTCAGCATGACACAAAGTCCCTTACATTTGACGGACAAGGTCATATCTATGTAAATATTGGAGCTCCCTCCAATGCTTGCATGGAAAAAGTTCGCACGCCTGGTTCTCCGGGAATGGATCCATGCCCTTTGTTGGAACACCATGCAGGAATATGGCAGTACAATGCCAATACCCCTAACCAGGATGCTTACGCAGATGGGAACAGATATGCCACCGGACTTCGAAATGTTGTGGCCCTTGATTGGAATTCAGCGGACAATACACTCTATGCCGTTCAGCATGGACGGGACCAATTAAATCAATTTTTCCCCGACATGTACACGACAGAGCAAAGCGCAGAGCTGCCGTCTGAAGAATTTTTCCGGCTTCCTGAAGGATCAAATGGCGGATGGCCCTATTGTTATTACGATGGCCAGAAGGAGAAAAAAGTATTGATGCCGGAATACGGCGGGGATGGTGAAATGGTCACTGAGAAATGCGAAGATAAAACCTTGCCCATCATGAGTTTTCCCGGACATGTTGCTCCAAACGATTTGTTATTTTATACCGGAGACATGTTTCCTGAAAAATACAGGGGAGGCGCATTTATTGCTTTTCACGGCTCCTGGAATCGAGGACCTCATGATCAATATGGCTTTTTTGTAGTATTCGTTCCGTTTACAAATGGCAATATTTCTGGGGATTATGAAATTTTCGCATCCGGATTTGTTGGTCCAGAACCGGTCAAAAGTCCGGGTGATGCATTGTATCGACCATGCGGACTAGCAATGGCTCCCGATGGTTCACTCTATATATCCGAAGATCAGAAAGGAAGGATCTGGAGAGTGATCTACAACGGAACAGGCACATAAGAACTTATAATCAAACAGGCGGAAAGATTTTTTCCGCCTGTTTCTTTTAAAAAATGAATATCTCTCTGCAGAATAAAAGAGCACTTGTTTGCGGAAGCACACAAGGTATTGGGAAAGCCATTGCCATGGAATTGGCTGAATGCGGTGCGGAGGTAATTCTCTACGCCAGGAATAAAGAGCTTCTTAAGAAAACTTCTCAAGAACTGCCCAATCACCACCGACAAAATCATCAGTACATCATAGCAGATTTTTCAAAACCGGAGGAGGTGCATAATGCTTTCACTCAGTATTTAAATGAGAACTCTACCATACAAATTTTAGTGAACAATACAGGTGGTCCCCCTGCGGGTCTGGCGATAGATGCAAGCATTACAGACTTCAGGATTGCCTTTAACCAACACCTGATTAATAATCAGATCATTGTTCAGTCTTTGCTGGAGGGAATGAAAAAGGCAGGATATGGAAGGATCATTAACATTATTTCTACATCTGTAAAGGTCCCTATTCAGGGATTGGGCGTTTCCAATACGATCAGGGGTGCCGTAGCCAGCTGGGCTAAAACGCTTTCCAATGAATTGGGCCCTTATGGAATCACCGTTAATAACATTTTACCGGGATTAACCAAAACAGAACGATTAACCAGTATGGTAAAAAAGCGCGCAGATGATGCCGGTAAATCGGAACAAGAAATGGAAGAAATAATGCGAGCAGGTATTCCATTACGCCGTTTTGCTGAGCCAGAAGAGCTGGCTTCACTGGCCGCTTTTTTGGCTTCACCTGCAGCTTCATATATCACAGGCACAAGTATTCGGATCGATGGTGGAGTTACTCCTTCGATCTGAAAAAATCGGGATTAGAAAAATCATCCAAAGAAATAAATTGTTCCCAAAATGGATCGGAAGGGAGCGGTGCTGAAACAGTCACACGTTCTTTTTTCACAGGATGAATGAATGAAATTCTTTTTGCATGCAGGTTGATGTTTCCATCATTGTTTGGCGTTTTAAAACCATATTTTAAATCCCCTCTTATCGGACTTCCTATTGAAGATAGCTGCACCCGGATTTGGTGTGGTCGACCTGTTACAGGATATACTTCCACCAAGAAATGATCATTAAGTTTGCCGAGTTGTTTATAATGTAAAGTGGCTTTTTGAGCATTATCCATAGGCTTTTCATAAGCTGATACCACATTCCTTTGCGAATCTTTTATCAGATAATGGGTGAGGGTTCCCGATTCTTTTGGAGGCCTTTTCTTTACAACTGCCCAATAAACCTTTTGAATGTCCCGGTTTTTAAATTCCTTGTTCATTCTTTCCAAGGCTTTCGAAGTCCTGGCGAATACCAAAACACCTGAAACAGGTCGATCCAATCGGTGGACAACTCCCAAAAAAACATTTCCCGGCTTATTGTACTTTTCCTTTAAATAAACTTTATAAAAATCTACCAATGGTTGATCACCTGTTTTGTCTCCCTGGACCAATTCACCCGCAGGTTTATTGACCACTAACAGGTGATTGTCTTCAAATAAAATTTCGTAGGAAAGCTTTTTTTTCAAACCCTTTAATTAAAACTCACTCGTAAAGTGAAACTCGATTTCGGGAAAATTATCCTGCACCATTCCCAGCCAGGCTTTGCTCTCTGCCATGAAAACCAGCTTATCATCTTTGTCCTTTGCGATGTGCCGGTATTTCGACTTTACAAATTCATCTAACTGCTTTTTGTCTTTGCTGGCGATCCAACACGCTTTGTACAGGTTCATCGCATGAAATTCGCAAGAGGCTCCATATTCATGTTTTAATCGATGTTGGATCACCTCAAATTGCAGCTGACCTACCGTTCCGACTACTTTTCGTGAGCCCAACTCATAAGTAAACAACTGGGCCACACCTTCTTCCATCAGCTGTTTCAGACCTTTGTCTAACTGTTTGCTTTTCATCGCATCGAGGTTGACCACTTCGCGGAAAATTTCGGGTGAAAAACTTGGTATCCCCTTGAAAATACCCTTTTCTCCCTCCGTAAGTGTATCGCCAATTTTCAGGTTACCGGTATCATACAAACCAACAATATCTCCCGGAAAAGCTTCTTCAATCGTTTCCTTGGATTGGGCCATAAACGCAGTGGCGTTGGAAAAACGAAAATTCTTATTCAATCGAACGTGGTAGTAATTTTTCGCCCGTTCAAATTTTCCTGAGCACACCCTAAGAAAAGCAATTCTGTTTCGGTGTTTCGGATCAATATTGGCATGTATTTTAAAGACAAATCCAGAAAACTTATCCTCCTCAGGTAATACTTCACGCTCTTCCGTGCTTCTCTTTCTGGGTATAGGGGCTATGTGAATAAAACAATCGAGTAGCTCCTGTACACCAAAGTTATTCACTGCACTACCAAAAAATACCGGTGCTACTTCTCCCCTCAAATATGCTTCATCATCAAATTCAGGATAAACACCTTCAATTAGTTCCACATCCTCCCTAAGTTGTTTCGCATAACTTTCTCCCACCAACCTGTCAATTTCCGGATCATTAATGTCTGCGATCTTAATGAGATCTTCTTTACTTATTTTTGATTGACTTCCTTTGAAAAGAAGTAGGGTCTTATTGAAAAGGCTGTAAACGCCCTTAAAGGTTTTACCCATGCTGATGGGCCAGCTCAATGGCCGGACCTGTATGTTCAGCTTTTCTTCTATTTCATCCAGCAATTCGAATGGATCTCTGCCTTCGCGATCCAGCTTGTTTATAAAGGAAATAACCGGTGTGGCTCTCATCCGGCAGACTTCCATCAACTTTTCTGTCTGGATCTCCACACCCTTCACACAATCGATTACCATTACCACACTATCAACAGCTGTAAGAGTGCGGTAGGTATCTTCTGCAAAATCCTGGTGTCCGGGAGTATCGAGAAGGTTGATTTTCAATCCATTATATTCAAAGCCCATGACGGAAGTAGCAACCGAAATACCTCTTTGCTTCTCGATTTCCATAAAATCAGAGGTTGTCGACTGCTTGATCTTATTGCTTTTCACTGCTCCTGCAGTTTGAATGGCTCCTCCGAACAAGAGCAATTTTTCGGTCAATGTCGTTTTTCCTGCATCCGGGTGACTGATAATTCCAAACGTTCGTCTCTTCGCTATTTCCTCTTTTAAACTCATATTATTTGCTGAATAAAAAATTCCTGCAAAGGTAGATAAATCAATATTCAGGATGAAATCCTGTGAAAAATTTACCATTCATATAGTGTTTATTGCAAAAAGAAGAGCTTTGTACTTATATTCAAAGCTTTAACAAATTTGAATATGAGGAGAATAATTGCATTGGTATTGTTGGTCAGCTTGATTTATCTGCCATCAATGGGTCAAAAAATTGACAAAATCATTAAAAAGGAGGAGGCAGAAAGACACCTAAAATACCTTTCTTCGGATGAAATGATGGGAAGGGATACCGGTTCCCCTGAATTAAAGAAAGCAGGAGAGTACATAGTAGACAACTTTAAAGATTTTGGAGTAGAAACCGTACCGGATCATGATGGTTTTTATCAAAAAGTCCCTTTGATCCAAACAAAAGTGCCATCAAAGGCTGAGCTTCAACTATTGGATTCAACATTGGTTCATGGCATTAATGCATTGGTCCTGCAAGGTATGGACACGTCTGCAACAGTTCCTGCTGTATTTGCGGGATACGGAATGGAGGATGATCTGAAGGATCTAGATTTTAAAGGGAAAATTGTTGTCGCGAAATTTGGTTTTAAAGACATGACCAATGTCCGGCAAGGGTTTGGCACTTCGAAAGAGAAAAGAAGCTTCGTTCACAAAAATGGTGGATTAGGCGTGATCGAGTTGTACAGTTCCCGGCAGATAAACTGGTCTTTGTTGTTGCTATACCTGAACAGACCCTCGATGATATTGAACAAAGAAGGTACAGATGATCTATCTGTACCTTTCAGAATCTTAATAAATGATCCCGATAACAAATATCTGACTCGCCTGGAAGAAGAAGGCATTGATGAAGTGACCATCGATGCGAAAGGGCTTACACCAAATTTTATTGATGACAGAAATATTGTTGGATACATCGAAGGCAAGGACAAAACACTGAAAGATGAATTTGTTATCCTAAGTGCACATTATGACCATGTGGGACATACAGCGGCTGGCGTTGATGAAAACGGAGAGCCTATTGATTCCATCTTCAATGGGGCAAGAGACAATGCGTTGGGAACGACAGGATTAATTTTAGCCGCAAAATACTTTGGAAAAGAGAGGCCAAAAAGATCAATCCTTTTTATCGGTTTTACTGCCGAAGAAAAAGGATTGCTTGGTAGCGAATATTACGCTGAAAATCCATGGGTGCCTTTGGATCAATGTATTTTCAACGTTAACATTGATTGTGCGGGATACAATGATACAACCCTGCTTACCATTTTTGGCCTGACAAGAAATTCCGCGGAAGAAATTTTCCGGAATGCGAGCTCATCTTATGGTCTACAGGTGATCGATGATCCAATACCAGATCAAAACATCTTTGAACGGTCTGACCATTTCAATTTTGCCAAACATGGGGTGCCGGCCGTTCTATACGGTCCGGGGGTGACTGCTTTTGATGAAGAAATTCAGAAATACTATCACCAGGTGACCGATCATGCAGAATCTTTAAACTTTAATTATCTGATAAAAGTTTATAAAGCCTATATAAAAGCATCTGAAGACATTGCGAATATGGAAAATAAACCATTCTGGGCGGAAGGAGACAAATTTGAAAGTGCAGGAAAGGAATTATATAAGATGGAGTAACAAGAAAGGGGGCGAGAGATCGCCCCCTGAATACATACATCAACAACTCTAAACCTAACCCTAATTTACTGTCGTTGTATTTTTTGTTACTACTTAATTCAACGATTTACCTATTTAACAGTTCTATATCCTAACCGTTATGTGCCAAATTAGAATTTAGCCGACAATTCATCAAAAAAAGTAAAATTCCTCCAACTATTTTCAAATAAAGGGCTGACATTGACGGTCGGTTCCTGTTCTGTATCATTGATGAGAACTGACTTCTGTCGCACATTTGTATTGATGTAATTGGCCAACTCTCCATAGCTAACCCTACCTTCACTTTGCTGCAATCCCTTTAACAGAAAATAGGTGAAAATACCATGCGATTTCTCATGATAAGCATGTGCTGTCTGGTCGCCGATACTAGCTGAAAATACCACCAGATTGCCCAAAACAAATGGGGATTTTGGTCGGATCCTTACGCCTCTGGTTGCCAATAAATTTTCCTTTCTCGACCCTCCACTAAAACATGCATCAATAAACATCGTTACCCGATTAGCATTATTTTCACTCAATTTTTGATAAACGTCTTCCAGTTTGATAGCAAATTCCAGGTTGGAGGCATTGACATCTACCGGTATCAGGTAAGGCTCTTTTGTTTCACTATGTGGCAAACCATGTCCGGCATAGTAAAAGATCAGGTTGACTTCTCCATCAAAAGCCCGGGTAATGGCATTCAATTTTGCAATTGCCTGCTTTGTCTGACCAGAGGTAGCATTTATTAACTGTATAATGTTTGGCTGAGGCACACCAAGCGTTTTCTTCAGGTATTCTGTGAAGATCCTGGCATCTACCTCTGCATAATCTACGTTGCTTTCTGACTTGAGATTTACCTGGTATGAACTGTAATCTTCATTCCCTATCACCAGGGCAAATGTATTTGGATTGGCGTATTTATAAACCGGAATGTCCATATCGACATCCGATTCGCCAATGATCACGATATCCTCTTGGTAAGCCGGCTCTTTAACCAGGATTTTTTCAGCAATGGGAATGGACAGGTTCATTTCCTGATCGCGAATGTCAATCAGTTTCGGATTCCTAATTTGCCTGTCATCCCTGATGTTGTAATGGAGCGTTTTTCCCCTGAACCTTGCTTCGAGAGTTTTGATAACAAACTCATCTCCACTCAAATAGTAGTCCGGATTGTGAAAGGTAATTTCAGCCTGATTGGCTTTAAACTCTTTGGCCATACTAATTGGAACAGGCAAGCAAATTTTCCTGGCTCCGGGAATATACACATTGAATTTTTCATAATCCGCATCATACAAGCCAATAAATGCATTTTCCAGGTCCACATATTCTGCTCCAAGCTGGAGAACTGCCTGATGAGTCAAACCACTGATCTGATTTTCGCGGTTTTCTTCCTGCATTCTGCTGACATAATTCTCCGTTTTTTCAAACTCCCCCTTCACCTGCCATTTAGCAAATCCCAGGCGTACGTATTCTTCTACTTTTTCATCCAAAGAAATAGCCAACATGTTTCTTCCCAGTCCCTTGTATGTTGGGTTAACTACCCAATTACCAAACTCATCAACCATGCCATACCGGTAGGCTGATTTTACAATAGCACTATTATTTGAGAACGGATAGGCCATATCGTATTTCGGCGAAATGACATAATTTCCGGTCTTATCAATATACCCCCAAATGCCCCCTTCCTTAACAGCGGCTTTTCCTTCCCTGAAATGGCTGGCATCTTCATATTTCGGATGAATCACAACATTTCCTTTGGTATCGATGAAACCATATTTCCCATTTTGACGGACAAGCGCCATTCCTTCAGAAAATGAACATGCTTCATCAAAATCATGGACAATCAACCAATTGCCATGTGTATCCATATAACCCTTATGGCCTTTCAGAGAGATGCTTGCCATCCCCTCGGAATACGGAAGGGCTTCTTCAAACGCTTGATTGATCAGTTGATTACCTGCTTTATCAATAAAGACAAATCCATCACGGGTTTTGATCAATGCACGTTCATCAGAAAATGAACTAACCACATAAAATTTAGGAATGAAATGCCAATTGCCATTATGATCAATAAACCCCCACTTTCCATCTTCTACAGCACAAGCCAAACCCTCTGAAAACGGTTTTGCCTTGTCAAATTTCGGATTGATGACCCACCCCCCATTTGAGTTGATGTAGCCCCATTTACCGTATTTTTTTACAGCTGCAGTACCTTCTGTAAAGTGATAGGCATCTTCAAACTGGGGATCAATGACCCATTTTCCTTCTTTATTCACAAAGCCCCACTGATATTCTGTTTTTGCAGGCAGCAAGTATTCATCCGTGCTCTTTTCCTGAATAAATGAAAGGCATACTATAACGGGTAAAAGGTATAATAACCTTTTCATAGTTGGTTTATGTTTATTAATTCCCTAATTAATTATCTTCAATCGCAGCTTTTTATAGTAAAAATTTTGATTTCTTATTCTATTTTCTACTAACCACGATTCAAATTCCGAGATCTTTAAAGACCTGGGAACGATATAATCATTCACGCTACTTGCGTAGGAATGATCAAGGGTGGGTTTAACAAATTCTTTGGTCGAAAAAACGATGTACAAATACACATACTCCTCATCGTCCTCCGTTGTCATGATCAACTCATCAGCATTCAGATGAGAAAAATTTTCTAACCGGTTATGATGTGGATCTGTGCTGAAAAATAGATATTCTACATCTGCCGATACCGGGACATGCTGACTGTAATTACCAGACATATTCTGATATGGCAACAAGCGGAATGTCTGCTCGTCTTCCGTAGAATAGACATTTAAGTACCCCTTTACAGGCGACTGGAAAAATAAATACATGGGTTCACCACTAATAAAATCCGTGGTCCGGCAGACTTTTTCCGGACAATTGGTTGTGGTCCACTCAAAAAGTATTTCCGGTTGAGTGATTTCCCTGATTATGCCTGTAAGTTCGCAAGACATCCAAAGTTCATAATCTTTCTTTCCTTTTCCTTTGATCTTCACGTACTCCTCCGCAAAATGCTCCCTGGTTGTTTCGATCCATTCACCTTTCAAATACCGGTCTCCCACAATGTTAAATGTCGTCCCACCCTCATTAATTTCGACCCGTGACTCTTGTTCAATGATTGACCCGAATTGATTTTCAATTGCATCGATTTTGGCAAGCCTCCTCAACTCTTCCTGCAAATCCTCTTTGCTCATGTTATCCTCCAGCACCATCTGGGCTGATCCCCTCGCTTTAATAAGGTCCTGGCAAAAAGAGAAGGCAGGCAGGAATGCCAATAAAAAAATAAATGACACAATTAATATATTACGAGCCATGATATGAATATCAGAAATCCATTAATCGATCAAGCTTTTCATGAAGGATCTCCGTTTCCTCTTCAAGCTTTTTCCTGATGGCCTTTTTAGCGGTTTCCATCGCAAGTTCATTGTTGTACCCAACCCTGATCGAAGACTCGACATTTTTATCAATCTTTTTGTAGATCTCAAACATGACGATCACGCGACCAATTTCCTGGGCAATGATATTTTTTGATGCTGCGACAGTTTTGGTAACGGAAGCTGCTTCCTCTGCATTCAGCTGGTTGTTGGCAATAGAGTTTTCGATTAATGCTGCAACGTTGGTTTGAACCAATCCCGCTAATTCAAGCTTTGCTAATTCGGTTGATTGAATTTTGGCTGCTGATTGCGTTTCGGCAACTGAATTTCCTGTAGCAACGATGTAAAGCGGGTATCCATTCTCATCCAATAAGTACTGCAATTCCCAGGCTTTTTCAATTTGTTTGTCCATGGGCAATGCGCCCGGCGCTGTATACCATCCTTTTTTACGGTATTTTTTGGCTTCCTTTCTGGCCTTTTTATAGGCTTTTCTTTTCATCTCTTTGCTTGCAACCTTGTTGGCATCCTTGTCGGCAAAAGATTCATTTACTGGCGCAAGCAATGCCAGTAAAACAACTAGTCCTAATAGCGTTTTTAATACTTTCATGGTGATAAAATTTTTGTTACAACAGAAAGATTAACAATTACCAAGCCAACAGGGCTTTGGTCGAGAAATGAATGGATGAAAAATTTGTAAGTGATTGATAATAAATTAATTATCAGATAATAAAATTTAATCGATTTAAGATCGTTTTAAGGGGTTTGCCTTCTAAATCACTAAGAATCCAGTCTGCCCCATCAAATTTTTCTTCCTGATTGTAGTAGGATTTTGTTATCAAAACTTTCATTCCCGCAGCCTTCCCGGCTTTCATTCCTATCTCGCTATCTTCAATTACAAGGCAATTCTGAGGAGCTACTTTTACTTGTTTTGCAGCAGTTAAATAAATCTCCGGATCTGGCTTTTTACGCGGAACGATATCCCCGGCAAGGATGAAGGAAATATTTTGGTGAATGTCTTCTCCTAAAATAAATTTTATCACCGCATCAACCGATTCCTTTTTGCTGGTAGAACAAATACCAAATGGAATTTTCTGTTCAATTAATTCATTCATCAGTTCAATAATCCCAGGCCTGGACTTAAGCTTTCCACTTTTGATTATTTCAAAATATATTCTTGATTTTAATTGATGAAGTTGCTCAATAAAAGCCCTGTGATTCTTTATGTCTTCGGGCCAACCAAACTTTTCAAAGTAATATTTCAGTCTTTCTTTTCCTCCTCCTATTAATAAAAGATCTTTATAAAGCTCATCATCCCAAAAAGCTTTTAATCCTTCCCTTTTAAAAGCTTCATTGAAAGCTATCTGATGAGCCTCTTTTTCATTATCAACTAACACTCCATCACAATCAAATAAAACACACTCCAGGTTCATTAATTTTTTTAGTAAAAAAGTTGACCGAAAACTCTATGATTTTTGATAACGACTAATAACAAATTATCGCTTCAATGATTTTTATAGGGAATGGTTAAAAATATGGAATTTAAACTCTGGTTGGCAAGGAAATGATTTAATAAAACAGGGCTTAACAGTTGTTAGCCTTTAATAATTAAAATATTTCGTCTATCTTTTGACCATTAAACCGCACTACCAATGACAGGAAGAGTTTTTTTTATAGTTTTTTTACTAATCCCATTCTTTGCATTCGCCCAGCAGGAAGAAAAAACTGAATGGGCCTCAGTGGTTTTAGAGGCAACAACTGAGTTAGGTTATGATCAATATTCAGCTGAAAGAGCTCTTGGTAAACCGGATGTTCCTCCGGGTTCCGGCGACAGCCCCAATGCATGGATGCCTGGCAGGGAAGATAAAACAGAATACATTAAAGTTGGATTTGAAACTCCGTTCAGGATCAGGCAGATTGCTATTGCGGAAACATATAATCCATCGGCCATCAAGGAAGTTTATATATACGACCGTACCGACAATGAATTTCTAATATATGAATTTACCCCTCGTCCACTGGGTATTCAGGAAAGGATGCTGCATATTTTTTTCGACCTGACAGATTTTGAAGTAGCCGCAGTAAAAATCGTTTGTGAGGGTGAAGCAATCCCTGGATTCTACGCCATTGATGCGATTGCAATTTCAAATTCTACCAAAGAAATCACTCAAGAGATTAACATCACTGAAAATGCCATTGTCAATACCGAGGCTGAACGACTGAGCTCCAAAGTAAATAGTGTTTACAATGATCTGAAACCTATGATCACACCGGACGGTAAGACATTGCTTTTTAGCAGACAAAATCATCCTGGAAACATTGGCGGAAGCGAGGATGAAGAAGATATATGGTACTCCCAATGGGATGAAGAAAGTGGAGAATGGTCAGAAGCTGTAAACATGGGAAGACCACTCAACAATAAAGGTCCCAATTACATAAGCTCAATCACTCCGGATGGAAATACGGTAATTCTAACTCTTGGAAATGTTTACACCAAAGGTGATAAAATGAAGTCAGGGGTCTCGATGGTGACCCGGACGAGCGAAGGGTGGACGGAGCCTGTTCCTTTTCAATTTGTCAGCTATTATAACGTGAGTGAACATAGTAATTTCTTCTTAGCCAATAACAGGGAAGTGCTCATCATGTCGATCGAAGGAGATCCATCACAAGGTGATCGTGACCTGTACGTGAGTTTTCTCAGGCAGGATGGCAGGTGGTCTGAACCATTGAATCTCGGCGAGGATGTCAATACCGCCGCTGAGGAATCTGCTCCATTTTTGGCACCAGATGACCGGACACTCTATTTCTCGTCAAAGGGGTATGCCGGCTATGGAGGATCGGATATCTTCGTGACCAAACGCCTGGACGATACATGGAAAAACTGGTCCACGCCAGAAAATTTGGGGAATGGTATTAATACAGATAATAACGATGAGTTTTTCAACATCCCTGTAACCGGAGAATATGGTTATTTCACAAGGGATGATTCTGACAATCATGATATTTTCCGTTTCAAAGTACCGGCTGAGCATCAACCTGAACCTGTTGTTACGATCAAAGGACGGGTGCTTGATCGAAAAACCCGCGAACCGGTAAAAGCCAGGATTTTTTATGAAACGCTTCCGGATGGCGTAGAGGTTGGACAGATCTTTTCCGATCCTGTAAATGGAACTTATCAAATTATTCTTCCTTCCGGAGCACGTTATGGATTTCTGGCTGAAGCTGATGGTTATATTTCGATCAATGCAAATATTGATCTGAATGAAACGGAGGAGTATAATGAGATTAACCGTGACCTTTTCTTAGTACCGATTGAAAAAGGAGCTGTCATTACTTTGGAGAATATCTTTTTCGATTTTGATAAATATGAATTAAAGAAAGAATCATTTCCCGAACTGAAAAGGATTGCCAACATCATGGATGAAAACCCTGACCTCAGCATCATGATTTCCGGCCATACTGATAGCATTGGTACGGCGGACTACAATCAGAGGCTTTCTGAGCAACGAGCCAATTCGGTTGTTGAATACTTAAAATCCCAGGGGGTTTCTGAAGAAAGAATGGTTGCTAAAGGATTCGGGCAAAACCAACCCATTGCCAGTAATGACGATGAAATTGGAGGAAGAGCACTAAACCGACGGGTAGAATTTGAGATACTGGAGGACTAAATCAATCCTTTTCCTTTTAGCTCCAGGTATTTATTGATCACATTGATGGAAAGATCTTCAGGTTTTGTCAGGATGGTCTGGATACCGTGCTGCTGCAATTTGCTCGTCACAACCAGCTTTTCGTAGATCAGCTTTTTAGCAATGGTCGTGTTGTAGATCTCTTCCAGGTTATCTGCACTTTTATCCGAATATTTTTCCACTTCTGAGTTTTCGAAAAATATCACAACCAGCAAATGTCTTTTATTCAATTTTCGAAGGATGCCAATATTTCGCTCTAACGCGTAGTCACTTTCAAAATTCGTGAAAAGAAAAAGCAAACTCCTCATCTGGATATGATTACCGATGTATTGATAAAGTTTTTCATAGTTTGATTCGGCAAAATTGGTTTTCTCATTGTAAAGCAAATCCAATATTTTCCTTATCTGACTTTTGCTGCGGTCGGCTTTGAGCATCCGATCAATTTTATCCGAAAAAGTGATCATTCCGGCTTTATCATATTTTCTCAAAATCGTATTGGAAATTACGAGTGATGAATTGATGGCATATTCCAATAAACTCATTCCATTGAACGGCAGCTTCATTACCCGGCTTTTATCGATCACACAATAGATCTGTTGGGATTTTTCATCTTCGTAGTGATTGACCATCAATTTATTGGTTCGGCTGGTTGCCTTCCAGTTGATACTTTGGTAATCATCGCCCATAACATATTCTTTGATGTGATCAAATTCCTGGCTATGGCCGATTTTCCTTACTTTTTTTATCCCCTGAAACTGGTTGACGGTGGCAAAAGTGTTGATCTCGTATTGTTTCATTTCGACGATCGATGGATAGATATTGACCGTCTGACCGGCTTCCACCCTGTATTTTCTTTCCAGTAATCCGATTTTGGTCTTCAAATAAAGAAGTATATCCCCAAAATGGTAATCCCCACGAACAGTCGGTCGAATGGGATAATCCAGCCTGACTTTTTTATGTGGCTTAAGTGTAAGGGAGATGGAAAAGTCCCTCACCTGAAGCTGATAAGGCAACTCGTCGATCAGGTTGACCGAAAGCGGACTATTCGATTTATTCAATAAGGAAATGCTGACTTTTTGCTCGTTGCCATTCGACAGGATCTTTGGAATGATCCTTTGCGCGACAATGTGAACCGCTCTGGGAAAAAGCATGAAAAAATCTGCCAGGCATATGACAAAAAATATTGCCAGCATCGCCTGTGCTACTGGCAACATGACCGAAAGTGAATATGAAACCACAAAAAGGAAAATGACTCCTCCTCCCGTCCAAAAGAACCGGCTCGTCAGAAAAAGCTGTCGGAATATGTTAACGAGGTACTTCAATTTTATTGATTATATCTTTGATCACATCTTTGGTATCAACCCCTTCCAGGTCTCGTTCGGCTGAAAGGATCACGCGGTGATTTAAAACCGGGTAGGCGATAAATTTAATATCATCGGGCGTCACATAATCCCGTCCATGCATCAGCGCCATTGCCTTGCAGGACTTCATAATCGCAAGCGATGCTCTCGGACTTGCCCCTAGAAACAGGTCGGCATTGTTCCGGGTATTAAAAACAATCGTAGCAATGTAGTCGAGTAATTCATCCTTTATATGGACTTTCTCGACTAACTCCTGGAATTTCTTCAGCAACTTAGCATTGATGATCGGTTTGACATCTCCTTTAATTGTTTGCTCAAAATCTTCTGAAAAGCGCTTTAAGATGATTTTCTCTTCTTCCAGGACCGGGTAATTTACATTGATCTTAAATAAAAACCGGTCAAGCTGAGCCTCCGGCAATTTGTAGGTTCCCTCCTGCTCGATCGGATTTTGAGTGGCGATTACCATGAAGGGATATTCCATCTTATAGGTCGTACCATCGATACTGATCTGTCGTTCTTCCATTACCTCAAAAAGAGCTGCCTGAGTTTTCGCCGGAGCACGGTTGATCTCATCGATCAAAACAATATTGGAGAAGACAGGGCCTTTTTTGAATTCGAATTCCGTCGATTTTAAATTAAATATACTTGTGCCAATGATATCCGAAGGCATCAGGTCTGGTGTGAACTGGATTCTCGAAAAGTCGGATTTTATGGTTTGGGAAAGCAATTTTGCTGCAAGGGTTTTGGCTATCCCCGGAACGCCCTCAATTAAAATATGTCCGTTGACAAAAAGCGATGCAATAAACAGATCGATCAATTGTCGCTGACCAACTATGACCTTTTTCACCTCACCTTTGACCGCTTCGACGTATTTCCTGAATTCGTTTATTTCTTCCTGTGAAATTTTGCTCGCCTGCGGATATGATGCTTCCGGTGAATCAAAAATATTATCTTCCATTATTTACAAGAGTTATTATAATTATTGATTTGTCGATATAAATAAATCAGGTCTTCGCTTTTAGCAAAGTTGTTACTTGTATAAAAATTGTACTTATCTAAAATATGCCTGAAACTTTGCTCATCCACGCCTGTCTTTTGAGCTAATCGCAAAACTGTCTGATCGTCCTGGTGCTTATGAACAGGAATTTTGTAACGACTGTACAGCTGGAAAAGGAACATTTTCATCATAAGCTGAATGATCTTATAGTGATTCTGTTCTTTGAAATAAAGCTGTCCGATGGTTTCCGTAAACTCAATCGTAGAGTTTTCATTGGGTTCCATGAAAGGAATGTTTCTCTGCTTTCTTTTGGAATTGAGTAACAAAAACAGCAGGATAAGGGCCACCATGACATACCAGGCCCATTGAAATGATTTGTTACTCAAAATATGTTTCAATGGGTTCTGAAATGCTTCGTCTCCCAATTCTGAAATATTCAGATAAGCATGCTTATCCCAATAATATTTATCGCCGGGAAGGAAAGCAAAAAGTTTGTTGGCATAATTCCAGTTGATACTGTCTGTCAAATAATAATTGGTTAATAATAACGGATTGGAATGAAAATAAAAGTATCCTTTACCGTGTTTCGTTCGATAAAAATTGACTTCTTTTCCATCGACCCTTCCCAAATATTCGATGCTATCGTTGTGTGGCAATCCGTAAAAATATGGCCAATACGTTTTTGCCGTATCCGACAGACCATCATTAAATTTAAATGTGTAGCAATCCTCCATGCCAATGCAGCCGGTAAATTGATTGTCATATTCATCTTCCAGGTATAGGTTTGATGAATCCCTTCCCATTGCCTGATCATAAAGGAGATTATCCATGTATTCCTGGGAGATAAATACATTGTTCCCATTTTTGACAAACCCAAGCAATGTCTTTCTGTCATCTTCAGAATAATACGCTTGCTCACCAATGAAAATGTAATTCAAAACTTCCGTGCTATCCCATTGGAAATGTTTGAATGAACTCTTCGAATTGATGAAATCTTCAGGTTCGGTGGAGTTCTTTATCAGGTTATAAATGATATAAGTATCGTAGGGCTGCTTTTCATCCGTATCATACGTTTGTCGCCAGTGATATTTATCAAGCCCGTCTGAATTAAAATAGATCATCAACCCAATCAGGACGACTGCTACTCCACCAAGGATCCCGTACAATATGTTTTGCTTATTGCTTTCCAACCTGATCGAGTGTGTTTTTAAATTCTACAAATTTGGGCTCCAGCTGAGAATAGATCTTTTCATCCATTTTGATATCCCCATACCAGGCCCATTCAAATAACAGCGTTAGCTTTTCAAATTTCTTTTTGAATTCCTCATTGGCCAGTTCATAGAGGTATTCCCTGTTGGTCTTATTTTTATGCCAGTCAATCAATTTTTTCTCTGAGAGATCTTTGATAATGGTAAGATAAAGTAGCCGAATGGCCTGCATAAAATCGCCTTCAGACAGGGTTTTTTTCAGAAGTTTATCCAAATCCGTTTCATGGATGTTTTCTTCGATATTCTCCAGGTTGATCCCTTCACTGGTGTATCGGACTTTCTTGTTGGTGACACCTGCATTCTTAAGGAACAAATACAAAATGACAAACAGAATAGCCACAAAGACAAGATAAATCAAAGGTTGTGCGATACCCGGAAGATTAATTACCCGGTTACCCGAACTGTTTTGCTCTTCATAAAATTCATCATCCGGCTTTTCACCTGCGGTTTTCTCGCCATCTCCTTGAAACTTATCTTTCTTTCTAAGCATGTCATGATCGGATGAATAATCGATTCCCTCCTTTACCTCCTTCCAGGCGCTCTCGCTAAATTTTTCGGAAGATTGTCCGGCAACTATTCCTGAAAAAAGAAATATTATTACAGTCTGTAAAATCAATATTTTTCTCAAACTCCTCATACCAAAAATTTCTCAACTTTTTGTTTCAACCCGGCTGCAGAATGGATCTCTTCCAATGAATAATGGTTGATCGCGATGGAAAGATAGACCATTGGGACGAGCAAGAATAGTAAAAAAGTAATAAACCAAAACCTGAGACTGCTCAGAATCCGTGAGACCGTTTCATATTCAAATGGCAGGTTCCATTGGAGAACTTCGGAAGCCCCCATAAAAACCGGTGAATTGAAAAATACGAATGCGATAAATGTCAAAATTATGGTCGCAGCGTAATTTCCCCACAGTCGACCCGCAACATTATTTAGCAATTGAAACGAATATCTGAATGCACCAAAGAAACCCTTGCCTGATTTCAGGGCTGTGATCATCCAATTCAATGCGTAGGGCAGAATTACAAAGGCAATGATCCCCAATAAAACAGCTTCCTCCAGAAAAAAGACCAGGTTAACAATTAAAGTGATGGCGAATACGGATAAAAATTCCGTAATCCTTTTTCCTGATGATAAGGGTAAGAATTGCTTTTCGCCAAACAACAACTGCGAAACAGAAAAGAAAACTGTCGCAATGGCAATAGAATTTAGAATGATCAAAAACGGAAAATCCGGATAGTTAAACAGCAGGCCGATATTGGAAAAAAAGCCATGGCTAATATACCCCAGGTTTTCATGCATGTAAAAAAAGTAAATGACCGGATACACGAATGAAAGCAATAATGTCGACCAGACAAATTTCTTTATGTTTTTGTGATAAAAAGCAAACGTAAAATTGAGGATCTCACTCACATTGTTGATCTGACCGATCAGTTCTTTCTCACCTTCAAAATCCTTTTGAGCAGAACTGGTGGGCAATTCCGATCTTTTGACATCGCCTTTCACCCGAAGGGGGAGAATGATGAAATAATAAATAATAAATGAAGCCGATAACAAAATAATGGCTATTCTCAGAATATCCGGAACATCTGTGTACCTCGTCACAAATGATTCAAGCAGTCCTGCCAATATAAAAATGGGTACCGTTCCAATGAATATTTTTAATGCCCTGACAGCAGATTCCTGGAAAGATTGTAGTCTCGTTAATGTACCAGGAAACAAAAGTCCTTTTCCAAAAACAATCCCCGCACCACCGGCAATCACAATGCTGGAAATCTCTAGTGTCCCGTGGATCCATATGGTGAGGAAAGATTCCAGGAATAATTCCTTTTCAACAAAGAAGTATTGGAAAGTTCCCAGCATGATTCCATTATAAATAAGTATCAGCAATGTGCCAAGGCTCAGAAATATTCCAAAAATAAATGTGCGGAATGCTACCAGAACATTGTTCCACGTAATTCCCAAAAACATATCCACCTGGTTCATTTTCTTATAAACCGCCATCGGGTCTCCACTCTCAATATTCTCCATGGTCATTTCAATATACTGATCACCCAGTATCAATTTGGAGAAATCCGGATCAATTACCGATGAAAAGACACCAATTGCCATGGCGAGTAAAAACACAATCAAAGAAATGAGCAGCTCATACCGCGACTGATAAACAATCGAAGGGAGTTCCTCTTTCCAGAAATTCAGGATATTCTTCCTTTTCGCCTTTTTGTTGATATATATTTTTTCAAAAATTTTTCGGGTGAGATTGTTGAGATAAGCCCGAACGGTGCGGTTTTGGTAAAATGTACGGGAATATGAAAGATCATCTGTCAATTGTATGAACAAATCGCTCAGCTCGTTGGGATCGCTGTTTTCCACCTGGATCATTCGCTCCAATTTTTCCCACTTTTCTTTATTTTGTTCAATAAATTTTGATTCTTTCATGGTGGAATTAAAAAATAAATTTCTTTGTTTAAAAAATTATTCAACCCTTAAGCGGATTAAATATAGTTATCTGTGAAATTAATCGATATAAATACAACCCAAAATGTAACCATTCAATATGAATTAGCCTCGTTAAAAGAAAGAATTTTTGCATACGTTGCCGACATGATCATTTTGGGAACGGCATTATTTTTCATTGCCATGTTTGCAGGCATTGCTGCAGCAGGAGGCAATGCGGAAAACGTTATTTATATTGTCGCTTTTCCAATTTTCTTCTTTTACACACTGGTGGTGGAATATCTGATGAATGGGCAAAGTCCGGGTAAAAAATTGCAAAAGCTAAAGATCATCAAATTGAATGGCAAACAGCCGGAACTAAACGATTACATCATTAGATGGGCTTTTCGTTCACTGGATATTTATTTTTCGTCAGGCGCTTTGGCAAGTATTCTCATTGGCTCGTCCAACAAAGCCCAAAGATTAGGCGATGTGCTGGCTGGAACTGTTGTGGTGAAAATTAAAGCCAGTCATGATTTTAAAATTGAGGATTTGTTGAAAATTCAGAAGCTGGATGATTACCAGGTGACCTATCCCATGGTTAAAAACCTCAAAGAAGATGATCTGCTGATGATCAAAACCGTCATGGACCGGTACAAATCATTTCCCAACAACGGCCATCGCGAAGCCCTTTTTTCGCTTTCCAAAAAGATTGGCGATCGACTTGAAATTTCGGATATCCCTCAAAACAGGGTAAACTTTTTGAATACCCTGATCAGGGATTATGTGATGTTGACGAGGTGAGGAAGGTGTTTATTGTACTTTTCCATAAAAAAAATGTCTGTTTCCAAGAAAAACAGACATTTTTTACATCTTAATCTTTTATTTCTTAAGCATTTATTACGCGGGTGTCCGACAGGCTATCGTGCCAGCCTATCCCCTTTTGACCCAAAAATGAAAATGCTTCGAAAGGAATTATCCTGCTAAACGTTCTTCCGAAAGCTTGCCCCACCGAGATCGGGCTTCCGTCGACGTTGACCACTTTTGATCCGGTAATCAACTTACCGATTGTTTTACCTGTAAAGGCTTCAAAAAGACTGTAATAAATAATCCAGAGGCCTAAGGCAGCTACAATGATCATTCCTGTCATCTCGCTTTCTCCCATGTTTGATGATGCCACTCCGAATATCAATGCATAACTTAAGCCTTGTACAATTATCCGGTCGATAACGTAATTTCCCAATCTTTTGCCTTTGCTGGCAAGGTTGTCTTCAATATTAAAAGGCTTGTTCTCCTGAACAAAACCCTGATCTAATAATTGTGCTGAATTTTCCATAATTAAAGTGTTTGATAAAAAAATTATCTATCGTTGATGACTCTGGTATTAGGTAGGCTGTCGTGCCATCCTATAGCCTGGCTTCCAAAAAATGAAAACGCCTCAAAAGGAATAAATCGGCTGA
This sequence comes from uncultured Cytophagales bacterium, assembly GCA_913057175.1. GTDB lineage: Bacteria > Bacteroidota > Bacteroidia > Cytophagales > Cyclobacteriaceae > CAJXNP01. The sequence goes on from CAJXNP010000010.1 coordinate 239,076, forward strand.
CAGATCTTCCCAATGCCTGTCCAAACGAAATGTTCTTACCTTCCATATTGACAACCTTAGTACCAGTGATCAACTTGCCAAGCGTTTTTCCTGATGATGCTTCAAAAATTGCATAATAAAGGATCATGAGAGGATAAATGAGCAATTGCATTCCTACTAAAGCTCCCTCGTCGATGCCACCCATGACCCCAAAGAATACTATTACTGCAAAGTAAAAAACGATAATAGCGATCATATCAATAATGTAATTGGCAAATCGCTTTCCAGCTGAAGCAAGATTGCCCTCAATACTTACCGTTTTGTTCTCCTTAACAAAACCCTGATCTAATAATTGTGATGAATTTTCCATTCTAAAAAATAAATTGAATAACTGATTGATTAAGTCAACCAAGATAGATGATTGGATGAAGGTAAAACGACGAAAAAGGATGGATATCTTACGTGCCTTTTAAAGTCTTCAAGACTTCATTCAATTTCAACAACGCTTCGACCGGAGAAATGGTATTGATATCAATCTGATTGAGCAGGTCTTTGACCTCCTCAAATTTAGGATCTGCTTCGAACATGCTTAGCTGATAATTTGCCTTCGGCATCTCATCCAGCTTTTTATTCGTCTTTTCGGATATCTTGTCTTTTTCCAGGTGATGCATTATCTCATTGGCACGGATCACCACATTATTGGGCATGCCGGCCATTTGCGCAACATGGATCCCAAAACTATGCTCACTGCCACCTTCAGCCAGTTTTCGAAGGAAGATGATCTTGTCGCCCGCTTCTTTTACGCTCACATTAAAATTCTTAATCCGTGAAAAATCATTTGCCAGCTGATTCAACTCGTGGTAATGGGTGGCAAAAAGGGTCTTTGCCTTGTATTTGGGATGATTATGCAGGTATTCCGTAATCGACCAGGCTATAGAAATCCCATCGTACGTACTCGTACCCCTGCCAATTTCATCCATCAAAACGAGGCTTCTTTCACTCAGGTTGTTCAGAATACTGGCTGTCTCCGTCATCTCTACCATGAATGTTGATTCGCCTTTTGACAGGTTGTCCGATGCTCCAACCCGGGTAAAGATCTTATCGGTTATTCCCAGGTGAGCAATGGTCGCCGGAACAAATGAACCAATCTGCGCCATCAAAACGATCAGTGCCGTTTGTCTGAGCAAAGCGGACTTTCCGGCCATGTTCGGCCCTGTAATGATCAGGATCTGCTGACTGATATCGTCCAGGTAGACGTCATTGGGAATATAGCTCTCGCCAAGCGGCAATTGTTGTTCAATGACCGGGTGCCGTCCCTCCTTAATTTCAATGATGTTTTCATCGACAATTTTAGGTCTTGCATAACGATGTTTGACAGCAAGTGAAGCAAAAGAGCTCAGGCAATCTATAGCCGCAACGATCTTCGCATTTTGCTGAATAGGAGAAATGTAGTCAGAAGCAAATCGAACAAGTTGATTGTACAGCCTTTGCTCTATTTCGACGATCTTATCTTCTGCATTCAGGATCTTCTCTTCGTAGGTTTTTAATTCCTCGGTAATGTATCGCTCAGCATTAACAAGTGTTTGCTTTCGGATCCACTCTTGCGGTACTTTATCTTTGTGGGAATTGGTGACTTCCAGGTAATAGCCAAATACTTTGTTGTACGCAATTTTCAGAGAGGAAATCCCTGTTTTTTCCGTTTCCCGCTTTTGCAATTGCAGGAGATAATCTTTTCCCGAAAAGGATATTTTTCTCAATTCGTCGAGTTCCTGGTCAATTCCCTCCTTCATGATGCCACCCTGATTGGTAAGCAACGGAACATCCTCTTTTAATTCCTGTTCGATCTTTTGCAGGAGCTGGTCACAGGTATTGATCTGATCAGCGTATTTCTTAAGAATCTCATTTTTCTGCTTTTGCAGGATTTCCTTAACGGGAATAATCCTTTGAAGGGACTTTCTCAATTGGTTCATCTCCCTGGGATTGATCCTTCCCACCGCCACTTTGCTTATCAGTCTTTCCAGGTCATTGATGTGCTTGAGGTGTTCCAGCAGGTTTTCATGAACTTCCCCATGTTGGCAAAAATGCTCAACAACCGTCAACCTGTCTTCGATCTTAGCTTTGTCCTTGAGCGGCATGATTACCCATTTTTTCAACAACCTGGCACCCATGGGTGTGATGGTTCGATCCAAAATATCGATCAGAGGAACACCTCCGTCCTGCTGCGGGTAGATCAGTTCAAGGTTGCGGATGGTAAACTTATCCAGCCAGACATAATTCTCCTCATGGATCCTGGAAATGGAAGAAATATGCGAAATCTCTTTGTGTTCGGTTTCTTCCAGGTAATGTAAAATAGCGCCGGCCGCTATGATCCCGGTGGATAGATTTTCGATGCCAAACCCTTTCAAGTTCTGCGTTCCGAATTGCTTGGTTAGCTTTTCATATCCGAAATCATACGAATAAATCCAATCCTCCAGGCAATAGGTATTGTAGTCATCACCAAAAATCTCTGTGAATTCATGGCGGTTCTTTTTGCAATAAATCACCTCCGATGGGTTGAAACTTTGCAGGAGATTATCAACATATTCCGTATTACCGGAAGCTGCGAGGAATTCACCGGTGGAAACATCCAGGAAAGCGATGCCTGAATAATCCTTATCCAGATGAATAGAAGCTAAAAAATTGTTGTGTTTGCGTTCCAGGACATTGTCGTTAAATGCCACGCCAGGTGTCACTAATTCGGTCACACCTCTTTTCACAATTCCCTTCACCGATTTCGGATCTTCCAGCTGATCGCAAATCGCTACTCTTTCCCCCGCCCGCACTAATTTGGGAAGGTATGAATCCAGTGAATGATGGGGAAAACCCGCCAATTCAATATGAGAAGCCGCTCCATTCGCCCTTTTTGTCAGCACAATGTCGAGGATCTTGCTGGCCTTTACGGCATCCTCGCCAAATGTTTCATAAAAATCCCCTACACGAAAAAGTAAAAGCGCTCCCGGGTACTTTGCCTTGATGGCATTGTACTGCTTCATGAGTGGGGTTTCCGTCTTACTTTTTGTATTCGCCATAACTAATAAAGGAAGGAAAAGATAAAGTGCGAAGATATTTATTTATCCTAATTTTGCCTTAAAATTTGAAAGGTAGAATTTGATATTTACTTTTTCAAGATTTTATTAAAATGAGAAAATTAAAAAATGAAGAGCTCGGAAGGAAGGATGTGGAAGAATTTAAATCCACGGATAAAAATCCGTTGGTAATTGTTTTGGACAATGTGAGAAGCATGCATAATGTAGGTTCTGCCTTCCGTACCGCCGATGCTTTTTTAATCGAGAAAATATATTTGTGTGGGATTACCGCTACACCTCCACACCGGGAAATTCACAAAACTGCTCTTGGAGCAACAGAATCCGTCGAATGGAGCTTCGTTGACAAAACTTCTGATGCAATCCTACAATTAAAAAAACAGGGCTATACCATTTTATCCATCGAACAGGCAGATAAAAGCATCGATTTGCATGAATTCAATCCCGAAAAAGATAAAAAGTATGCCCTTGTCTTTGGAAATGAAGTGTATGGGGTGGAGGATGAGATTGTAAAAATGTCCGATTATGTACTTGAAATCCCACAATTTGGAACTAAACACTCACTTAATATCTCCGTAAGTGTGGGAGTTGTGGTCTGGGATCTGCTCAATAAAATAAGGCCTTTCTAAGGTAACCCCTACTGTTTTTTGAATCCGGATACTGTTCTCTATTCTTGTCTTTGTATAAAAAAGGGAGCTTTTCGTAAAATTCACTATTTCAATTGTGACTGATTATGAGTGAGTTAGCAAATTTCCTCAAACAATTAATATTTCATTTTACACAAAACAAGTGTACAACTCACCTGCTTATTTAAATCATATTTCCAGGATTTCCATTCACTTCTAAACGGTGCTTACACAAAGATAAATTCTAAGACTAAGGTGAATTTCCATTAAGAAATAAAAATGAACACATTTGACTAAATCAAAACCGAGGGTGATATGAAATTTTCTACTTTAAAATCTCATATAACCACAACCTTTTTAGTAGTTCTTCTTTTAGGATTTTTTAATTTTCAAACTGCAGATGCCTTTACAGGTGGCCATTCCGGTAAAAAGGGATCCAAAAAACATCACAAGAAAAAGAGACACAAGAACAAAAAATCTTGCGGTGAAAACGGGTATTCTACAGAAATCTTGTCTATCGAAAAGGAAGGGGATTGCTTCACTTACAAATTAAAAGTCTCATCCGAAAACTTTTGCAATTTCGAACTCAGCCATTACAATTTCGACCTGGGTTGCGGCGTCGTTTCGGATGCCTGGAATTCACAAGGATGGAAAATGGAGCTCAATTCCGAAGATCCGACAACCGGATTGGCAGGAATAAAAGTAGACGATATCCAGGGATTCGGAAAAAACCCGTGGATGAAAAAATTCTATGTCAAATTTAAATTTTGTCCGGATGGAACTTGTGAAGAAGATCCAAACTGCCTGATACCAGAAATCGCATATAAAGCCGGACAATGTGTCTATTATGAAGAAATAGATGTCACCTGCAATTCTACAAGCCCTCTTACTGTTAGTTTAGAAAAGACTGATCCGACTTGTTTTGGTGAATCAAATGGTAGCATCGCATTACATATCAAAGGTGGTGAAAAACCCTACAGTATTGTGTGGAGCTCCGGTCAGTCAGATTCAACTATTACAGAACTAGCGGCAGGTGAGTATACTTATACAATATCTGACGCAAAGGGTGAAACGCTTGAAAATACCGTTAATCTTCAATCATCGCCTGAAATCATTATTTCCGCAGATATGACGCCTATTAGCTGTTCTAATTTAACCAGCGGAGCAATTGATGTACAGGTTTCGGGCGGTACAGGAGAATACAGTTATTTGTGGAATACATTCGAAACGACAGAAGATCTGACAGGTTTGTCAGCGGGGAATTATTCGCTGACTGTTACTGATCAAAACAAGTGTACGGCAACAAAAACATTCCAACTGGAGTCACCAACTCAAATAAATGTCACAGAATACATTGTCCAACCTTCCTGTGGTGGGGAAGAATCCGGAAGCATTGAACTGGAAGTTTCAGAAGGGATAGCTCCCTACTCCTTTGCATGGTCAGATGGCTCGACCGATCAAAACCGGACGAACTTAACGGTTGGAGAATATTCTGTGACAATTGAAGATGAAGCTGGTTGCCAGGCCACTAAAAGATATTCTATTGTAAGCGAAAGCCCAATCAAACTTTCCACGATTGTCACACAAACAAATTGCAATAATGATCCCATTGGCGCCATCGATTTGTACGCAACAGGAGGAGCTGAACCATATGAATTTAACTGGTCAAATGGAGAAATTTCTCAAAATCTTGCTGATCTGACAGCCGGCAAATATTCTGTTGAAGTTACTGATCAGAATGGTTGTAAAGCCTTTTATGACGTGAACATTAATATTTCTGAAATAGTCCTCTATGCCAATCAAACTGCTATTCCCGCCTGTCCCGGTGATGAAAGCGCTGCCATAGATCTGACCGTATTTTTTGGCGAAGAACCATTAACCTATCAGTGGTCAAATGGTGCCACCACGCAGGATCTTACCAGTATTCCATCAGGAACTTATACCGTATTTGTCACTGACGGATTGGGATGTACGGCCGAACGAACAATTGAAGTAAAAGATCAAAATCCGATTGTAATTGATTACAATGTGGAAGCAAACGGGTGTGCGGAAGCTCCTAGCTATGATGTTGATCTTTCCGTGTCAGGAGGAGAAGGTAATTATACTTACAACTGGTCGAACGGAGCTACAACTTCATCAACCAGTTTTACTGTGCCAGGAGTAGTTTCAGTCGATGTGACGGACGGGAATGGTTGTACCGTTACCCAAGAAATAAACATAGAAGGAGAACCCGGAACTCCTGCATGTCTGATCAATGAAATCGGAGAAGGTGTGGTTTGTGGCTCAACTAACAATATACTGACAACCTCCATGAAAGGGGCCATTTCTTACGAATGGGATATCACTTCCTCAGATGGTAGCTGGTCGATTACTTCATCTACGAATGGATCCGAAATCACATATACCGCCGGAACAGAAGGAAGCTCTGCCACATTCTATCTGGAAATCTTACTGGAATCCGGTTGTACGGCAATCTGCGTACTCGATGTAAACGCTTGTGATCAGGAAGACACAACTGATGATGGGGACAATTCGGATGATAACGGTGATGACACAGATGACGGAAGTGACAATTCCGACGACAGCGGAGATGGCTCTGACGATGGGGATGATGACTCCGATGATGGGGACGATTCAGATGACGGCGACGATACTGATGACAATGACGACAGTTCGGATGATGATACCGATGACGGGGAAAATCCAGGAAACGAAAAGGATTGCACGGATTGTTTTTACACAGATGATGTTGAGATTGTAAAAAACGGCTATTACTACGAATATACTATCACAGTCAATCACAATGGAGAATGCAATTTTGATCTTTCACATGTTACGGTGTCCCTTCCGGAGTGTGCTTGGGTAGTCGATTACTCCAATAGCGCGGGTTGGAAAATGGAAAAAGTCTCAAACGATCCGACTACGGGAATAAGCGGAGTCAAAGTAGATGATATACCGTCATTCGGCAAAGATGATCAGCTTACATCTTTTGAGATATATATTAAATTGAAAAGTATGGATTACTCCTGCAAAGAAGAGTTGAATTGCTTTGCGCCGGAACTTGCCTACAAAGCAGCAACGTGTGTCCAATATGAGCAATCAACCAGCGAATGCGTACAGGAAACCGATCCGGATATCATTACTTATCCAAATCCGACAAAAGACTGGGTGAAGGTTTGTTTTGATAAAGAAAACAGTGACAAGGAATACCAGATCGATTTGTACAACTCAAAAGGGGAGCGTATCTATCACTACAATAAGCCTGCAGATTGGCAACGAGAATGTCAGTTTAACATTTCGCAACAAAAAGGTAAGATATTTTATGTCAATGTTTCCAGAAAGGATGGGTATAAGAAATCATTCAAAATCTGTAAAAACTAAGTTCAATATATAAACAGCTAACCAAACTCCCGTGCACGCACGGGAGTTTTTTGTTTTCGATCAACTAACAGAATTAGTTTGATTTTCGTTACATTTGACCATGGATACACTTATCATAGATATCATTAATCCTAAAGCAAAAAAACTTCTGGAAGACCTGGAAGCTTTAAATCTCATATCCATAAAACGAAATAAAAAAGGGCATTTTATTGATCTTGTTAATGAAATAAGAGGCAAATTCGACTCCTCAATCTCATTGGAAGAAATAACAAAAGAGGTTGAAGCTGTCAGGAATCATTAATTCAAACGATCTATCTTATTTTTTTCTTCTTTATAAAGAAAATATATCCAAACAGACAACGATAAAATAATAACTCCGACAAAAATACCACTGAATCCATCAATCGTTCTACTACTAATATTTCCAAAACGATCTGCAACAATTTCTACTGAAAACTTCTTTGAAATTTGCAAGTAAATGCCAATTGTGAACAGAACTAATCCACAAATTAAAAAAACCCAAAAGGTCATTCGGTATATTTTCAAAATCAGACTATTTTAAATCCTTCTTAAGGTTCTTAATGAGAAATTGAAATTTAAATAAAACATACCCATAGATTTAGTTTACAAACACAAATAGCATTTAGAGAAGATAATGGCAACCCATTTTTTAATTTTCTGATAGCTACTTCACCAGCCCCTTCCTCTTCAAAATACTTTCCAGAAACTTCCTCTCATTATCGTTATTGAAGATCTTGTATGGCCAATAAAAAAACTGGACTTTGGACATAAATAGGAGGAAATGATCTTTTCCGACCTTGGCCCTTTTAATCTGGTTCCACTTGATCGGCATTCCTTGTTTGGTATTGAGCTTTACAAGTATCTGCTGACTGGTAATTTCATAGGACAGCTTTTCAAAAAGGAATTTACCCTGTTCGAGTTGTGTTACTCCAGCAAACTGGATCAGCCAAAATAGTATGTACAGTGCGTATGCGATCAAAGCACCTATTATCCACCAGATGTTGGGAATGACAAAGTTCATGCTCATAATGGCCACCACAATGATCAATACCCACCATTGTTGCCTCAATACACCTGCTAATCCTGCTCGAATGTATGGGCCGGTTGAAAGTTTAAATTTTTTCGTTTTTACAATCATCTTCCAATCTACTTGTTAAAAAATTTTCACAAAAATACTGCTTTCAGACTAATATCCAGATTTTTAGCCGAGTGTGTCAATGCACCCATTGAAATGTAATCCACACCGGTTTCAGCATATTCCCTGAGAGTTTCCTTCGTAATGCCTCCTGAAGCTTCAGATTTAGCTTTTTTACCAATCAGATAAACTGCATCCCGAATCATTTCCGGAGGCATATTGTCGAGCATGATGATATCGGCCTTGCTTTTCAGTGCTTCTTTTACTTCCTCCAGGTTGCGGGTTTCAACTTCTATTTTCAGCTCTTTTTCGTTCTCCTTTAAATAATTCCGTGCTTTTGAAACGGCCTTTGCGATACCACCAGCATAATCGATGTGATTATCCTTTAGCATAATCATATCAAATAAACCAAAACGATGATTGGTTCCTCCACCGATCCGAACGGCCCATTTTTCTAGGGGTCGCCATCCCGGAGTTGTTTTCCTGGTATCCAATAATTGGGTTCCGGTACTATCAATAAGCTTAACCAGCTCATTTGTCATCGTTGCGATCCCACTTAAGCGCTGCATGCAATTCAACACAATTCTTTCTGTTGATAAGATCGAGCGGATCTTTCCACGTACGATGAATCCGATATCACCTGGTCTGACTTCGTCGCCATCCTCCAACTTAATATCAAGTTGAATCTTGGCATCGAAATACTTGTATATCTCCTTTGCCAAGAAAATCCCGGCAGCTATTCCATTTTCCTTAAAAAGGAGCTGGGCAGAACCCATCTGATCAGCGTCAATTGTTGATATCGTAGAGTGATCGCCATCACCCAGGTCTTCCTTCAAAGCCTGGGAAATGAACTGATCCAGGTATTCATGTGTGATGTACTCGTATTTCACGCCGCAAAAATAGAAAATCGAGTTGTAAATGATGCTTCCGATAGGATTATTTTAGCGATGGCGACTTACTCATTCAAGAATAATCCGGAAATCACTTTTTAGCTTCCACTTATGCGACTAATTTAGGGCCTTGTTTAAATGATTTTTTCTATGAAAAATGTTGGACAGATACTATTCCTTCTTTTACTTGTTGGCTGCACGCTTTCCGTAAAAGAAACCCCTCAGAATACGTTAGATCAAATTGCCACAGAATACGTAAAATTGGCTTTAGCCATTGGGGAATATGATGAAGCATTTATTGACGCTTATTATGGACCTGATTCATTAAAACCAGTAAATCAGAAACAGGAGGTCTTTCCCAAGGATAGTTTTCTGCTTACGACAAAAAATCTCCAGAAAAAAATTAAATCATTTACAGAGACGACAGAAAATGACACACTCGCTCATCGTGCAAATTTCCTACTGGCTCAATTGAATGCATTTGAAATGAGAATTAAAATATTCTCTGAAGATTACCCCACTTTTGATGAAGAAACCCAGGGTCTGTTTGGAGTCACGGCACCTACATTTACCAAAGAACATTTTGATCAGGTTTTACGAAACCTCGATCAGGCACTTACCGGTAACGGAACGATCAAAGAACGTTATGACAATATTGTTGATAAATTTATCATTCCGGCGGAAAAAGTAGATACTGTTTTAAAGACAGCTATTTCGGAAAGCAAAAGAAGAACCTTAGAACACATTTTCCTTCCTGAAAACGAGCACTTTACATTTGAATTGGTGAAGGACAAGCCTTGGAGTGGATACAATTGGTACAAGGGAAATTACACCAGCCTGATACAAGTTAATACGGATCTGCCAATATATATCAGCAGGGCAATCGATGTAGGAAGTCATGAAAGCTATCCCGGGCACCATGTATTCAACATGTTACTTGAGAAAAACCTTTTTAATGAGAAAGGCTGGATTGAAACTTCCATGTACCCGCTTTATAGTCCACAGTCACTAATAGCAGAGGGTTCAGCCAATTTTGGTATTGAAATGATCTTTCCGGGAGAAGAAAAGGCCCAATTCTGCAAAGAAGTTTTATTGCCACTCGCAGGAATGGATACCACTGGAATTAGTAATTACTTTAATGTATTGAAGCTAAAATCTGATCTTAGCTATGCTGGCAATGAAGTTGGAAGGCGATTTTTGAATGGAGCCCTGACAGAAGATGAGGCGATCGAATGGTTACAAAAGTACACATTGAGAGATGAGGAATCTGCAGAAAAGTCTCTAAGCTTTACTAAAAACTATCGCTCGTACATCATCAATTACAATTATGGGAAAGATCTAGTACAGAACTATATCGAATCAAACGGAGGTACACCTGATAATCCTGAAAAACGTTGGGAATTGTTTACCTGGTTATTGAGCAATCAGGTGTTGCCAACAGGACTAATAGAAAAAGAATAGGTTTACTCACGACTAAAATCGATCAGATCCACCAGATAATCGTTACTGATTTTTTTGATGTAAATCAGCACCCTGTATGATCCGCCATCAAAGCTGTATTTTCCGATCACATAGGTCAATCCTTGCTGGGAAGCACCCTGGTGAATGTATTCGAAATCGGTTGGGGGATATTTCTTGAAGAAGTCTTTCAGCACAAATTCCGCCTGGGTTCTGCTGTAATTAGATTTCTCTCCGTCAAAATTTAATTCAACCGTATTGTTAAAACTCTTGATCAATTCTTTGGAACTTCCCGTTTTTAACGCTGCACGGACATTGTTAATAACCACACTCTGGGCGCCAGCGTTTACGGTTAAAAAGGAGATAAAAAGTATTGCCAAAAATATTTGAAAAAGATATTTATTCATTTTATTCATATCTGACCAAAATATAAAAAATATAGCTAATTCTATGCCAGCATTTATTTATTTTTGCCGTCACATGACAATGGTTGGGTTTGGTCGTTTTAGCTGGATTAAATTTTCAACCAAATTAAATGAATTATTATAAACCATAAAAACGAAAACGGAAATGTATAAAATAGTTTTACTACGCCACGGCGAAAGCCAATGGAACATGGAAAACCGCTTTACAGGGTGGGCAGATGTTGATCTAACCGAAAAAGGAATCAACGAAGCAAAGTCTGCAGGAGCAACTCTGAAAGAAGAAGGTTTTAAATTTGATAAAGCCTATTCATCCGTCTTGAAAAGAGCCATCCGAACGCTTTGGCTGGTGTTGGACGAAATGGACCTGCTTTGGATACCTGTAGAAAGATCCTGGACGTTAAATGAACGTTTTTATGGCGGATTAACGGGGTTAAACAAAAGCGAAACTGCCGAAAAATACGGCGAAGATCAAGTGCTGATATGGCGCAGAAGTTACGATACTCCTCCTCCTAAACTCGATAAAAGCAGCGAATATTTTCCTGGTCACGATCCGAGGTACTCGGGATTGTCAACTGACGAACTTCCGGTTACGGAATGTTTGAAAGACACGGTAGAACGAGTTGTCCCATACTGGAATAAAGTCATTGCTCCGGATATTAAAGCTGGTAAAAAGCTCGTTATTGCCGCACACGGAAATTCCCTTAGAGCGCTTGTTAAATATCTCGATAAAGTTTCTGATGAAGAGATCTTAAAGCTCAATATTCCGACCGGTATTCCACTGGTCTATGAGCTTGATGCAGAACTTCAACCCATAAAAAGCTACTATCTGGGAGATCAGGAAGCTCTGGCAGCAAAAATGGAAGCCGTAGCTAACCAGGGAAAGTCTAAATAGTGTTTTTAAGAAAAACGTCAATCTCTGCTTTACCACGATGGCTATCGGAATCCAAAAATACTCATGTACATCATAGTGCACTGCGCTTTTTTTAGGTTACATAAGCCATGATTCTTGACGTTTTCTTAAAACCACTTGAAGTTTCAATGAAGTTTATGACAAATGCCATCCGACTTCTTTTTTTAATGATGATCGTCCTTGCTGCATTTTCATGTGACAGGATGCTGATGCAGGAAAAAAGACGCGAGATTGGAAAGATAAATTTAAAGGGATTGATGGATACACTCCATTTGGAAGTGGCATCCGCCAATCCCCTTTTAGTTAAGGAAGCGACTATTGACGGAAAATACGATACTGTTTCCATGCACCTCAACAAAGATGAGTGGCAAAAGGAGATGGGTAATTTTGTTGATCTGAAAATCCGCCCTGCTCAATTAGTTTTAGAATATACTGAAAAGATAATCCGTTCTGATTCTTCTATTCAATATCAATACCTGTCAAAAAACCCTAAAAGAGAAGATCTGGATAGTATTCTGATCATGACGGATTCAGATGATAAAATCTTGTCATTAGAAGCTTTTAAGAATGATAAAAACCTCTTCAGCACCAATCAGCAATATCTGAAAGTGAATTTTTTTACTTATACGGAAAACGCGCAACTTCCTACGGATTATCATGTTTCCGGATGGCAAAAAATCCGAACAAAGGATACGATTCGTTTTTCCGTTGATGGAATGATGAAATATTAAGTGTCGATCAAGGCCTCGAGGAAGCTTAAGTTTTTATTTTTCTCTTTGGCAATAAACAACGAAAAGTGGGTATTAATACTGATAAGTTTATCTGCGACACTACCCAAAACAAGCGAAGCTGCCATGGTACGGCCGCGGGAACCCACGATGATTCCCGATGCTTTTTCTTTTACTGCATATTTCAATATTTGTTCTGCTATTGAATTGTTTTCGTTCAGAACATAATTGCAAGTTAGGTTCTTCGCCTCTTCACCAATAATTTCCTTTATCCGGTTAAATTCCTTTGTGGAATTTTCCTTCATTACTTGTGCAAATTCTTCGTAAGATTTGCCACTTGTATGATATCCTGAAGGGACTTCATAAAAATGAACACAATTTACCTTGATAGTTGGATATTCCTTAAATAAAAATAATGCCTGTCGAACTGCCAGAATAGATGGTTCTGAAAAGTCTATAGGAACAATTACCTCATTTGGATTTTCCTGAACGACCTCCGGAATAAAGGACACCGAACATGAGCAGGTCCGGGCGATCTTATTTGCTGAAACACCTGAACCTTCAGAGGTTATTTTTTTCCCTAAAAGTAAAAGGTCTACATCTTTTATTTTTGTCCATTTTAAGATCTTCTTGGTAGGATCGCCATCGTCTACGAAGATATCATAATCTGAATTCATAGCACCCGCAGAAGAAGACTTGATCTTCTCCTCAATCATTTTTTTAATTTGTTCATCCAAAGGCGCTACTACATCCGGATGTTTTTCTTCAATTTTATCATCCAGGTCAAGGTTTTTTTGAATATTGAGAAAATAGACTTTGTAAATTTCTGAAATGTGACTTAATCGAATTACACGATCAATAAGTGCATCGTCATTTTTCGAAAGGTCTAGGGCAACAAGAATGGTGTTTATCTTATATTTTTCCATTGCTATAAGGTCAAATTCAGAATTGAATCGTAATTTATTAGCATTTCAATAATTTACTCAATTTCTTTGCAGAAAATTTGAGAAATAAGTGAGTAGAATATCAAACGAAAACATGGAGAAGAAAAGCTGGATGCTGAAATTGCAGGATAAATGGGAACTTGACAGCCTGTTTCAGGTGGTGATCGTTTTGATTGTATTTGGCCTGACCGGCACAACCATTGCCATGACTAAAATATTCTTTATGTCTATTTTCGGTATGGAAGACGCCAGCATCTGGGTAAAAATTCTATTTGGGATAATTGCTTATCAGATATTGATTCTCATTTTCGGCACTTTGTTCGGACAGTTCAAATTCTTTTGGAAAAAGGAAAAAAAATTAGTGAAGGGTATTGGAAAGTTGTTTAAATGGATCTTTACCCTGCCCGTGCGTGCATTGCGAACGATCAATCAAAATAACTGATATTTCCTTTTCAGCTTTTCTCATGCTATTTTAGGACTTAAGGTAAATGAGAAAACATGAAAACACTTTTTACGACTATCCTCTTCTACACAATCGCAATCAATTTGCTCGGCCAGAATCTCGACAAGGAAGTAAACGCGATTTACCCAGAAATAGAAAAATTATATATTCACCTGCATCAAAATCCTGAACTTTCATTTCAGGAAGTAGAAACCTCCAAAACACTGGCTTCGGAGCTGGAAAAAATCGGTTTTGAAGTCACTCAAAACATCGGCGGTTATGGCTTGGTCGGCGTATTAAAAAATGGCTCTGGCCCCGTTATTCTTGTTCGTACAGATATGGATGCTCTCCCGGTTGTTGAGCAAACCGGATTGTCTTATGCCAGTACCATCAAGACCGAGTTGAATAACAACGAAGTCGGTACGATGCATGCATGTGGCCACGATGTTCATATGTCGGTATTTGTCGGGACCGCACAGATCCTGGCAGACCTGAAGAATAAATGGAAAGGAACCCTGGTTTTCGTTGCCCAACCTGCGGAGGAAAGGGCAAGTGGGGCCGAAGCCATGATTGAGGATGGTCTGTATCAGAAATTCCCCGTGCCCGATTATGGCATTTCATTGCACACAAATGCCGCTATTCCAGCTGGAAAAGTGGGTGTCCGAAGTGGCTATGCCCTTGCGAATGTCGATATGATTGACATAACTGTTTATGGCAAAGGAGGCCACGGCGCTTATCCTCACATGACCATTGATCCGGTTGTGCTTAGCGCGAGGATAATCCTGGCTTTGCAAACTATTGTCAGTCGCGAGCTTTCTCCTTTGGAACCGGCTGTTGTGACAGTAGGATCCATTCACGGAGGGAATAAGGGAAATGTCATTCCCGGTGAGGTGAAGCTGGAATTAACCATTCGGTCCTACACCGAAGAGGTGAGAAGTGCAACCATCGAAAAAATAAAGCGGATCTGTAATGGAATTGCATTTTCTGCCGGTTTACCAGAAGATAAGTATCCGGAAGTTTTCATTCGTGATGAATCTACTTACAGTTTGTACAATGACCCAGACCTGACCAATCGATTGAAAGTTGTATTTGAAAAAAGTATTGGCGCTGAAAATGTTCTTGAAACTGAGCCTACCATGGGCGGAGAGGACTTCAGCATGTTTGGCAGGACGGATGAAAAAGTGCCCATTTTACAATATTGGCTGGGTACAGTTGATCCTGAAGTAAAGAAAAAAGCGGATAGGGGAGAAATCGAATTACCATCGCTACATTCACCGTTTTATGCTCCACTTCCCGAACCAACTCTTAAAACAGGCATTAAAACGATGACTGCCGGGGTACTGGATTTGCTTAACAATTGAAATGGAATTTGATTTTTTAGAAATCGGCCTGGTCATTGGAGCTGGGATAATCGCAGGATTTTTTAATACCGTGGCTGGAGGAGGTAGTTTATTGACACTTCCCATCCTGATCATGTACATTGGTCTTCCTCCCTCGATTGCGAATGCCACCAACCGGGTCGCCATATTTTCGCAAAATGTTTTTGCCATTGCCGGGTTTAAAAGTAAAGGTGTTAGCGACTTTAAATACAGTTTACTACTTGGAATTTCGGCATTATTGGGTGCTATTATCGGAGCAAAAATTGCGGTGGATATTAAAGGAGAGCTCTTTAACAGGATCCTGGCAATCATCATGGTAGCAGTTGTCTTACTAACACTTTTCAAAAGGAAGAAAGCTGAAACAGACCAAAGTGAAAGCCTTACCATTCCACAAAAAATTATCACAACAGTGGTCTTTTTTCTTATTGGAATTTACGGCGGATTTATTCAGGCCGGTGTTGGGTTTTTAATCATCGCTGCCCTGACAAATCTGAATGGTTTTTCATTGATTAAAACAAACGCCATAAAGGTTTTTGTTGTTTTCATTTACACCATTGCAGCATTGTTGGTGTTTATTCTTGAGGGGCAGGTAAATTGGATCTATGGAGTTATCCTGGCCATAGGAAATTCGCTCGGAGCATGGTTTGCCAGCAGGTGGTCAGTGAAAAAAGGCGACAAAGTAGTCGGCAGGATATTGGTTGTGGCCGTTATCATTCTAGCCGTCAAACTGTGGTTTTTTTAAAAATATTCTATATTTAAACTTGTATTATTTCAAATAAACTCAGCTAATCGAACGATCATGAAAATCCAACCAAAAAGCATTAATATTCTCTCATTTATTGTAATGGTTATTTTTATTTCTTCGTGCACCTCATCAAAAAAATTTGATTTTGCGAGTGCCTATAAATTCAGAACTATCAAGCATAATCTGGCAGAAGATACCAAACCAGCTGAACTAAATGAAGAAAAATTAACAACATCAACAGAAATTACTACCCAAAAGGATATTACTGCTGAACTCTCCGATTCCCAGAAAAAAATCCTTCAGGAAATGGCTTTAATGAAAGGAGGAGAATCGCTTTCTGAAAACGAACTAAAAGAAAGGGTGCAATCGCTCGACAAAAAAGAAAAGAAAAAATTGCGCAAAGAGCTAATGGTCGAGCTGAAATCGGAAATGAAAAACCTAAAGTCAATGGAGAAAAATGATATTTCTTCAACCAGCAAGACTTCTGAACTGGTAGGTTATACCCGAACAGGTGTCATCATTGGTGCAATAGGTGTAATTGTCTTGATTTTAGGGGCGATATTTGGAGTTGGAGCGTTAACTGCTGCAGGAGCCATATTGATTATAGGTGGGGTTGTCTTTATACTGATCGATGTGATTTAGAAATCTATTAACCATTAAAAAGCATCCTCCAAATGTTCAATTTCGGGGATGCTTTTTTTTGTAATGCTAATGATATCAAATCGGATGTTGCCATTCCAATTGATTGCATCCACATAGTTCTCCGAAGCCATTTGTATCAATTCGATTTTTCGTTCATTTACAAAATCTTCCGGTTCTCCAAAAGCATTATTCTTACGAAATTTCACCTCTACAAAGACCAAAAAGTCTTCCTTTCTGCAGATAATATCCACTTCCGCACGTTTATACCGGTAGTTTCGATCAAGGATCTCAAAGCCATTATTAATTAAAAAGTTGACAGCAAGTTGCTCTCCCTCAGCACCAATTTCATTTTTTAAAGTCATTCAATAAAGCTAAATGATAAGTGAGAATAATAAAAAATAATATCACGTTGGTTTTCTCCCTTCCTGCCCAATTACTTATTATTGCTTTGTCAATTAGAAATTTCAGTTTACCAAATGGAAAAATTATATCCCTTAAAATTTCAAACCATTTTTAAAGACAAGATCTGGGGAGGAAATAAAATTAAAACTGTGCTCGAAAAGGATTTTTCACCATTGCCAAATTGTGGGGAAACCTGGGAAATATCGGGAGTAAGTGGTAATGTGTCTGTTGTGAACGATGGAGATCTAAAAGGTAAAGACCTGAAAAGCTTAATCAACGAGTATAAGGGAAAACTTGTGGGAGAAAAGGTCTACCGGAAATTTGGTGACGACTTTCCATTGCTAATTAAATTTATAGATGCCAACGACGACTTGTCTATCCAGGTCCATCCGGATGATGAGTTGGGAATGAAGCGACACAATTCTTTTGGCAAGACAGAAATGTGGTATGTGATACAAGCTGATCCCGGATCCTCATTGATTTCCGGCTTCAACCAGGAAGTGAGCAGAGAAAAATATATCGAATATTTTGAAGCAGGAAAACTTACCGATATTCTCAATCGTGAGGAAGTAAATGATGAAGATGTATTCTTTCTTCCGGCTGGCCGTGTTCACACGATCGGCAAAGGATTATTGATCGCAGAGATCCAGCAAACATCAGATATCACCTATCGGATATATGATTTTGACCGGGTAGATGATAAAGGGAATAAAAGAGAATTGCATGTGGAGGAAGCTTTGGATGCGATAGATTACAACTACTACGATCAATACAAAACCAACTATTCAAGGAAATTGAATGAAGTGGTAAAAATGGTCGGCTGTCAGTATTTCACAACGAACAAATTGCATTTCGATACGAATGTTGCGCGAGATCATTCAAATCTGGATTGCTTTAAGATCCTAATCTGTGTAGAGGGTGTACTTTCCCTTGAATATGACCAGGGTAAAATAGATATGAAAAAAGGAGATGCAGTATTGGTTCCGGCTACTATTAAAAAATATTCGTTAAACCCATCCGGGGAATTTAAAGTTCTCGAATCGTATATCGAATAAAGAAAGGCGAAGAATTGAACACCATTATTAATAAACAAGTTTCGTGCATCAATCTCGGTCTGATTGACTACAAGGAAGCCTGGGATTACCAGGAAAAACTTTTTCATCAAACGGTCAACATAAAAATCAGTAATCGCAAACTCCTTGAAAGCGAGCAGGCCCAAACTCCCAATTACCTTTTATTCTGTGAGCACCCACACGTTTATACTTTGGGAAAAAGTGGCAAACCCGAAAACCTTTTGCTCGATGAAAAGGGTTTGAGAAAAGAAGGAGCTCAATATTACAAAATTAACCGCGGCGGAGATATCACTTATCATGGCCCCGGTCAATTGGTGGTTTATCCTATTTTAGATCTCGACAATTTTTTTACTGATATTCACAAGTATCTCAGGCTTTTGGAGGAAGCCGTTATCCAAACGTTAGCAGAATACGATGTGTCAGCCGGAAGAATTGATGGATTAACAGGTGTATGGTTAGATTTCAATAATGGAACAAATCCAAGAAAGATCTGCGCAATGGGCGTCAAAACCAGCCGGTGGGTCACCATGCATGGACTTGCGCTTAACGTCAATTCAGATATCAATTATTTCAAACACATCATTCCCTGTGGGATTGATGATAAAGCCGTAACATCCCTCCACCTGGAATTAGGATCTGAAGTTCCTATGAATAAAATTCAGTCCAAATTACAGAGACATTTGGTGGAATTATTTGAAATGGAAGTTGAGCCTGATAGCAAGTTTCAAAAATCTGGCATAAGGTAAATTCCTATTTACTAAAGTCTTATAAGTCGGATATCTTCAATTTACAAATCCCTTTAACCTTGGCAACCTTTCAACTTTTTCGTTATCTTACTTTTCTGAGGACAATTTTTTACCACACCTAACCGTGAGTTGACATTTATGAAAAAGGAAAGAATACTGTCTGTGGACATGCTCCGCGGCCTGGTCATGGTCATCATGGCGCTTGATCATATTAGGGACTACAGTACTTTTTATCATTTTGATCCCGAAGATTTATCTCAAACCACTATCCCGTTGTTTTTTACCCGCTGGATCACCCATTTTTGCGCTCCCGTTTTCATGTTTGTTGCAGGAACCGGAACCGGATTAGGAGAAATCTACGGGAAATCCAAAAAACAATTATCTCATTTTTTGTGGACACGCGGATTGTGGCTGATCTTTTTAGAGTTTACCGTCATCAGGTTTTCCTGGTTTTTTAATTTTGATTACTCCCTGTTTCCGCTACTCGTCATCTGGGCACTTGGGATTTGTATGGTTTTACTGGCCACACTCATTCATTTGCCGAAAAAGGTTTTATTAATTGGTGGACTGATTATGGTGTTTGGTCATAATTTGCTGGATGGCATTCAGCCGGAAAGTTTTGGGTCACTCAGTGCCCTTTGGAAGGTCCTGCATGTTGAGTCTATGATTCCGTTAGAAAACTTTACCATTTATGTGGTTTATCCAGTCGTACCCTGGATTGGGGTCATGACACTGGGATACCTGTTCGCCGATTTTTATAAATTAGATTCAAAAGTCCGGCAGAAAAGAATGCTCTGGTTGGGCGTTCTGTTAACGGCATTGTTTATCATCATCCGGGGAATAAACAGTTATGGTGATATGCATCCCTGGTCTCAACAGCCAACATTTGGTCTGACTATAGCTTCGTTTCTTAACACTACCAAGTATCCGCCTTCACTTGTTTACCTATTGATGACAATCGGACCATCGATCATTCTTTTGGTCGTATTTGAAAAGATCAGCGGGCCTGTCAGCAAATTTCTGATCGTGTTTGGCCGGGTACCCATGTTCTATTATGTGTTACATCTTTATTTGATTCATACCATATCCGTAATCCTGGGATTGTATCAAGGCTTTACATTCGATGAAATGACTGTACTTTTTCTCAATTTACCACCGGAATTTGGGTTTGGGCTACCAATCACCTATTTGCTTTGGATATTGGTGGTTGCAATCCTTTTCCCATTATGTTTATGGTATATGAATTTAAAAAAGAGGAAAAAGCATCCGATATTTTCATACATCTAGATAACAAAAGAAGGCTAAGCTTTTCTTTTTCTTTTCAGAATCACCATTACTGCCCCGATAAGGACCAGGAGACCACCTATTATTCCAACTATCGTAATGTTTTCCTTTTCAATCCAGGAAACATTAAAGGATGCCAGTAAGGTCATGACTAAAAAAGTGATAATCGGATTGCTGGTGAATAAAATACTTACTTTGTTGGCTTCAGCATATTTGAGTGCCAGAGCCATTCCCCCATACGCTGCAAAAGTATTAAATCCTAAAAACAGGATCAGCCATTTATAGTTGGTGGATAAACCAATTAAACTATTGACATCCGCAACGGGTAAAAATAACAAAGAGGCAAATCCAAAAATGAACAAGTTTAATTGTAGAGGATGGTAATCTTTTGCCAGTTTTTTCTGCATGACGGCATAAGTAGCCCAGGAAGCTGCACCAAATAATACCCATAACACACCCTTAAAGTAGTCTTTGTTGATTATGACCATATTTTCATTTTGATCAGAGTAGAACAAGTAAAAGCCCACAATAGCTACAACATAGCCAAAAGCCTGCCGAATGCTGATTTTCTCGTGAAAAATCAATACCCCGGAAATCGCAAGAAGCACTGGACCGGCCTGAATAAAAACCTGAGCATTGCTTGGAGTTGTATAGGAAATTCCGATGGAATAACCAGTATAGTTAGCCGAAAGACCTAAAGCTGCTAATACAAAACCCCATGGCGGCTTGAATATGGAAAGGATAATTTTCCGGTCTATGATCAGGTAAAAAATCAGAAGCATCAGGAATGCCAGAAAAAACCTCACCCAAACGACGGTTACAGGGTCGATCTTGTTTACCGCGACTTTGATGGCAATCGGTAGAAATCCCCATAAAAAAACAGGGATTCCGGCGTAGAGCAGTCCTTTGGTGTTATCCGAAATATTAGAAGAAATTGTATTTTAATTTAAATGAAAAATATTCCCAAGTGAAGTCATAAATGTAAATGAAAAATGGGAATATTATCACGATGAGTTTTTCCTAAGTAGAAATTCTTCAACATATTATTGAATGAAGGCCCAGATTTTCAATTTATCAGCCAAAGAATTCTTTCTTAATGAAAATTTGTCAAACCAGTTTACTCTGTTACATATTTTAGTAAATATCACCATTTGAATGTATAAAGATGCCGGAAAACACCATTCGTCATCAAATTTGAATTTGAGAATTGAAAAATGACCAATATTAGTAAGTTACATGTTCGCAAAATAAGCTCATTCCTTCTTATCTTAGGGTCATCAGAGTATTATTTTATCTCCCTTTTAGGGTTACTTTCATTAACAAAAAACATTAAGGACGAATGACCAAAAGCTCATTAATCGACTCGTTCCGGTTGAATGACGAAAAAGAAATTGAACGGTTATACAATTCATACCGCGATCAATTTGTGAGCTGGGCCATCAAGACATTTAATTGTGATAGAGATGAGGCAGTGGAAGTTTATCAGCAAGCCATCGTTATCTTTTACGAAAATGTCCGAAGTGGCAAATTGGACTCTATTGAGAGCAATTGTAAAACGTATTTGTTTGCCATAGGCAAGAACAAGTTTTATGAAAGACTTAGAGAATTAAGTCGGCAAAACCCTTTAGAATCAACAGTAATGAAAAGTGAACTGCAATTTGAAGAAGAAAAATTTGATCACTCCGAAGAAAAGCTAAGAGCTGTCGAGGAAGGATTAAACAAATTGGGTTCCCCCTGCCGCGAAATTCTCATCAAATACTATTACAACAAAAACTCAATGGAAGAGATTGCAAGCCTAATGGATTATAAAAATGGAAGTACCGTAAAGAACCTGAAGTACAAATGCTTGCAACGACTTAAAAAGATACTTCAGGAAGAAAAGATTTTTTAAAAAAGTCGCTTATGAATATTGAAAAAAATAAAATCGACCTGGTAGAAGACTACCTGATGGGCAACCTGGAAGGAACCGTAAAATCGGACTTCGAAAAATTGCTCACGGAGGATGAAGAACTTCAGGAATACATGGAAGAATTCAAATTAATTTTTGAAGGTGCCAGGTTTTCCGGTAGAAAAGACCTTTTCAATCAATTGAAGGAGATAGAAAAGAATCGTGAGGACAAACCAACCAAAGTTGTTAAGTTCCGATCGCTTTATTACGGTATTGCAGCTTCGATATTGCTATTAATATCTACCTATTTCGCATTCAATTATATCTCGCAAGATCCTCCTTCAGTTGTGGCAGAATCTTATTTTGAACCATATCCGGCTCTTTACGGTGCAGCAACCAGATCTTCCGAAACAGAATACACCCAATTGGAACTGGGAATGCAGTTGTACGAGGTTGCCAGGTATGAGGAGTCGATTGAAATCCTGGAAAGCGTGGTGGATCCCGAAAAACAAGAAATGATCAACTTCTATTTAGGGAATGCTTATCTGGCCATTGATGATTATTCTAAAAGTGAAACCATCTTCAAGGAATTGATCAATACAGGAAAGATCTTTAGCCATGATGCTAAGTGGTACCTGGCTATTACCTACCTCAAGGAAAATGAAACGGACAAAGCCATCAGCCTGCTGAAAGACCTGACCAGCTATGAAAATGACTACGCGAAGAAGGCCAAGAAAATGCTGAGGGATGTTGATTAAAGAATTCTGAAAAACTGTTCTATTTATTTCCTTTAAAGATTCAGGAGATAGTCTCTATCTCCTTTTATATTTGCCCGCCCTACATTAATTTTCCCATTTCTTAGCTATAAATCCTTTCATGGTTTCAAGCCCCGCATCAGTCAAAAGGTTTTATTAGTGAAACTAAATTCCTTTATTCCAACCAATTACTGCAGTTGTTCCTTCTTGAGAGTTTTATTTTTTATACTTCGTTAATTTTCTAGTCTAAGGATCAAGCCTCAATCCATTCTTAATGACATATCTCTTTATCCGTCTGAACCTTAACAAATATTTTTCGGTAAGTTCTTTTTAAACTTATGACGTTCAATATTTTTTTTGCAGCTTCAGCCATTCAAAATATCACTTTCCTAATCTATCGATCTTTGCGATTTCTCCTGCAGGAGTTTGATGAGCTCATATAAAAACCAAAGCGCCAACCAAATGGTTGACGCCCGGCGTTGGATAGGTTGTGGTGTGATGATTGATTGTTTGGTTGAGGTATTTTATCGTTATACAAACTCAAATGCTTTCGTTTCCCAGCTATCTTTTATCAAGGTTTCCCTCAGATTGAAATAATCTTTGCTCTTGTGATTGACCATATTCCAATATGATTGCATGAAAAGCTTTTTCAATTGACTTCCATTGTCGATCATGTATTCGCGGAACACATCAAATCCCGGATCAAAGAATTCCAGGTTGCTGATGACAAACTGGGGAGAAAAGCCATAACCAACCGGTAGGATATCTCCATGCTGATCGATTGAAATATTCTTAAAGGCATTTGCCAGGGTCAGATCCGCATAGTTTTTTACATTGGAATAGACATATACAATTTCCGGATGAAGCTCCAGGTAGGATTTATGAACTACATTCATCTGAAGCTCTAGATTGTGTTTATATTTATTCTGAAGGTAGTTCTGAATGTAAAATACCTTATGCAGGGTTAGCTGGTCTACTTCCAGGTTTCGCATCTCAAACGTAGCACGACCTGAAATTTCAAGAGGATGGATGGTCATTTTAGCCGCTCCGTTTCTACTGACAAATTCAGTCAACCAAAGAAGGGAATCCCAACTTTTGCTGGTCAGTGTATGGGTAAATCCAAACCGCTCAACATATTTCTTTAAGATCTCAACTCCTTTTTCCAATTGTGCAAAAGCTTCCTGATCATTTCGAATTTCATTGTGAAGTTCTGGAGTGCCATCCAGACTGACCTCTACATAATCTATCAGGGGTAACAACCTCTTTATCTTTTTGTCATTTAAAACAGTCCCATTTGTTGTTGCACGAACCTGATAACCAATTTCCTTTGAAGCAAAAACAAGGGATTCCAGGCCCTTATACAAAAATGGCTCGCCACCTGAAATAGAAATGGTATTGAAACCTTTTTTAAATGCATATTTTAAAAAGGGAAAATATTTTTCAGGAGAAATGCCCGCTTCCTTGTGAAATGGTCCTGAGCTGGTATAGCAATGAGAGCAATGCTGATTGCAAAAAGCCTGCGGATAAATATGGATCGTCCGGGGCTCAGAACTTTCATTATTCATTGCGCTATTAGGGTAGTTAATTTTCATATTGACCAATTTTCGTCCTCGTAAAAGTAATTCAATCAATTTTTGTACCCTTTATGAAGGAGGGTTGAAAAGGTCACCCAAAATTTTTTAAAAATATTTTTAATCAAGGGAGGTGACCTATTGGTAATTTGATCACTAAGGGCAGTTAAACCTCAATACCTTGTGTTTCAGATTTCACTTATAAGAAGTGAAATGATTAATTCCGCAGAGAAAACCCGTTTCAAAAACCACGAAGCGGGTTTTTATTTTTTGAATAACGATGTGAGGATCATGCTAAATTTCAGAAGAAAAGTAAACTTGTATTAGTAAATCCCAATATTCAAAGAACAAAAAACAATTAAGCACCAAAACACAATGACCCGATTATCAAACTTTTGAATATTGAATTTTTGATATTGAGATTTATTTGTCATTTGATCCATTGTAACTTGGAGCTTCTTAATGAATAGTTTAGGATTGATCAATGTGCTACCTCACATAACTTCCCGCATTGATATCAAAAGTCTGGCCTGTTGCATGGTCCGCCAATCCACTCGCTAAAAATGTGACCATATTGGCGATATCTTCAGGTTCCGTTATCTGTTCCAGCTTTATACCGCGTTGTACCAGTTCTTCACCATATTGTTTGATAAAACCAGAGGTCATGTCCGTCTCAACAAATCCAGGCGCTACGGTAAATGCCCGAATTCCTTTCTTTCCATAGGCCCTGGCAATGGTTTTCGTAATTGCCACCAATCCTCCTTTTGAGGCAGCATACGCCATGTATTCCGGAGTATCACCCCGGTGTGCAGCGCGACTGGCAATGTTAATGATCCTTCCTCCTCCATGATCCACAAAATGTTCGATCGATTTTTTACACAAGAGTCCGGCAGCATTTAAATTAACATCCATGGTCTTCAACCATGAATCCAGCCATGTGACATCGCCTTCATTAATGGGATTATGTAACGCAATACCCGCATTGTTAACCAATACATCGAGTTTGCCAAAATGATCAACGACTTCATTGAAGAGATTGCTGACTTCCATCGCATCGCCCAAATCAGCTTTGAATGCCTTTACATAAGCCCCCAGGTCATCAACAATTTTATTAACAGCATTTTGACTATCGTGATAATGAACAGCTACATTTGCGCCGGCTTCCACCAAAGAATAAACGATTGCTTTCCCGATTCCACGGCTTCCTCCGGTGACCAAAGCGTATTTATGTTTCAATTTGACTTGCATATTTGGGTTTGGTTGTTGTTGAATAATTTCATCATTTTCTAAAAATAAAACTAAAAAATCCTGCTCATACTTCCCATCAACATTCTGCCATTCATCAAATAAAACCCTCAATGTCAAAACCGGGCTGTCTTAAAACAGTTTTAATTAGTAAATTGTAGTATGCATCGTTTACTCTGGTTCTTTCTTCTGATACCATTTTATACCAATGCACAATTCTATACCATTGGAACAGCAAGACCTATGGACGGAGGTTGCATTATGCTCACCCCTGATCAGCCCTATGCCGAAGGCATCGCCTACAGTACATCATATCTGGATCTCAATTACAATTTTGAAATTGAGTTTGACATTTACCTGGGAGAAAAAAATGATTATGGTGCAGATGGGATTGTATTTGTGATCCACGATGACCCTCGTCAATTTGATGCATTTGGCACTTACGGAGAATGCCTGGGTTATGGCCGTTGGTCACCTGAAGCAGTTTACAGCGCTCACATTTCCCCTTCAATTGCTGTAGAATTTGACACATATCAAAACAATCTTCAAAACGACCCGGAGTCAGACCATGTAGCGTTTTTAACAAATGGCGTTTCCCGTCATGAAAACTATTGGAATGGTGAAAACCCGGCATACGATCTTGAAGACGGACATTTACATACCTTTATGTTTAAATGGAGTATCACAGACAAAAGCATTTCCGTCTTCCTTGACAATATTCTTGTTTATCAGGGAGGCCACGACCTGATCAATGACATTTTCGAAGGAAGCAACCAGGTGATTTGGGGTTTTACTGCATCAACAGGAAGAAAATACAACCTGCAATATTTTTGTTTAAAGCGATTGGCCTATTTGAAAGAAGGTCAGGAAAACACCACAAAAAGTGAATAGTAAATTCTCTTCTTGAAATTTTCCTGTAGCTAGTTCACCTAAAAACATGATTCTTGTTCATCCGTCCCTTTTTTGGTTTAAAAATCAATCCTCTTTCATTACATTCAATTTTGTGTTTAAAGTTGAATGACCAATAATCAATGAAAGTCTTTGTTTCACGCGACATCCCGGAAATTGGGATAGACATGTTAATAAATGAGGGGATGGAAGTGGAGGTTTGGTATGCGTACGACCTTATTTCGCAGGAAAAGCTAGTTGAAAAGGCTAAGCAAGCAGATGCACTGTTGTGCACAAGTTTTGACAAAATTGACCGTAACTTTCTGACTCAGTGCAGGCATTTGAAAATCATCTCACAGTTTTCTGCCGGATATAATAATATTGATGCTGATGCAGCAAAAGAACTTGGTATTTCTCTGGGGCATGCCCCAAAAGCCATGAACAATGCTACGGCAGATGTGGCTTTTATGCTAATGATCACGGCATCCCGCAAATTTTGTCACATGCACAAATCCATTCTAAAAAGTGATTGGAAATATTTTCAACCAAAAGCCAATCTGGGACAAGAACTAAACCATAAAACTTTGGGAATCTTCGGGCTAGGGAACATTGGAATGGAAATGGCCAGGAGATGCAAAGGTGCATACAAAATGGATACCATTTATTGTAATCGCACTCCCAATTTGGCTGCTGAAAAAGAGCTGGGTGCAAAAAGAGTCTCTTTTGAAGAATTGCTGGATAAAAGTGATGTCCTATCAGTGCATAGCAACCTGACCGAAGAGACAAAAGGGAAGTTCGATTACTCAGCATTTTCCAAAATGAAAAGCACATCCATCTTCATCAATACATCACGCGGAAAGCTGCATGTAGAAGAAGACCTGATCAGGGCGCTGCAGGAGGGAATCATCTGGGGAGCCGGCCTGGATGTAACCAATCCTGAGCCTATGAAACCGGATAATCCACTGTTATTTATGGAAAACGTTTCCGTTACTCCGCATATTGGTTCTGCAACCATCGAAGCGCGGAATGAAATGTCAAGATTGGCAGCATTGAATATCATTGAATTTGCAAAGGGTAATGAAATTCCAAACAAGATTATTTAGTTACGGAAGACAGATGTTTATTCCATTTTTACTTCTTCTTAAAAAAATGAAACAATTAATCACCCTACAATTATGTTTATTTTTCATAGTATTAATCAATGATGAATCAATTGGGCAGGATGTGAAATATTCCCTCAACGAAGACCTGCTCTATGCCGCAGTTGATGACCATCTTCTCGCTCTTGACCTCTATCTACCCAACAACAATCCTTCTCCAAATTTAATTGTCTGGGTCCATGGAGGAGCATGGCGCTCCGGATCTAAAGAAAACCCACCGTTGGATTTGGTGGAAAGAGGATATGCCATGGCAAGTATTGATTACAGATTGAGCGTAGATGCACTGTTTCCCTCTATGATCCATGATATCAAAGCAGCCATCCGATGGCTTCGTGGACATGCTGAAGAATATGGCTATCAAAGTGAAAAAATCATTATCTGGGGAAGTAGTGCCGGAGGACATCTGGCTGCATTAGTTGGAACAACCAATGGTGTTAAAGAACTGGAAGGAGATATTGGTCATCATACCGAAGAAAGTTCTTCTGTACAAGGGATTATCGATTTTTTTGGCCCTACAAATTTTCTAACCATCCTGAATCAATCAACCCCTCACGGTCTGAATGTCCGGGTTCCAGCCCTTGCTTTGCTTCTTGGTAAATCTGTTAAGCAAGACTCGGCTAATGCCATATTGGCAAGTCCGGTATTTCACGTAGATCCATCGGATCCGCCTTTGTTCATTGCGCATGGCAACCAGGATGTTCAGGTCCCAATCAATCAGTCCCTGGAACTTGTACATGCTTATGAGAAAAATGGCCTGAAAGTCACTTTTGAAGTGGTATATGAAGAGGGGCATGGGGGAAAAAGATTTCACGATAAGGAACTAATTGATAAATTGGAGTTTTTTATTAATGACATTTTTAGAGAATAACTTATTGACTTATGCGTAATTTTTTGATTGTACTTTTATTGATTAATGCAACACTGTTTTTCTCCTGCGAAAAGAAGACATATCAAAAATATTTACCAGACCATGAAAATATCAGGTATTCAGGAAGAATAGATTTTTCCAATGATCAAGAGCCGCTTTTTGTCGGTTCGGCATCTTCTGCTGAAATTGGTTTCACTGGAGATTCCTGTACCATTTTTTTGAAAAAATTGAATCCACAAAATGAATCTAATTATGTTGCTGTCGAGTTGGATGGAGAATATCTGGGTCGATACGAACTCGAAGAAGACGATTTTCAAAGGTTTTCATTTCCTGTGATTCCCTCCGAAAAAAATCATGTTATTAAAATATTTAAAGCAACGGAAGCTTCGAACAATCAAATTGCTTTCGGAGGAATAAGGTGTGAATCATTAACAACATTGCCTCCGGCTTCCGAAAAAAAGATTGAATTCATAGGAAACTCCATTACCTGTGGAATGGGAAATGATCTGTCAGATATCCCTTGCGATTCAGGGAATTGGTTTGATCAGCACAATGCATACTGGGCATATGGTCCCATCGTAGCAAGAAAATTGGGGGTTCAGTTTATGCTGAGCTCTGTCTCGGGTATTGGGATTTATCGTAATTGGAATAGCATGAGTCCGGTGATGCCTGATGTTTATGAAAGTCTGTATTTGAATTCCGATGACACCGAAAAATATGATTTCTCCTCTTATTCTCCTGACCTTGTAAGTATCTGCCTGGGAACAAATGACATGTCGTTAGGCGACGGAACCCATGAAAGATTGCCTTTCGATTCCACCACTTATGTGAAAGCATATATCGAATTTATCAAAACAGTTTATTCCAAATATCCTGGAACTCAAATCTGTCTATTGACCAGCCCAATGGTCAAAAATGAAAAAGGGAAACTTTTAAAAAGATGCTTGGAAGCTGTTCAGTTAGATGTTACCGCAGAACTTCCCAACAAAAAGAAGATAAGAATATTTGATTTCCCGGAAGGAATTGAACCCCATGGCTGTAGCTACCACCCTGACATTGAAAATCACAAGCAAATGGCTGAAGCATTATTACCCTTTTATAAAGAGGTGATGAGCTGGTGAATAAATGTTCAGGATGTGCTTGTCCTCTGGTTTTTGAAATGATATATTCATGTAAAATAACTGACTTGACCTATCTAACACCACAACTATGAAATTTGCGAAAATCTTTGCTTTGCCTGGCTTGTTTTTATTGGTAATGCTATTTGGCTGCAAGGAAAAAAATGAGGAATGGATCAGCCTTTTCAATGGAAAAGATTTAACCGGATGGAAATCAAGTGAAGATCCAACTTCTTTTTATGTAGAAGACGGCCTGATTATCGCAAATGGCGCCAGATCACACCTCTTTTATTCAGGAGACGGTGGAGAGGTGGAATTCAAAAATTTTGAATTGTCGGTTGATATCATGACAACCCACCACGCCAATTCCGGAGTTTACATCCACACAAAATGGCAGGACGAAGGTTGGCCGTCATTCGGATATGAGGCTCAAATTAATAATTCCCATATTGGAGAAGGTGACTACATAGAACTGAAGAAGACCGGAAGCTTGTACGGAATCCGAAATGTTTACAAAGCTTTTGCGAAAGATAGCGTTTGGTTCACCATGAAGGTACGTGTCGATGGCCATCAGATTAAAATTTGGGTGGACGACATGCTTACGGTTGATTATGTTGAACCTCAAAACCCGCATCGCAGGGAAGGCTCAACCGGTGGTCGATTATCGAGTGGTACGATTGCATTGCAATGCCATGATCCAGGCAGCAAAGTCTTTTTCAAAAATATTCGATTGAAAAAATTACCGGATATTTCAAGCTCGGAGAGAGAGATTCCGGAAGATAACTATCCAAAAGTATTGGATTTACAATTTCAAAACTTTCCTCTTATCGATATGGTTGTTGAAACGGATGGAAATTTTAATGCTGACTCCGCCTTAAATGTTTTCTATCAAAGCGGGATAAACTGGGGCTTTGTTGTTGACCTGTCTGAAGCTGATTCAAGTATTGTCGATCAATTATTAACCAGTCACATACAATCCTATCAGGACTATCCGGTTTTCATAGGCGCAAAAATATCCGGCCCCGTTTCAAATACGACTTTCTCAAGAGCTGAAAAACTCGATTATGTAATTGGCGAAGTCATGATTGATTCTATCTCCAAATACAATGATATGGAAAAATATACAGATGATTTAGTTAAAGATAGAATTGACCTGATCCTAAATACCGGTATTGATATTATTTCAAATGCTACTCTCCTTCCGGAAGAGCTTTCTTCACAATCCGAAGATCTGTGGACAAGCGATAGAATGATGAAAATAATCGAAGCCTGCAAAGCAAATGAGGTGGCTATTGAAATAAACAATGAACTTAAATCTCCTGGTTTTACATTTATCAAACTGGCAAAAGAATACGGTTGTCAGTTTGTTTGTGGAAAAATATCAAACAAAAACGGAAGAGCAGAAATGGATTATTTCTATGAAATGATAGAAAAGGCAGAGCTGAATTATAAAGATATTTTTATACCTGGCTACGAATAAAAGCTTCATTAAAAGCTAAGATTTGGCTATAAAAATTGTAAATTTTATTTAGTTCTCTTGTTTGCAGTAATTACATTGATCTGACAGTTTAACCTTAACTCCAAAGATGAAAATACATCTGATTTTTTCTACCATACTCATAGCTATAACAACTCTTTCGGTATGTAACAATGCTTCAAAGCAATCTGCAAAGGAAAATGATCCTTCAAAAATTACCCTTTCAAAATCTCCGGAAAACGTTAGTCAATTACTCACCATTGATCTCTTGTCGAGGGATGAATTCATGATGTATGAAACGGAAAATGTACAGGCTGTCCATTATGCAGAGGTTGCAGCCGCTTATGGGGCAGCGGAGATTGCCGGTTATTTAAACGATACCGCTACCATTCAAAGACTCGTGGACCGATATATGAGAGTGATTGAAGAATCTATTCCGAATACGGCTAATCATGTCGATGCCAATGTTTACGGTGTTTTACCACTGGAACTATATAAGCACACCCGTAACAAGGTTTTTTATGATCAGGGAATGGAATTTGCGAATGATCAATGGAAGGATACCATTGCCGGAGGGCTTACTGACCAAACCCGATATTGGATAGATGATGTCTGGATGATTGGAAGTTTACAGGTTCAGGCATATCGAGTAACAAACGAGCCTATCTATCTGGAAAGGGCTGCCAGGGAAGTCGATTCCTACTTGCAAAAATTACAGAAACCTAACGGATTGTTCCATCACGGTCCGGAAGCACCATTTTTTTGGGGCCGGGGAAATGGGTGGGTTGCCTCCGGGTTGGCAGAATTGCTATCCGAACTTCCTGAAAGTAACTCTCATTATGAAAATATCTTAGCCGGATATCAGAAAATGATGAATTCCCTGCTGCAATATCAGGCTGAGGATGGTATGTGGCGACAGCTGATCGATAAAGAACAATCCTGGAAAGAAACCTCATCCTCGGCAATGTTTGGTTACGCAATGGCTGTTGGAGTGAAAAAAGGACTGTTGGACAAGAAAAAGTTTGAACCTGCTTACATAAAAGCATGGAACACATTGGTCGGTTACATTAATAAAAATGGAAAAATTACTGATGTTTGTATTGGTACAGGCCAAAGCCAGGATATCAATTACTATCTTGACAGACCAACTACTACAGGTGATTTCCATGGACAAGCCCCAATGTTGTGGTTTGCCTATTGTCTGATAAGTGATTAAAATTTAACGCAAAAGAATTCCATATTTAATATAATATTCATTCCTTTCACCGTTAATTTTACCTAAATTCAACACAGGTCTGTAAAGCTTTACAAAATGGAGTGGATAAATATGCAAGCTCAAAGAGCTGAATTATTACAATTCATTCGGATTATCCTGCCAATAATCCTTCTGGTTCTGAATTACAATCTTACCTTTTCCCAACAATCTCAGATCCAATGGGCGGGTACTGCCGAATATCAGTTCAATAATTATCACGATGAGTACTTCACAGGAAAAGAAACATTAGGTCCTCCAGATGCTTTTCCACCAGGCATCCTGAATCGCCGTGCTTTTCGCCTTGAATCGGATCGATCTTTCGGGACGCTCGTAGTAGCCTATCACCAGCCACAGCAAATCCAGCATGTGATCATCGTGGAGAATTATAATCCAGGCCGGCTTATACAGGTAAAATTGAAGGATACGGAAGGGAAATACCATCTGGTTTATCAGAAATCCCCTGAGAAAATCAGGCGGGATTTCAGGACACTGGTGATCAGTATGCCAAAAACAACCTACAAGGTATCTTCTATTGAGCTAAATATAAACTGTATTAGCGCTCCAGGCCTGTATCAAATCGATGCAGTTGGAATACTTGACTCGGAAGGAATGGAGGTCATTCATTCTGAACTTCGCGGGGCAAATTTCAACATTGAACAGGAAATAACTTTTTCCGAAAGAAAAGAGTTGCTAAGTGAGCAGATCAACTCGAAATACACAGAAGTAAAACCACTTGTTTCGCATGATGGTTCTACGCTGTATTTTTCAAGACTTTTTTCTCCTGAAAACACATATGGCACCAGGGATCCTCAGGATATTTATTTCTCAAAATACCTGAATGGTCAATGGTCCAGGGCTTATAACATTGGAAGTCCCTTGAACGATGACCTTGCAAATGGCATTTGCTCCATTTCGCCAGATGGTAATACTATTTTGGTCATCAATGGCTATGAAGCATCCGGAAAGGTCTCTCCCGGAGTTTCTATGTCCACGAGATCTACAAGTGGTTGGAGCGATCCGGTGAAAATAGAAATTGAGGATTTCGTCAATAAAAGCCCTTATCAGGATTTTTATATTTCCTCAGATCAGCAATACCTGATCATGGCTATAGAAAATCGAGACGGTGAGGGCGATCAGGATTTATTTATAAGCGAAAAGATCGGACCTAATCAATATTCCAAGCCACGAAACATGGGGGCGATGATCAATACTTCCTATGCAGAGTTTTCACCCTTTTTATCATTAGATGGCAGAAATCTCTACTTCGCATCCGACGGGCATGGTGGTTATGGACAAAGTGATATATTTAAAACTACTCGTCTCGATGACACCTGGCAGAACTGGTCAAAACCACAAAATATGGGAGCCGCGGTAAATACTTCAAGCTGGGATGCCTATTTCAGCATAACTTCCGGAGGCGATTACGCTTATTTTGTTTCTTCCGAAGGCTCGCGAAACGAAATGGAAAACATTTTTAGAATTCCACTGTGGAGGGATACGGAAAGCCACCCAACTGAAAGATTCATCACATTTACTGGAAAAGTAGAAGATGCTAAAACCGGAAAATCAATCAATAGTGATATTTCATTACAAAATGTTGATAATCAATATACCTATTTGTCAACGTCTGATAAATCTTCCGGTGAATTTAGCCTGTATGTCCCCTCTGGAAAATCGCATAATATCCAGGTAAAAGCTCCCGGTTACATCACATATGAAGAAAAGGTAGATCTTGAAGACATTCAGCCTGGTGAAAAAGCAGTAAAAATTGTACAATTGATGCCGATAGAAGTTGGCCAGGTTGTTCAATTAAAGGATTTATTTTTCGAGCAGGGAAAGGCAAATTTATTAAACCAATCGCTTCCTACACTTGATCGCCTGCTTCAATTGATGATGGAGAATCCTTCGTTGGAAATTGAGCTTTCCGGTCATACCGATCGTGTGGGTGGCAGAACAGCAAACATGGATCTCTCATTTGATCGTGTTGAGAGAATTAAGGAATACCTTACTCAAAATGGTATCGAAGCAGAGAGAATTAAGACCATTGGGCATGGTGGACGATACCCTATCTCTCCAAGTGACTCAGAAGAAAATAGAGCAAAGAACCGAAGAGTAGAAGTTAAAGTTTTAGAAATAAACGTTCTAAATTAAACAGATTTTTCTTCCCTTCGGCTATCTGACTATTACCCTTTGCTTTCTTTACTTTTTGATCTTGATAGATCTTTGATAATTTCTGGCTATATCACTATATGGGATGCTGATCCGCAAGGCATCATTTTCATGCGAAGCAGAAATTTTATTGTAATCCACATCCAGTGTTATTGGAAACATTGCCACTACATGTGGAACAGTCAAATTCATTTCTTTATGATTAAAACTCATGAAATGATATACTAATAACTGTTTGTTTTTAATTTCTATGTGCAATGAACCAATATCCAAACCCGGAACCTCCAGGTAAATTACAAATTGATCCGATTGTTTCTGCGTTTTGATTTTAGGTTGAGCCACCCCTCCATTCAAAGTATTGGCGATATCTGTGGCTCTCAGTATTTCCAATACCTTGTCCTTATTAATATCGTATTTCATCTTCACTCCTTTCATTGTTGTATATACAATTACAATCGTCGTGCCTTTGTGCTACTACTGACATAACGACCATTAATGTGCAAAGTGAGCGACTAAATGTCAGTCCGGTGTGGTAATTGAGAGGTATTAGCAATCCAATTGGATAAAAATTTCTCCAAATACGGATTTCGCCATGAATAAAAAAGATCCCTCTTTGGGGAGGGACCTTTGTCTTAAATATAGGTTAATATTCAAGTTAGTTCAAAATGATCTTTTTGATGGTAAACTCATTCGCATCATAAAGCTGGACAAAGTAAATGCCTTTCGATTGATTAAGTAACCGCACGTTGATAGATGAGACATTTTCAATTCTGTATTCCTGTAGAATATTTCCTCGTAAATCCAATACTTTTATTATTTCAAAACCATCAACTCCATTTATAGTAAAGGAGCCATTCTTTACCGGATTTGGATAAAGAACCAGTTTTTCTAATTCATCGATTCCTGTGATTTCATCAACTTGATTGGTAACGGAAATGGATAATGTACCAACCACTCCCGAACCATCTTTTGCCTCGGCACGGATGATTACCTCTCCATCCCCTATTGCAGTGACCAATCCATCTTCATCAACAGTCGCGACATCTTCATCGTCGCTGCTCCAAACCACATCGGTAATGGTAGCCTCGTCCGGTGAGGTAACAGCTGTAACCTGTAATGTGCCTCCTTTTTCATCAATCTGAGCGTCACCTCCGGTAGAGTTAATGGCGATGGAAGAAACTTCTGTGAATGTTCCGTTTACATATGCTCTTAGCCATTTCAATGCTGGTCTCTCTGTACCATCCGTTTCAATCAACCTAGCTTCTTCACGCCAAAGACCAGGGCGATAACCCCATAAAGTAATCCCTTGAACGGATTCATGTTCCCAAAAGGCGGGGAAAACTCTCATATATCTTTCTAACTGGATATCATCGGTTGGGCCATCCAAGTCCAGTTCGGTAGCATAAATGGGTAAGCCGGTTGCAGCAAGTAAATTCAGGTTAGCGGTAATGGTGGATGCCTGAGCGTCATTGACCGTGAAAGCATGTGCCTGGACTCCAATCTGGTCGATTAACCCTTCGTCATTAAGCAGGTTGATGATCTCGAGATAGTCATTTGTCGCTGCAGAACTGCCAATGATCCCATAGTCATTCAGCATCAGCTCCGCATCGGGAAAATAAGTCCTCGCCAATTCAAATGATGTAATGATCCAGTCCCAGCCCGTCATGCCACTTCCACCAAGCGCTTCGATATAATTTCCACCACCATTCCCAGCTTGATTGGGTGGATCATGAAGTGGTTCATTGACCACTTCTACAAAATCGATCTCAGGATACCGGGTCGCAAGCGTATCAAACCATTCCTCGATTTCTTCCAGCTGTTCGGCGGGGGTTAG
Organism: uncultured Cytophagales bacterium; assembly: GCA_913057175.1. GTDB lineage: Bacteria > Bacteroidota > Bacteroidia > Cytophagales > Cyclobacteriaceae > CAJXNP01. Next base: position 275,597 of record CAJXNP010000010.1, read on the forward strand.
GTCCTCAATCCATGCAGGTTGTTGGTTTCCCCAGATCAAAACATGCAACTTAAACGGCATGTTATTATCCTTTGCAAGGTTATAGGCGGCATCGAGGCCACCCCAATTGAACACATCCCTTTGAGGTTCGGCGCTTCCCCACTTTCCATCGTTTTCAGGCGTGACCTGGTTCCAATAGTTTGTAAACCCAGGAGCTTGCTGATTGCTGTAAGCACTACCGATGAATTTACTTTGTCCTTCTGCAATTGGTGGTGTAGCATCCGGGTCGGGCAATTCCGTTGAACCGGTTTCCCCATTTTCAAGATTGCTAATGGTGTAATACAAATCAGCATTGCCAAAAGCGAACTTATCAATATCAAAACCATCCTCTCTACCTCCGATCTGGAATGTTTGAGTCAATAAACCTTCTTCCACAGTAAATGAAACGGGTGTTTCCTGACCGGTAAATTCAGAGAGATTGATCCATTTCCAGGTTTCAGTTGGTGCTGTCCCTTCACCAGTGACAAAATCATCTTCATTGGTAAATCCTCCGGTGGCAATGTTATTGATGGTAATCCAATCGTCATCGGAGTCAGACAATTTCTCCCCTAATCCACTCGCATAAAAGAAACTATCGTCATCAGCGGCTGACGAACCAACCCTAATCCTACCATATAAATCATAAGTGCCCGAAGCAGGAAACGTGATGGAAAAGGTAATAATCCTTGCTTCGTTTCCCGGGTTGCCAGCATTGACCAGGTCAGTGGATACTGTCATAAAAGTAACCCCATCTTCCTCAACTTCAGAATATTCACCGCCAGGTGTTCCGGATTCCGCCTCTACAAGGAATGCAGCATCCTGTGCTGCCAGGGTAAAACTTATTAAACAAAATATTACTAGTGTTAAAAATAAATGTGGTAAAGTGTTTTTCATCGCAATGTCTTTATCAATTTCTAAAAGTTCAAATATTCTCTATATCTAAAAAACTTAGGTGTTTGCTAGTCTAAGGTCTAAAATAGTCAAGATATTATGTTTACGCAATCGATTGTGTAAATACTATCGATTTTAATTCTCTTTTTGTCAATTACTGGCATTTAGAAAACAAGATACAAGGCAATAGAAAAAAGCCCGACCAAATATTGATCAGGCTATCAGCTAGGTTATATGATTGGTTTGTCAAAACATTTTTGATCATTCCCGCTCCCAAAAATACGGAGGCTCTATGCCAAGAGATCGCAAATAGACGTATCCTTGTCCGCGATGATGGATTTCATTGTCAACAAAATAGAAGATAAAGCTCAGGATTGTCCCCTCATATTGACCGAATGCCAATTCTTTGTCATGAAAGCGATCAGAGGGTATTTCGGGCCAATACCTGTTGATATACTCGGTTACTTCATCCCATAACTCCAGTAGATCGGCTTTTGTGGATGGATCCTTTTTACGTGAAAATGGTTCCAGACCACCAAATTCTACCCATTTGCCTGAAATGATACCGTTTATACCCGGGCCGGCCATTTTAATCATTTCTAAAGCCAGCTCGGAAAACGGTCGCATTCCACCAATGGAATAGTCAAATAATTTATCCTCCGGAAAGGCTTCAATGACTCTTCGTGTAAGCCGGCGATGTCCCAGCCAATGTTCCAATAATTCGTCATTTGTCATGATGCTAGCTGTAGATTGAATGGTGTTTTTTTCCATGATTTCTTTGTTTTTGATGAATACTTTTAAACTTCTATTCAAAGAAAAACCCTGAGAGTGACAGCAGTATGTCAGTAGTAAAATAGAATTGAAAAAATTTCTGTCTATCGGTTCATCGATCTGTAACCGTCGCATTTGATGTTGTCAATTAATCCTATAACTTATACTTTCAATATTGCTCACAAGAGCCTCTACCACTCCAAAAAGCTCTGATTGAAAGAGAATTAATGAACTAATCAATCAAAAATGAATTCTTTCGCAAACATTACCGGCACCTATACGGACTATTATCAGCTTACAATGAGCCAGGTCTATTTCTTAAAAGGTCATTCCAATCAGAAAGCAGTGTTTGATTATTTCTTCAGAAAAATTCCATTTGGCGGAGGGTATGTTGTTTTTGCTGGCTTGTACGACTTACTAGAGATTCTACAAAATTTAAAGTTCAGCAAAGATGATCTGGAATTTCTCTCTGATTGCGGGCTAAACAAAGATTTCATTCAATATTTAAAAGATTTCTCATTTCGCGGGACGATATACTCATCAAATGAAGGTGATATTGTTTTTCCTACCAGGCCTGTTTTGCAGGTGGAAGCTGACATAATCGAAGCGCAAATTATCGAGACAGTTTTACTCAATACACTCAATTTTCAATCACTCATCGCAACAAAGGCCTGTCGAATGTCCTATCAGGCTCCGGAAGGCTCGCTCATAGATTTTGGATTGAGAAGATCTCAGGGGTTAGGTGGATATCAAGCCAGCCGTGCAGCAATTATTGGTGGCTTCAGTGCCACCAGCAACGTTATATCAGCAAAAGACAATCAAACGGATGTTTCAGGGACAATGGCTCATTCCTTCATTCAAAGTTATGATGATGAACTAACCGCATTTAGACATTTTGCAGAAAATATGTCAGAAAATAGCGTGCTGCTGGTCGATACCTACGATACGCTGAAAAGTGGTATCCCCAATGCAATAAAAGTTGCTCGAGAAATGGAAGAAAGAGGGCAAAGACTAAAAGGTATTCGATTAGATAGCGGAGATCTGGCATACCTGGCAAAAAAGTCAAGAGAAATGCTGAATGACGCTGGGTTGTCTGATGTTAAAATCGCTGCTTCCAATCAATTGGATGAATACGTCATTAAAAGTCTGATTGAACAAAAAGCCCCTATAGATCTCTTTGGAGTTGGTACAAACCTCGTTACCGGCCAACCCGATGCTGCACTGGACGGGGTTTATAAGCTTTGTCATTTTAATGGAAAGCCAAGGATAAAGTTGTCGGAGAATATCAATAAGACCTCTCTTCCTGATAAAAAGCAGGTCTTTCGAATTTTCAATGGCGAAGGTCAATTTTATGGTGCGGATGCTATCACTTTGCGACATGAAAAGGGTCTGGATAAGATGCATCATCCATTTGAAGCTGACAAGAAAATATCACTTAAAGGATTGAATTCTGAACCCATTTTAAAGAAGGTCATGGAGAATGGGAAGGTTTTAATTGATAAGAAATCTTTGAAAGACATTTCTGATTATCGAAGGGAAAGGTTATCTCTTTTGCCGCAGGAATTTAAAAGATTTGATAACCCACACGTATACAAAGTAGGAATCAGTACCATTTTGATGAATCAACGCGATGAATTGAAAGAGGAATACAAAAAATCATAAATTACTATGAAAACCCTTATCTTGATAGATATTCAATATGATTTTCTTCCAGGCGGCGCATTGGAAGTCAAAGAAGGTGATCAAATCATACCAGTCGTCAATAAAATAATCAAGGAATTTGATTTGTTTGTAGCCACACAGGACTGGCATCCAAAGGATCACAAAAGTTTTGCTTCCAATCACTCCGGCAAAAAGGAGTTTGATAAAATAATACTGCGGGACCAGGATCAAATACTATGGCCAGACCATTGCATCCAAAACAGCAAAGGTGCCGAATTTCACAAGGATCTTGATTTAACAAATGTGGAAGCAATTATTCGTAAAGGAATGGATACGGAAATAGATAGCTATAGTGGTTTTTATGATAATGGTCATTTGAAAAGCACAGGACTGGCAGGATTTTTACGTGAACGAGATGCTGTAGAGTTGTATTTCTGTGGCCTGGCAGCAGATATCTGTGTTTATTTTTCTATTAAGGATGCTCTAAAGGAAGGTTTCAAATGCTACATGATCGAGGACGCCACAAAACCATGGAATCCGGACGACTACAATAAGGTAAAGTCTGAATTGAAAGAAAAGGGGTGTGGGTTTTTATTAAGCGAAGATTTATAATTTGAGTACGCTTTTCAATAAGTAAAGGAACTTATTTGACAAAATATCCAAAAATTCTTCTAAAGTACCCACTTAATAAAAAGTATGGTAAGTATTTGGGTGGACAATTGCGGAGGGCATATGTAGTAAAAGTTTTTAGATTTCCGCCACCTTTCATACCGAATAAATGATAGTAGTATCCATTCAGGCTTTTTTTCTTTCTGTTGTGAAAATCTGCATTCTCCTCAGGATACATGTATAATTTAGCATCGTAATTGCAATATATTTCAAATCCTTTTCTGGTAGCTCTTTGTGTAAAATCATAATCAGCTGTGCAATGAGGGAGAACCTTTTCAGCAAATAGACCGATTTTCTCAAAAACTTGAACAGGAATGAACAATCCTCTTCCGGGAAAATGAGTCACTCTGTGAATTCCATGTTGGTCATTTTCTTCAATTTCATCTAATAAGTACTTTATTTTATTCCATTTCCAGTCATTTATAGCTCCTCCGTAGATTGGTTTTTTGCTACTAATGTCAAGAGAAAGAGCCCCCAACAAAGCATTCTTCCTCTTTGAAGTCCAGTAGTGCATTTTTTCAATAAAATCTTCAAACGGAATTGTATCGTCATTCAAAGTCATAATGTAAGTTGCCTGATGATTCATTGCATATCGAACACCCAGATTGGTTGCCGCAGTCCAGAAAAGATTCCCATCACCATTTAATAAAATTACCTCCGGAAACTCACTTTTAATCATTTCAGATGTGCCATCTGTAGAGCCATCATCTACAATTATGATTTTAAAGTTCTTTACGGTTTGATTTTGCAATGACAACAGGCATTCCTTTGTCATCTCCCTTCTGTTGTGTACTGGTATTACAATATAAAGCATAAATAGATTGACGCGATTATCTTTTATTTTCCTTCAATAGTCACTGAGCAGATAAAGAAAATTACCCTCATGTTAAAAATAAAAGTAAAAGTTACTTTAATATTTGAGAAAATATTTATATAATGCAATATAATATTAGTAAAGTACATAAACAAGAGAGGATTTTTTAGTTTTGAGCGGTTTGACTTGTTTACGCTACTTTTTCAACGGGAATGAGATGATAACCAACACCAATCAATTCGATCGCGATAGCGTATTGCATTCTTCTATTTGTATTATAGGAGGAGGCGCTTCAGGAGTTTCTTTAGCCCTGGAATTAGAAAAGTCCGGACTTGATATTATTTTAATTGAATCCGGCGGAAGAAAAACTGATTTGGAAACTCAGCAGCTAACTGAAGGCATTGTTAACAATGATGCACATTATCCACTAAATAAATATCACTTTAGAAAACTGGGAGGAAAAACGACCGTTTGGGGAGGTCGTTGCGTATCCTTCGATGATATTGATTTTGAAAGTAGAGATTTCGTGGATCATAGCGGATGGCCATTCTTAAAGAACGAATTAAATCCATATTACTCAAGAGCTCAAAAATATTTAATGGTCGGAGAATATGAGTACGATGCTAAAAAGGTGTTTGGCGATTCTAATAAATCAATGATCGAAGGATTTCAAAGTGAATATGTTCAAACAAATAGCCTTGAAAGGTTTAGTCTTCCTGTAAATTTTGGCTTGCACTATAATCGTGTTTTAATTAACAGTAAAAATATTCAAGTTATTCTGAAAGGAAATTGCACTCATTTGTCTGTAAATGAAGATGGTAACAACATAAAAGACATAACGGTTCAATCACTTGAAGGAAATCAAATAAAAGTAAAGTCAAATTTATTCATCCTTGCAAGTGGCGCTTTAGATACTACTAAACTATTATTATCTTCAAATGAGAAGCATTCCAACGGAATTGGTAATTTTTCCGGCCATTTGGGAAAGTTTTACATGGACCACATTTACGGAACACTTGGGACAATTAAGTTAAATCCAAAGACGAAATGTTTCCTTGACTATGAAAAGACAAAAGAAAATATTTACTGTAGAAAACGATTTACCCTTTCATCAAAAGCTCAGAGAGAGTTTGGTTTATTAAATTTCGCAGCTTTTACCAATCACAATTATAATCCTTTCATTGAAGATCCAAAGCATAATAGTGGTGCCCTATCTGCGAAGTACTTGATTAGGCGACTACGTGAATTGATCAGACCAAATGGTGATCTTTTTCAAAATCAGAAGTTTACCGGAACTTATACGGTTAAAGAACATCTTAATAATTTGTCTTCAGATCTTCCTGGTATTTTAAATACAGCCGGGAAGTATATCAAAGGCAATATCCCTGGTCAAAGAAAGCTACCAGGCCTCTTTATTGAAAATAAACAAAAAGAGCATCCGATATTCTTTCAGGCTGAGCAAGCACCTAATATCAATAGCACAATTTCTCTGTCAAATGAAAAAGACCGCCTGGGCTTGCCAAAACTTATTGTTGATTGGCAATACCTTGATATTGATATTGATACTATTGTAGGAGCTTATCAAATCCTCAACAAAGAATTAGAAGATGGTGGTTTTGGAAAGCTGAATTATAATAAAGAAAATTTTAGAGAAGAGATAGAAAAACAAATGGTGGTTGGCAATCATCCTAGTGGCACAACCAGAATGGCAAAGCAGGAAAAAGATGGAGTAGTCGACCCTGATTGCAAAGTATTTGGTGTCAATAATCTATTTGTAGCCAGCAGTTCTGTCTTTCCTACTTCCAGTCATGCTAATCCTACCCTGACCATTGTAGCGATTGCTATGAAAGTGGCAGAAAAAGTAAAGAGGATGGCTTTGGTAAAAACGGAAATACCTTCTCCTTCTATTCAAACTATTCAAAAAGATCAACCCCTCAAAGCTGATTGATCTACACCTACATTGTTTTCACCGGGCACTTAATTTGCTAAACTTTACACCAAAGTATCCTCCCAGGTTGTTGGTACCATCTTCAGAAAAGATTGACCCAAATATGTTAGTCAAACCCAGGTAAAACGGACCCCAAAAAACACTGACTCCCGTTGAATACCCCCGATATTCATCAAATATAAATGGAATGCCAATCCCATATTTTTCGCTTTCATACCTCGGTGTAAGGACGTAAGTATTAAAATTTGGTGCGTTTTTTAGGTCACTTTTGTCAGGCTGAATTGCCAGATAGGTAGAAAAATTAATGTAAACTTTAGGTATTATTTGGTAATCAAGTTGCAACCCCAGCTTGGAGGGTAGATTGATGATCAATTTCTCTTCTTCATCCGGAATTCGATCAAAAAATCCACGAACCAGATCCGCCCACGCTTTCAGGATATCAACCTGCTCAAATGTTTCAGCATCAACCAACAAATGATCAGCCTGAAAGGTTCCTGCATACATAGAGCGCTCATATTTCATCCTACCCAGATCCAAAACGGAAACTCCAGCTTTAAATTTATGATCACTATCCAGACTTTGTCTGTAAATGTATTCTAGGCCTCCGGAAAATGCTACAGAGGTTCTTCCCAAAAATGAATATTCATCGACTTTCCAATCATCTATCGTTTGGCTGTATTGCAAGCCCACCAGACCGGTAATATCCACAACTCCAGCGTCAATATCTTGTTCAATATTTACATTTTCAACTTGGAGGTTAGCGCTACCCTGCCCAAAAAAAAGCTTCGGGGTTATTCCCAAATTCAGTTCATGATGGTTGTTTTTGATTATGTTCCTGGAATAATTAAACCCAACTTCCAGCCAAGCCGAAGATCGCGAAATAAGCTGCTCATCTGACTGAATAGATTCGGTACCTCCCAGGAAAAGATAATCTGTCAATAAATCAATCAAAGAAGATTCCAGTGGATCAATCGCAAATACAGAGCGCAATTTAATATCCAGACCAACTGCGTTTTTCTTATCTAATCTCCATATGAAACCTGGAAAAGTGATCGTCTCACCAACCACCTGTTTGTGATTTTCAGCCAGAAACAAAGCCGGATCCTCTTTTAATATTTTTATGGACAATGGAAAATATTCCGGTGTGATGGAATAAGATTCAATACCCACCACATGAATATCAAATAAAAATGGACTGTTTATGGTGGAGGCAGGCTGGATATGCATGGCATTAAACCCCGCATGATCCATTGAAGAGTAGCCGTACCAATATTGAGCATATCCTATATTGATAAAGAGATTTGCAATTATCATGGCCAAAATGGGGCTATAATTTCTCATTTGTAACTTATTCTGCCCATTCATAAAAAGTTTTTCAAAAACCGAAAACATTCAAATGAACCTGAACGTATTTCGATCTGTTTGACATAGGGAATTATTGAGTACACTTCATTCTTGTCAAATACTTCCATATTAAATGTATGAAAAAAATACTTTTGGTAGGGGCTATGCTGGGCATGCTTGCCTGCACCACCCCTAGAATGTCAGTTGATAGTCAGCTGATTAACAGCGGAATAGTAATGCCTGTTCAAGGTCGTCAGGGTTGGTTAATGAACCAAAAGATCTCATTCGGAAAATTTTATTCAAGCAAGGTATCCCGTGGCTGGCTAAAATCTTATAAATATGATTTCTTCTTGGTCGGTCTGGAAGGCGCTAATGAAAAATACTCTTTCACAATGTATGATGAAAAGAATTCATTTACAGCATTGTGTGCAAATAAGGTAAAAGGTTTAGAAATTCCATTAGATCGTTTTGTTAACAATAACTCCCCTGACAATCTTTTTTCGTTTGGCATTCAAACCAAAGATGTTTTCACTTCCAACATCCTGGATGAAAACCAAAACAAATGCTGGAACCTTCTGATTCTTAACCCTGATGATTTTAGAAAGGACGGTAAATACGTAGGGGTTCTGTCAAACAATGAATATGAAGAAATTGTCATTCTTCCTGTTCGAACGCTGCAGGAAGGAAAAACCATTGGCAAGGAAATCCTTGGTTTTGAATTCAAGGAGGGAGAAAAAGTCATCGGTGCTGTGGAAATAATCAATAAAGGAACAGTATGGCTTGATCCAAGTCTTGACGAAAACAAAAAGCTTCTTTTAGCCACAGCCTGTTCGGCAATTCTGCTACAAAGCGATCTGCATGCCCAAGTTGACTCCATATAGAGCCTGGATTTTTAAAGAAAACTCCATTAAATGTTACTACATCAAACACCCAATTATTACTTAAACAATGAAAAAACTATTGAATCTGGGTATGGTTATCATGGTGATGGCCATCCTAATATCGTGTGATGATGAGCAGGACGAAAACCCCTCATCCGATTTTCCGGTAGTTGTCCAATTGACTGACAATTTTACGCTTTCTGAAAATGCCGATTGGCAGGATGTATTTATAAATTTCAATAAACCTGCCCCGACAGACGGTATCCTCAAAATTGAAGTAACCACAAACTCCCTGGAAGATTTTCAAACCAATCCGGATATTGAAGATGATCAAATTGAAGTGCTCTTCTCAAAAGGCGTTTCAAAAACTTCTTTCAAAGTAAAGGCCGTGGATAATCAAACACTTGACGAATCCAGAGCTGTTTCTTTCGAAATAACAACCGTCCCACAAGGTTACTTGATTGGCGAAAAGGCTTCCACTACTATGACAATTTCTGATGATGAAGCACCGGTAACGGCCAATTTTGAAACAGAAACAGGAAATCTTGTGGAAAATAATGCAGAAGGGCTTACGGTAAATATTAGCCTGTCTTCACCCGTTCCGGCTAATGGAAAGGTTCTTATCCAGCTTTCTGAAAATTTTGACCCTGAAATTTTTAGTACGCAACCTGCATTCGATGAAAATGGCATCATTGAGTTGGAAGCTCCTATTGGTGCTAACAACCTGAGTTTTACTGTTCAGGCGGTAAATGACGCTTTATTAAAAGGCCACAAAACTTTTAGCTTTGTAATAGCTGAAGTTCTTTCCGGTATTGAAAAAGGAACTTCATTATCATTCGAATTATCCATTTTGGATGACGAATTAATTTCCAAGCCAAAATCATATGAATCTTTTGGTGGCAATTGGAGGGCCAAAAGGACATATGAATACGATGAACTTGGAAGAATTAGCAAAGTTCATTGGGAAAATGAAACACCCGGATTATCCAGTGGAACATACACTTATTACTATTCGGCTAATGGACTCATAGAAAAAATAAACAGCCATGAGGGAATCGATGAATACTTCTATCAGGAAAATGGAAAGATCATCAAATCAGAAAAAGTCCAGAATGGCGTGATCAAATCATATAATCTTTATGACTACGATCCAGCCGGAAACCTTGGCGGAATGGCGATATACCACCGGCAATCAAATGGGGATTACCTGGAAAGCTTCGTGATTGTCAATTTGTTTTTTGACCACGGAAGTATCTACAAGCAATTAACATATATACCCGACGACAATTCTGATGACTATATTTTAATCTCAACCAAAACATATGATTATCTGGAGGGTAAAAGCAACCCATTTCCTATGACAGAAGCATTCCCCTACGATAAAATGCAAAACTTACTTCCTAATTACTATCGCGTGGAAGAAAATGATGAAGATCTAACCTATCAGATAAGCTATGAATTCAATGATCTTGGCTTTCCGATAAACCGTACAGCTTCAGGAAACTCGGGAAATGAAATAACTAATTATGAGTATTATTAATAGGACGGTTAGATAGATAACAGATATTTTAAAGGGGTGTGAGTATTATTGAATACTCACACTTTTTATTTGATACCTATTTCATTCTTGAAATTTTGAGAAATGAAGTCAGGATGGGGAGATTCGAACTCCCGGCCTCTTCGTCCCGAATCCCGATATCTGTCGGAGAAGCGGGATTCGAACCCGCGACCCCTACGTCCCGAACGTAGTGCGCTGCCGGGCTGCGCTACTCTCCGAATATCGAATAGGTTTATCGGGACTGCCGGGCTGCGCTACATCCCGATTACATAATTAATTTCCGAATTTAAAAATTCTGCTAATCAAAAACACAGCAATGGAAGGGGAGAATTTTTCTCTCTTTTTTAATTGCTGTTGAAAGGGGGTTCAAGATTAAAGAACCCGTTACTTACTATATTAATGTTTGTCAAAAGGTGGTTTATAAAAAGTGCGGCCGGCAGCAGTTGAAAAAATGAAATTAAGGTTGCGGTTTAATGACATTAAAAAATATAATTATTTAATGAAAAAATATAAGCTATTTAATAAACTGTTTTTTAATACTGTTATACTTGCCCTGGTAACCATCAAGGTTGGAGGTCTGCAAAGAAATTTTTGAAGAGGTTGATAAAATTGTTTCATAAAAACAGTAAAGTGAATAAATTGGTTGGAATCAAACCTTTAACTATCGATGTCTTTCATAAAATATTCTCTGACTTTTGTTTTATTATCCTTATTGGCAGGTTTTCAAAACACTATTGCATTTTACCAGATTCCGAATGGAAATTTATCTTTAGCCAACCTAAAAACAGAATACAAAATAAATCCCATAGGTATTGATGAGACCAAACCACGATTGAGTTGGGAAATTATCAGCAATGTACCAGGCACTCACCAAACGGCTTATCAAATTGTTACGGCGAACAGCCTGGAGGGTCTTTCAAACGAGAGCCAGTTTATTTGGAATACGAATAAGGTCCAGTCCGACCAATCTATCCAGGTAATTTACGGTGGCCCAACCCTGAAATCGCGAGAAAGGGTCTACTGGAAGGTAAAAATCTGGGATAATCATGGCAATGAATCGGAATGGAGCGAACCCACTTTTTTCGAAATGGGACTTCTCGGTCCTTCCGATTGGCAAGCCTCATGGATTGAACCGAATGCCATCGAATCCGATTCAACTCCCAATCCCAGCCCTTATTTGCGAAAGGAATTTTCATTGGATAATCCAGTCGTAGATGCAAGAGTCTATGTGTCCGCTCATGGACTTTATCAGCTTCATATAAATGGTGAGAAAATTAGTGATGATCAGTTCACACCGGGTTGGACCAGCTACCTCAAGAGGTTGCAATATCAGGTTTACGATGTAACCGAAGCGTTGAAAAAAGGAAAAAATGCTATTGGATTGATTTTGGGAAATGGATGGTACCGGGGACAACTTGCATGGAACGAAAAATCAAATATTTACGGCGATAAATTGGCAGCTATCCTTCAACTGCACATTAAATATGAAAATGGTGAAGAAGCAATCATATCAGATAATTCATGGAAATCCTCCACAGGACCCATTCTAAAATCAGAAATTTACGATGGAGAACTTTATGATGCGAGATTGGAACTAACCGGTTGGGACGAAACAGGTTATAAAGATTCAAATTGGAAGGGCGTTTCCGTTTCGGATTTTGATAAAAATAATTTAGTCGCCCAGGATGGCCCTCCGGTTCAAATCGTAGAAACCATTCAACCTGTTAAAAAAATAATTACTCCCAAAGGTGAATTGGTTTTCGACTTGGGTCAAAACATGGTGGGTTGGATGGAAATAAAGCTTAAAGCTAAGCAAGGTTCTAAAATCACACTGACTCACGCGGAAGTGCTGGACAAGGATGGTAATTTTTATATCGACAACCTGCGGAAAGCAGATCAGAAAGTTCAGTATATTTTTAGTGGAAAGGGCCTGGAAACCTATCAGCCACATTTCACTTTCCAGGGTTTCCGCTATGTGAAAGTCGAAGATTTCGAAGGTGAGATCGATTTGAAGGACCTTACCGGAAAAGTGATCCACTCGGCCATGACACCTATTGGAGATTTTGAATGTTCCGATACGTTGGTTAATCAGCTGCAACATAACATTGTCTGGGGTTTAAAAGGCAATTTTCTGGATGTGCCGACGGACTGTCCTCAACGCGATGAACGGCTTGGCTGGACAGGCGATGCCCAGGCATTTGCGCCAACGGCCTGCTTCAATATGGATGTTGCCTCATTCTTTACAAAGTGGATGAAAGATGTCGCAGCTGACCAGGATAAAGAAGGCAGGATCCCGCATGTGGTCCCGGATATACTGAGTATGACCAATGAATTTGGCGGAACCGCCGGCGCAGCAACCGGATGGGCGGATGCGGTAACGGTAATTCCATGGACTGTCTATCAAAATTATGGTGATCAAAGGATATTAGAAACCCAATATCCTGCTATGAAAGGCTGGGTGGAATACATGAAAAAGCAGGCGGGCGATCAATATTTGTTTAACACCGGGTTTCACTTTGGTGACTGGCTGTCATATTCTTCTACAAGTTCTGCTTATCCTGGCGCCTACACCGATACCGACCTGATCGCAACGGCATATTTTTACTATTCTACGGAAGTGCTTTATAAAAGTGCCGAATTAATTGGTAAGAGTGATGAATCTGAAGAATATAAATCCCTCGCGCAAAAAATTAAAACGGCTTTCCAAAAAGAATTTGTAACCTCATCCGGCCGGTTGTCACCTAACACGCAAACAGCCTATGTGCTTGCGTTGGCTTTCGATTTGATCCCCGAGGAATTGAAACAAGCCTCCGCAAATAACCTCGCCAAGGATGTCAAAAAATTCGGGCACATCACAACGGGATTTTTGGGAACACCACTCATCTGCCAGGTATTATCAGACAATGGATATCCTGAACTGGCCTTTCAATTACTGTTCAGAAAAGAATATCCGGGATGGCTCTATCCAGTCACGCAGGGCGCCACTACCATCTGGGAAAGGTGGGATGGTCAAAAACCCGACGGTTCTTTCCAGGATATCGGGATGAATTCCTTCAATCACTATGCCTATGGCGCTGTTGGCAAATGGTTGTATTCCTATGTCGCCGGTATAAAGACCGATGCAAAAGATCCGGGTTATAAAAAGATCATCATCGACCCGCTGGTTGACAATCAATTGGATTATGTCTCAGCCAGCCACCATTCGATGTACGGAGAAATCATTTCAAAATGGAAGAAGGAAGGCGATCAATTAAACATGAACGTCACCATTCCTCCCAATACATCTGCTGAAATTCACATACCTACTGTAGACAAAAGTTCAGTTATGGTAAATGGTGTCCCTCTATCTGATATGGATAACATAAAAATTATTTATGAGGATGATGAAAGTCGGGTTGTTGAAACGGGTTCTGGTGAGTATAGCTTTGCAACTAAAATTAAGTAGGGTGTTAAAGACTTCTTTCGTATAGCTGATATTTTGAAAAGTTTACGATCACCAGGTTTTTATTCCACAGAGATACACGGAGGCGAGCACGGAGTTACACAGAGATCTAAACTCCTTGCCCTTTTGTGGCATAGAAATCACAACCACTTGGCAGTACAAAATCCTATGGTTGCTGTTAATTGCTTTTTGGAATGATTAATTTAATTATTCAAAAGTGATAGTGGTATAAGGTGGCTTAACGAAAGGTGTCGTTTAGTCGCATGTAATCAACAAATAAACCCAACTAAATATCACAACCATGAAAAATCTAAACGTGAAAATACTGGGCTTTCTGATCCTGTTTGCGACTTTATCCTATGCCCAGGAGCGAAGAGAAGAAGGCAATATGGTATTGGAGGATGTCCCTGCAGTTCCTGCAGAAATTAAGGAACGAATTCAACAATATCAAAACACTCGTTCTGCTTCTCTTGTGGATTGGCTACCGGGTGATAGAGGTATTATGATCTCTACTCGATTCGGGAATACCAACCAGCTTCACTCCGTTAAAGACCCCGGTGGTTTCAGGAATCAGATTACTTTCTTTGACGAACCCGTATCAAATGGGCTATTCTGTCCAATGGAAGAGTACAATGGCTTTCTTTTTACCAAAGACATTGGAGGAAATGAGTTCGCTCAGATTTATTGGTATGACATGCAGACCCGGAATTCAGAAATGCTTAGCGACGGAGAATCCGTAAATTTTGGTCTGAACTGGTCGAACAAAGGGGACAAGTTCGCATTTACATCTACCAGAAGAAATAAGAAAGATTTTGATATATATGTTTCAAGTATTGCAACACCTAAAGAAGCATCCATCAAAATTGATCGGGGAAGTGGATACTGGATAGTGACGGACTGGTCTCCTGATGATAATAAGCTGATCGTCATTCAATACTTGTCCAGCACGAGGTCTAATTCATTCATTTTCTACCTTTCCAGCAATGAGCTATCACAAATCAATGACAGTGAAAGTGAAGCCGTTTTTATGGCCCGTTCATGGGATAAAAGCGGAAAAAACGCTTACATTTTGACGAATGAAGGAAGAGAATTCACAACCCTGGCCAAATATGATATGGAGAAAGGCAAATACGACTTTCTAACCTCCGATATTCCATGGGATGTCGATGGTTTTACCACTAATTCAGACAATACAAAAGCTGCGTTCACTGTAAATGAAAATGGATTTAGTCGATTGTACCTCTTAGACATGGCTTCCAATCAATACCAACCGGTGAAAGCATTACCCATTGGACAAATCTCTTCTCTGAAGTTCAATTCTGCCGGAGATCAGCTGGGGATGGTTATCAATACGACAGAAACTCCGGGTGACATTTATACTTTGAATCTTGCATCTGAAAAAATCACAAGGTGGACCTATAGTGAAGTAGGTGGATTAAATACTTCAAAGTTTCCTAAACCAGAACTTATTACCTATGAAACGTTTGATGAAGTGGACGGAAAACCCCGAATGATTCCCGCATTTGTCTACAAGCCACAAGGGGAAAAGGAGAATTTACCTGTAATGATCTCAATTCATGGAGGACCGGAAGGACAACATGTTCCAAATTTCTCATCATTTTATGCTTTTTTAGTCAATGAGATGGGGATTGCTGTGATCGCACCCAATGTACGCGGATCTTCCGGTTATGGGAAAACCTATTTGAAGCTGGACAATGAATTCAATAGGGAGAATTCTGTAAAAGACATTGGTAAGCTTATCGAATGGATCCGGAACAGCCCCGATTTTGATGGAGAAAAAATTGCGGTTTTTGGTGGATCCTATGGTGGATACATGGTCCTGTCTTCGATGTTCAACTACAACGATAAGTTAAAGTGTGGGATTGATATTGTCGGTATCAGCAATTTTGTGACTTTTCTCGAGAACACGGAAGAATACAGAAGGGACCTGAGAAGGATTGAATATGGAGATGAACGGGACCCAAAGATGAGGGAATACCTGGAGTCAATTTCACCAACCAATCATGTGAACGAAATAACTATTCCTCTTTTTGTGATCCAGGGAGCAAATGACCCGAGAGTCCCTGCGTCAGAATCAGAACAAATGGTGAAGTCTATACGGGAGAATGGTGGAATTGTCTGGTACATGCTTGCAAAAGATGAAGGACATGGTTTTCAAAAAAAGGAGAACCAGGATATGATGACAGAAGCCATAGCACTTTTTTTGAGAGAGAACCTATTGAAATAAAAATCATAACATATGAATCAGTACTGGCTTCTTCTACAGAGAGGTTCATTACTGAAGCCTAAAATTGACTTTGATTGACATTGAAAGTCCGGGGGCACGTGCCAATCTGGCCATGAGATACCGGCAAAGGGAAGTAAATGAATCAAACTTAAATCGTGTATTAGTTTAAACACACATTATTTTATATTCAAAACTTATCAGTTAGTAAAGCAGTTTGTTCCTCATATTTTAGCAAATGGTCCGCTATTTTCTGCAATTATATTCGGGGCAAATAAAAACCCGGTTGCACCATCTATTCCTACCCTTTCTTTTAACACAAACCCCGTCTTTGCATGGCAAATGACCATCAATTACTCACGCCTACCGATGGGGAAACGAAAATGAATGCCGGGGAATCGCAAATGAATGTCGGGGAATCGCAAATAACCTTCAAGGAATCATTTTTACCATGTGGGCAACGATATTTACGGGTAGGGGAACCAGATCTACCGGATGGGGAACGATTTTTACCATCCGGGGGATCATTTTTACCGTGGAAAAATCATTTTAACGGACCGGGGAGTCATTTTTACGGCGTGGGGAACGACTTTTACCGGGTCAGGAACGATTTTAACCATGGAAAAATGACTTATCGTCCCGTTTCTGTCACTTTTCCACCTCGATTTGCCATTTATCTGCCTCAATTACTCATGCTTTTACATTTAATCAGGTATAAACCAACTTTTATAATCACTAAAATTTACAATTATGTCAAAATTTTCAATTCACAGTCAACTGCTGTTTGCGCAAAATGCGATCACCAATGCCCTTAACCAGGAGGTCATAAAAAATTTATTAGCCGAATACGGGTATACAGAAGAAAAACTTCGTGAGGGGCTTGCCCTCTACGAGGAAGCGCAATCCCTTGACATCGCTAAAGACAAAGAATACGGTGATCAGTATGAGGCAACCAATGAACTAAACCTCGCCAAAGTTGAGGCGAATAGGGAATACATGAAGCATGTGAAGATCGCGCGTGTGGCCTTGAAGGATAATCGGGGTGCTTATGAATCGCTGCAAATCTCCGGAAGGTGATCGTTCACTTTTTCCGGCTGGATCAAGCAGGGGAAGGCGTTTTATGCCAATATGCTCTCCACACCGCAATTTCTGGATATGTTGGGAATTTTTGGGATCACACAGGAGAAGCCCAAAATGCAACAGTGGCCCGCGATATCGCACTGGAAAAACTCAACCAATGGTTGGGCGATTTTATATCGATCTCGCGCATCGCCCTTGAAGGAACCCCACAATATTTAGAGATGTTGGGAATCGTAGAAGCGGCAGCTTAGATCATCAACCACAGAGGTCTCACCGGACTTTTCATTTCGTGAGACCTTTGTTCTATAGAAAGATCTCAGCTTTTCCATAAAATAAAATACCAGGGTTGTTCCGATTGTTTTTGGGAAAGATTATTTTAAAATTTATTTAAGAAAATTGAATTAGCATAATGTGTATAAACCCTATAGGATTTAGCCGCACGTTAGGCTCTATTTCTGCAAATCGTACATGAGAACTCTGTTAACCATCATATCGACTTTTATGTTCCTGAACTCTAACGGGCAAACAAACGTCTCCTTTGTCTTTTATGATGCCTGTAACGAGAGTGTTATTGAACTACCATACTTTGTCAACGATTTTGAATCAGATACAACAATAAGAGTTGCGGCTGGTCAATCCATCAGTTTAACCCCGAACTACTACCAAGTTGAAGTGGTGATGATTTGGAATGAAATGATAACAAATTTTTGGTTTGACCTTGAGATAGATGAACAACTCAGAACGGATACTTTATACCTTCAGAAAGCCAGATTTTATGGCCCAACCTACTTACACGCACCACCTGAAGAATTTAAGCATTACTGCTGTGGTGAACTTTGCAACGGAAAAGTCGAAGAACTGGATTCAAACAGTTTAACTAGATTCAAGGGACGATTCAGGAACGGAAGACCAACGAGCAACTTGAAATATTACAACTCCTCTGGTGAACTAACCAGAACGGAGGTCTACGAGAACGGTCAACTGGAACGAATAAAATAACAGAGCCTAACATTCAGTATGAAATCATGGCGTATTAGTGCTTTATGATACATTTCTGCTTTCTGGATAGTCCGCCAAATCTGTGATTTGGCTATCTTGGACTTGAAACTTTAACTATATCAAATCGCCACGATTCATACTGTGGCGTTGTGCACAATTTGCTGACAGAGATGAGAGTACTTACAATATTAATTCTTACAGCAATCTCTGCCTCCGGACAAGATCTTATTGGAAAATATAAGGATCACTTCGGACACAGTTTGACATTCAATGAGGACTCGACTTTTAGGATTGATTGGAGGTTTGATTTGGCACATACCTGGGCCATTGGACATTGGACGATGAACAACAAAATTGTGAACCTTGAATTTATAACAGTTTACGACACATTAGTAAGAGAAAACAAAACTGATACTTTAGTTCTATCAACTGACGATAAACCGAGCAGGATTGACAATAAAGAATTTATATCCTCATTACTCGTTTCCAGTTCACAACGGAATGATGATTTGACCGATCGGCTACTAAAGAAAGGTAAACGATTATTTCTTTTGGACGACAACAACAAACCAGTGAAAACCAGACAACGAGGAATTTGGAGGAAGAGGAAAAAGCCGACTTGGTATTTTAAAGTGGACTAGGCAAACTGTGCACAACATGGCGCATATTGCAAGGCTGGCGATTATGTTATATCTGAAAGTTGTTTACTATATTTCGTTCACGTTCGGTGGATAATACGGGCTTCAAAACCGCCACGACATTATGCGCTGGCGGTGGGCAGGCGTTAATTAGAACGTAAATTTCAATATAGAATGATTATATTTGATCAAATGATATTTGTATGTTGACTAAAACAAAAATTATAGAGACGATAAATAAGTTTCCCGATGAATTTACTATTGATGAGCTCATTGAAAGATTGATTATTGTAGAAAAAATTGAAAAAGCAAATAAACAATCTGAAGAAGGGAAAAGTATTTCAGAAGATGATTTAGAAAAAGAAATGGAAAAATGGTTCAAATAAAATGGACACCATTATCAATTGAAGACTTAAAGGACATCCACGATTACATTTCTAAAGATTCAAAGCGATATGCAAAAATTCAAGTCATCAAATTAAAGTCTAGAACTAGTATTCTTAAAAAATATCCCTTATCAGGCAAACCTGTGCCAGAATACAATGACGAAAGATTTCGCGAACTAATCGAAGGAAATTATAGAATAATATATAAAATCGTTAATGACAACTTAGTTGACATTTTAGCTGTTCATCATTCAGCAAGAGATTTATCAAGAAGGGAAATAAAATAAAACACCTGCCAACAAATAAAAAAACATGCCGAATTTCCTGCTTATTCGGGTTCTAGACCGCTGCAATACGCCTGTCCGCCCACCTTTAGATTTACAAAATATAGATATTCGAAGAATATTACTATTAAGAATGTGGGTATGTGGGTAACCCGTAGGGTT
>CAJXNP010000011.1 GCA_913057175.1 uncultured Cytophagales bacterium
TATACTGTTCAAAACCACACTTTTAACTTGCAAAGTTATCCACTTAAAACGAAATTTATTTTTACCTGAATAGTTACAAATTTCCTAAACTGAAAAATTCATCTCTTATTTTTAGGATAATCTCAAAGGATAATTTTTCTCCATTTATGCATGCCCTGTGTGACAAGCAGTCAAGTCAATGCCGCCATTCACTCCGGAGATCCATCAATGGCATCAATAGAAGAGGCGTTTGTTGTGTATATATTTAAATACCTGAAGTACGCTCATTAAGATTTTCTTGTACATGAAACGAATATCTCTTGGGCAAGAAATAAATTTTCTTTGAGCAAGAAGCTTAGGGGTTATGCGTATCCAGTAAACTATTGATGCGTCAGAAAAAGGTTATGTTCGTTATGAAAATATTTTAAGCATATAACAAAGACACAAAATCAATCCAATAATCGGAACTACTATTGATATCCATTTTTTTGGATAAATGAGCTTTACAAGGAGACCTATAAATAGTTGGCATATAACCAAAACACCAATATAAAAAGCAAACACTGTCCATCCTTCTATTCCTTCCGTCATCCAATGAAAAGAATAGAATCCTTCGTCTAAATAGAATAACAAAAGTGTTACAATTATTGAAGACAGGAGGAAATATTTAACTTCTCTTGTGGATATTTCTGAACTACTGGCTGACTTGAACATGGGAGGAATTTTTTTAGCTTTTCAGGAATAATTTACTCCTTATTTCATCCAACTTCAAAAAATATATACACAATAAAGTTGGTTTTACTAAGAAGCGAAGCTGTTATTATTCTTTTGAGACTATAGGTTTAGTCTCTCCAATAATTACTCCGAAATTACCATCTAACTGAATCCAATTTTTAGAAGGCAGATACACTCTCGAAACAAACCCATCCAAATACAGTGCATTTTTACAGCCATTTTGTTTAAAATAGGAGGCAAAATCAAAAAAATTGATTCTCTCTTTGGAAATGGCAAAAAGTAGTTGACCATCCGGTAAAACACCTACTCCATTTCTGATATGTACATTATGAGATCCTTTTCTGAATTTCGGATGAATCTTCCCCTCTATTAACAACATTGGGCCTGATTGTGTAGCATACTTTATATTATCCTTGTTTCTAAAATCGGATGTTGTGCAAATAAAACCTTCTCCATTTGATGTTAGGTAAAAAATTCCATTAGGTTGTAAATAGAAATTTCCATAGCCGTTTTGAATTGTATCTATCTGGGAAAGTGTAAATCCATTTTCAATGTATAAGCCCTGTGGAGATTGATCTTTTAAATACATCCCTCCATTCATGGCAAAAAATTAATTCCTCATTATTTTCTACAAGTTTCAAATTGAGATTTTGAAAATTCCCATAAATTTCCCCTCTATTATCCTTCCAATAGAATTTTAAGCCTCTCTCTTTGGAATTAATAACATATCTCAAAATTCGAGATTCGTCAATTTCAGTTTGCTCTTTGTGACATAAAATAAAGTTTGAGTTTATTAATAAAACAACTATGAAACCTTTGATGAAATACATGGACATATTGCTGTTTTAATTGAGCATTGTATTGGAAATAAATTTATGATAGGTAAAAATTTGTCATAATCTTAAAGTCCTTAATCTAATTAATTTTTTCAATATAGGTCTTACAAAAGTCGGATGGTCTGACTACCGTCTGACCTTCATTTTTTTAGATGGGTGGTCTCCAACTCAAAATCCTCTGAGTTTTTTCGTCAGACAATCTTATATTTACAACTACTCATTTCAGTGATAGGACAAGACAAAACCAATTTTTTTCACCCTACCCTCCGCTCTCTGCTCTCAGCAATTCCTTGCTCCCTGCTCCTAAAATCAATACGTTCCCCGATACTTGTGATCGATCTTTGTCCCATAATCTTGCCTTAGCGGAATGTAAAGACCATTTGTCTCAGTCAGCCAGGTAAAAATATCGGAATTTAACTGTTTTGTAAGTTCAAAGTAAGCTGTGTCCCGGATCAGGTTATTCATTTCCCATGGGTCATTTTTCAGGTCGTACAGTTCATTGATATCCCAAATGCCGTGATAGCGAATGTACTTAAAACTGTCTGTACGCACGGCATGAACAGTTGGTGTTTGCGGGAAAGGACGCTCCCAGAAATATTCGTAATATATTCTTTCTCTCCAGGGAATATTTTCACCCTTTACCATAGGCAAAAACGACTCTCCATCCATATTCTTCGGCTTAGCCAATCCCGCCATTTGAAGAATGGTCGGGCCAATATCGATATTCTGGATCATTTGATCTAAGGCAGATTGCCCTGTTGAACCGGCACCATAAAGCAACAATGGCACGCGTATCGACTCTTCATAAGCATGACGCTTGTCAATCAGACCGTGCTCGCCAAAAGAGAAACCATTGTCTCCCATGTAAAAGACATAGGTGTCTTCCAGCAAATTATTTTCTTCCAGGTAATTCAGGATCGTCTGAATACTTTCATCGATCGACAGCAACGTCTCGCAGTAATCCTTGTAGAAATTCTCAAAATTTGTTTGCCCATGATACATGTAATCCACTCCATGCCAACTGTACCGTTGTTCCTTTACCCAATCAGGTACTAATTCATAGTTGTAATCGGGATTATTATCAGGGAACATAGTTGGTGGATAACTTACCTTTTCATTGTCATATGCATGCTGATGTCGCTTTGCCGGCCTGAATTCCGCATGGACTCCCTTATGAGATAAATACATAAAAAAGGGTTTTTCCGATCCTTCCTGGTCTCTCAGAAATTCCATTGCAAAATCCGTTAGCAGGTCGGTAATGTACGTGCTGTCGCCATATGGTTTTTCCTCTCCGTTGATGTTGATGGTAGGATTGTAATACTGTCCCTGGCCACGAAAGCTGATCCATTGATCAAACCCTTTCCTTGGTTCGGAAGTCTCATGACCCATGTGCCACTTGCCGATAAAGGCCGTCGCATAACCCGCTTCCTGTAAATATTGTGGGAAATACCGCACACTATCCGCAATCGGAGCCTGGTTGTCCACTACACCATGATGGTGCGAAAACTGCCCGGTTAAGATGGAAGCCCGGCTGGGAGAACATAAGGAAGTTGTTACAAAAGCATTTCTGAAATGGATCCCCTCCGTCGCCATTTTATCCATAGCGGGGGTTTTCAGAAACGGAACTTTTCCGGTAAATCCCATAAAATCATAGCGGTGATCATCACTTAAAATGAAAATGACATTTTTTGGTTTTTCATCCGATATTTTCTCCAGAACCAATGGATTTTCTGTTTCTTCAACTTTTTGTTGCTTCGTACAGGCGCTCCAAATAATGGAACTTATTATGATGAAATGAAGGATATTAAATTTCATAGTATTTTATTAATTGATTTTCACTATCTGAATTCCATTCAAAAAGGATGGATTGTTTTCATTATGCGGAAAGGTGATGGTCAATCCACCGTCGCTGTATATTTTCATCGATTTAATGACTGCCTCGAACGGCTTGGAAGTTGAAGTATGGATCAACTTCTCTCCGTTCACTTCAATATCTTCAGGAATGGATTGACCTTCTTCCAAAACAGAAAAATACAGGGAAACCTCGTAGTTTCCAGGACCACAATCAATTTTGTAAGATCGCACATTCCTCAATTGTGTCTGAAAAACCGGGTCCAGATCCGTATGGGTAATATTTTTATCAGAACCTATCCCCCAGATTCTCGGCCGATAGATCTCCCCCTGCAGATATCCCCAGCCATTCCTATCCGAATACGACTGATCGGGGAGCCAAAGCTGTTCTGATTCTTCGTCTATGAAATAAAAGGTAGATCCCATGTTGATAGATAAAACCCCATTTTCTGAAGTCAAATCAGCATGAACGAGTTTAATTTTTCTCTGGTTAGAAGTTTTTGCACCCTGATGATAACCTATTGCTGAAAGGCTAATATCATCCTGATCAGGAGTATAAATTTCCCAATCTACAAAGTTATCCTGCACCCATTTTTTCCCCAATGATTGTTCATCCAAAAAAAGCTCAACACTATCGGCATTTGATGCAACCTGAACCACTAAAGAATAATTAACAGGATACATTTTCCGTGATTCACCCAGGATGGCAGTGAAAGGTTCATCTAAAAGATTAGCCTGATAAAGGAAATATGCATCTTTTGGCTTCCGGTCGTATGTCATTAGCCCTTTACTGTTGATCTTGGGCACAGCATCATTTCTAAATTCCGAACCAAAATCAAACAAATTCCATACGGTGGCACCGGCAATAAAAGGTCTCTCTTCAATCTGGTAGATATGATGCCGATGAAATTCCGTCTCCCAATCTGTCGAAAAATCGAAACGTTCCGGCTGGTTACTGAAAATGCGTGGGTCTGCTCCTGCCCCGTACTCGGTTATGATCATGGGCTTATCCGGAATTGATGCATGTGCATGATCCATGAACTCTCCAAAACCATCAAAAGTTGGTGCATACCAGCCATGGTACAAATTCCAGCCGATTATCATGGGTATATCTGTAATTCCTGATCGATGATAAATGTCAAAAGCTCCATGATTTGGGATCATGGTATAGCGGGTAGTGTCTGTTTTACGGACGAGATCTTCCATTTTTTGAGCAAACCGGACTATCTGCTCAATCTTTTCCTTATCCTTTTCCTCATTTCTTCTCAGGAACATTTCATTCATGTATGCCCAGATAATGACACTCGGATGGTTGTAATATTGAGCGATCATTTCCTTCATCATCTGCTCGCAATTGCCATAAAAACCCTGGGAATCCGTGATATCGTGGTCGAGCGGAATCTCCATGGTGACGAGCAAACCAAGGTTATCGCATGCATGGAGAATCGCCGGATCCTGCGGATAATGGGCTGTCCGATAAAAATTGGCTCCCATTTCTTTCAGTAGCCTCATGTCGCGCAAATGATCTGCATTGGTTAATGCATTCCCTTTTCCGGGAAAATCCTGATGGCGATTGGCTCCCATCAGTTTTAAGTGGTCTCCATTGATGAAAAAGCCGTCATTCGGATCGAACCGAAAAGATCGGAATCCAACGGGATGATTGTATACATCCAGGTTCTCCCTTTTTTTATCCTCTATCCTCAGCTCAAGCTGGTATAAATAGGGGTCTTCCGGAGACCATCGTTCCGGATTTTCTATCGTAAACGATTTCCGCCAATTCGCACCTTCCTTTTCCAATTTAAAGGGCTGTGATTCATTTAAAATTTCTTCTCCTTCTGCATCTCTCAAAATTGCGGTAATCGTTATGTTTTGTCTTTTTGATTCTGCATTTACTATTGATGCATCCAATTGCAAAACGCCCTGTTGATCATTCATGATAGGTGTAATTTTTACACTCGTCGTACCAAGATCATTCATTTCGAAATGGACCGGTTCCCTGATTTCAAGGTAGACATCTCTGTAAATCCCTCCATAGAAATTAAAATCACCCATCAGGGGAATGATATCATCATTGTGGCTGTTATCCACTTTAACCAACAGGATATTTTGTTCCCGCCAGTCTTCGGCTGGTAAAGGCACATTGAAGGCCGTATATCCTCCGATGTGTGAATAGATCTTTTCCCCATTCCAGAATATTTCAGCCACCTGGTTAACCGCTTCAAAGTGCAAATAGAGAACTTTATCTTCCCATTCCTCTTTTAATTGAATGGTCCGTTTATACCAGCCAATCCCGCGGTAATAACCAGGCTCATCATCAAAAGGATCTTCCACATTCCATGTATGAGGAATGTTTACAGCTTGCCAGTTTGAAGTATCTTTTTTGGAAAAATACCAGGAATCGTTGATGGAGATGGTTGCCGCAAAAATATTGGTAGAAAAGAAGCTAAGTGTTACAACAAGCAGGAGAATGTCTGGTCGGATTTTCATCTTCAAAATTTAATAAAATTGATGCTGGATTGAAATCAAATTGGTGGTTGAAAAATCAAAGATCCAAAAGAAACTTAAAAACGATTCAGGATTAAGTATCAATATTTCAAATAGCCAACAAACCAGTTTAAAATGCATTCCTTTTTAGATATTTAAAACAATTTGTTTCCATTTTTCCATTTTTTTGGGACAAATTCACGGTTCAATCAAAGAATTCATAAATTTTGCCCATGCGGATCATAATATTGTTATTCCTTTTCATCGTTTTCACAACATGCAAACCTTCCAAAAAAGAGGAGCTTCACGGCTATTCTATTGAAGAAGGCTTTGAACTGGAAGTCATTGCCAGCGAACCTCATTTGATTGCGCCGGTTGCCATTGACTTTGATACAAAGGGAAGAATCTGGGTGGCAGAAATGAACAGCTACATGAAAAACACACAGGGTTCGGGCATGGAAGACCCCACAGGGAGAATACTGATCCTGGAAGACGAGGACGACGATGGTATCATGGAAACTTCAAAAGAGTTCTTAACCGGTCTGGTTTTGCCACGCGCCCTGGCATTGGTGTATGGCGGACTTTTATACGCCGAGCCACCCAATCTATGGTTTGTTGAAATAGAAAATGACCAACCCGGCAAACGTGTTCTGGTAGATTCACTCTATGCCACATCTGGCAACCCCGAGCACCAGCCAAATGGCTTGATGCTTAACATCGACAACTGGATTTACAATGCCAAATCACAATACAGGTACCGACTGAATAATGGCGTCTGGGAAAAAGAGTTGACTACTTTTCGTGGGCAATGGGGCATCGCGCATGATAATTTTGGCAGGCTGTATTACAACAACAACTACACGCAATTGATCGGCGATTACGTTTTGCCCAACCTTTTAATTAGAAACCAGTATTTGAAGCCAACAATTGGCGTCAACGAAATTTTAACCACCAACCAACGCGTTTATCCATTGCATGCGGCCTCAGTAAACCGAGGTTACATCCAAGGTGTGTTGGACGATGACAGCCTGCTGGTAAATGTCACGGCATCGTGCGGCCCGCAAGTATATCGTGGTGATCAATTTCCGGACGATTATCTTCAAAATGTATTCGTTTGTGTACCGGAGGCCAATTTGATCAAACGGAATATTCTAACTTTTGAAGGGGATAAGACCGAAGCCAGACAGGCCTGGGATGGAAAGGAGTTTTTGGCTTCGCTGGATGAAGGCTTCCGGCCGGTGAATATTTCCAACGGACCCGATGGAAACCTATACATCGTTGATATGCACCGCGGCATCATCGGTCATTACGCATACTTAAGCCCTTATTTAAAGGAACAAATCAAACTGAAAAAGCTGGATTCGATGATCAATATGGGCAGGATATTGAAGGTCAGCAATGATGACAATTTTTTTGATCCCGATTTTCCGGATCTGGATGAATTGGATGATGATGAGCTGGTCGAACAGCTGGAAAGCCCCAACGGTTGGCTGAGGGATCGGGCGCAACACCTGATCATTTATAAAAACCTAACCTCATCACAAAGTGAACTCGAAGAATTGGCTTTGGATACGGATAACCCGGTCGCTCAAATCCATGCACTTTACACCCTGGAAGGACTGGATCTACTATCAGCTGAAATTCTTGTCGAGGCTGCCAGGGAAAGTTCCTCGTTTGTAACGGTTCATTCAACTTTGCTATTGAGCCAGTTTATTTCAACAGAAAACGTACCGGCCATCGCTGCGCTTTTTAAGGAACTGATGAATAGAAATGATAAAGAAACTGACCTGTATCTTTCTTTTTCCCTGGGGGGATGGATGGAAGAATCAGAAAGTGATTTCAGGCCATTGGCTCTTGAGTTAATGAATAAGTATCATGGAAACACAATTTTTGAGGAAGCTTTCATCAGTGGATTAAGGGACAATTCAAATGAGCTTCTGACGGATTTCCAAAAAAACATAAAGAATGCGAACGATACAGTGGGAATCATTCCAAAGCTTTCGGAGGTTGTTGAAAACCAAAAATCCAATCAATTAAATTCACTATATCTAAAGACCATTTTGCCCGAAGATGACCGTACCAAAGGTTGGAAAATTTACCGAAATAATTGTGCCGCCTGTCATGGTCCGGAAGGACTTGGTATCGAAGGTCTGGCTCCTCCGCTGATGAATTCAGAATACATTTCCCAATCGACAGAAAGGCTGGGACTGATCATTTTGCATGGGCTAAAAGGTCCTGTATATGTACAGGGTAAATTATACGATCAATTTCATTCCATGCCGGGCTACGTCAATAATGAATTTATGACGGATGAAAACATAGCTGACATCATTGCTTATGTAACCAGTGCATTTTCGGGAACTCCGAGAAATATTTCTATTGAAAAGATTAAAGAGCTCCGAAAGCTAAAGCCAGAATCCGGATCGGAATACACCGAAAAAGAGCTCATGGAATTATACCTCGACAAGGAAACCGATGAAAATCTAATGGTGAAGTAGGGCTGGAAACTTCCTG
This sequence comes from uncultured Cytophagales bacterium, assembly GCA_913057175.1. Classification (GTDB taxonomy): domain Bacteria; phylum Bacteroidota; class Bacteroidia; order Cytophagales; family Cyclobacteriaceae; genus CAJXNP01. Next base: position 8,400 of record CAJXNP010000011.1, read on the forward strand.
ATGAGGAACCCTCCAAGGGTTTGGAACCCTTGGAGGGTTGCGTTTTTTCGCAATTTTGGATCATTTAACCAAGCTAAACTTCTCTTCTTCACTTTTAGCATGCTTTACTAACCCGACTAATTGAAATGCCTTATTAACCTTCCATTGCATTGCTGCCACAATGCTATGCATAGCCAACAGTGTACGATTCATTTCCAATTTACTATCAGCCATTTCTGTAATCAACTCTTTTGCAGCTACATACCCATGATCTTCATGATTTTCAAGAATCTGAATGGCATTTTCCTCAGGAGTCAAAATTCGACTTTTGGGTTTAAACCCCATTTGTTTAATCATGCTTTCAGCCACTTTCCAGGTTGACCAGGGATTTTGTCCTGTTATAATATTTCCATCTTGCACAACATTTTCCAGAAACATGGTGCCTTCGACGAATTTAGCTCCATTTTCAACCAATTTATCTTCCAACAGAAATGGGAAAATATCTTTGGCATCAGCGATCAGGAACAATTCCTCTTTATTTGTAAAACTGCAAATTGATTTGTTTTCCAAAATCGATGAGCCTCCATCAAGGGTTACGTTTACCAGGGCTGCTGGACCATGACAGACTGCTCCTATCACCTTTCCTGATTGAAAACAATTACTTACAATAGATTGAATATCTGTATTGTTGGGAAAATCAAACATGGCGCCTTTTCCACCTACAAAATAGACTGCCTGGTATTCATCAGCTTCTACATCAGATATAGATAGCGAATTTTTTACTTTTTGTTGAGCAACTGAATCCTTTAGAAAGGCATAGTCATAAATACCCATATCTTCGTCATCTATGATCACTGGCGGCTCGCCTCCTTTAGGACTTGCAATTTCTACATCAAAACCGTTGGCTAGAAAAACATAATAGGCCCGCGAAAGTTCCGTTAGTTCATATCCAGTTTCTTTACCACTCTTACCTATTTTATCAGTGCTGGTCACCACTGTTAAAACCTTCCCCCTATTTGAAATCGTATCTTCTCCCAAATATGGGAGTGATTGAGGAACCACTTTACTCTTATCAAATTCAGGATCCCCTTTAGGGATAAGACCCATGAACCAATAACCGAAAGCAAAAAGTGAAAGGGCAAAGCCAACAATTGTAAACAATAACCATTTCAGTAGTTTTTTAAATCTCGACATTTTATTTCGTTGTTTTTTTTGCAAATCAACGAGTTGGGTGTGTCTCAACCTTCCTAAATGATCATTTCGCATGAATAAAAGATCATTTCATCACTTGCTGACGATAGGCCTGCGGTGTCTTGTTAGTATGTTTTTTGAATGAGCTGTTGAAACTGGAAATACTATTAAAACCGGATTCAAAGGCAATTGCGGAAATGTTAAAGTTTTTGAAATTGGTATCATTTAACAATTGAATAGCCTCTTCAACTCGATATTGATTGACAAATGAATTAAAATTTTTCTCGCTTTTTTGGTTAATGACCATTGATAATACCTGTGTGCTCACGTTCAATTGACTACTCAATGATTTTAAGGTTAATTCCGGGTCTTTGTACTGCTTTTGGTTTACAACCAAATCTATCACTTTTGAAAACAGATAATCCGTTTGCTCTTCCGAAACCCTCGTTGTCTTATATTTATCATGTTCAGTATCCTGAAGATAACCTTTTGATATCACAATAAAACTGATGGCATAGGCAACGATGGTGTAAATTACCGGACCAACAATATATGGAACCAACTCATCAAACAGATTGAGCACATATACTGCCCACACTATTAACAGACCGTAAAAAAGTAAGTTAAGTAGTTTGTATTTACCTTCACTAAGACCTGTTTTTCTTTGTTTCGAGATGTACACCTTCGTAATGATCAAGTAAACCAAATAATGACTGTAATAACTGATAAAAAGTAGGAGGAACAAAAGTTTCGGTAATGTCTTCAAATCACTTTCGTCGATCCAAAATCCAAAGAGAATTGCCAAAAGGGATGGAATAAAATGGAGAAGTCGCTTGTTAATCCAGTGAAATGATTTGTCTGAAATAGCCTGCGAATAGAGATAAAACAATGGCCCTATCGCCATCATTGTACCTAAACCAATAAAAATGAATTTGGCATCCAGATTTTCCAGAAATTCCAGGAACACGGATTTACCAATCCGGAATGAAAGCATGATCAGAAGTATGCCTAATAAGCGATTGGCAATTATATTGGCTTTGCTATTTGTCCAAAGAAAAACTGCTAAAAACAAGCCATGGATTACGCCAAGTCCACTAAAAAGAACTAAAATTAATTGGCTTGCCGACATATCGCAAAAGTATATAGAAAAGGCATTTGTGTTCGATTAGTCATTTGTTGGATTTAAGAATGTTGATTCCTAAAACAACTAACTTAACTGCCATTGAGATCAATGTACCCGTATAGCTACAACATTCATCAAAAAAATACAAAAATGGAGGATACAAAAAGTTAAAAGCCTCTTCAAGTATAAGCTGAATCTATGAATGCGACCCTGCATTGCTAGTCAGGTAGCGTGGAAGACTCCGCTAAGGCAAAAGGCGTATTCTGGTGTGCATTTATTTGTCCCATGAGGAATCCCTTCGGGAAAAGCGTACCATTTATCTAAGAGCATCGACAAAAGGCATTTGAAATGCCGAAATAGACCCGAACGCATTCAAAATACGCTAGAGTTGGTTCATAATTGTACTATTGCCACCATCAATTTGCTTTCATATGAAACTAAGTGTTGGCAGAAATTGTCAACACTTAGTTTGCATTCGAAGATTAATTCCATGCATATTTTTCAAAAGCTTTATCCAAAGGTGTTTCAGCGATACGGTTTGTATAATTACTGATAGTTTTATGGGCAAGTCCGAGGATGATTTCCAATAAATGCCTTTTGGTAAATCCTGCATCATAAAATGCTTCTATTTCGTCCTGGGAAACATTTCCCCTATTTCTAACCATTAATAAAGTCATCGTACGCAATGCTTCGAGTTTTTGTATTGGCAGTTCGGTTTGATTTCTTAACGCATCGGTGATGGCATCATCAACCTTCATTGCTTTTGCAACTGCTGTATGTGCAGGTACGCAATAGTGGCAATCGTGTTCTACATTGATAGTTTGCCAAACAACAGTAAGTTCCTCGTTGTTAAACAAAGAGTTTGCAAATAACTGATGCATAATTTGGTAGGCTTCCAATAGCCCCGGTGACTCGGCCAATACCGCATGCAAATTGGGTATATGACCATATACTTTTCTAGATTTTTCCAGTAGCACCTTACTATTTTCGGGTGCCGATTCGATGGTGTGGATTGTCAATTCACTTGTCTGTACGTTACTCATAATTTAAAATTTAACTTTTTACTATATGTGATTTTATTATTTGCCTTATCTAACCGTTCGTTTAGTTATTGGTCAAAAAAATGCTACAGGTTTTTAAAGGTATTTTCTATGAAATTGTCTATTTGTGACTTTTTGAACACCCTGGTTGCGGATGATAAACCGAACATGGAAATGATCAAAAAATCAGCTTGACGCTCAATTGTTTCTTTGTCTTTATTTTTATCCTGCCTCAAAATACCAGCAAAAATCTCCCTTACTTGCTTGGGAAAATTTGACAAGGCTATTTTGATTTGTTCGTCAGCATCTTCCCTTATTTCGTTTGCCGTGTTGTTGATTAAGCAACCTTTGCCATTTTGATCGCCTTTCGAAAATTCTACAAAATCATAGAAGTACTCTTTTATTCCATCTACTCCATATTCGGTAGCTTTTAATTTACCGATGAGACCATCTAACTTCTGCCTGTAGCACTTTATGCTTTCAAGAAAAAGTCCGTTTTTATTCCCAAAACTCGAATAAATGGAAAACTTATTTATGCCCATTTCATTTTCAAGCATTTGCATAGAAGTGGTTTCATAGCCATTTCGCCAGAATAAGTTCATGGCTTTTTCAATTACTTCCGCTTCGCTATACTTTTTTGTTCTAGGCACTTTTCTTTTAATTACAATGCAAAACTAAACAATCGTTTAGAAATAAAAAACAATTTTTCTGATTTTTGAATTGATTGAGTCAATTTGAATTATTATTCTTTGTTGTCTCAGTATCCCTATTTGTTTTTATGTACTTTTAATATCATGTTAGGGAGAAATCTGATTTTTCTTTTTGCAGCTAATTGTACGATTTCTGCAATTCGCTCGATTTAGATCACTCCACCAAACTAAACTTCCCCGTCAAAACATCCCTGGAATTGCCTCCGACAAATATTTCGAACTCTCCGGGTTCAGAAACATACTCAATGTCGTAGTTGTAGAACCTGAGATCTTCCTCGGAAACGGTAAAGCTGACAGTTTTGCTCTCCCCGGCTTGTAATTCCACTTTTTGAAAGCCTATCAGTTCTTTGACCGGGCGTGTGACGCTTGCGACCAGGTCCCGCATGTAAAGCTGTACCACCTCGGCGCCATCATATTTTCCGGTATTGGAAAGCTGTACACTAACCGTTAGCTTCTGGTTTTTATTAATCGATGTTGTACTCAGGTTTAAATCACTGTATTCAAAATTGGTGTAACTCAACCCATAGCCAAATGGGTAAAGTGGTTCGTTTGTCACGTCCAGATAATTCGTGGTGAATTTCTGGTATTCCACCCCTTCCGGTAATGGGCGACCGGTATTTTTGTGGCTGTAGTAGATCGGTACCTGACCCACATTTTGTGGGAACGTTGTCGTAAGTTTTCCGGATGGGTTCACTTCGCCAAACAACGCATCGGCGATGGCGTAGCCCGCTTCGCTACCCGCAAACCACACATTCAGGATCGCCGGTACGTTTTCATGTTCCCATGTCATCGCCAGCGGTCGACCCGTAAACAAAACCATCACCACCGGCTTGCCTGTTTCAAGCAATGCTTTCAGCAAATTTCGCTGTGTTTCCGGAATGGAAATATCCGAACGGCTGCTGCTCTCCCCGCTCATCTCGGATGCTTCGCCGATCACTGCCACCACAACATCCGCTTTTTTGGCAACTTCTACCGCTTCTGCTATTATTTCTGCTTCCGGACGGGGATCCCTGCCCGTTGATTTTCCAAAAGCGGCAGCCCGGGCCTCCAACAGGGAATCCTGGTAAACATTGGAGCCTTTTGCGTAAAGGATTTCGGCTTGATCACCAACGACACTTTCCATCCCATCCATCAAAGAAATGGCTTCATCAAACCGGGCGGCCACACTCCATGTTCCCGGCATGTTCACTTTGTTATTGGCCAATGGACCGATCAGGGCAATGGTTCCCTTTTTCTCCAGCGGAAGCAGGTTATTTTCATTTTTAAGCAATACAAATGTCTCTGCAGCGATTTCCCTTGCTTCATTCCGATGTTCCTGTGTAAATATCTCGGTTTCAGCTCGTTGAAGATCACAATATCGGTAGGGATCATCGAACAAACCGAGCTGATATTTTGCTTCGAGTATTCGCCCACAGGCTTTGTCGATATCCGATTCGGAAATAATTCCTTTTTCCAGCGATTTCTTCAATGTCGTTAAAAAACCCTCTCCTACCATGTCCATGTCCACACCAGCCTTTAAAGCAAGGGCGGAAACCTGTTGCAAATCTCCTAATCCATGATCGATCATCTCGTTGATAGCAGTGTAATCCGTTACAACAAAGCCATCAAAACCCCACTGTTGGCGCAGAACATCCGTCATCAGCCATTTGTTGGCGCTGGCCGGGATCCCATCAATTTCATTGAATGAAGTCATAACGCTACCCGCCCCGGCGTCAATGGCAGCTTTGTAGGGAGGCATGTATTCATTGAACATTCGGATGCGGCTCATATCGGTTGTGTTATAGTCACGACCAGCTTCCGCAGCTCCGTAAAGTGCAAGATGTTTAACACAGGACATCACAGTATTATTTTGAGTCAGATCATCTCCCTGATAGCCCTTGACCATTGCTTTGGCAATCTGGGAACCAAGGTAGGGATCCTCTCCGGCACCTTCTGCAATCCTTCCCCAGCGGGGATCCCTCGCAATATCGACCATAGGCGAAAATGTCCAGCAAATGCCATCGGCGCTCGCTTCAATGGCCGCAATCCTTGCCGTTCGTTCGATTAATTCCATGTCCCAGCTGCAGGAAAGCGCAAGCGGGATCGGGAAAACCGTCTGATAACCGTGGATCACATCCATCCCAAAGATCAACGGGATCTTTAGTCGGCTTTCCTCCACCGCTATCCGTTGAACTTCCCGGATTTTGGCTGCTGTTTTGATATTGAATAATCCACCAACTTCTCCGTTTCTGATCTTTTCGGCAAAATTGGAATTGGATGCCTGGCCGGTTGTAATATCTCCGGCTGCAGGCAGATTGAGCTGACCCAGTTTTTCTTCGATTGTCATGAGCGAAAGCAGGGAATCAATTTTCGCGGCATAGGTTGATTCCTGACCGGATGATTCGTCCGAAGGCGCGTAAGCAAGCATGAACGGGGTCATCGCTGCTATCATTATTAGAGATATTTTCATGGTGTATTTTTTTTGTTCGAAGACTGAAGTCGGAAGTCCGAAGTAAGTGCTTCCGACTTCGGTCTTCTGACTTCCAGCTTTATTTATTTTTAATTTTTTTCAGTGCATTTTGTACATCCTGATTTTTCATGAATAAGTCCCAGATCAGGCCGGTTCTGTGATTTTCGATCATCACGACAATCGGAGCCTGGTTCAGACCCATGAATATTTCCGAACACCAGTTTTCATCGAGATTAAAGGCATCCCTGAAACCGTACTCGCCCCACAGAAAATGACCGTAATTCCGGTAGTAATTTTTCAACGCTGCCATCGATTTCTCCGGCGTGTAGGGGAAGGACGCCAGCGCCCCGGTTGGTGTCATCTTGCCATCATCCATTTCCGGTTTTGGTTCGCTTGCTGAATAGCGCCATGGCCCGTCACTGGCCGTCAGACCCCAGCAATCCGCCCCATATCCCTGATGATTTTCCGGATTCTCCAGGCAATACCGGTAATTGATCAGAGCAATGTTCCGGTTATTCTCAAAGTAGTTTGTATAAGTGTCATTTATTTGGTGGGGATCCGGGCCGAGATAGGAATAATGAATGAAAAACAACGGTCCGCCGGTAGAAACCCCCACGTTGAGTGGAATGCCGTAGTAGGTATTTCCATTCTCATAATTCTGACCATCTTTCGTTTGTCCCCAATTCCTGCGATACTGCTGAGCTTCCTCATCCTGGCTTGCCCAGCCGGAATAATATAAGCTCGCGGGAATAGGATGTGTGGGAGAGGCGATTCCCAGCAGGTACACGATCATGGTCTCATTCCAACCGATCAATTTGTGGTTGATCACCCATTCCTGATCGGGCGACCAGTGCCAGAACAGGTATTGGCTATCCGGTTCTTTTTGATACCAGCTCCATTCAATTCCCTCCCAGATGTTTTGGATCTTTTCCCGGATGATCTTTTCTTCATCATTTTGCCGATTAAAATATTGTTGAGCGGCCAGTAATCCCTGCACGAGAAATGCAGTTTCTACAAGGTCACCGCCATTATCTTTTGGCCCAAAAAAAGGCACTACTTTTCCGGATGGCCCATCGATAAAATGAGAGAATGCGCCATGAAATTTTTCCGCCTTCTCCAGGAAAGAAGTGATATTGAGGAATCGCTCAATGGCCTGCTTCCGGCTGATGAAATTTCTCTCAGTCCCAACAATCAAAGCCATGATCCCAAACCCCGATGCGCCGGAGGCGATCATGTTTCCGCGGCCCGGGATGTTTTCGAGCGACAAACCGCTGTTGGTTTCAGCGCCTTCCCAGTAATAATTAAAATGGGCCCGCTGTACCATGTCCAAGAGTTCCTCATCCGATAATTCCTTCGTTTTTGCATTTACAATTTCCGATGAAGATGATTCACGATAATGCTGATCGAGGAAAGTAATCCGGTAGAAATATTCCCGGTTCACCTCTCCTGTATAGTCAGCATACCGGTTGATGAAGGGGTGCTGGATGCCAACGGGTTTAAAATTTTCTCCATCGGACGAGCGATAAACCTGAATGTATCTGATATTTTGGTCTTGAACCGGTTGCCAGGTCAGATCGATATGTCTTTCAAATCCGGTTGCGGAATTTATTTCGGGTGTTTCTTCAACAGTTTCATCTGTTAAATTGGGAACCAGTTCAATCTGGTCGATATAAATACGATGTTCTTTGCCATCCTGTGATTGCTGTTGGAAAGAAATCCGTTCGATGGTTTCCGGGCCTTCAGGGCCATTCTTGAAATCAGTTAACGGGATTAGCACTACCGTCCACTGTTTTTGTTGTAGATTTTCAATGTAATTCTGAACAGGAAGGTATACTGACATCGTCCCCTCTTTTTCACCTATCGCAATATTGGGAAGTTCATTCGGAGCAGTTTCCGAATCCACATACATCCAGAACCTTAAATTCACAGCAGGCTTAAAATGATCCATACCTCGAATGGGGTGATAAAGGACATCAGCCTGCCAATTTCCATTTATTTCTGACTGGTAATGAAGCTCAAGAGAATTACCCGGAGTAAAATGCTGATCGTTAACAGGAAGTTTGCCATTCCTGTTTGCTACCCAACTGGGTGATTTATAGCTGACTTTGCTATAAAAGTAATCCCCATCCATGATGCTGTTAGAAAAGAAAACTTTGTCTCGGAGAGGTTCTTGTGCTGCAGCCGAGCTTAACAATACGAAGCTAAAAATGAAAAAGAAAGGTAAAAGACGGAAGACCGAACATACAAGTCCGAAGCTGCTACTTCGGACTTCGGACTTCGGACTTCGAACACATTTGTAAATTTCCTTCACAAAAGAGTCCAAATTTCCGTCTTTAACCACCTTTCTTTGCTGCATTTATTTATTCACTTTTCACTATTTCTGATTTTTCTGAAATTCCATTTTCATTGAATGCCTCGATGGTGAAATAATATGTTGTTGGTTTGTCCAGACAACGCATCAATAAGCTGGTGTCTTTATACAAAAGCCACGAGTTATAGAGCTTATCTGGCGCGATACCCCATCGGATGTTGTACCCCTGGGCGCCTTTTACCGAATCCCATGACAAGGTTGCGTCCCGTCGGTCTTCTTCCCGCTTCACGGAAAAGCCTTTAACCTTTGCCGGTTTTTTACCAAGACCCAATCCAAACACCCTGATTTCAGACAGCGCGAGGTTTTTACCCGGTACTTCAATGTTTTTATAGCGAACAAACTTTGCATCGACCGGCAGATTGAGGACGATATAAGCATTGGGCACATCTTTATAACTATTACTGCGGTCAACTACTGCCTTCCAATTATCTCCATCTTCTGATACTTCAATGATAAATCGATGCCGCAATCCCTCTGTACGGGTATAAATGCCCGATTCATGGTCGTGAAAATTAAGCTGTAAAGCATAAATTTTTCCCGGGTTCAGCATTTCTACTTTTACCCACTGCTGATCGTTATTGGCATCTGCCACCCAAAACGATTTGGGGCTTTCGTCCGTCAATACTTCCGAAATGATCTCTCCATCACTGTTTTTTTCCATTGGCATTTCAGTAATTTCATAATCATCATCAGTTGAGGTGCTTTTTTTGATCTGCATCTGGGAAGATGAAACCGTCACTTTGCCTTTATATGAAAGTAGCATCCAGCCACAATGCTGACCTGCTTTCGTCGGATGACCCGGACCAAAGCGCGGGTAATCACCATAATCTGTATTGGAATACATTAACCCATCATCATCGAAATAGGTCGGGAACATGCATAACCGGCGCTCCCAGTGGGAATTGGAGGCCAAAGCCATCGTTCCGAAATGCCAGTATTGCCCATTGGTCTGTTTCACCGTAATGCCGTGACCAGCCCCGTTCGTAAAACCTCCGGGTTTAAAGCTCATAGGATTATTTTTCATGTAGGCGAAGGGTCCAAGAGGCGTATCACCAATATAAACGCCATCGCCATAGACATTGAACTGTGTACCAGGCGCGGCATACTGCAAATAATATTTGCCATTGTGCTTAGTCATGGAAGCTCCTTCCATGTAGCCTTCTTTTAATGTGGGATGGAAGTTATTCTCGCCAAAACGTTCCCAGCCGTGCTCCTCCTCATCCAGGTTGATCAGGTCTTTTGTCACACCCGTTTCCAGGAAGCGGTCATCTTTGTTGAGCTCTTTAACCCGGATAGGGTGCACATTGGACGAACCCCAGTACAAATAGGTTTTCCCATCATCATCGATGAACAATTCTGAATCCTGGATATTGTTGGTAATGGATGCTGTTGGAGTCCATTTTCCGCTTTTGGGATCATTGGTATACAAAATGCTTCCATAACCCGCCGGGTCTCCGGCAAAATAGACCAGGGAATCTTTGTAGTTGAATGCCGTTGGTGCATTACTTCCTTCGAAAAACCATTGCACGGGTTTAATAAAATCCCAGTTTATCAGGTCCTTAGAATGCCAGTAACCAAAAGACCGGGTAACAAACATGTAGTACTCGCCACGGAATTCGATGACGGCCGGATCGGCACCGGATCGATAAGAAATATTCCTGCTGGAATTGTAAACCATGTAGGTATAATCAATATCCAGCGGATTGCAATAAGTTGCCCACCCCGTTGGTTGGGCGGAAGCCTGTTCTGCATACAAAAATACTCCAACGGTGACGATTAATAATATTTTCCTGAGCAGATCTGTTTTCATGGTCATTTCTAATTTTGATCGCTTTCCATTTTTGCCGTTCGCACATCCACAGGGGCCAATTCAGGTAAATTATTTGCCGGACGATCCAGGTAGAAATAGGCCGTTGATGATACATCGTCGCGACGATAGAAATTCACCCATCCGTTTGGAAAATCCGCATCAGGCAGTTTTGGAACCGGATCTTGTTCCAATAGCTTGATAAAATCCCCTGATTCTGCATGAACAGAAATGGGCATCAATTCCGCGCCATTTCCGACTAATTCCAAAACCCTGTCTTTTTGCCAACCCCCGATTTGCTGGATGGCAATCCTAATATCCTCGCTGAAATAAACCGGATCATTGATGTGGTAACGGTAAAAAGCAAATTCGCCATTTTCCGTATCAGCAATGAGGCAGCCCTGATATCGATGATTAAATACGCCCTGGCCCCAGGCGGTGCCTATGTAATCCTCCGTGCCGGTACCAATGATGGTTGGAAATTCTCCATCGCCATCCACATACATTTTTACCTCCCCTTCGCCCCACCAGCTTTCATCGTAAACCTCGTCCGTGAGAATTCCCATATTCATTCCCAAAAAACGTCCTGAACCTGTTAATTGAGGCAAAATTTCATAGTCCTTTGTCAATTCTGTTTGCAAATCACGGTTCCACCAGGCATGGAAATACATGACATCGTTTTTTAATTTGTCTTTTTTCAAAAAATTGATATCATAAAATAAAGCTGTCAGGTCTGTCTCCGATTCGTTGGTTAAGGTGATCCTCGCTCCGTTCCGATACGGCATGGGGATGGAGCAATTAAAAGAACGCCCCTCCGGATCTGAAAAAAGCTCCGTTTCAAAAGGCAATCGTTTCCCCAGGCCAACTCCAAAGAAATCACCCAAAGGAGCTGAAACTGCCGGTTTTTGTTCACCATCCCAGTACATGTCGAGACGGAGGGAACGAAGCATCTTAGGACTTCGGTCATTGATGGTGAGCCAGATCCTATTAATAATTCCAGCGCCGTCCACTTCAAGCAAAGCAACTGTCTCACCAGCTTTTATTTGGTCAAAGGCATGTCCCTTGGCACCTTTATTTTCCCTCCCTCCTGCTCCTTTTTTGCCTTCGGGGTTTTCAAAACTGATCCACCGAGACTGTGTATTTTCAGGTTTCACGTACCATTCCTGGGCGTGGGAATTCAAGCTGCCAAACGTAAAAAACAGTATTGCTGCGAGGAAAAAATAAAGTTTCATTTTATTAACCAGGTTAGATTCGTTAAAAAATTTTATCCCGTCAAAAACATTTTTTTTAAATGAAACGTTCCCCTTCACCCTTTTCAAAAGGGAATTATAGGTGTTTTTAACAGGATAAAATTTGATAGCTTGTAACGTCGATTTGTGAATGTACTTATCCTGTTTTGTCACCAACTTGATTGATGTGAAACAATGACTATGTTTATTTTTCATAGTAAAAGCCAAGCTTCTTTAAACCTACATGCACCTCAGGAGCCTGCATAAACAATTCCCATAAAAAACCACTTCGGTAATTTTCAATCATGACTGGGATAGGGCCCTGATCTATTGCCAGATAGCGCGGCAAATACCAGCTATGCTCAATGCTCACAGCATCATAGGGTCCGTATTTACCAATAAGTGAATCCCGTTCGGGAGCATACAGGAACTTCAACATTTGCATGCTTTCCGCAGGAGTATAGGGAAATGATGACAAGGCAGCAGTGGGTGAGATAATTCCAAAATCATTTCCCGGTCGATGGCCGGCATACCCCTTTATGGAATAACTTGACGTCAGGCCCCAAAAATCTTTTCCATATCCTTTATAATTTTTCGGATTCTCAACACAATAGTCGTAGTGGATTTTAGCATGATTTTGATTCAAAATCCAATATTCACCATACTTATCCTTTAATCCCCGTGGATCCAATCCGAGGTAGGAATAATGTGCCCAAAAGAGCGGGCCTACCTTTGCGTCATCATGTTCATAGTGGTTGAGCACAAGGTCATATCCATAATAAGTATCGTTGTTTTCAATAATTCCATCCAACGCCCATCCATGATGATAAACTTCCGGATTAATTGAATGAGTCGGCGAAGAAGCAGCCAGGACGTACATGATCAGGCATTCATTGTAACCACCAACCGGAAAATTCATTTCCCAGCCATGGTTGGGCGACCAATGCCAATAAAGCGTATTTTCTCCTTTCGTATGCCAGTCCCACTCCACATCTTTCCAAATCTTGTTGATTCTGTCTACAATGGCTTTTTCGCGATCATTTCCATCTTTGAAATATTCTCTAACCGTCAATAACCCCTGGATTAAAAACGCCGTTTCTACCAGGTCTCCCCCATCATCTTTCGGACTGAATGGCTTTACTTTTCCTGTATCGCCATTCCACCAGTGTGGATAAACTCCATGAAAACTGTCCGCTGTTTCCAGGAAATCGAGAATCTTCTCATATCTTTCAACTGCCTGCTCCCTGGTGATAAAACCCCTTTTTACGCCGACCAGAATAGCCATCAGGCCAAACCCCGAACCGCCGGATGTCACGACATTCTGATCATTTTGAGGATACACATTGTCCAAATGGATCCGCTCACGAGCCAAACCTGAGTTGGGTTCTGCACCGTCCCAGAAATACTGAAAAGTCTGGTATTGCACGAGGTTAAGAAGTGAATCATCAGATATCTGTTGTGAAGAAATAGTAGTATCTTCAGTTTGATCCGTCGAATCAGCTTTCTTACCAGTACAAGCAAAAATAGCTGTCAATATTAATCCGACAAGGACGTTGAAAATGATTACAGGGAGGTTTTTTTTCATATTTTCAATAGTTAAAAGTTAGTTTTTCTAATCCATCTTGCACGTCCGGCGAGGTCATAAACAAATCCCAAAGCATACCAGATCGATGGTTTTCGATCATAACAATGATGGGACCCTGGTCAATCGCCAGGTACGAATCCGCATACCATTCTTCAGTTATGTTGAATGCGTCTACAAAGCCATATTCCTTCCAAACCCGGTCTCCAATTGTGTAATAAAAGAATTTTAATGCCTGCATTGATTCCACAGGTGTATAGGGCATGGATGATAGAGCTGCGGTTGGCGTAATCACTCCCAGATCGTTTGTAGGAGAATGGGCAGAATAACCTCCCCGATTATCGCTGGCTGTCAGCCCCCAGCAGTGGTCGGAATATCCTATGTAGTTTTTAGGATTGTCTTCACAATAGGAAAAATTGATCAGAGAATGATGGACATTCTGCTCCCAGTAATTGCCATACTGATCGGATACATTCCTGGGATCCAGGCCAAGGAAGGAATAGTGGGCGAAAAACAATGGCCCACCATATTCATATCCAAGGGGCAATTCGTAGCTGTAATAATCATTGCCATTGACAATATCCCCATCTCTTGCCCATCCTTCTTCATAAACAGGCAATGAAATCGGATGAGTCGGCGATCCAGCTGCCAATACATAAACGATCAATGCTTCGTTGTATCCACTGATTTGATGATTCATTTCCCATCCGAAATTGGGGGACCAATGCCAGTAAAGCACATTTTGTCCATCCTGTGTGTACCAGTCCCACTCAACTTCCTCCCATAAAACAGTAATTTTATCTATCAGTACTGACTCCTCCGGAACCCCGCTGTCAAGATATTCCCTCACTGTCAGCAAACCCTGGATCATGAACGCTGTTTCCACAAGGTCACCTCCATTGTCCATTTCACTAAATGGAATAACCTCGCCGGTTGCGCCGTTCATCCAATGAGGCCAGGCACCATGAAAACGGTCCGCTTCTATCAGAAAATCAACAATTGTTGTTAATCGTGTTATCGCCTCATCGTGAGTGATGAAACCTCTTTCCACCCCAACCAAAATTGCCATCACTCCAAATCCCGATCCACCGATCGTTACCAGGTCGCCTGAAGTGTCCCTTTCCCTGGCCAAACCCGAAATCGGATGGGCAAAATCCCAGAAATATTTGAATGTTTGTTCCTGGACTTTCGTCAATAATTCCTCATCAGAGATGACGGGAAATTTTGGGGTTTCATCGACCTCAGTATAAAAGGTTGCAGAAAAACCAGGAAAGCTTTCACCTACACTTCCCATCAAATCATCTGAAATGGAAATGGTATATTTTCTGAGATAATCCAGCAATGAGGTTCCTGTGATGGTGACCGTTTTATTTTCATTTGAATAGGAAAAATTCAAATCGGGTGCATCCCTTCCGGTTAGATTTGTTTCACTTTCCAAAGATTGTTGATCGACCGGAAATGTGAACTCGATGGTCATGGTAAAGTCCATTGGAACATCCGTTAGTACGCTGGTTTCTTCCACCTCAATATCAGCGATTTTTGCCGACACAATTTCCAAATCGCCAACCACTGTTTGAAAACTAACCTCCGATCCGGAAAAGCTTTCCCCGCTTGCACCTTTCAATTGATCTGTGATTTCAATCGTATAAACAGTATTGTTAAGCAATGCTCCTGAAGGAAAGATTGAGACGGCCTTGTCTGAATTGGAAAAATTAATGTCCATATCGACCAGGTCTTCGTCATTTTTCAGGAAGATAGAATTTGTGGCAGAGATTTGATCTACCGATGGAGAAAAAGTTAAAGAAATTGACCTGTCTACCGGCATATCTTCATTAGACGTACCATCGAGATTGACCTCCTTGTCTCCGATGAAAACCCGGAGAAGGTTTAACTCACCATTTTTTGATTCATCTTTTTCACAGCTGATCAAAAAAATGGTCAGACTTACTAAGAAATGTATAGGCTTGATTGGCATAAAGAAATACGATAATGAGGATTTCATATAAACAGAAACCCTCATTATTCATTTACTCCTCTTCTAATTTTAAATTTGATTATCTGGTACAAATGTCATGGCCGATCAAAAAAACTTAGACCAGGCCACGACTATTGATAATTTAAAGACTCTACAGCAAAGATCAGTTTACATCATCGATAATTGCCTGAATCTCTTCTTCCGACAAAGCCTTATTAAATATTCTGACTTCATCTATGGCGCCAGTCAAATAACTTGCCCATGTTTGACTACCGGTAGCGCTGGTCAAACTTGGAGTTGTCTGAAATTGAACAGTACCCATCACAATCGGACCAGCATTTGTAAAATCAATTGGTCCACTCCAACCAGCTGTTGCAGTAGTCATCAATGTTCCATTTATGTAATATTTAAACTCGGACGTTGATGCATCATAGGTGATGATATGGTTTGACCATTCGCCGAAAACATTTTGAACATCATTGACATTGGTAATCCAGGTATCCGCGCCGCTAAAGGCGTGTATTCTCATATCCGCCCCATCGGTAGGATTACTATTATTCTCAATAAAGATGTCCAGGTTGCCCCAGAAACTGCTGACATTGGAGAAATTAACCAGTCCAAGAATGCCGTCAATTCCACCACTATTATCATTGTCCACAAATTGAACATTGACCCAAAAGGAAACAGAAAGACTTTCTACCGCCTCAATGGACGAGGTCGAATCAAATAACAAATAAGAAGGTGAGGCTGCATTAAAACCTACCGCCTGACCTTTTATTCCATTCGTAAAGCTGGTGCTTACCGGATCACTTGCTGGTATTATGGTTACCAACTCGAAATAATCCCCATCGAAAGGCATATAAAAGATCTCACCATCCAACGGGGTGTACGGTTCAATCTTTTCAAAATTAACAGAACCGGTAGTTGATTTACCTGATAAATCAGTCGCCGTAACCGTTAGCGTATGGGGTCCATTCGTCAATTCATCGTAAAGATATTCTTCAACTGCTCTCCGGTAATCGTTAAAATCGCTAAAACTGGTGATTTCATTTCCATCCATCGCAACTGAAATATCCTGAATCTCAATATCATCAATCACTTCGAATTGAATATTGATTGAAGCAACATCTTCTCTCACGCGTATTTGTGTTCCCTCATTCGGGTAATCAATGTTTACTACCGGAGCTGCTTCATCAGGTCCCGGTTCAACATGAGTTATATCATCTATGTACCCATCCTTGCACCCAAAAGTCAAGGAAAGAGTTATAATAAAAAGCCATTTGAATATTTTCATTTTCCTTTGATTTAAGTTTTTATGCTGGTTCCTCAGCTTCTTTCAATTGTGGTAATATGTCTAGCTGTTCCAAAGGATAGGGCAGGAATCTATCATCCGCCTGATATGTCCTTCCTCCGTAATTCAGCTCTTCTATTTTGCCATGGCGAACAAGATCATAAAACCTGAGCCCCCATTCCATTCCAAACTCCGCATATTTTTCATCCAACACATCGTCTAGTGTTACACCAGAAATACCGGTAAGTCCTGCCCGCACTCTAACAGCATTTACCGCATCATCCGCAGACATGACTGAACTTGATGCTCCCTCGGTAAGTGCTTCCGCGTGCATCAGTAGAATTTCTGCATACCGAATGCACGTGAAATTGTTGTTCTCGCCATATTGGATTCGACCTTCAGTAAGCTGAACAGACGGCAGATATTGTTTTCCACTCAGAAAATCATATCGGGGGTGATTTTCAAATAAATCCCCATCCCGGGTTGTATTGGAAACAAATGCCGGAAGATCTGCATAATTTGGATCCGACTGAATGGTATCTATTCCATCAGGTGTAAACAATACACTCGTTTCCAATCTTACGTTTTCTCCCCGGTCGAGCATAAATTTTACAAACTTGATGCTTGGTTCCCAAAAGCCCCATCCATTACCAGATCCTGCAACTGCGGGAACCCAAGCCGCCGGTCCGAAGAAATTCCATAGATACCGTGTGGTGGTTCCGGAGCTGGCCCCAAAGTCAGAATATTGAAGCTGCAATATGCTTTCATCACTCAGTTTCCCGGGTATTTTAAATAGCTGGTAATAATCTGTCATCAATTCAAAAAGACCGGAACTAATAATTTCACCAGTCGCATCAGCCACGGCCTGGTAATTTTGCAGTTCAAGATTTGCCATGGCTTTTACAGCCAATGCTGTAGCTTCTGTCACGCCACCTGGAACGTCTGTTCTCTGGTTTGGATGAACGGTTGGCAGCATGGGTAAAGCCTCATCCATTTGATCAGAAATGTGCTGTAATACTTCAGCATAGGTTGAAACCTCCACATTGTAAAGGTCACTTGGCTGAGATGTTCTTGGAATAAGGATATCGCCCCACAAACGAGCCAATTGAAGCAATTCAAATCCCCGCATTACTTTTACTTCAGCTATATACTGATCTGCAACAGACGGGTTCGGAGCAAATTCCTTGTATTTTTCGATTTCTTCCATGGCACCATGGAAGTACAAAATATCCGTATAGAGGTTCAACCAGGTTGAATTGTACATCCAGAAATTACGATCATATCGGAATACATCGGTTTCCTGAAGAGGAAACTGGTCTCCTGCAGCATTGACATCATCACCTCTGACAGCTATAATAGGAAAAGTCTCCCATTGCAGGTCATTAAGTTCGGCATATGACCCGTATAGCATTAAGATCATATTCTGTGTTTGGGTGTAGTCAGTATTTTCTACTATATCCTGGTTTTGCAGTGGGTCGTCCAGGGGATCATTACATGATACGGCGATCATTAAAGCGACAATCATCGCCGCGGTATATTTTATATATCTAAAAGATCTCATATTCATTTCTGTTTTGAAGCTTAGTATTTAATGTTAAGGCCAACGGTGTAAATTGCAGGAACGGGATAGACCTGTCGATCTATTCCATCCTGGACTTCCGGATTAAATCCATTATAATCAAACACTGTCAGGGGCCTTTCAGCAGTCAGCGTAATGCGCGTTTCTGGCATGGAGACACCTAATATGCTCTTATCAAAGAACCGATAGGAAAGTCGCACATTCTGGATCCTGAAATACGATCCGCTTTCAACAAAATATTCGCTCATGTTCTGGTTCCATCCTTTTCGCAGACCTGCGGCTGATGGATATCTGTTGGAAGTGCCTTCGCCGCGCCAAAGATTTGTCACCAATTCAGCATCGAGATTGGTATCATTTGTAAAAATGATCTCGCCCCGTTTCCTGTTCAGGATATCATGTCCCATCTGTCCCTGAAAATTGGCAGTTAATTCCAAATAGCGGTAAGTGAAACCAATGTTGAAACCATAAGTCAGGTCAGGTATGTATGATCCCAGGATTACGCGGTCTTCATCGTTGATTTCACCGTCTCCATTCTGATCCTGGAAAAAAAAGTCTCCTGGAACCAAATTACTTTCTGCAAGAAATTCAGCGGTATAACCGCTATTGCTGATTTCCTCTTCATTTTGGAATACACCTACTATCTCATAGCCATAAAATGCCTCAAATGGCTCCCCAAGGATGGATATCTGACGAAACTCTGCCGAACCTGCATTCAGGCTTTCAACACCACCCAGATTGAGTACTTCGTTCTTAAGAGTAGCCAAATTTCCACCAATGGAATAAGATATGTCATCTGAAATGTCATTGGTCCAATTCAACGCCAGCTCAAAACCGGTATTCCTGATTTCGCCGACACTTCTTCGTTCAGTGTCTCTGAATACGGGAGGAATAATGCTTACCGCCAGATTCTCTGTATCACGTATAAAATAATCAGCCTCCAACGACAATCTATTATTAAACATTCGAGCAGTAATACCAAAGTTTTCCTCAATGGTAGTTTCCCACTGTTCAATCAAATCGAAAGTAGGTCGCAATCTTCTACCAGTAATGAAAACATCATTTATAGCAGTGGTGTTTTCCTCAATCGTCGGTGCACCAACTGCGGGTCTGATACCATCATTCCCCATTTGTCCCCAACTACCCCGGAACTTCAGAAAATCAATAAAATCTACATTGAAGAAATTTTCCTCCGATATGACCCATCCTGCGCCAACCGTAAAGAAATTACCCCATTTTTTCTGAAATTTATTGTTGCCATCCCGGCGATAGGTACCATAAAGTAGATAGCGGTCATCGTAATTATATGCCAATCGACCAAAATAGGATTGAAAATACAGGCTTCCATTTATTGTTCGATTGCCTAATATCTCAGAATTAGCACCAGAGGGAGCAGTAGCATCTCCAATATTTTCCGTATCAAAATTCAGCGCGCGGGAAAGATACCATAACTCCTGCATATCCCAGGAAGGGTCAGGAGATATATCCTCTCCTCTCAAAAAAAGCAATTCAGCATATTCGCTACGATAGGAATATCCTCCAACAAGTGTCAGGTAATGTTTTCCTATATCCTGGTTGTAGGTCAGGTAATTATCCCAGACCTGATCAAAAGAAGTAAGATTTTCTCGTCTTATCGCAGATTGGAAATCTGTTTCACCATCACTATAAGCAAAGTCGACCTGTCGAAAATTGATCGCCTCCATGCTATAGTTATAGGTAGTATTGAAGGAAAGTTTGTCTGGAATAAGGTCAATCTCTACATAAAAATTCCCCAACACGTTGCCAATGTCTTTCCGGTTGTCATTGTATAGCAGGCTAATGAAGGGGTTCTGATTTCCACGATATCCTATTTGCTGTGCATTTGCCACTTGATAGGGTGAAGCGTCTGTATTTTGCTCATCATAAACAGGCATGATCGGCACCGCAAAATAAGAGCGAAACCACGTTGCATCATCTCCTTCATATTTCCTCGCAATGCTAAAATTGAAGTTACCTCCGACAGTTAACCAATCTTTAATATCAGCGTCAACTTTTGTACGAAAATTGAGTCGCTTGTACTCATTCCGGGTTTCTTCCATCAAACCTTGTTGGTTAAAGAAGCTTCCTCCGATGGAATACCTTGTTTTTTCTCCCCCACCATTAAAGCTAAGTGTGTGATTTTGGATGGGAGCCGGAGCCATTACTTCGTCATACCAGTCTGTATTAGGGTTTGGAACATTAGGGTTAACCCTGCTTCTGCCGTAACGCTGCATGGCCATGTTCACAAAGGAAATGTCAGCAGGATCGCCGGTTTCATTCACATATTGAACAAATTGCTCGGAGTTGGACATCTTGATGACATTCTGTGGCACTTGAACACCATAATATCCATCATAGACAATCTCAGGCTCCTGATTAAAGCTACCGCTTTTAGTTTCAATCAATACCACCCCATTCGCTGCGCGAACACCATAAATAGCCGAAGCTGATGCATCCTTCAATACCGAAATAGTTTCAATGTCATTTGGATTGAGGAAATCAATGTTATCAAAAAACATTCCATCAACAACATAGAGTGGGGCGCCTTTTCCTTCGAATGAACCGATACCCCTGACTCTGACAGTAGGCGAGCCTCCGGGTTGACCGTTGCTTACAATCTGTACGCCGGCAACACGGCCTTGCAAAGCCTGCATGGCCTGGGAAGTAGGGGTTTTGGTAATTTCTTCTGCTTTGACAGTTGTTATGGCAGAGGTAAGATCCTTTTCTTCCATCGATCCGTAACCGATCACCACAATATCCTGCAGTTGTGTTATATCTGGTATTAATACAACATTCAGATAGGATTGATTTCCGATCACTACGGTATCGGTTTGATACCCTACATAAGAGAAAACCAACCTGTCGACCGCAGGATCAAGCTGAACGGCAAAATCGCCTTCAATACCTGTAACTGTACCCTGGTTGGTACCGGGAATTAAAACGTTAACTCCGATCAGGGGGCTATTATCGTCTCCCGATAGAACCTGACCTTCTATCTGCCTATCCTGTCCGTTAGTTGTGGAATAACATAGTAATCCACAAAAGGTTAGGAGTAAAAAAGATAGATTTGAAAATTCGTAAAATTTTAACCTCATAATTATGTGTTTGATTATTTTTCTACAGAATACGACTCTGCTTCTGCTAAATTTCTAATATTTTGAATGTGAGGCACAAAAATTTGTTTTGAAATCATGCTTAAATAATCACTTTTTCGAGCAGAAGAAATGAGGTTTTTCACGCTTTAATCACAATAAAAATCGAGTTCATGACTCAATAAATGGTGATTTGCATTTTCTTTTCCATTTTAAATCGCAATGAAGACTGCTACGCAGAAAAAAACGGGAGGGGTCCGATATTTTTAGTGATAAAAAATATCCAAATCAAACTCTTTAGTTGTTGCTTTTTTAGGTCTTGAGGAGATATTCGTTGCCTTTTTACGAAAGCTCCAGATCGTATTGACAGGTATATCCAGCATTTCAGACAATTGCTGAAGTGTGAATTTTTCGTTTTGCTTTCGACATGCATAAAGTATAAAAAAGGCCTTTTCAATAGGGAAGCGAATACCATGAAAAACAGTATTGCTCGTGACGGATTCAAGATATCCGCATTTTGTGCATCGCCGGGACATTTTTACCTCTTTATGATAATTGTCATGTCCACATTTTTTACACTTGTAACCGGTATTCCACTTTAATTTTTGAATGTACTTAAGACATGAATCTTTGGTGGGAAATATTTCCTTAAATTCGTCATATGTTAGCTCATCATGAAAAACGCGGTCTTTTAATAGTTCCCTGATATTGTTTTTTAATTTCCAGTTTTCCAGATCCAATAATGAATTGATCTGGCTGATTTCATGCGACTGCTTCTCGATTTTGTTTTTGGCTGATTCAAGCTCAAGGTTTTTTTCGGTTATGGAACGCGTCCTCTCCCGTATTTTTTGCTCCAGCTCCTTATTTACTTTTTCCCTTAGCACAGCATTTTGTTCGTGTTGATGAATGATCCTTTTTAATGCTCTGTCGCGATTATTTTTTAGTATTCTTACCCTGTCACTGAGTGAAAGCGTCAGAAAAATCATTTCCAATAAAAAGCCAATATGAAGACTATAATAAGCTACAATACTATGTGGTATAATCGCCAGATAGATCATGGCCTTCACCAGGAAACCAAGGAACAAAAACGCATAAGCGATCACGAAAAAACGGGCAGGTTTATACCCCCTTTGCAGTATCTTAATACCTGCAATGAAAATAACCAGCAGTGGAATAATCTCAATACTTCTGACTGAAAACCATTGATGATTGAAAAACAACACAATAAAAAACCAGATCGATCTGATTATCAAAATGCTGATCAGAACTTTATCAAAAAAAGGCGCTCTTACTTTGGTTCTTAAAAACCTCCTGGAAAATAATATTGCCCAAAATATCAGCGAGTAAAGCGCTACACCATATGCAATCTGGTTCCACCCTGGGAAGTTAGGCCATAGGTACTGAAAGGCGATACCATCAACACTCATGGCGTAAATACCCACACTTAAGATGTAAAAAGTATAGAGGAGGTATTTCTGCTCTTTGATGGCAAAGAATGTCAGCAGATTATAAATGCTGATGATCAGGATCATCCCATAAAACAAACCATACAGAAAATACTCAGACACTGCATAGCTTACAAACCGGTTGGCTGAGCGAATAGCCAATCTGATATCGGCATATGTCCTGGATTGAATGCGAATGAAGAAGGTGTACCTGTTAATATTCTTGTCTTCTTCCAGCCAGACATGAAAGTTCTTATGTTTTAGCCTTTTCCTTTTAAATTCTACCTCATCCCCAAAAACAATCTTCCGGAATTTTCCTTGCGAAACATCATATACTTCGATCCTATCAATGGTTTGATCATAAAACTCGATCAACCAATTTGGACTAATACTATCAGGCCGGTAGATCTGTAGCCTCACCCAATAAGCCGATTTGGTATGATATACTGCTTGTGAAAATGCAGGATCTATATGAAAATCCTGCTCAACAGCGTCCGCAAGTGTCACCCTTGCCGTTGTGTCCTCCCAAAAAGGCAATTGATCCAGATCCAGAAGCATATCCTGCTTCTGATTGCTTAAAATGATAGAGGTATCAAATTGATGAAATACGGAACTCCAACTATTTGGCTCAAAAGCTAATAGTTGTGTGACATGAGCGAAAATAGCAAAAACTGTCAGCCAACTTCTCATTTAGGCAGAATTCTAAACTCACAATTGGATGTTCAAATTAATAATTCCTTTCGAAACGGAGCATACCAATTTAAATTTAGAGAAAAAAATCAACCAAAATGTCCTGAAAACAAAAAGGCCAGGTTCTGAACCTGACCTCCTTTTCCCCTATATTAAGTATAACCGGTTTTGTGTCAAATCAAGTATGATTAAGTGGAAAATTTCTGTGATTTACTCCACACATCACATTTGAAGTAACACTAGTTATTCGATCCTATACGTTTGGACTCTTCCTCCAAACCTGTGCTTCTGTTTCTGGCCTTTTTTACATTCTGGTTTCCGAGTTTATAATCAAGTTTGACAATAAACCTCCTGGAATCCCATCCGCCATTTCCACGCATTTCCAGTCCATTGTAATCACTTTCTCCTGCCCATTCCTGCGATTTAAAAATATCCTGGATACTTAATGAAAGATTGCATCGGTCTTCGAAGAACGACCTCTTTAAACCTGCATTTAGACTCCACATATCTTCAGTTTTGATCGTTCCACCCCATACGGATGGTGAATTGTACCATCCTGAAATTTCCATGCTTATATCAGCAGGTAGCAAAAATGTATTCTGCAGATAAAGATTGAAAGCTGTTACATTTACATTAATGTGATCAACTTCCAACATGGACTCATATTCCGAGTGGTAGAGTGTTCCGCTTGTAAAAACATTCCACCACTTCGCAATATCAGTATTGTAATTCATGTTAAGGCTTAAGTTTGTGGCATCAGCTATATTTTGTTCGCTGATCAAGCTACCCTTTTGACCAGCAGTATCTAATATCTGGGCGAAGAAGTCCTTAGTGATGGTGTAGGAAACCGATGAGTTTAGTTTCTGCTTGAAGGAATGGTTTATCTGAAGATTGTGAGAATATTGTGGATTTAGGAATGGGTTCCCCTTTCTAAAGGTAAGCTCGTCCAGCTTAAACTCAAAAGGGTTCAGGTTTTGATAATTGGGTCGATCGATCCTTCTGCTATAATTAAAGGACAACATATTTTTGTCGTTGACCGTGTGGGAAATACCTCCACTAGGGAATAAGTTGGTATATGATCGCACGACATTGTCATCTTCAGTAGCTTTTTCACTTTCCAACACTCCTTTTGAATCCGTTTTTTCCACTCTTAATCCAATGTTGTAATTTGTCTTTTCACCAATTTTCCCATAGTATGTTCCATAGGCAGCATACACAATTTCCTCATAATTGAACCTGCTCGTTCTGTCCAAATCAGGTATTTTAACTTCGTCTTCGAGCATAAAAAATTTATAGTCATTATCAGTCAATACATTGGAATACTTAAACCCTGTTGCAAACTTTCCACCAAATAAGGTGGTTTCGTAATCTCCCTTAAAGGTGCGGATATCAATTCTTGTGTTTTGTTCATCAGTAAAATTCCTTTCATCTACAATTTCCGTTTCATCGGCATCATAGTAAGTATTTGGCAGATAGCTGGTCCTGTACATATCATAGACACCATAATCGCCATCAAAAGAAAGAGTATTTCCATTAGCAGATTTAAACTGATAATTAATGTTTACCTTCAGGTTTTCGGTATCTCCATTTCGATATCCATCTGAGATTAAAACATTTTCGACAATATCTGTATCCGTATTCAAGATGGGTGTATTAGAATAGGTCGTCCCTCCATTTTTAGAAAAGTTACCCTCCAATACGGTTCCAATAGTATGCTTTTCATTGATGAAATAATCATAACCTGTCCGGATATCATGACCTCTGTGATTCCAGGTATTATTTGAGTTTTGATCGAGATAATAGTTATTCATACTCTTTCGAAAACGCTCATAATTCAATCCTTCGTTGTCATGATAATTGTAATTACCATAAAGATTGGACTTCTTATCGCGATAATTAAAATTCACACCTCCGTTGTACCGGTCTTTTTCACCCAGGTTAGCCTGCCCGGAAACTGTCGCATTAAAGCCCAGGTTTTTATCGCGTTTCAGTTTGATATCGATTATACCGGAGCTTCCCTGTGCATCGTATTTGGCAGATGGGTTAGTAATGATCTCAATAGATTCGATCTGGTCGGCTGACATATTTCGAAGCATCGAGATCAGATCCGTTCCACTCAGATACGTACGTTTTCCATCGATATAAATAATGACACCACTTTTTCCCTGCAAGATGATATTATCATTGTTATCGAGGATCACTCCTGGAGCTTTCCGCAATACCTCCAATGCATCCGACCCGGTTGCATTGATGCTTTCACTTACATTAAAAACAGTTTTATCAGGGTGAACCTCGACCAATGGCCTGGTAGCCCTTACTTCTATTTCTTCCAGCTCCGTTACAGCCGGAAGCAGAGTGACCGTTTCAAAATTTATTTCATCACCGGCTTCCACATTGAAAAAATCGCCTATGTAATCCCTGAATTCAATGTTCGAGGTTTTAATTCTGTATTTTCCTGGCAGGATTCCATCAAACGCGTAATTTCCTTCATCGGATGTATAGTCAACTTTAACCAAAACTGAATCCGTGTTGAGAAGAACAACAGTGGTAAAGGCGGCAGGTGTCCCATCACTGTCTTCAAATTTACCCGATATTTTTGCTGTTTCCGATTTGGCTAAAAGAATTGAAAACGATATAAAAAAAAGTGCAATGGTTAAGGCTATTTTTCTTTTCATAAACTCAATCAATTAATTCTTGCCAAACAACTTGGCCAAAATGATGCCGAGTCTTTAAAAAGTTTCAAAATCACTGAATTTCAACTCAAAAAAGGGTTTTTGAATTATAGACTAAAGAAAAAACTGTTCGTTTACGAACAATTCGAACGTTCAATGAATGGACAATTTGACGATCATCAATTGTTCAATTTTATATTCAGTCTGCACTTAAATGTTTTTAACTATTTCCCAGAATTATCAAAAAATTGAACTGTCGGACATTAAATTCTTGTCCCAATTTTTTATATTAGTTAAAGTTGAAAGGTAAAATTTCAACCCTAGAATATCTTTATACCACATATGCTATGAAAAGAATTACGCTTTTTTACGGTATTACAACGGGACTTTTTCTAATCATCGTCATGATTTTGCTTATTCCAATTTGGGCAGACAACAATGATTTTAAAACCGGCGAAATAATTGGTTATGTCGTAATCTTTCTTGCTTGTTTCATTATTCTGATGGGGATTAGAAAATACGGTAAATCAACAATTGACGGAAAGCTTTCCTTTGGCAATGGCTTTCTCGTAGGTTTTCTGATTACGGTTGTTGCTTCTACCATTTATGCGATTGGATGGATGATTTACTCCAACTACATCAATCCTGAATTCATGGAATCTTATTACACATACTCCATTGAGCAACTCAGGGAAAGTGAACTTCCGCCTGAAGAGTTGGAGGAAAAGCTTTTAGAAATGGAACAATTCAAAGAATACTACCAGGAACCCATTATCCAGTTCGCCTTTACGGTCCTTGAGGTTTTCCCGATTGGTCTTATATTTTCCATAATTGGCGGGTTTGTATTCAGAAGGAAGTGAGTAACACTTGAGTGGTGAGAGTAACGTATAGAGAAGGAATTACCACCAAATGGTAGACTGATAAACCTATAATCGGCATCGGCGCGATATCAAATGAATTGCCGAATACCGTTTACAGATTACATCTTTTACCTTAAGTATATCATTTTATGCTATCCCTTCCTCGCCACACTTGGTTCCAGGTCGGTAAGGTCGGCAATTCGTATCGGCCTCCCTTCATCGATGCTTTTACGGGCCGCAATTCCAATCAAAATTGCCATGGCCCCATCACGGGTACCAGCAGAATGCTTAAGAGGATCAGCCATGTCCGGATCTTTGAATATTTTGTCCTGAAGTCGCGTGTCTCCTCCTCCATGACCACCCCTAACCTTAGGTATTTTTACTAATTCATAATCTCCAAAATTCTTCATCACCATGATCTCATCATAGGCTTGTGGCTCTGCATCGTCATCCTGGCTCATTTCCTGGGCATGAAGCTGTGCCTGATTGATCTGTTCATCACTTCTCCAGGGAATTCCCTCCCAGGAATCAATCCGGCCATCCATACCATTAAATGCAATTCTATATCCCTCATAGGGTGAATATGTTGTCAATGAGTAACTAACCTCGACATTATTGGCATATTTGATCTGTACAGCCATTTTATCAAAAATATCTATCTCATCTCTCCACAAGCAGTTATCCCTGATATAGCCGTCATATTCTTCATTTGCCACATAAAGATTCATGTACATATCGTTTTTGGTGATATCCCAATGGAATTTGCATTTGTCTTTAAACTCGCATCCTCTACACTTATCTCCCTTAAACGAATGATTTGAACCATAGTGATCCAACCCGCCGTAAGCAACCACCTCCACGGGGTCCGAATCGATAAACCAGTTGAGCAAATCAAAATGGTGAGATGATTTATGGACAAGTAATGTACCTCCCTTGTCTCTCAACCCATGCCACCTTCTGAAATAAGAGGCTCCATGATAGGTATTCAAATACCAGTGAAAATCAACAGAGGTTATTTTCCCTACCTGGTTTTCAACCAACAATTCTTTGAGTTTAGTAAACTGTGTACCATACCGATAGTTAAATCCGACAATTACTTTCTTGCCTGATTTTCTCTCTGCATCCAGAATTTGTTGACACTTGACCTCATCGGTTGTCATGGGTTTCTCAGTCAACACATCCGCTCCAAGTTCCAATCCCCGTACGACAAATTCATGGTGAGTTGAATCTACGGTCGTTACGATAAGGAAATCCGGCTGAGTAGTGTTCATCATTTCCTCAAAATTGGTAAATGTTGGACAATCCGCTCCGATATATTTTTTTGCAAATTCTACACGTCCCGGATTGATATCGCATAGACCGACAAACTCGATCAGATCGCCATAATGGTCCAACACATTTTTTCCCCAAAATGTCACCCCTCTGATTCCCGTGCCCACTAAAGCGATTTTTCTCTTTTCAGCTAATGGTTTTGAGAATGAACTAAAAGGTGTAATTGCCGGAAATAAAGCTGCCCCGGCTGCCGCAACTCCTGACTTCTCCAAGAATGATCTCCGATTGATTTTGTAATTATTGATTTTCATTGAACGGTATTTTAAAGCATAAATAATAAACCATTTGAAAAATAATGAATATTTTAAACACAACTGTCATGAACAAACATGTAATTCTTTAGCTGAAGTTTATAAGGTAAAATTTGAATACAAATGGCATGAGGAATTGAGATCTCAACTATTGTGATGGGCTAATAATATGTTTCATTTTATTAAGAATCGCTTAACTTTACTTTGTAATTATCAGTTCTGGCCACTCATATGAAACACACCAAAAGAGTACGGGGAAAAAATCGATTAGTGATCTGGATTATTCTGTTAATCCTGGTGGTTATCATTTATTTCATTCTTTAATTGAGTATATAGCCGTTTGAAAACTATCATGAATTTGTAGCTACCCTTCTCAACTATTAAAATCAAGTTAATAAAATCCATAAAAGAGAAAGGGAGGCCGAATGGCCTCCCTAACAGAGTTCGCTTATGATTTACGGAGATTGGATTCAGAAAAAGTGATCCCTAAACTTGGAGGAATCACAATGGTTGATGTATAAGGGGTTAAGGTTGCTTGATTTTTTATCCCTTCTGGATAATAATTAATTAAAGGTATGCAATTATACGATAGCTTGATAATTGGATTTTGCGTCCGGATTTGCAGAATTTGCGAAAAATGCAAAACTGCAGGTTTCAAATTGCAGAAATTCGTATTTTTCACCTTTCATTCAAGACTTAATCGCTATCTTGGTATATTCTGATACAAAAAGAATACGAATTATCGATTAATTCTTTCTTTTTTAAAGTGAGACTAGAAATACAACTCCTGACAAAGGATCTAAAAAGTTTGTTAAGATCAACTTCTGTCAGGCAAGTAAAGACAAGCAAGATGGTATCTGACCACATACAGATTAAATTTTTAAATCAGATAAAAGAGAAGCTGCCTAAAAACCTGTCTTTTGCTGAAACCCTTTCAGAAGACCTCAATATCAGTACCGACAGTGCCTACAGAAGAATAAGAGGAGAAACCAACTTATCCATCGAGGAACTCAAAACTCTGTGTGTTAAATATAAAATCTCTCTCGATTCTTTTTTGGCAGTAAGCAATAACACAGTTTTGTTCAACTACAGGGCTATCGAACCGGAAAATTTTGACTTCAATAAATACCTGCAGTCGGTAATAGAAAATTTAAAGCAAATCAGAAGCTTTGAAGTAAAAGAATTGATCTATGCTGCCAAGGATATACCGCTTTTTTATTTGCTCATGTTTAAAAAGCTGGCAACATTTAAAATATTCTTTTGGGCTAAAAACCTGTTGAAATTTAGAGAGCTTGAGGATAAGCCATTTTTACCTGATTATGTTGCTGAAGAAACACTTCAATTGGCGAACCAGGTCTGGCAAAACTATATTAAAATACCATCTTCAGAAATTTGGAGTACTGAATGCATAAATGTCACGTTGAAGCAGATTGAATTTTTTTACGACAGCGGCCAATTCAAAAGCAAAAAAGATGCTTTGGAATTATGTGAGGATGTTTATGCCCTGATAGATCATCTGCAAAGGCAGGCTTCAAAAGGCTATAAATTTGATTTTGGAGAAAATCCTGTCATTGAAGAACCGGAAAACCCATTTAATTTATATCTAAACGAAGTGACGATTGCTGATAATTCTGTCATCTTCAAAATGGGTGATATTAAAGTAGTTAATCTGGCCCATAATGTAATGAATATCCTGACTACTACTGATCCGAAATTTTGCGACTACACATATAATACAGTCAAGAATATCATCAATAATTCCATTCTAATCAGTGTGGCCTCCGAAAAAGAGAGGACAAAATTTTGTCATATGATGCGGAGAAAAGTGGAAGAACTGATGAATAAAATTAAGAACTATTAAATTTTAAGTGTACAGAATACACTTAATTCTTTTTATAAGATATTTTTAAAACACCCGTCCTTTTTCTTTTCATTATTGCCAATATTGAATTATTTGAGATTTTAAAAACAAAGTCTACAATTTGATTGTGGGTATAAAATAACTTAACTTGGCAATTCGAAATCTTAGTGTAACTGTTACATTTTTATTGTTTTGATGCAACAACACATTTTAAGTCCTAATTTTTCAGTTGACTGCGTTGTTTTCGGTTTTGATTTTGAGAACTTAAAAGTTCTTCTTGTAGAGCGAACACTCGACGATAAGGAAACTGGAAAAGCCCTGGTAAAAGACCATACCCTGGCCGGTAATCATGTCTTCAATGACGAAGACCTTGATGAAGCTGCTGCAAGGGTGTTGTATGATCTTACAGGTCTTGAGAATATTTACCTGGAACAATTTCACACTTTTGGCAATCCGGACCGACTAACAAAGGAAAAGGACATTATGTGGCTGGAAAGCATTGGTCTCAATCCGGAAAACCGGGTTGTCACAACAGCTTATTACTCACTGATAAGGCTAAATGATGTCAAAATAGAGGAGAAAGGAAGAAGGTTGGTTTGGCACCCCGTTGATAAACCTATCGATCTTGCATTTGATCACAAAATAATTATATCTTTGGCCCTCGAAGCCCTCAGAACCAAAATCAGGACAAATCCAATTGGTTTTGAGCTTTTACCCACCAAATTCACTCTTAGTCAATTACAAAAACTCTACGAGGAGATTTTTGGAGTCACCTATGACAAGCGAAACTTCAGAAAAAAAATATCCAGGATGGATTACCTGGTTCCTTTGAATGAAAAGCAAAAAGGGGTCGCTCACAAACCTGCTCAATTATTTATGTTTAGTAAAGACGTCTACGAAAAGACCAAAAAGGACTTTTTTGATTTCACTGTTTAATAAGCAACCCGAATAAAAACATGAAACTCAACACCATTGATATTTTAATCATCCTGGCTTACCTCGCCTCTACGGTAGTGATAGGATTCGCTTTGAAAAAGAAAGCTCAAACTTCCAAACAATCTTATTTACTGGGCGGAAATCAATTACCCTGGTATATGCTTGGTCTATCCAATGCATCCGGTATGTTTGATATCTCAGGTACAGTCTGGCTGGTAACAATTTTATTTGTTTATGGCTTGAAAAGTATCTGGTTGCCGTGGCTTTGGCCGGTATTTAACCAGATCTTTTTAATGGTTTTCCTATCAATGTGGCTGAGAAGATCTAAAGTGACAACCGGGGCAGAATGGATTGGAACCCGGTTTGGTTTTAAAGGAGGAGCCAAAGCTTCTCACGTAATTGTTGTGATTTTTGCATTGATAATGGGTTTGGGTTATTTAACCTATGGTTTTATTGGCCTGGGTAAATTTGTTGAGATCTTTGTGCCATGGGAGTTTTTAAGACAATATATTCCTTTAGATATTCCTCCTCAATATGTTCCGCATTTTTATGGAATCGTCTTTACGTGTTTTGCTATTCTTTATTCCCTTCTGGGAGGGATGATGAGTATCGTATGGGCGGACCTTATCCAATACATTATCATGGCTATTTCGGGTATTGTGATTGGTGTAATAGCAATGATGGCGTTATCGGATAATCCTCTTGCTGTTCCGGAAGGCTGGATGAACCCATTTTTTGGAATGAATCTGGACCTCGACTGGACAGGTATAGTTACAGAAGTCAATCAAAAAATTTCCGAGGATGGTTTCTCACTTTTTGGTGTACTTTTCATGATGATGGTATTCAAAGGAGTGCTGGTCAGTCTTGCGGGCCCAGCTCCTACATATGATATGCAAAAGATATTGTCTACAAAATCAGAACGGGAAGCAGCATTGATGAGTGGCTCTGTTTCTGTCATTCTTATGCCAATCAGATATTTTATGATTGCTGGTTTTGCTGTCTTAGGCTTGTTGTTTTATGATAAACTTGATCTTATGGTTCCCGGTAAAGGACTGGATTTTGAACAAATTCTTCCATCAGCCATAAATGAGTTTGTCCCTGTCGGGTTTTTAGGATTGCTGCTTGCCGGATTGTTAGCTGCTTTCATGTCAACATTTGCCGGCACCCTCAATGCAGCTCAAGCTTATATTGTCAATGATATTTACCTGAAATACATCAATCCAACTGCAGACAACATAAAGATCAAAAGCATCAACTACATCGCCGGACTTTTAATGGTTGTTGTCAGCATCATTTTTGGGTTCTTCGCAAAAGATGTGAATGATGTACTGCAGTGGATAGTTTCAGGGTTGTACGGAAGTTATGTTGCTGCCAATGTTTTAAAATGGTATTGGTGGCGATTCAATGGTAATGGGTTTTTCTGGGGAATGGTCGGAGGACTTATTCCAGCCTTAACTTTCAGATTTATCTTTGAAGGTGTCCTCGACCTTTACACCTTCCCATTAATGTTGCTAATCTCTTTAATCGCTTGTATTATAGGAACATATACTGCCTCGCCGGTTAGCGAAGATGTGTTGAAGGATTTTTACAGAAATGTCAGACCCTGGGGTTTCTGGAAGCCTATCAGGGAAAAAGTGATGGCAGAGCATCCTGACTTCATTCCCAACCACAATTTCAAACGGGATATGTTTAATGTTTTCATCGGGATCATCTGGCAAACAGCATTAGTTGTTTTCCCGATATATCTCATTTTGATGGAAGCGGTACCAACAATAGTTGCGATCCTTATCGCTGCTGTCTGTTCATTTATTCTTAAGAAAAACTGGTACGACAAATTACCCAAAGAAAAAACAACTGAAATTCAATCATAAACCTAAACATATTTAACCCAGATGAAGTACGGTCATTTTGACGATTTAGCAAGAGAATATGTAATTACGGAGCCAAAAACTCCCTACCCGTGGATCAACTATCTTGGTAATCATGATTTTTTTTCTTTAATATCTAATACTGCCGGAGGATATACTTTTTATAAGGACGCCAAATTCAGAAGACTTACACGATACCGTTACAACAATGTTCCCGTAGATAACGGTGGTAGATATTTTTACATCAAAGATGGCGATTCGACCTGGTCGCCCGGATGGAAACCGGTAAAGACAAAACTGGATAAATATTCATGCAGACATGGGTTGAGTTACACAATTATCAGAGGAGAAAAAAATGGTATTTCCGCTGAAGCACTTAATTTTATTCCGCTTCATTTTCGTGGAGAAATACAAAGACTCAGACTAACCAATCACACCTCTGGTAAAAAATCCATCAAGTTATTTTCATTTGCTGAGTGGTGTCTGTGGAATGCCGAAGATGACATGACCAATTTTCAAAGAAATTTTTCCACAGGAGAAGTTGAGGTAGAAGATTCCGTGATTTACCACAAAACAGAATACAAAGAAAGAAGAAATCACTTTGCATTCTATTCCGTCAATGTACCTATTCACGGCTTTGATACGGACAGAGAATCCTTTATTGGCTTGTATAACGGATTTGACAATCCGGATGTAGTAGCAGAAGGGAAGCCTAAAAACACGATTGCTCACGGATGGTCTCCAATCGCTTCTCATTACATCGAAATCGACTTAAATCCTGGCGAAGAAAAGGATTTGATTTTCATGCTCGGATATGTTGAAAATGAAGAGGACAAGAAATGGGAGTCGAAAGGCGTGATCAACAAAGAAAAAGCGATAAAAATGATCGCCGAATTTGATACCTCAGAAAAAGTTGATCGGGCTTTTGACGAGTTGAAGGTTTATTGGGATGATCTTTTATCTAAATATGTCATCAGTAGTGATGATGAAAAGTTGAACCGAATGGTCAACATCTGGAATCAATACCAGTGCATGGTGACTTTCAACATGTCGAGAAGCGCTTCGTTTTTCGAATCAGGTATTGGCCGGGGAATGGGATTCCGTGACTCTAATCAGGATCTGATCGGATTTGTTCACCAGGTCCCCGATCGTGCAAAGGAACGGATCCTGGACATTGCTGCCACCCAGTTTGAAGACGGCTCTGCCTACCATCAATATCAACCCCTCACAAAACGGGGTAATGACAAAATTGGAGGTAATTTTAATGACGACCCGCTTTGGTTAATCTTATCCACAACCGCCTATATCAAAGAAACCGGAGATTTTTCCATTTTGGATGAATCCGTGCCTTTTGACAATGATGAATCCAAAGCCAAGAGTCATTTTGAGCATTTGAAAGCTTCTTTTTATCATGTAGTCAATAATCTGGGGCCACATAAGTTACCCCTCATTGGACGTGCCGACTGGAACGACTGCCTGAATTTGAATTGCTTCAGCAATAATCCCAATGAGTCATTTCAGACAACAGAAAATCAAAAAGGTGGCAAAGCTGAATCTGTCATGATCGCCGGACTTTTTGTTTTGTATGGGAACGAATTCATTAAGCTTTGCAATACAATTGGTAAGCCAAAAGAAGCTGCATCAGCTCAAATACACATTGACAACATGATTGAGTCTATCAATCAACATGGATGGGATGGTAATTGGTTCGTAAGAGCGTATGATTTTTATGGAAAAAAAGTAGGGAGTAATGAAAATGAGGAAGGAAAGATCTTTATCGAATCACAGGGGTTTTGCACCATGGCAGGGATCGGGGTGGAAGACGGTCGCGCTCAAACGGCTCTCGATTCGGTGAAAGAGCGCTTGGATTGCGAATACGGAATAGTTTTGAATAATCCGGCATTTACAAAATACTACATTGAGTATGGCGAGATCTCAACCTATCCCGCCGGATACAAAGAAAACGCAGGGATCTTCTGTCACAACAATCCATGGATCATGATCGGTGAAACGATGATCGGGCGTGGCGATGAAGCTTTTCACTACTATGAAAAAATTGCTCCAGCCTATCTGGAAGACATCAGCGATTTACATCGAACTGAACCCTATGTCTACGCTCAAATGATAGCCGGAAAAGACGCTTTCAAACCCGGTGAAGCAAAGAATTCCTGGCTCACGGGAACGGCGGCATGGAACTATTATGCCATTACCCAATACATTTTGGGCATCCAACCTGATTACGACGGACTACTTATCAATCCATGTATTCCACAAAACTGGGATGGTTACAAAATCACCAGAAAATTCAGAGGAGATGTTTTCAACATCGAAATTCAAAATCCAAACCACGTTTCCAAAGGAATTGCTAAAATGGAGTTGGATGGCAAAGAACTACCTTGTAATAAAATTCCAATTGTTGGAGATGGCAAGGAACACGAAGTTAAGGTTGTGCTTGGGTAAAAATATTTAAAACCAGCAGGTGTAATTACCAGTTCTTACTCCCTGAAAAATTCCCTGTCGACAGCTTTATTTTGTTGAATGGCACCATTTATTTTAAAGACCATTCTATCCAACTGACTGACGGCTCTCTTCATATAGGCATAAATTTCCTTTTCCCGTGTACTCAACTTTTCATATTCGAGCAGATTAATTAACCCAAGGATAGAGGAAACCGGTGATCGAAGAAGGTGCGCATTGATAAATGCATATTCAGCCAATTGCTTATTCTTTTGCTCCAGTACACTTGTGCGCTCTTTCACTTTATCCTCCAGCAACTCATTCATTGCAGTTATTTCTTCTTTTTGCTGTTGCAATTCGTCGTTTTGTTGCCTGATCTCGTCCTGTTGTTCCAATAAAAGTGAATTGATTTCGGCCATTTTTTTCCTTTCATTCTTGATGTTTGAAATATCCACTGCTATGGAGATAACTTTATAAGGCTTTTTTTCGGCATCCAGGATCGGGGCATAGGTGATACTTAAGTGAAGGTCCCTGTTTTTATATTTGAGCTCAAGTTCGACAGAAACAGATTCGCCTTTTAAAACTTTTAACCAAAGCAATTTCCTCAATTCATCTACCCTGTCATCATCATTGATTTTCACGATCGAATCAAAGCAATCCCTACCAATAATATCCGCCTCATTGAGGCTAAAGTACCGGGCTGTTTTCGGGGCAATCCATGTAATTTTTCCCTGAAGGTCAAATTCCGCCATGAAATAATTCTGTCTTAAAGCATTAAGAATACTAGTATTTTCAGCTTCCTTAATTGCAAGCTGATCTTTTGACTCATTTAGTGAAGTGAGATAATCTACTAACCTATCCTGATATTCATGTAATGTCTTGTTCTTCTCATCAATGAAGTTTTTCTGCCGTGTTATCTCCTGCTGATTTGAGCTCAGTTCGGTATTAATATAGGACAACTCCTTTAGCCTGGTTTCCAGTTCTTTGTTCCTATCTAAAAGTTGCTTGTACTCCGGATAATTTACACTCACACAGGAAAGTGCAATTTTTTTCCATACCCTCCGAAACATATCACGTTCTTATTATGAATTGAAAAAATATATAACCACAAAATAATTCCCGAAATGCGGCTTCAATTAAAATTATGCAATCCTGACAGTATTTTACTTAGGAAAATATCAATCAATCATACATGCATCATTAAAACACAAATGCTACACTAAATCGAATCAAATATCAATACACCTGCATGTGGCTCAGTATTCACCCTAAAACAATGCATTTGAAATCTAATTTGAAATCTAATTTGAATTCCAATTTTTAAACAATAAATTAAAATAATAATAAATTTTTAACTTACAAAAAATAAATAAAAATATGATGCAAAGGCCGCACCAACGAAAGGACCAATGATGGGAATTAGAAAATAATCCCAATTACTTTTGCCTTTTGTACGAATTGGTAAAAAGAAATGAGCTAGCCTTGGCCCCAGGTCTCGGGCTGGATTTATCGCATAACCGGTCGTACCACCAAGAGATAAACCGATAGAAAAAACCAGGAATCCAACAGGCAAAGCCTCTAATGAACCTAATCCGAAATTGATCTGATCGCTCGAACCATCTTCAAATACCGGACCTGATATTAACAACACACCGAGGATCAGGACAAACGTTCCGAAAACTTCGGAAAAAAAGTTGGAAAAGCGATTTGAAATAGCCGGTTTGGTAGCAAATGTGGCAAAGATAACATCGGGATCTTCCGTTTGATCATAATGGTTTTTGTAAAAAATATAAACAACAACAGCTCCAAGAAATGCTCCGACTAATTGTGCTATTATGTACCAGGGTACAAGATCCCATGCAAATTTATCCGTTAAAGCGAGTCCTAGTGTAACTGCCGGATTGATGTGGGCTCCACTGAACTGGCCCATCATAAACACGGCGACAAATACTGCCATTCCCCATCCAAAAGTAATGACAATCCAGCCTCCCCCATTTCCTTTTGTCAACTTTAAAATCACATTTGCCACAACACCGTTACCCAGAACTATTAGGATAAAGGTTCCGATTACTTCTGCAAAAAATGGATTCATAGTTTAAATTTTTGGTAAATAATTCTCAGCCAGCTTATAAAAATAATTCAATTCATTCTTGACCCACAGATCGTCTTTATTCAACTCAATTGCAATGATTTTAGCCGTTTTTTCAGCTATTCGTAATGTTTCTTTGGCATCCAGAAATAATGCCCTTGTTCTTCTGGCTAGCACATCTTCAAGCGTCCGGGCCATCTCCTCCCGTACCGCCCAAACCACCTGGGATTTCCTAAGTGATAGTGACTCACTCAAAATCCCACCATATTGTTTCTCCTCCAGGCCTAACCTTAGAATTTGATCAGTATCGGAACCATAAAAATGAAGGGGGTCATCAAAATTGATATCTTTAAGATAGCCATGAATCAGAACCTTTTCAGTCAGACAAGGCCTGTCAGCCAATCCCCCTACCAGGATAGCCTTATCGACCGTATCTTCAGCCATTTTACGATATGTCGTCCATTTTCCTCCCGTTATGGTAATAAGTCCGGTAATGGAAACCAATACCTTATGGTGTCTTGATATTTCTTTTGTTGGTACTTCGTCTCCTTCAGGGGCTGCCAGAGGTCGTAAGCCTGCAAAGACACTCCTTATATCCTCCATTTTTGGGTCCTTAGCGAGGTATTTCGCTGCATTATTAAGAATAAAATTGATTTCTTCCTGAGTGGCCTTCGGTTCCAGGTCGGATTGCCCCACTATTGTATCTGTTGTTCCTAAAATCACTTTATTGTACCATGGAACAGCAAACAACACGCGACCATCACTGGTTTGGGGGATTAATACCGCATGTTTTCCTGGAAGAAAATCCTTATCGACTACGATGTGTACGCCCTGACTGGGCTTGATCATATCCCTTGCAGAAGGGTTATCCATTCGCAAAATTTCATTGGAAAAAACCCCCGTAGCATTGATTACAACCTTTGACTTGATCGTGTATTGCACACTTGTTTCCTTATCTATGGCAGTCACACCGCTAACCAGGTCATCTTCCTTAATAAGATCTGTCACTTTAAAATAATTGATGAGCGTTGCACCATAATCATGTGCCGTTTGAGCAATGCTGATCGCCATTCTTGCATCGTCAAATTGACCATCGTGATAAATCACACCCCCTCTCAACTCTTTTTGTTCAACTGTCGGAATAGCGTTGACTGTCTCTTTTTTAGATAAATGCTGAGAAGGCCCCAGACCCAATTTACCAGCCATCATATCGTACACCTTTAAGCCAATGGTGTAAAATGGACCTCCCCACCAATCATATGTTGGGATGACAAATGAAAGATCGTGAATCAAATGAGGAGCATTTTGTCTTAATATCCCCCGTTCGCGTAAAGCTTCAAATACTAACGAGACGTCTCCCTGTTGCAGATATCTCACACCACCATGGATCAACTTCGTACTCCTGCTGGATGTTCCTTTAGCAAAGTCATTTTGTTCCAAAAGAAGAACAGAAAAATTGCGTGTGGCTGCATCAAGCGCAATTCCCAGACCGGAAGCGCCTCCGCCGATTACAATGATGTCCCAGGGATCTTTTTTTGATTGAATGGTTTGTATCGCCTCCTCCCTCTTCATATCGTTTCCTCCCAGTCTTTTGCGCGATTCACTGCTTTATGCCACTTGTGTATTTTCTGTTTTACTTCCGTAAAATCAAATTCCGGAGAAAACTTCTTATCTACTCCCCATAGTTCTTTCAAGGCATGTATGTCCTTCCAGAATTGAACGGCCAAACCAGCAGCAAAAGCGGCTCCCATTGCCGTTGTTTCAATATTTCTGGGTCTGATAACTTCTGATTGCAACAATTCGGATTGGAATTGCATCAATAAATTATTGGAACAGGCACCTCCATCCACTCGAAGCTCCAGTATGTCGTGACCAACATCCTGCTGCATGGTTTGAATGACATCATAAGTCTGGTAGGCAATAGACTCCAGCGCTGCCCGGGCAATATGCGAATCATTTGACCCGCGCGTTAACCCAAATAATGCCCCGCGAGCATACTGGTCCCAATGTGGCGCACCAAGGCCCGTAAAGGCAGGTACAAAATAAACATCTCCATTATCGTCTACTTTGCCAGCTAACTTTTCCACCTCGGAAGAATCTTTAATGATATGCAGTTGATCCCTTAGCCATTGAACAACTGCCCCGGCTATAAATACACTACCCTCCAATGCGTAATTGACTTTCCCATCAATTTCCCAGGCGAGGGTCGTGAGCAGTCCATTTTCGGATTTAACGAATTTCTCTCCGGTATTCATCACAATGAAACAACCCGTTCCATACGTATTTTTTACCATCCCCTTTTGCAGGCACAACTGCCCAAACAATGCCGCCTGCTGATCACCCAAAATCCCTGATATGGGAATCTCGCTTCCAAAAATTTCCTTTTCCGTAACGCCATAAAGGTCTGAGCTTGACTTCACTTCGGGAAGAATCTCCTCTGGAATGTTCAGCAGCTCTAATAAATGCTTATCCCATTTTCTCTCACGGATATCGTACAGCATGGTCCGGCTTGCATTCGTCACATCTGTGATATGCTTTTTGCCATTTGTCATCTTCCAGATTAGCCAGGTATCAACTGTTCCAAACAGAATGTCTCCGTCTTCGGCTCGCTTCATGAGCTTTTCATCGCTTTCCAATATCCATTTGATCTTGGTAGCGGAAAAATATGCATCGATGACCAGACCCGTCTTATCCTTTACCACTGTCTCCCAGCCCTCTTTTTTCAGGTTATCACAAATTCCCGAAGTTCTTCTGTCCTGCCAGACTATAGCATTATAAACAGGCTTGCCACTTTTTCTATCCCATAAAATAGCTGTTTCCCTTTGATTGGTTATTCCAATTGCTGCCAGGTCTTCTGACTTGATCCCAGCTTTTTTAATGCATTCCTTTGTTGCTTTCAATTGAGATTCCCAGATATCCTCAGGATTATGTTCTACCCATCCAGGCTTCGGGAATATTTGTGGGAATTCAATTTGCGAAATAGATTTGATTTTAGCTTTCTGATCAAAAATGATGGCCCTAGAACTGGTTGTTCCGGCATCAAGAGATAAAATGTATTTAGGCATGCGAAGGTGATTAAACAATTGATAAGATAGGAAATCACCCGTTATATTCAAACCATAAATTCTTTGTTATGAGGATCAGAAAAGAGATAGGTTTCCGTTGCGGCGGAATCTATCGGTTCTCAACTCCGTTTTTTCCTTATCACCAAAATATTTCTTTCTATTTATCGAAAACATACTCGCAATGATGTCCGCCAGTTCACCTTCTCCCCTCATCCGTGTTTTCCAACGTGTATCATTCACTTGCCCACTATGCAAGGATCTAATTTTATTAAGAACTTTATCTTTTCTTTCCGGGTAGTTATTTTCCAGCCAGCTTTCAAATAGTTGGCCAATCTGGCCATTGAGCCGCACCATTGTATAGCTCGCTTCTATTGCGCCTGCTTCAGAGGCCAGCTTCAAAATAGATTGTATTTCATGATCATTCAGACCGGGGATGATCGGTCCCATCATAACACCTACAGGTATATTTTGAGAAGAGAGTTTTTCAATGACTTTGAGCTTTGAGATAGATGTTGTCGTTCTTGGCTCCATTTTTCTTCTTAAATCCTCGTTCAATGTGGTGATGGAAAAATAAATTCTAACCAGACTTTCTTTTGCCAGCTCTGACAAGACATCGATGTCCCTTACTATCAGGCTGTTCTTGGTAATTACTCCAACAGGATTCCCGAAACGAAGACATATCTGTAGGATCTGTCTGGTCAATTTATATTTTCTCTCGGCAGGTTGATAGCAATCCGTATTTCCACTCAATACGATGGTTTGTGGTTTCCAACTTTTTTTCAAAAAAGCCTTTTCCAACAGATCAGGTGCGTTCTTTTTGACTATTATTTTTGACTCAAAGTCTAATCCCGCCCCGAAGCCCCAATAGGTGTGACTATTTCTGGCATAACAGTAAATACATCCATGCTCACAACCCTGATAAGGATTAATAGAATAGGTAAACGGGATATCAGGACTGTCATTTTTACTCAGAACATTTTTTGGAAATTCCGTCAGATATGTCGTATCGATTTGATCACCATAGTTTTTTTCATCGATATATTCTTCGTCGATGTAATCGTGATTAAGCTTTAAATATGGATTTTCCGGATTGTGATCTGAACCTCTGCCCTTCATTATGCTAATATAATTAGTTTTTTACTAATTATATTAATTAAGATAAAAAAGCTGTCTCAAAAAACAAAAGTTGGTTCATCCTGGATTCATTTCAGGATCTTTTTCTTAAAATCCCAAAGTTTTACCGATCTTCAAATGAATCCGGGATGACTAAAAAGTGCTTTTGGAACAGGGCAAAAAAACGGGCCGAAGCCCGTCTTTACCCCTACAATATTGAATTATGAAATTTTAATTGTTTTAACTGGTTTTGGCTTTGCTTCTTCTCTTTTAGGAAGAGAAAGATGCAAGACACCATCTTTATAAGACGCATTAATTTTGTCCGTGTCAACCACATCTCCTGGAAGGGTGAAAGATCTTTGGAATGAAGTATAGCTGAATTCTCTCCTGGTGTAATTTCCTTCTTCATCCTTTTCTTCATTCCTTATTTCTTTTTTAGATGAAATGGTCAATACATTGTTGTCCAGCTCAACGTTGAAATCTTCTTTTGCTAAACCGGGAGCTGCGACTTCAACCGTATAACCTTCATCTTCTTCCTTGATGTTTACTGCAGGAACAGAAGATCCGACAGTGCTTTTTGGCCATTCAAACAAATCCCTAGTAAAGAAGTCATCAAAGAATGATGGAACTGCAGGGAATAAATTGTTGGTTCTTTTAATAAGTGTCATAATATCCTCCTTTTTTAGGTTATTAAACTTTTTATATCAATAATTTCAAGCAGGATATTTCAATTTTTATACCACTCAATTTTTTGTGTCAATTTTTCAAATTTTAATTAAAATACGGTCATTTTGACTTGATTTATTGTGTAAACAAGTATTATTATGCCATTTTGGCTTAATCATTGTTAAAAACGATAATGTCAATGCATTACATATATAAGTAAGAATAACCCCGGAATGGTCAATACGTATTCATGAACAAATCATTAATTATGTGGTCGAAATTTTCAAAACTCAATCGGGAGAAATTATTTTTCGCTAAGAATCAGCTCCATGCAGCATTGCAGTTAGTTGCTTTGTCTCCAAGAAGCTACCTGCCGGAATCTGCGGAAGACGAATATGCAAATCTCAGCTGGAACCAGAAGAGAAAGAGTTTTTTTAGTAAACACTTTGGTCCCAAAAAAAATATTCAAACCTCCTTATTAGTCGCTGAATTTAAGTTGGAAATTTTAGTAGAAGAGATTGTATTTGATGCAATTCTCATAAATGGCAAAACCTACCAAATGCTTCAGGATTGGATAGTCAGCCGGTTGCAAAGATTGCAGGTGGACACCAGCAAATTCAACCCCGCCATTCCGTATCAACTGGAGGAAATTGAAATTGAACAAGAAAGTAAATTCCAGGGACCAGATAACCAGGCACTAAAAGATATCAGTTCCTATTACCAAAATGCCTATGTGTCGTTCAAGAAATTCTCAGAAGAAATCATACAGAAAAAAAAAGAGATAAATATCTGGCCACATCATTTCGACATGTCAATCAAAGTTCCCATCGAGCAGAACAAAACCATCGAATTGGGACTTTCGCCTGGGGATCAATATTATCCCGAACCCTATTTCTACGGTTTGATGTCTTCTGAAGTTGAATTCTCTTCCATTCGCGAAAACCCTCCAATTGTTGGCCATTGGCATACCCAGAAATGGAAAGGGCTTGTGCTCCCGGCTAGCCAATTTATTTTAGAAACAGAGCACCTTGAACAGCAAATAATAATTGATTTTTTGAAAAATGCATACGATATTTCAAAAAGGCTTTTATTACTTTCCAATGCGCCATAACCTAATCCTTTTTTTTACAATTTGCCTGTCCTCTTGTGCTACCTATAAG
This sequence comes from uncultured Cytophagales bacterium, assembly GCA_913057175.1. Lineage (GTDB taxonomy): Bacteria > Bacteroidota > Bacteroidia > Cytophagales > Cyclobacteriaceae > CAJXNP01. Next base: position 52,298 of record CAJXNP010000011.1, read on the forward strand.
TCCACTCCACCCCTACAAACCTCGCAAACCCAAAAAAACAAACCTTATCATTCCATCTACCTGATTTCCAATTCTGACGAACAAAAGAAACCTCCTTTTGAATCAGCTGAGGTCCTGATTGATTTGCTGAAAGAAAATGAATCTTCGATTCTTTGGCTGGGGAATAATTCCATTAAAAACGGAAATCCGGACACATCAACGTTTTCCAACAAAACGGAGCTCAACGAAACGCTCAAGCGAAGGTATCAATTCTTTAGTCAATTTAAAGGCGATAAGTACTTTATAACCGGCCAAAATGAATGGGATAAGGGTGGTAGACAAGGCTTCCGCGAAGTGCAGGCATTGGAATATTACGTCGAAGATGTTTTAGACCTGGGGAATGTTTATCGTCCTGACAATGGCTGTCCGGGCCCTGAAGAAATACATTTAAGCGATGATGTCACACTTTTGCTAATCAATACACAATGGTTCCTTCACAATTGGGACCGGCCGGATTCGGAAGATGGATGCGATGTCAACAACGAAATTGAGTTTCTGGCTGAATTGGAAGATGCCATTAAGAGAAATTACAACAAAAAGATCATTGTTGCCGGCCATCACAGTTTGACGTCCTCCGGTAAATACGGAGGCTATTTTTCCGCCAAAACACACCTGTTTCCACTCACTCTGGCCAATGACAATTTATACATTCCTCTGCCAGGCCTGGGCTCAATATATGTTCTGAACAGACATTTTCTTGGCGAGCATCAGGACATCAGCAATTATAAATACAAGCGAATGATCAATTCCTTTGAGGAATTTTTCAGTCAGCATGAAAACCTGATCTACGTTTCGGGCCACGAACAAAGTCTTGAATATTTCAGGAATGGCAACATGCATCTTGTCAATAGCGGATCATTCTCAAAATCCTCTCCCATCAATAGCAAGAAAGCAACTTTTGTAAGTTCGGACAAGGGCTTTGGTAAAATTGATCTGTATGAAAATGGCGATGTATGGTTGCGCTTTTATTCCTCAGAATCAACTGTTGATCAACCCTTATTTGAAACTCTTCTATTTAGCGAAAAGCCATTTGATAAGGATGTTTTCGAAGAAAAAACTACAGATATAAACTATACTGATAGCACCAAATCAATGTATATCACGAAAGCTTATGAAAAGAAAAAAGTAAAACCTGGCCCGTTGGGGAATAATTACCGGGAAGAATGGAGCACGACCGTTGACAGTGTGAGATATTTTGATCTCGGTCAGGAAAAAGGTGGGTTGATCATCAAAAAGAAAGGAGGAGGCATGCAAACTAAATCGCTTAGACTGGAAGCTGGAGACGAGCGGCAATACGTTCTGAGATCGATTGAAAAATTCCCCGAAAATGCGGTTCCTCTTGAACTGAGAGGAACATTTGCCGAAAACCTGATCGCTGAACAAGTCTCTGCTGCACACCCTTATGCTGCCTTTGCCATCCCCAAGCTGGCAGATGCTGCCGGTGTTTATCATACCAATCCCGAATTGGTTTACCTACCTGATGATCCACGACTGGGAATTTACAGAGGGACCTTTGGTGATGGCTTATATCTATTTGAGGAAAGGCCTGAAAAAGATCAGCGTGATGTTAAAAGTTTCGGGCAGCCAAAAGACATCATCAGCACGTCCGATGTGTTGGAAAAAATGATGAAAGATGGTGATCATCAAATTGATCAGAACATGGTTGTGCGATCAAGGTTGTTCGACATCCTGATCGGCGACTGGGATCGACACGATGACCAATGGCGATGGGCAGAGTTCGAAATAGATGATGATATTGAACTCTATCGCCCAATTCCCAGGGATCGGGACCAGGCATTTTTCTGGTCAGATGGCTGGGTGATGGACTTGATCTCAAAGCCATTTGCTATGCCAAAATTTCAGGGATTCCACATGGAGATAGAGAATGTAAACGGTCTAAGTTTTAATGCGCGTTATTTTGACAGATCATTCATGACAGAACCCGATCTGGAAGATTGGTTGACAATCTGCCATGAAATACAGGAAAAAATTACAGACGATATCATCGAGACTGCTATCAGAGATCTTCCAACGGAAATATTTGCTCTCCATGGAGACACGATTATTTCCAAACTCAAACATCGGAGGGATGATCTGGAAAAGTATGCCAGGGAATACTATCTTTTCTTATCCAAAGAAGTCGATGTTCCGGGAACTTCAAAAAGAGATCGATTTACGATTGAAAGATTGAACGATGAAGAAACAAAGGTTGTCGCCTACCACATATCGCCCAAAAAAGGTGAAAATAAATATAAATTTTTCGAAAGAACATTTAAGACATCAGAAACGAATGAAATAAGACTTTACGGGCTTGAGGATGACGATATTTTCAATCTTGAAGGAACAGTAGATAATGGCATCAAAATAAGAATTATCGGAGGTAGCGGGGAGGACGAAATCAAAAACAATTCTCTCGTGGAAGGTATTGGCAAAAAAACATGGGTTTATGATACCAAAACCAAAACAGAGCTAAATGATAATTCGGACACAAAGGTCAAAACCAGCGACCGCGATAAGGACATCAACGTCTATAATCGAAAAGCTTTTCAATACGATCTGGCAGCACCCATAGCGTTTGGCGGGTTCAATCCCGATGATGGAATATTCATAGGAGTGGGAGGAATATTCCAAACACACGGCTTCAGAAAAGACCCTTTCAAAACAAGTCATTTTATTGCCGGCACGATTGCCCCAAAATCAGCTTCATTCAACGTTTCGTACAAAGGCACTTTCACAGATATCATTAGCAAGTGGAGCCTGGTACTTGATGCAGGAATTTTCTATCCAAGCTACAGTGATTTCTTTTATGGTTTCGGAAATGAAACGCAATTTGATGATGAAATAATTGATGAGGACAATCAGTACTATGCTGCCAGATACCGTCAAATACTTTTCAATCCGGAATTATTCAGAACTTCCCGCAATAAAAAACATCGTTTTGCTATCGGACTCAGGTATCAATCCATCAATGTCAGAAGTGATTTGAATGATTCTGACGAAGAAATTGATCGTTTTATCACCCAATACCAGCAAAATTTAAATTATGAGCTTTTCGATGAGACAAGGTTTTACATGGGAGCCTATTTGGGTTATTCATATGATACCCGGGACAATGAGCTCTACCCTCAAAATGGTTTGCTCTTTGACTTTATCACAGGTTATGCAAAAAGCCTGGATCAAAAAGAATTGGATGTCAATTTTGCCTATTCAAACGCAAATATTTCATTCTATTATACCTTTGGAAATACCCTCCGGTCCACCCTTGCTGCCCGCGTGGGTGGCGCGTCAAATAATGGGGATTACGAGTTTTACCACGCCCGAAAGCTTGGGGGATCGACCAATCTCCGAGGAGTGAGAAAACAACGATTTGCCGGTGATCAAACTTTTTACCAAAATACCGATCTCAGAATTCGGTTATTTTCTTTCAAATCAATTGTGCTTCCGGGCGATGTTGGGCTGGTTTTTTTCCACGATGTCGGACGGGTATGGGTCGAGGAAGACCCCTCCACACCAGATGGGAAATCTGATTTTTGGCATCGTGGTTATGGTTTGGGCGCTTACCTGGCTCCTTTTGGAAAGGCTGCCATCACAGCAGACTATTCATGGTCCAATACGTCGGAAAGAGCGTTTTTTGTCAGGTTGGGATTTTTGTTTTAGGTGCTGCAAGTAAATTTCAGGTGATTTTCTAAATTAACCTGAGTTTCGATTTTAGAAAGGAAGATTTTTGTTTGAAATGGCCATCATTCTCCTACTCGGAGGAGATACGGAGGTGGGTTTACCAAAAAAAGTTCATTTCAAACAAAAAACACCTAATGAAAACCTGTTTATAAAATGACCCACCCCTAATCCGCCAGCTGGCGGAAATAAAAAGAGTTTTCATTAAGGTTTTTAATCGAACCGAAGTTAAATTTCTATTTCAAAATCATAATGTTGCATATGAAAAATTTTACCCTTATTGCTCTTTTTGCTTTTTTTCTTTCGAATGATGTATTCGCCCAGGAAACCTTTGAAATGAAAGAAGGTGATACCACTTTTGTCATGCAGAAATACTTTATGTGCTTTCTATCCAAGGGCGATGCCAGTGGCTATGACTCCACCCAGCTTGCCACAATACAGGCAGACCATCTGGCGCATCTCAATCAGATGGCCGAAGATGGAAAGATCAGTGTAGCAGGCCCGTTTGGCGACGATCAGAATATTCGTGGAATTGTTATTTTCAATGTCGCTACCATGGAGGAAGCCATTAAATTACAGAGTGAAGATCCTGCGGTCAAGGCCGGAGTGCTTGAAATAGAAATCCGGCCCTGGTGGGCAGCGAAAGGCTCGGTTTTGAAATAGATGTGTTTTAAAGGAATGTTCCAATTACCACGCCCGAAGTGGACACTTCTAATCTACAATTTCTGCTCATTTGTTGGTACAAGTTACGCTACGCTAAACTTGCATCATTGGGGTTAAAAGAGGTATTGCTCCCTTAAAATCCACAATTGCCGGATTCATTCCGGCATCCTCTCAAATCTGCATGGATCTACCAAAAAGCTTTGAACTTCATAACAGCATTTGGTCGGATTCGATACTAAAATAGATGTATCTTCAAGGAATGTTCCTATTACCACGCCCGAAGTGGATACTTCTAATCTACAATTTCTGTTCATTTGTTGGTACAAGTTACGCTGCGCTAAGCTTGCACCATTGGGGGTACCCATAATAGCTCATTTCAACTACGTTAACTCCCCGAAGATAATGAATCCAAAGGATTTTGGATGGTTTTTAATTGCTTTGTTGATGCCCGGCTGGACTCATTGATCCAGACAGATATTTACCTTATCAATGAATGACCAAAATACAGCAAACGCTGCTGCATTATAACTCTTTTCATTTATTGACACGTGTATTTAGCAAATGTCAATGGACATATGATGGTTTATAATGGAGTCCCATCTAAAAGCTATGTTGTCTTAGTGGATTACTATGGAGTTTTAGTGAATAGTCATGGAGTCTTAGCGGATCATTACGGAGTTTTAGCCAATGATTATGGAGACTTAGTGTTAAGTTATGGAATCTTAGTCAATGGTTATGGAGTCTAAGTGAAAGGTTATGGAGCTTTAGTGATAAGCTATGGAGTCTTAGCCATTGGTTATAGAACCTTAGTGAAAGGTTAGGTTGGTTTGGTGGCTTTTAAGGTTTTTGGTTGATAATTGAACCTGCTACATTTGACTGAACAGTAAGTTAAGCATATAAGGTTTAACACCAAATCCGGTTTACATAACATCGGGCGAGACGCACTTATATCGCGGCAGATTGTTCGAAAGGCATGGATTTGCCAGAGGAAGTCAAACCACAGTAAACGATATTCTCATCAATTGTCATATCCCTTTTTCGATCAGTCATTCAAGTTATATTTTATGGATACAATTCATTGAATTGAAATCAATCCGATGAACAATAGATTTATTGGGTAAATAATAAATTGTTATTTCATTTGTTATTGTAGGAAAAATCATCAGTAAAAACCTTCTATCCATTCCTACAACTTCATTCAATGAATTGAAATGAACTATTTTATATCTCTTTAAGAATTGAACCAACATCTAATCCTAAATTATTCTTTTAAATTTTTCTTGTTTCATAACAAAAAGGTCAGTATAATGAATCAGGATTTAGCATCCATTTTAAATGTTAATATCTAACAGTAAATTTTGATTATTTTTCAACAACCTAACCCGGAAATTTTTGAAAAATTTTGATGTGATCATTGTTGGTGCCGGTCCCGCAGGAATTGCCTGCGCCCTTTCTCTTATCCGAACCAAACTATCGGTGCTGATTGTTGAAAAGGAGCTTTTTCCCCGCGATAAGATCTGCGGAGACGCTCTAAGCGCTGATGTCATCAACCAGATCCGGACTTTCTTTCCTGAGATCTATCCTGAATTTATCAAATTGCGTTCTGCCGCTCCTTCTTATGGCATAAAATTCTCCTCGCCCAATGATGACTCTCTTGAAATAGGTTTTTCCAAACACATGGATGCCGCTCCCGGATATATTTGCAAAAGAATTGATTTTGACAATTTCCTTTTTCAGAAATTAACTGACCTTGCGCCAGACAGGTTTACCATCCAGGAAGGTTTTAAAATTGACGAAATTACCCATACAGATGATTTTGTTTCCATAAAAGGGGAAGGCGAGACATACACTGCAAAAATCATCGTTGGATGTGATGGCATGAAAAGCCTTGTAAAGAAAACTTTCCAGGGATCCACTATCGAAAAAAAACATTACTGTGCCGGAATCAGAGCTTATATGAAAGGTGTGGATAACATTTCGAACGGAAATTTTATCGAATTGCATTTTATTAGTGATGTTTTGCCCGGTTATTTCTGGATCTTCCCCCTACCAGACAATACCGCCAATGTCGGTCTTGGATTACTTTCCAATGAAATTTCTGAGAGAAAGCTCAATCTGAAAGAGATATTCAATGAAATCATCAATTTTCATCCGGAAATTTCTCAAAGATTTAAAAATGCTGAAATGATAGACAATATAAAGGGCTTTGGACTGCCTCTTGGTTCAAAAAAAAGGAAGTTATCCGGCCATCGTTACCTCCTGACAGGCGACGCTGCAGGACTGATTGATCCTTTCACTGGTGAAGGGATTGGGAATGCTTTGAGGAGTGGACGATTTGCAGCCGATCACATACAAAAATGTTTTGTTAAAAATGACTTTTCAGGAAAGTTCAATTTGGAATATGACCAGTATGTCTATCAAAAAATGTGGCGGGAGTTGCGGATCAGCCGGGGCATTCAAAAGCTTCTCAATTATCCATTTTTATTTAATTATGTTATAAAAAAGGCGCAAAAGAATCCATCTCTTAAAAAGCTTCTCACCAGCATGCTGGATGATGTTGATATCAAAGAGGAATTGCTTTCCATAAAATTTTACGTGAAACTTCTTTTTAACAAATATTGAATAGCATTACTTCCAAATTTTCAGTATTACGTGAACTGTGGATCGTAAAAGCTTTCAAGGAAGTTTAAAATGCAATATAACTTGCATTCAATCAAGATAATCCCACATATTATCCAACCATTAAAAGAGGGCCAACTATTGAATTGCCGGGTGGCTTTAGCCCCGGAAAGGAGTGAAAGGTTTTACGGCTTTAGCCACACTTGTTATTTATCCGGGTGAGAAGCCTGGTTTAAAATTTTTTGGCTAAAGCCATAAGAGCAGAGTTTCATTTTTACTCTGGGCTAAAGCCAAAGGGCAATTGAAATTATGTAATTTAAAATGTGACAAAGTAGGTTAGACAGAGGGATCAAGCTGAAACTAAAAACCCAGATTCGGTCTGACGGCTTTAACAACAGATCGGAAAATGGCTTTCCTTACTGTCGAGCCGCCTGACCATTTATTACCCTTTTGGAAAGATCATGGTTGACATGACATTCAACTGACTTTCCATAACCAATCAATTCTTACAGGAGGAAAAAAATGTCTTCGTAACTGTGTATTGATTTTGGAGATTTTCAAATCCCTGATTCAAATAATAAAGTATTTCCTCGCGGTAGCGATCCTCCAGGTATTGACAATTTTTAATAAGACTTTCCAGTTCATCTCTCTTGTCCATAAAAAACCTGATGTTTTCGTTAAACAATTCCTCCGGTTGACAGCTTCCCATGAATAATCGCTGCTTTACATCTTCAATTCTCAATTTTTCATTTGGTATGGCATAAGGCGTATTGACCATCCCCGAATAATCAAAATCATAAGGAATAGCGATCATTTCCTCCTTGGTCAGGTCGCTTCTTCTAAAAATTTTCATGTTGTGGATAGATGAAATATCAAAGTCAGTATTCCCAATTAAGTATTGAAAAATTGAAGTTCTGTTTTCCAGGACGCTATCCATTAATGCCAATGAATACCCTTCCTTTTCGATGATAAAGCCTCCCAATCTTTCCATTAATTGTTCATCAGGCTCAATCAAAATGGCAAGTGATTGATATTCATCATTATTTCTACCGGTATCGATATAAGTAAGATCAATCAGGCGAACACGAAAACTATATGGGCTAACAAGGTTATACATCTTGTATGTGAGGTATTCCGCCACAATATACTTTTCATACGTACTTTGCATGCGGCAATTGTTCACCAGCTTGATCTTATCAAACTCTTTCAGTGACGTCAGAATCGCATCTTTCTTTTTAAAATTCAGTTTAATCGGGGGAAAATAGCAGGATTTCAAGCGGAAATTTCCCCTGGTCTTTATCTGGATCTTTCTTTCCAATTTCACAGAATCAAATAGGTCAATATTCAGAATTGCCTCCTGATATTTGTCCTTATATTTTTGCTTGATAAGATTTTTAAAGTCTGACTTAAGAGTGACTTTTAACACCTTGTCATCATTAAATATGTCCAGGGTATCCGCTATCTTTTGGATCTTGCTTTGAAATTCAGGGTAATGTTGAACCAAAGAATCGAAATCGTGTTGTGCCAGAGAAATAAGTGGTAAAATGGTTAATAATACGGCAAGATTTTTCATGTGCGATGATTCTACTACTAAATTTAAATCAATTTCGAATAAAACATTTATACAATCCTGATTTATTAAAAAAGCTTTCTTCTAACTTCCATATTATGTGCAAGACCGATCATTCACGAAATGGAATAACATAAAAGCAATCCATTTGATGAATAGCTTTATGGTATTTGTTGGACATTTTTTCTAAAAAATAATGTTGAAATGATTAAAATATAGTTAATAATAATTACTACTTTCAATATCTAACTAAACCAACACACCATCATGCGACTATCAAAAGATTCCAGAAGAAATAAGAAATTCAATATTTCAGAAAAATCTAAGATACTGAAAGATAAAAGGGTGCTTTCTTCAGGCACTGGTTTTAAAGGTTTTTTTCTTCAGAAACTCGAATTTCAATATTGATTATTTATTAAAGAACAATTCCCTTTTTCTTTTTTAATAATTTATAAATTTGGCACTCATAAATTAATCAACCGCATAATATGAGTAAGATTATTATTATTGGAGCTGGAGGAGTAAGTAATGTTGTCGCAAAGAAATGTGCACGTGAAAAGGATGTGTTTTCTGAAATTCTGATAGCCAGCCGCACAAAGTCAAAGTGTGACGCTATTGCCAATGAAATCAGTGAGCAGAAAGTTCATACGACCCAGGTCGATGCTGATAAAGCCGATGAAGTAGTTTCATTGATCAAGGATTTCAATCCAGAAATGATCATCAATGTTGCCTTGCCCTATCAGGACCTTGCAATCATGGATGCATGTCTGGCAACAGGAGTTCATTACCTCGACACTGCTAACTATGAACCTAAAGATGTAGCAAAATTTGAATATGGCTGGCAATGGGCTTATCACGACCGTTTCAAAGATGCCGGTATCATGGCTTTATTGGGTTGCGGATTCGATCCTGGAGTAACGGGAGTTTTCACTGCTTATGCCCTCAAGCATCACTTTGATGAAATCAATTATCTCGATATTGTCGATTGCAATGCGGGGGATCATGGAAAGGCCTTTGCTACTAATTTCAACCCGGAAATCAATATTCGGGAGATTACGCAGAAAGGAAAATACTGGAAAAATGGTCAGTGGGAAGAAATAGATCCAATGTCCATTCACATGCCGATCGATTACCCTAATGTTGGTCCGAAGGAATCTTATCTTCTTTACCACGAGGAGCTGGAATCGTTGGTTAAAAACATTCCTACCATTAAGCGGGCTCGTTTCTGGATGACTTTTTCACCCAATTATATCAATCACCTGCAGGTATTGCAAAACGTAGGCATGACAAGCATTGAACCCGTTAAGTTTCAGGGTGTAGAGATTGTACCACTTCAATTTTTGAAAGCGCTGCTTCCGGAACCTAGTACACTTGGTGAAAATTATACCGGAGAGACTTCTATCGGATGCCAGATCAAAGGTAAAAAAGATGGAAAAGATCAAACCTACTTCATCTGGAATAATTGCAAACACCAGGATGCCTACGACGATGTAAAAGGTCAGGGGGTCGCCTATACAACCGGAGTTCCAGCCATGATAGGCGCCAAAATGATGCTGGAAGGAAAGTGGAAAAAAGCAGGAGTTTACAATGTCGAACAGTTTGATCCCGATCCATTTTTAGATGACCTCAACATTTACGGGTTGCCCTGGCACGAAAAAGTAAATGCAAAACTGGCGTTTGATGACTATGAGTAAAAGATCGAACCCCGGGATAGATCTTAAAGCCATCCCATCCCCATGTTTTGTTTTAGAAGAAAAACTGTTAATTAAAAATCTCGAGCTCATGAAATATGTTGCGGACCATTCAGGAGCGGAAATATTGTGCGCATTAAAAGGCTACTCCATGTGGAGTACCTTTCCTATCATTAAACAATATCTTTCAGGAGCAACTGCAAGCTCTCTCCATGAAGCAAGGCTTTGCTATGAAGAAATGGGAACAAAGGCCCATCTCTGTTGTCCGGTTTACCTGGAAAGTGAGTTTGATGAAATCACTTCGATCAGCTCACATATTACTTTTAATAGTTTTGAACAATTCCGTAAATTCAAAGACAGGGCATTGGCAAAAGGATTGGAGATAGCCATTCGCATCAACCCGGAATATTCGGAAGTCGGGACAGAAATGTACAACCCATGTATGCCGGGTAGTCGCCTCGGAATGGTGGCAGATCATTTTGGAAAAACATTGCCAGTAGAAGTGACCGGGCTTCATTTTCATGCTTTGTGCGAGCAAAATGCAAGCTCTCTGGTAAATGTGCTGGTAAACTTAGAGAAAAAATTTGGTCATTTACTACCACAAGTGAAATGGGTAAATTTCGGCGGAGGGCATCATATTACCAGAAAGGATTATGATGTAGACCTGCTCATTCAAACCATACAGAATTTTAAGAAAAAATACAATGTCCATGTGATCCTGGAACCGGGTGAAGCAGTAGGATGGCAAACGGGATACCTTGTTGCTACGGTCGAAGATATTATCCTTGCAAATGGAATTCAAACTGCCATTTTGAATGTGTCTTTTTCCGCCCACATGCCTGACTGCCTGGAAATGCCCTATCAACCTAAAATCTGGGGTGCAGACTCAGAAGCCCACAATGAAAAACATGTTTACCGAATGGGTGGCCCTACTTGTCTTGCCGGGGATTTTGTAGGATTTTATTCTTTTGATCAACCCCTGCAAAGCGGCGATAAGATCATTTTTGATGACATGATCCACTACACGATGGTCAAGACAACTCATTTTAATGGTGTAGCGCACCCCTCTATTGGTATCTGGACAACAGAAAACAAATTTAAACTGGTTCGGGAATTTACCTACGAAGATTATAAGGAAAGACTTTCGTAGTAAAATTAGTTGGCAGTTGGCAAAGAGCAGTTGGCAATTTGGTTTATTCGTCCTACCACTGGTTTGAGCAAAAGACACATTGCCAACTGCCAACTGCATTTGCCAACTTTTTCCTATAAGATCTTAATTGAAAGGAAAATATTATTTTTTATCATTATGATATGAAGCCCGGGAGAATAACCCTTTTACTCTTTTTTTGCCTGAATTTTTCAATAGTGTCAGCTATAAACCATTCAGAATATGGTGAAATAACAAAGCCAGAGATCAACTTAAAAGAATGCAGCTTTGAAAGAGATGCGGAAGCCATTTACCTCAGAAAATCTGGTGAAATAAAGATCGAGCGCTCAAAAGTATTCATTCGTAAACATATACGGATCAAAATTCTTAGTGAAGCGGGGTTAAAACATGCAAATGTCTATATTCCGTTCTACATCAAAAATGGGTATGAATATATCCAATACATAAACGCTCAAACGATCAATGTTGATCAAAACGACAAAGTCAGGAAACACGAAGTCAGCAAAAACTGGATTTACACCGTCGACATTTCTGAAGACTGGAAAGAAAAGAGGATAACATTTCCCAATGTGAAGGTTGGTTCCATTATTGAGTATGAATACTTAATTGTTTCCAAGAATTTCCTTTACCTGAATCAGTGGGAATTCCAGGAAAATCTTCCTACGCTCCACTCTGATTTAAAGGTGCAACTACCAGGGAAACTTGAATACAAAGTATTACTACAGGGCTATCGACTGTTAAGAAAATACCGGGATGAACTTACAAACTATTGGGAACTCAGTCACCTGCCTTCCATTCAGTCTGTCTCCTACTTATACAACATCCATGATTACACGGAAAAGATTCGCTTTCAATTGTCGGGATATCAGCTTTATCGCGATATGATTGTTGAACCCGAGTACAAAACCCTGATGATGTCATGGGAAGAATTAGCCAATTACAGCCTGAATTCTTTTTCCTTCCGCAGTTATTTAAATAAAACAAGGGATGCTAAATCGATACTTGATATAATCAATATCAAGAACCTTTCCCAGTTGGATAAGCTAAAAAAGATCTATAATTACGTATCTACAAACTACCTCTGGAACGGAAAATATAGAAGATTCACTTATCAAAAATTTGATGAGCTGATTGAAAGCAAATCAGGATACAGCTCGGAAGTCAACCTTTTACTAACACTCTTACTTCAGGAAGGTGGTTTAGAGGCCTATCCGATGCTCATCAGTACCCGGTCACATGGTGACTACATGAAAGACTTTCCATTTCTTTCACAATTTAACCACCAGATAACCTACGTCATTATTGACAAAACACCCTATTATCTTGATGCCACTGATCCACTGAGACCCTATTTTCTCCTACCTGAGGAAGCCTACGTGACAGAGGGATTTGTTCTGAATAAGAACAATCCACAATGGCATGTATTCAAATATGTCCCAGTCTCCTACTCATCTATAAAAGCTCAGGCAACTTTAGATCAAAATGATACAATTGGGTTGAAAATGTTGATGAAATTTAGCGGATACAGCGCATTAGAAAACAGAAAATTAATTGCATCAAAAGGAGAAATTGCTTTGATCAATCATCAGATTAAACCTCAATGGAAAATCTCGTTTCCCGTATTCAAAAGTCAATTTCTGTATGATAAAAATAAGGACCTGGAATTCCGTACAAATTTTGAGCTGGTTGTTCAGGGAACAGGTAAGAATATTTTTTATCTGAATCCCATTTTCACAAATATTATTGAAGAAAACCCATTTAAAAGTGATATCCGAAATTTTCCCATGCAATATCCTTATCCCGAAAGACTTAGTTATGAATCAGCATTGGAACTTCCGGAAAATGTTGAACTACTGGAATGGCCGGAAAGTATTCGCATCAAACTACCGAATAATTACGGTGAATTTTCCTATGTCTTGACAAGGCTCGACTCCGTTGTCCACATATTTGTAGAATTTATTCTCAATGAAAGGGAAATACCCTCCAGCCAATATAAAAACCTGAAGGAGTATTATTCCATCATTCTCTCCAAGTTGCAGGAACAAATTGTATACAGAAAGATATAAGGATTGGGAGAAATAGTTAAAAAATTATTAAAAGAGTCAGAACCCTGTTTTAGTACAATTCCGGGAATGAATCCATTATTATTTTCAAATTTTCTTAGATTCATTTCGGGCATTTTCATACTGTCATTGTTACAATTTTTGTAAATAATCACCCTTCTAACATTGAGAATTACAATTCTAAAACCCATTCTTTTCATTTATAGAAATACTTAAAACAAAGTATCTTATTACAAGTACTTGGAGTCGTTATCTAATTATTATATAATTGTAAAATTTTAATAAGTAAACATTCCACTCCGATGCTGGTTGATAAAGTTTTTAATGATAAAAAGAAGGAAGTAGGCGATTTCAAATTTGATAAAAATGTTGTATCTGTATTTGATGATATGGTGGTGCGATCTGTTCCATTCTATCTTGAAATGCAGCGCATGCTAACGGAGTTGAGTGCCGATTTTGCAAAGAAAGATACCAATCTCTATGACCTGGGCTGTTCTACAGGAGCCACCTTAATGAACCTTGATTCGGCACTTGATAAGAGCATAAGCTTTGTTGGTGTGGACGAGTCTGAAGAGATGCTGAAAAAGTGTCGCAAAAATCTATTAGACAATGGAATTACACGAAAATTTGATCTCATCAGCACGGATCTGAATAATGGCGTTGTACTCGATAATCCTTCCGTCGTCATATTCTGCCTGACTCTTCAATTTATCCGGCCTTTGTATCGAACCAACCTTATCAAAAGCATTTATGAACAGTTGCCTGAAAACGGAGCTCTTTTAATGGTTGAAAAAGTACTGGGAGAAGATTCACTTTTCAACCGTTTATTCATCAAGTACTATTATGAATTTAAAAGAAGGAATGACTACAGCGAAATAGAAATATCCAAGAAACGCGAAGCCCTCGAAAATGTGCTCATACCATACAAACTAAAGGAAAACGAGGAGATGTTGAAAAGTGTTGGATTCAAATACGTTGAAGTATTTTTTAAATGGTATAATTTCACAGGTATTATAGCGGTAAAATAAATGGTCAGGATCGGTAATTTTTTCTTCAGGTACAGAAACTATCTGTTCCCTTTTTTCTATGCTATGTTATTTGTGCCATCTCCGGTATTGACAGAATATTATCCCATTGTCCTGTACCTGGGTTTGGCTGTTACAATACTGGGAGAAGCTATTCGATTTACTACTATTGGCTTGGTTTATATTGTCAGAGGTGGAAGGAACCGCAGAATTTATGCTGAAGGTCTCGTCACAGATGGGATTTATGCCCATTGCCGAAACCCAATGTATGTTGGCAATGTGCTGATGCTGTTAGGAATGGGTATCCTTTCAAACTCCTTGCTCTTTATGCTCATCATGGTTCCCTTCTTTTTATTTATTTATCAAGCCATTATTCTTGCAGAAGAGGACTTTCTCAGAGGAAAATTCGGAAGTGGTTTTGATGAATATTGCTCAAATACGAACCGCTGGACATTGAAACTGACAGGATTGGGTGAAACCATCAGGTCTTTTGATTTTAACACCAAGAGAGCTCTTTACAAGGAATATAATACCACTTACATCTGGTGCGTTGGTATATTGTCTGTAATAGCTTTAAATATTTATCGCATTTACGGAGCGGATATATTATATCAGTACAAACTCATCTTTATCCTGATTTTTAGTTTCGCAACTGTCGCTTATGTTATTACAAAAATTGCGAAAAAAAGTCATTGGTAACCGGACTATTCAGGTTGATTAAACATTTGTGTTTTATTACCGCATAACCTAACGGTCGAACTTTTTAGAATTGGATTTTATTTGGGATAATTCCCAATTAATATTTATAGTCCTCATAATAAATTATACTTGTCTATGAAATGGACCTATCTTATCGGACAGAAAATGAAAGTAGCCCTGGCATTTGGGATTGTTTTTATACTGGTATTTGCTACACTAGCCATTGACAAGAGACATATCAACACGCTCCAGGAATCATTTTCCTCGGTGTATGCAGACCGATTGCTGGTGGAAGGCTACATCTACAAACTTTCGGGCTTGTTTCACAGCAAAAAAATAATCTTCAATTTTCAGAATATAGCAGCCGCTGATATCTCTGAAAACAACAAAGAAATGAATGATTCTATCAGGCACTTGTTGGTTGATTATGAAAAAACAAAATTTACCCGGGACGAAACCATGTATTTCAACCAGTTAAAGGAAGATTTTCAAAAACTGGTGAAATTAGAAGATGATTTTTTGCAATCGGATTCCAACTCAATCGATGTGCATAACGCCATCCAGATGCAGCACATTAAACTGAGCGAAAGTCTGAACCAGCTCTCGGATATTCAAATGAAGGAAGGAAAAAATCTCATGGATAATACGAAGAAAATTGTAGCGGCCAGCAAAATAACGTATCGACTGGAAATTGCGATTTTACTAATAATCGGTTTGATTATTCAGGGATTAATATTTGCGTCCAGATCAATGGTTCCAAAATTCAAACAGAAAAGTCATCTCAATTAAAAAAATATAATTTTCCTTTTCATTTTTAATAGAGATTTATTTTTATCCCTTTGATGTTTGACAACTTATTCAAATATCTCCGTCCTGAAAAAAGTCGGATTGATCGAATAAACGAATAAAAATACTAGTTATCCGGTATATTCGTTAACTTTAAAAAAATTAGGGGTTTATATTAACGGGGTCTATTGGATTAATCTGAGTCATTTTTTTGATCGCTGGTTTCTTCCTTTAGCAGCCTTCCTTACTTCGACTTCTTTTTGATTCCAACCAACCAGGATTCACATTATAATGTTAAAGTCATTTTTATGAGCAATGCGAAGGTAAAATTTATCCAAAATAGTGAAAGCGAATTTTATACAGTTCTAAAACAGCGGGTTAATCAGTATTTCATTGATAAGAATATTACCAAAAACGCCAATTGGCAAATGGTTTTGAAAACCATAATTATCCTGGCAGGAACTATTTCCACTTACCTCATTATCGTATTGGAATTATTAAACCCATGGGCATTGCTTGTAACAGCTGCTATTTTGGGCATTTTTACCGCTTTGATAGGTTTGAACATTGCCCATGATGCATTGCACGGATCATACTCGTCTAACACACAGGTAAACAGGTTTTTAGGAGTCCTTTTTAACATTGTGGGTGCCAATGATTACTTATGGAAAATCAAGCATAATGTCATTCATCACACCTACACAAATGTGCCAGAGCACGATGATGATATTAATCAGGCGAAAATACTAAGAATGGAGCCTAACCAAAAGCACATGAAAATTCACCGCTTCCAGCATATTTACCTCTTTTTTCTTTACCCGCTAAGCTCCCTTTCATGGGTTTTTATTAAAGACTATCAGAAGTTTTTCACCTCGAAGATCAGTAGCCACGTCATTAAAAAACATCCTAAAAAGGAGTTGTTCAGGCTGATCATTTACAAATTAATCTACTACACCTTATACATTGTTATTCCCTTCACGGTGATGGATCTTGCCTGGTATTATATTTTACTTGGCTTTATCGTTATGCATTTATTTGAAGGAGCGACTCTATCCTTTATTTTCCAGCTGGCACATGTTTTTGAAGGAACATCTTACCCGGAACCTTCTGATTCCGGACAAATGGAAAGAACGTGGGCGGAGCACCAGCTATTTACTACATTGGATTTTGGAAGAAAAAGCCCGTTTGTGAACTTCTTTTTTGGCGGGCTCAACTTCCAGGTGGAACATCACCTCTTTCCAAAGATCTGTCACATTCACTATTCGAAGATCTCTCCAATTGTCCAAAAGACAGCAGAGGAATATGGACTTCCTTTTTTGGAAAATAAAACCTTCTTTGGAGCGCTTATTTCACATGTTAGGATGATGAAAAAAATGGGGACACCCGTTCCGGCATAATATTCGAAAGCTCTTGAATGGTATTTAGCAGGGTATTCAGCTACTCTACTCTTACTTTTTTATTTCTCACTATTCCCATCTTTTCAATACTTCTTTCAAAGACGTAATAAACGACTGGAACGATGATGAGGGTTAAAAACATGGAGCTGCTTAGTCCGCCAATCAGTGCCCATGCCAGACCATTTTTCCATTCACTACCTGCTCCGCTTGCAAGTGCAATCGGAAGCAACCCAATGATCATGGTAATATTAGTCATAAGGATGGGACGGAACCTCAGCCTGGTCGCTTCCAGGAGTGCCTCCTGCAATTCCCTACCCTTTTCCCTTAAGCTATTGGTGAAATCGACAACCAGAATTGCATTTTTCCCCACTAAACCAACCAGCATAATCATTCCCAAAATGGAAAAAATACTCAATGCCTGTTGCGTGAGCGCAAGCATCAATAAGGCGCCAATCACGGCAAGCGGTACAGAAAACAAGACCACAAATGGATAGTGGTATGAATCGTATAAAGCCACTAAAATCAGGTAAACCAAAAGTATAGATATTGCAAAGGCGATGCCCATCGTTCTAAGCCCATCTGTAGTTCTTTTCGTCTGTCCACCAAAGATATACTCTATTCCTGATGGCTGGGAGGATGATTCCAGCTTATTTTTTAATTCATTTCCAATCGTTCCAGCTGGTTTGCCAATCACCTGGGATTTTAATGTTACTGACGGCGCCCGATTCGTTCTCTCGAGGAGTGAAAAACCAGATTCACGCTCTATCGCTGCAAACTGGCTTAATCTGATCAATTGGCCTTTCTCATTGATAAAGGATATTCTCCTCAGCTTTTCAGGTTTGTTTTTCACTTCTTCATCCAACCGGATATTAATATTCAGATCTTTCTTATTGTACACCATTTTGCTCGACTGATCGCCTGAATACGCCAAACGGAGTACTCCACCTGTTTGAGCAGTGTTCAGGTCAAACATTTGGGCTTTCTCGTGATCTACTTCAATCCGGTATTCGGGAAGCCCGGTACTTTCAGAGGACACTACTTCAACAGCGCCGGGAATTTCATCCAGCATTTGAAAAACCTTATCGGCATAGCTCTCAATACTATCCCGACTCGTCCCGGTGATAGTCACTTGTACCGCGTCATCATCCCTTAGACCAAGAATATTTACTCCCACTGGCCTTATCTTGACATCCGGTATCTGGCTTTCTATATCCAGCTTTATTTTGTGTGCAAATTCTGTAGATGTGAAATTTCTTTTTTTCTTATTAATGAGTTTGACATTCATTTCGGCCAGATTGGAGGTATTAAATTCAATCCTCCCGCTGCTGGTTATTCCCACTGTGGTGAAAACAGATTCCACCTCTTTGAATTGACTTACATAATCTTCCACCTGCCGGGCTACTTCATTTGTCTTTTGAATGGCCGTTCCCTTCGGTAATTCAATCTCCATCATGAATTCGGACCGGTCCCCGGATTTTGTAAACTCCAACCCAATAAATCCGAAAAAAATAAGGGATACAGAACCAGCCAGTAATACCAATGCAATAAATAAAGTGGTGACTTTATGTCTGAAAGCCCATTTCAAAACTTGATCCAGCTGTGAGATCAATACATCGATGCTATTTTCAAACTTCAGAACAAATTTGCCAAAAAAAGTTTTCCCGGTAATCCGCTCCAGTTTACCAAACCGTGAGGCCAGCAGTGGAACCAATGTAAAGGAAACCACCAGGCTCATCAGGGTTGAAGTAACAATAACTACTGAAAATTGCCGAAGCAGATCAGCAACAATCCCTGTAGCAAAAACAATGGGTAAAAACACCACCACGTCGATCAATGTGATGGAAATGGCTGTGAATCCGATCTCCATTCTGCCATCGTAAGCCGCTTTTACCTTTCCTTTTTTCATTTCCAGGTGGCGATAAATGTTTTCAATCACCACGATCGAGTCATCTACAAGAATCCCAATCGCCAGCGATAAACCCAGCAAGGAAAGTAAATTCAGAGTATATCCAAAGACATACATGACGATGAAAGTAGATATGATTGAGGTGGGAATGGAGACAAAAACGATCAGGGAATTACGAAGGCTATGAAGGAAAAGCAACATCACTAATGAAACCAAAATCACAGCCAGTGTCAGATCAGAAATAACCGCATTTGCAGCAGCAAGTGTAAATTCAGAGGTATCTTGTGCGATTTCAAATTGCAGGCCTGAATCTTTGTACTTATCACTTAATTCATCAAGCTTTTCGCGAATATGTGTACTAATTGTCACTGCATTGGCCTCGCCCTGCTTTTTTATATCCAAACCAAGCGACGGCCGTCCATTGATCCTGTTTAAAATATCTTGACTCTTTGGATCAACTCTGATTTCAGCAACATTCCCTACCTTGATCAACCTTCCTGCACGTTCTGTGATAACGAGATTATTTATTTCAGAAGGATGATCGAGTTCACCTATATACCGGATAAATGATTCCTTATCGCCGCGTTTGATCATACCTACCGGTACATTCAAATTAGACTGTTTTATAGCTTGTAATACCTGATATATGCTTACCTGCAGGGCATCGAGTTTATCAGGATCGATACTTACCCGGATCTCCTGCTCCTCTTTTCCCAATAATCGAATTTCCGCAACTCCCTCGATTTTATACAACTCAGGAATTACTCCGTCTTCCATTAATGCAGAAAATTCAAAAGGATCAAGACTGGAAAATGATCCGATTCGCATAATCGGAAGGTCATCGAAATCAAATCTACTTAAAACCGGTTTTTGTGCTTGTTCTGGCAATTGGCCCACAACGGTATTTAGTTTTCTTTCAGCTTCCTGCATGCTTTCAGTCACATTGACATTTGGTGTCAACTCAAGCCGGACAAGTGAAAAATTCTCCTGAGAGGTTGTTGTCAACTGATCAACATTTTGCAGGGAAGAAAGGACCTCTTCCAGCGGGATGGAAATATTTTCCTCCACCTCCTCAGGTGAAGCTCCAGGATAAACTGTGGTGACCGTTATGACTGGCGGTGTGAATTTTGGAACCAACTCATAGGTTAGATAATTGTAGCTCAGCAATCCCAAAAAAATCAACAGGGAAAACACAACAACTAAGAGTGTTGGCCTTTCTATCGATAATTTGGTGATATTCATAAAAACTTGTTCCTTGATTTATAGCTACATCTTCAATCTCATCAAATGCATGTCAGCAGTGATGTAGAGCGTTTTTTCGTCAGGACCAAATGCACAATTAGCGGTAGGATGTCCTGTTAATATAATTCCGAGGTGGTCTCCCTGGCTGTTAAAAATCCAAATTCCACCAGGACCTGTTGCAAAGACATTTCCATTGCTATCAATTTTTAAACCATCCGGAAGGCCCGAATATTTTTCACCATAACCTTTACCATCAAAATAAATCTGGCCATTTGTCAGTGTCCCATCCTCATTCACATCGAAGATATACCAGTGTATTTTATCAGGATCTGAATTTGCCACAATGATCTGCGACTCATCAGGGGTAAGAGCGATTCCATTTGGTCGGGTTAACGAATCCACCACAAGTATTGCTTCATTGGTTCCTGGTTTTACTAGATAAACCCCTTGAAAATGAATTTCCTTTGAAGAATCATTCATGTTTTTTACTAATCCATATGGTGGATCAGTGAAATACATATTTCCATTGGAAGCAAAACAAACATCATTTGGACTATTAAATCGCTTTCCCTCCCAATTATCAGCAAGAGGTTTGAAATTTGGTTCCGGAGCATCAAGTGGAGCATCCATCAGAGCGACCTGTCTGTCACCATGCTGGCACAAAACCAATTGACCATCGTTATTCAGTGTGAGACCATTTGAACCCATCTCCCCTCCTCTTTCAACTTCACCCGTATAACCGCTGGGATTTAGGTATTTACTCAAACCTTCTTCATCATTCCACTTATAAACCTGGTTTGTTGGTACATCCGAAAATAATATCGAATTGAACTCGGAAACCCAGACAGGACCTTCACTCCATTCAAAACCTTCAGTTAATTTCTCCAAAGATGCGTCGGGATTAACAATATTAAATAAGGAGGAATCGACCACAACAAAGATGTCACTTTTTGCTTGTGCTTCCATTTCTGATAGGTTTTGGTTGTCGTCACCTTTTTTTTGTGTACAGGCTGAAATAAGTATCAAGGCCGAAAAGCAAATAAAAAGGTGGATAGTAAAATTTTTCATAGTGATTCAGGGTTGTTAAAATTATTTGGCCAGCAAGATAAATAATCTTTTCATTAATGGTTTTCATTCACTAAAATTTGATAAAATACTGGGTATTTTCAGAAAAATAATGAGATTTGGCATAAATTACCGGCAGAGGCACTTTTGATTGATATATTTTGGTGAGGAAATTACTTATTCTTATTCCCCTTCTCCTTATTGGTATTTATTCCATCTCTTTTGCACAAAAAGTAGAATTAGGCGAGGCTAAATCAACGAATGACAGTTCCTTTCAATCAACCCCTGATTCAAAGAAGTTCAAAGCCAAGTTTACTCCTTTCATTGCTCCATCATTCTCACCGGAGACAAACTTTATGCTGATCGTTGGTGGACTTTTTTCCTTTAAATTCCAACCTCTTGATTCTCTTATTAATAGTTCGTCCATTCCATTTTCAATCGGATACAGTGTCAATCAATCACTTTTGATCAACTTCCGACCATACATTTATTTCAACAAGGATAAGTATCGGCTTTATGGTAATATTTGGGTCAAGAATATGCCCGATAATTACTTTGGTGTGGGATATGAAGAAAATTCCAATCTGGAATTAGGATCAAATACGACATCCTACAAAAGAAACTGGTGGCAATTGGATTTTAGATTTATAAGAAAAGTCCGGGAGAATTTCTTCGCGGGAATTGTACTTGATCTTAACCGAACCGATGCCAGCGATCTCAATCCAGTTATGATGGAAGATCCTAATATAAACGCAGATGGGCAAGATATTCGGAACAGTGGTCTTGGGATCAATTTGGAATACGATAGTCGTGATGTAGCAGTAAACGCCTACAACGGTCTTCTTCTAAATGTCAGTGCAACTTTTTACGGTGAATATCTGGGGACTGATTACAACTATGGAATCTATATCATAGACTACCGGCATTACAAAACCATAAAAAGAGAAGGTATTGTTTTAGCCTGGCAAGCAAAGACTCGGCTCGGCGCCGGAGATGTGCCATGGCCAGAAATGTCTCAGCTGGGAACACCCTTTGATCTTCGCGGATATCGATGGGGACACTACAGGGATAAAAATTTAGTCCTTGGAATTGTTGAATATCGCCATAAATTTTTGCGAAAAAATCCGGATAAGAATGGAAGCATGCTAAGTAAACATGGTTTTGTAGCATGGGTAGCAACAGGTTCAATTGCACCTACAATTGGAGAATTTGAGCATTGGTTGCCAAACTTCGGTGGTGGCTATCGATTTGAAGTACAGCCAAGGATGAATGTCCGTGTTGATTTTGGCATCGGCCGTAAATCAAATGGCGTTTATGTCAGTTTTAATGAAGCATTTTAGTTCAAAAACTGATCGAACGTCCAGGAGAAATAATACAATCCACCTACTTTCGCCGAACCGTAAATAGTTGTGTAGTACTGATTCAGAATGTTGGAACCTCCGATTTTTAAAAACGATTTAAGACTTCTTACCTTATAGGATACTTGCATGTCCAGTGTGGAATAGGCAGGGATCTCAGCATTACCAAAAGACGATTGCCAGTAAAAGTCATTCTGCCATCTCCAGTTTACACTAAATCCAATATTTCTATAAACATTTCGGTTGCTGATACCCATGTTAATTCGATAGTCAGGTGTATTAAACCTGGTTTCAAAGCCTCTCTCCTCTTCATCAATATCCTCAATTGCATTGTAAGCAATGTTTCCTGTAAGCATATATCCTTTCCCCACGGAATAATCGGCGCCAATCGCCCAACCATATGATGTAATGGGCTTATCCAGACTGATGGATGTCTGGAAGCGCTGTTCATTTACTGAATCATATGGATGCATAACAAGGTTTTGTGTAGCCAGAAAGCCATTGTACTTATTCTGATAAAAATACCCATCAACAAAAAGTTTTTTATCAAAATAAAGTCCTCTATATCCTATCTCAAAAGCCGTAACCGTCTCCGGTACAAACGGCGGAATGATAAACGGGCCATTATCTAAAATTGGTTCTCCAACAATCGCATTTCGACCATCCAATGGATAAACAGGATTAGTGTCAAACCCATACATCGCCTGAACTTCCGGAAGTCCGCCAATTACAGTAAATTGTCCTACCTGGATATCATTTAGCTGATCAGAAACTGTAGGGAATCTGAAAGCCGTTTGAAGAGATCCACGAATTTTATGATATCGATTACTCCCAATTGAGTAAACAAATGAAAATCTTGGGGTAAAACGTTCCTCAAAATTATCATTCTTATCATACCTGGCGGAAGCTGTTAGCTCCAATCTTTTATTAAGTACGGCCTTATCCAATTGAGCAAAAAAGCCATATTCATTGATGTCAATTGGATTCCCTGGTTCATCAATGAAAACAGTACCTTCACTATTGACCTGATACAATTTATAGTTTGCGCCAACGAATAATCCCAGACCATTGATATGTCTACCGAGATTATACATTGCATCCAGAGCATACATACGGCTTTTATCAATCACTTCACTTCCTCCCTGGCTGACGGGGGTATTGGTAATTCCATTTTTATAGGATTCAAATTCCTCAGATCCCGGAAGGGGAAGAGCAGGGTTACCTTGAATGATTACTCCTCCATTTTCATTTCTATTGTCTGCGGTTTGCCTTGCGATACGATGAGCCAACTCCTGAGGGGTACCAAAAAGGATCTGTTGGGTATATTCGTTGATATACTGAGGATACCAATCTGTGCTCGGCTTCCAGGCTTCATTGATCAGATTTCCAGTTGCCCCGGCATCGTAGCTATCCCCAGAGTCTTCCCATACTCCATAACCTCTTACATAAAAGTCAGGGCTTTTGATTTCCAGCTTGGCATTGATCATATGAAAGTCGACAAGTGAAAACCGGTTCTGAGCAGAATAAACCGAAGTACCCCTGCCATAGCTTGCCTGACCGACAGCTTCAACGTTCTCCGTTATTTTATAATGCAGCGATGCTGAGGTGCGTAGATTTTCAGTATTGTAATCTACCAAATTTTCTTCCTTCCAACCAGTTCTTGTTATCAGCTGATCATTAAAATTTGTGTAAATAAGATTTTCAATATTCTCGTATTGCGGTGTGCCGGGTTGCAGATCTAAAGCATCAACTAAACCCTCAAAAACACCGGGGCCGATATCCTGGAGGTTTACTTCAGCTATGATGTCATCTCCATAAACATTGACGCCGTCATAACCTGGATTTGTCTGCCTGTTCAATGACGGATCGTCTAAATCATTCCTGTCTCGGTAATCTGTTGCATGCCAGTCGAGCGCTCGTGTGTACCCTGCTGTAACTTTCAATGCCAGCTTATTATTAATGGCTTTAGCATACCTCAAATTAAAATCATACATCGGCCGTACACCTTCATCGTGCTCAGCGCCGATATGCATGACACCAACCTGACCGGAGGCGCTCAATCCCTGATAGTCAAAAGGATTTTTGCTTGTCATAAGCAAAGTTCCGTTAAGCCCTCCCGGGCCATAAATAGCTGATGATGCCCCGATAATGTATTCAACACTCTCAATATCAAGTTGAGACAATCCAAATATGTTACCTGCCGCAAAACCCAATCCGGGAGAATTATTATTAACCCCATCTACTAATTGATTTAAACGTGGATTTGTCTCACCATTGAAGCCTCTTGCGTTGGGGAACCTGAACAGCAAACTTTGCACGTTCATATCAACCCCTTTAATTTTGTAGAGTTCATCAAAAAAGTTAGCAGCAGCCGTTTGCTGTAAGTCGCGAAGACCCAGCTTTTCGACTGTGACAGACGAGTTCATTACCTTTTCCTCCACTCTGTCAGCAGAAATTATTATTTCTTCCCCGACGATATAATCATCAATCAGACGAACATGGAGTTCCGTTTCCTTTTCTGTTATTTCAAATTCCTGGGGTGTATATCCTACACTTGAAACAACCAGGTAAAATGGAGGCGCTTCCTGAGTTTCGAGGCTAAAGTTTCCCTCCAAATCTGAAATTGTTCCTATTAATTTGTTCTTCAGGGTAATATTCACGCCAAAAAGCGGCCAATCCATTTCATCGTCTTTAACCGATCCATGAATGATTGTTTGTGAATAAGCTGACAGTGTAATGACTATACAAAAAATTGCTAATGCTATCCGTTTCATTTCGTCCGAATTAGGTCCCTTCTTTACATCGAAAAAGTTTATTTGAGTTTTGAAAACACAACTCAAAAAACTTGGTGCAATGAACTTACAGAAACTTTTTTCATCCACACTAGTAAATTTGGTGGATAAAAAATTTGTGTAAGTTTCAAATTAAAAAACATTTTCAATTTACTACAATTTCTTTTGGTATGGAATAGTTCCATTTCTGAATATATGTTGACCAGTTTTCGTTGATCAAGTTTAATTCCCTCCGGGTAATATTGTATTTATTTTTTTTATATCCCTTGTTTTGAGACAAGTATTTTAGAAAAACCTTTTCCTGATCTGCATAATTTCCCAAATCGAGTTTTTGATACATTTCATGGATATAGGTTAATGGATCCTCTTCAAATTCTTCGAAAGATACCTCGTAAAAATTATTTTCATTAAAAAGAGCGATTTTCTCAAAATAGTCCTGATAGACTTTTTCATATATTTCGATGACAACCTTCTCGACAAATTCCTCGCCTACTTCCTGAAACCAAAGCGTTGGCAATAATTCCATGAAGAATTTTTTAGTGGAAAGATAGACAATATACGGATTGCGGTAAATATGAATGAATTTAGCTTCCGGAAAGATCTCCATTATCTTGTCATATCTACCAGTATTAACAGGATTCTTGACAATCAGATTTCTTCCTCCGGTATTGATTTTTGCCTTGATCAATAGCTTTTTGTAGTTCCTTTTCCAGTTTTCCAGAATGGTAGGATCAACATTTTCAAATCGTATAAAATCCCTGTAGAACTCCCTGTATGAATTGGGAAAATAAAAAAAGTTGTAATACGAATGAGGGCATAGGTTGCCAATAGCAAATTCATCCTCCTGAGGAAAGTCAATATTTAACCTGACATTGTCGCTTGGTCTTTTTTCCGGCATGTTCCATTTCATGAAATTCTTGAAAACAGCTTTGCTACCGAGGTTATTTGGGAACAGTGAATTGTAAGTAGTGATGTACGCAGCATCTGTTGCCTGGCATAACAGGTTGTGCAAGTGAGTAGTTCCGCTCCGCCAATGTCCCAAAACAAATATGGGAGGACGTTGAAATTCGAAATTTTGAATTTTACTCTTATATTTTAAATTTTCATAGATGTGAAAAGGTGTAGCAATCAGGATGATGAGTTGTGTAATTGCATGTTTGAAATAAAATTTTGATGAGATTTTATTACCCTTAATTACTTTAAAGTAATTTTGAAGGGTTGTACCTGCCAATGTTGAAATAGGAGGTAATTTGAATTCAGCCATTCAAAAATAAAAGTTTTATAATTTAGAATTTTAAATTGATAGTTTTAGTGCAAAAAAAGCATGGCGCGGATTGAAAACAAATTTTCGAGATCACAATCGTTGACAATAGTTTTGATTGCATACGTATTGTGTATCATCGGCGGCTATTATTCTTTGAACTTTTTTTCCGAACAGCATATCGTCTGGCAACTTTTCTGGGCGGATTTTGTTGCAACGGTTATCATTTTCATCTTTAGTTATATCTTCCGAAATTCCAGTATATACGATCCCTATTGGAGTGTCATTCCGCCTTTCATTGCCTTGTTTTGGATGAAAATTGCCCCTGAAGAAGCAAATATCTATCGTCAGATTGTTGTACTGTGCCTCGTAACTTTATGGTCTGTCCGGCTGACTTTAAACTGGATCAGGGGATGGACCGGCCTCGATCATGAAGACTGGAGATACATAGATATTGCTAATAAAACAGGTAAATTATACTGGCTGGTCAGTTTTCTTGGTATCCATCTGATGCCAACCATATTGGTCTTTCTTGGCTGTTTGCCATTCTACTATACCATGATCAGCCCTGAACCACTGGGTTTATTTGATGGTATTGCCACACTTGTTACCCTATCCGCTATAGCAATTGAGGCTATTTCTGACGAACAGCTTAAATCATTCAAAAAGAAAATGGGGAAAGGCCTGTTCAGATCAGGTATTTGGGCATATTCGCGACATCCCAATTATTTTGGAGAAGTTACCTTTTGGTTGGGATTATTTTTGTTTGTTTTACAGACAAATTACCCAGATAAATGGTGGATGAGTATTGGATTCATCTTAATGGTGCTTTTATTCGTTTTTATCAGTGTACCCATGATGGACAAACACCATATGATAAAAAGGCCTGGCTATTCGCAATATATGGAAGAAGTTTCAGCTATCGTTCCTTTACCTCCTAAAAGACATTAATATGAAGCAATTTTACTTTCTTGTTTCGTTATTTTTGTCAATTTCCTATGTGGGATTTAGTCAGCAGTATGATCTGAAATCATCAATAAAAAAAGCACTCCAAAACAACTATCTCATTAAGAATCAAAACATTGACAATCAAATTAATTTAAATAATTATTCCCTGCAACGAACTGCATACAACCCTCATATAAAAGGTTTCGCCAATTACTACTATTATCCCGGCGATTTACCACTTTACATATTTCCTGAAGAAGAAGGAAGCATTTTATCGGAAGGCACATCCAATGGTGTATATCCTGTCCCACTTGGATTAAGGCACAATTACATGGTTGGGATCAATTTTGAACAGACACTATTTGATGCAGATTTTTTCCTAAAAAATAAAAGCAGTAACCTTGTAAATGCCACCAATCAACTACTGACCCAAAAAGTAGAAGGCGAAGTTATTTACTCCGTTGCAAAGGCATATTTTGAGATTTTGAGAAATCAAAAAAAAGGAGAATCAATTCTATTCAATCAAAAGAGGCTGGATGTTTCCGAATCAATTATCAGAAAGCAAATTCAAAATGAAATGGCTCCTCAGACTGATCTGGAAGAGATTTCTCTCAAAAAGAAAAAGCTAAGAATTAGCTATGAAAAATTGATTTCAGGAATTGAAAAACAGGAAAATTATTTGAAGTTTTTAATGGGAATCGAACACAATGAGGAAATAGAAATAGTATGGGATTTTGATGATTTTTCTCTTGGTCTGATTGATTCTTTGGAGCTGACGGATCATCCAAATAATAAGCTGATAGAAAAAAATATTGAGTCAAACCAGATCAGGCAAAAAGTTATTTCAAATGAGAAATTACCTGAACTAAAGGCATATGCCAATTTAATTTATCAATCACAGGGGGAGAATATCAATCCATTTGGCGATAAGCAAAATTGGTACAGTCCAAGCACGATCGGTTTGACATTGAGTATTCCGATCATGAATGGATCGGAGAAAAATACTCGAATTGAAAACCTGAAACTGGAACAGCTCAAAAGTGAAGCTCAAAAAGCACAGAATGACGCGTACCTCCAAATGATGTATGACAATGCGATCACAGACCTGGAAATCAGCAAGAAAAATGTGGAAGAGAAAAATCTAAATTTGGAACTACAACAAAGATTGTACAAAAGAAAACAGGAAATGTTTGCAAAAAGCATGATTACGATTAATGATTTGCTGGAGGCAGAAGCTGCATTAATCGAAGCTGAAAATGAGCAAACCGATGCAAAATTTGACTATCTTTTAAATCAAATTGAGGTTTTAAAAACTACAGGAAACCTGAAATCCCTACTAGAACAATAATATGAAATACACCTGGAATATAATCATCACCGTTTTACTGGTTGCACTGATTGGCCTGGTTCTGTACAACAATAAAAGAGAAATTGATCTCAAAGTGGAGTTTGCCGAAAGAAATGTAGAAGTATTCCCTGTAAAAACGATTTCTCTTGAACCAAAAATTTTTCATAAAACGCTCACTTTTACAGGAATACTTAAACCGAATGTGGAATTATATGTGAATGCTCCCGTACAGGGCAGGGTACTATCTATCTATGCAAAAGAAGGAGAGTCGGTAAATAGAAATTCAGTCTTACTAAAGGTAGAGGATGAATATTTACGGGCAGAGTATAATATTGATAAACAAAACTACGAATTGGCGCAAAAAAACTTAAGCAGAATAGAAAGCCTTAGTGATGAGGGAGCTGTGACAGGTCAACAATTAGAACAATTGGAAAATCAGGCCAACAGCGCTCAAATTAAAAAAGGGATAACCGAAAAGCGATTAAACGAAACATGGGTGAAATCTCCTGTAAAGGGAAATGTTAACCAATTATTGGTAAAAGAAGGAATGCTGGTCAATCAAACTGTTCCACTGTGCGAAATAGTTGATATTTCAAAATTTAAAATTTCATTAAAAGTGACAGAAAAGGAAATCAGCTATTTGGAAAAGGGGCAAAAAGTCACAATTATTCCGGAATCTAAAAGTGATGAATCATTCACTGGCACAATAAAAAATGTTGCTCTAAATGCTGATTTTGCCCTTCAGTATGGCGTTGATATCGAGTTTGACAACCCAACAAACTGGTTAAAAGGAGGAATGATGGTAACAGTCGAGTATATGATAGAGGATGATGAAAAAAGCTTTGTTGTACCTAAAGACTGCGTAATTTCGGAAAATGGGACATCATACATTTATGTATTTAAAGAAAATAAAGCTGTCAAAAAGCCTATCAATATCAGGGATGAAAATGGAGAATTGTACAAAATAGATGGAAAACTGGTAGCCAATGAGCAGGTAATTGTTGAAGGGCAAAGTAAGCTTTATGATGGCGTAAGTATCAAAGTAATTGAATCCTGATACCGGGAATTATTGGGGTATATCTGTTTATTATATTTTTTGACATTTAATTTAACAAACCTTATTAAGAAAACTACAACTTATAAAATCCACTATGCGTGATATTGATTTATTAATTGCAAATCTCGTTACTAGTCCTGACATCCTGGAAAATTTTCTACATCATATCCCCAGAAGCATTATGAAAAGGAGAAGGATCCTAGGTAAATGGTCTATTCATGAACATGCATGTCACCTTGCGGTGGTCCAGCCAATGCTTTACGATAGACTTGTAAGATTTAAAACCGAAGAATGTCCTGAGTTTAAGGCATATATTCCGGGAAAAAATGTTCCCGATAGCATGCTGATAGAACTTGATTTAGATGAAAGTCTGCAAAAATTCAGGGAAGAAAGAAAAAAACTCGTAGAATTAATCAGTGACTTTTCTGATACAGATTGGGAAAATGAAGGTAAACATCCTGAATATAAGATGTATAGCTCTTATATTTTGGTCAGGCATATTCTTATGCACGACCACTTACACATGTATCGCATTGAAGAACAATGGATAACAAATGATGAATACCTTCGTCAATGATTAATGATGGCTAAACGCGGCGTCTTTCCTCTTCAGAGTTACCAGGTTATCCAATATTTTTTCCAACACGGATTTAGTCATATTCAGATTAGAAATTTCGATCTCGTTGACAAACTGCATGGTAATCTGATGAAAATAATCGTCGATTTTTTGTCTTAGATCTTTACCCTTTTCGGTCAGGAAGACCATTTTACTCCTTTTGTCAAAACTGTTGGTTTTTCTGGATATGAGGTCTTTCTTTTCCATGTTTTCAATCAAACTGGTAATACTTGCTTTGTTCTTCATCAGCTCATCCGCAAGATCCTGCTGCGAGACCCCATTTTTCTCATACAAAATTTTCATGATGATCCACTGCTCACGTGTGATAGGATAACCATTTTTTTCAAATGAGTGATTGAGGTAATAATTGCCAAGTCTGTCTAACTGGCCAATCAGGATTACTAATTCGTCGCTTAATTCAAAGTCAGTCATTTAGCTAGATGTTATAGTTTACATTTACAACGAACCAAACTTACTGAAAGTTTTACGTTAAACTAAAAAAATGTATAAACAAGTAGTGATTTTTGTATCAAAATGTAACAAAGGAAACCATTTATACCTTATTTAATGGCCAAAATCTTCGGATATTTCCTTTAGCGTATTTATCACGCTATCTTTTCTGATATCGTTTCTCCAAAAATCAAATGATGCTGTACCGGATGTAGAAATAAAATTGTTCTTATTATAAAAGGTATTTTTACTTCTGAAAGACTTAATTGCCTTTAAAATTCCCCTATTGCCGGAAGACGAATAAAAAAATACAGGCTGGGGACCATTAAGATAATATCGGAAATTTTCTTCTGCCGTCATTTTTGGAGCGGGTCCATAGATGGAATTTAACCATAACGCCTGTAAATTTGCCTTTGCCCGTAGCTGAAGCGTATTTTCAGGAGGATGGTAATCCAAAATCATTTTTTTAAACTCTTCCTCTGAAGGGTAGTCACTAACAACTATTTCATTCAAAACAATCTCTTCAGGTTCCATAAAAACAATCATCCGAGGAAGATTTAAATCTCCATCTGTTATTTGCATTTCCCTGTGAATAAACCCTACACAACTCAATGAAAGTATGTCTCCCAATTTTGCATTAAATGTACACTCACCGTGTGGATTTGTAACTCCAACAGTTTTATCGTTTATCAGCGCATGACATCCTTCGATTGCCGTCGAATTTTCAGTATCAATAACCTGAATAATTAACATTCCCGGTTGCTGCCCCATACAAAAGCCAGAACCAAGAAGAATAGCCATCAAGCAGGTAGATAAATTTCTCAAACCAGACAATTGGTTGCTTTATCTCAATATTCAAATTATTTAATTGAGAGGAGAAAAATAAATGTTAATGCTTGTTAAAGAGTCGTTAAAATATGTTAAAAAAAGTAGTCCGCTTTCACATTATGAAAAGCAAATAATAGACATAGGCAAGGTAAAGGACAATCAGCAATCCCCCATTTATTTTCTGAAAAAGTCGGTTGTTTGTAAATATAAATACAAAGAGCAGAGAACTGATAATCAAATGAATGATCATATCAAGATTGATGCTCTTCCAAACTCCTACATCACGAATAATGGACGATATTCCTAGTACAAAAAAGATATTGAAAATATTCGACCCAACAATATTTCCCATGATCAGTTCGGGGGTACCTTTCCTGGAAGCGATGTAAGCAGTAACCAATTCCGGGAGTGAAGTACCCGCAGAAATAATAATTAGTGCGACAATTCTTTCAGTCACGTTGAAATATTCGACAAAATTCTGAGTTGAATAAACAATCAATTGGCCACCGGAAATCAATAAAATCAATCCCATTATAATATAGGAAATGGATTTTGGCTTTGAAAAATCAGATTGTTCGCTATCGTTTTTCGGGGCTATTTTAACGGTATTCAGCAGTATGAGAAAAAAAACGAAAAAGAAAATCAGCATCAATATCCCTTCTGATCTGGAAATTTCATTCGTTGCAGAATTGTTGAAAAATCGATCTTTTGAAACCACAAGCAAAACGATTGCACCAAGAAAAGCAAATATAGTTTCCAGTTTCAATGCTTCTGACTTAATGGCGAACGGGGAAATAAAAAATATGAACCCGAGGATAATCGCAATATTAAATATATTGCTCCCCAGTACATTGTCCATCGTAATGAAATTGTCTGCCTGAAAGGAGGCAAATAAATTTACTGAGATTTCAGGAGTCGATGTACCGAAGGCCACAACGGTTAAGCCAATCGTCCAATTCGATACTTTCGAGTTTTTAACGAGTGAAGTACACCCATTTACTAAAACATTTGCCCCCCAAATCAGCGGAATAAACCCCAATATTAAAGTAAAAAAAGTCAGCATATACAGATCATTCCCTCAAAATCCAGAAACAGTTCTTTATGATTGTTTGTTATAAACATATCAAAATTCAAAATAAACAATTATTCAATATCTACCATTTACCTACCATAAAATTTAATATTAAGCTAACAAAAGGGCTATGAGAAAAACTTCCCATAGCCCGTAATTAATTAGTTTTATACTCACGATGCTATCTGAACATTTCATCAAATGTCACAGTCAGATAATAAATGCCCCCAATTGCCGGACTTCCATAATTCGTTATGTAGTATTTATTCGTAATATTTGAACCACCAATTTTGAACACCGATTTAATGCTTGGAACAGAATAACTAACCTGAGCATCGATCAGATTAACAGCAGGTACCGGACCACGGGCAAACGACGACTGCCATTCAAACTCTGTCTGGTAACGATAAGTTATGTTAAAACCAAGATTATCAATCACCTTCCTATTGCCAAAGCTGATGTTGATGGTGTGTTCAGGTGTATTGTACTCATTTATAAATTCGTCGGAGAGATCATCTTCATTTAACTTATTCCAGCTATAATTTCCTCCTAATCTATATCCACCCTCAAATAAATAGTCAATTCCAGCGGCCATTCCCTGTGAACGAACACTCTCATCATTATTGGTATATATTTGGAAGGTATTCATTGCGGTTCCTGAAAGAATTGAAAATGGTGATTGCTGAATCGGAACGGGATTGCCATTTGCATCTTGTGATTGCCTGACACGAACCTGCGTGATAAAGTCATCATACTTATTTCGATAATAAGAAAGGTCAAACATGATATTATCATTAACCACGCCACGGTACCCAAATTCTATCACCTGTACTTTTTCGGGTTTAACAGGTTCCCAAAAATCAAATGGAACCAGTAGATCAAAATTTGGAGTACCATTTTGAATAAAATCATTGGTATAATCTTCAACTGATAAATAGGAATAAGAATTTTCCTGTACCCTATACTCTTCAGCAAATTGGGGGAGTCCCCCTAATAACCTTGCTTCAACTACATTTAAATCAATGTATTGACCTTGAGTGGTTGGATTTCTAAATCCTGTTTGGTAGGATGCGCGAAAAGAATGATTGGAATTGGGAGCAAAAACACCTGAAAAACGAGGACTGTATTGCCCATCAAAGTTCTCATTTTTATCATACCGAATCGAAGCTCTTAAATGTAACTTGTCATCAAAGATCTTCTTACCTGCTTGAGCATATAAACCGTATTCATTGATCTGAATTCCACCTCCTTCATTGTCTGGAAATATGGTGCCGTTGGAGCGTAGATCGAACATACGCCATTGACCGCCTACAATCAACTCAAAAGCTTGTATTTGCTCGTTAAAGTTATAATTTCCGTCAATTTGATAAAACCGGGTATTATCATCAAACCTTGCTCCATCAGGAATTACACGTGTATTAATATCTGCGAAGGCGTTATCAAATTCAGGAGTACCAGGGTCATATCTTCCGGCGTCCACCGTATTTCTTGCAGCGATATGAAGATTGGTTCTGTCAACCGGGCTATTTAATACCGCCTGAACTATATTCTCATCATAAAAAGGACTTCCTGTTTGAAACAATACTGATTGCAATAATCCACCAGCATACGTCGCTCCATAAGTCCCAAACCATTGTCTGGTATCGAAATAAGCATCATTGATCGCAAAACCCATGAAGTCAGCAATGTACGAATCACCGGATTCCTCTATGGTGGTATAGCCGCGAATCGTAAAATTGTTGGCTTCCAGTTCCAATTTATGTTGCTGAATGTTGAAGTTTTTAAGCGAATACCTCTGGGCGCCTGTGTAAACCGATGTTCCATATCCGTAATTTAATGTATAGGAAGCCTCCAAATTATCTGTAATCCTATAGTTCATCCCCACACCTACCTTAAGGTTTTCAGCACCATAGTCAACCAAGAATCTTTCTTCATACCCCGTCCTCGTTATGTTATCTGCCGGAAGCGAGCCAATATATAATGCCGCCTGTTGGTTGGCGGTTGCAGGATCCATTCCGAAGTTTGACTGCAGTATCTGTGAAAATCCAGCTATTACATCTGGATTTCCCCTAAATATTCCCATGTTAGTACCTGCCTCATCACCATAAAGATGTACACCATTGTATGCTGGATTAATTGATAGATTACCTTGCAGACTGGCATTCTTATCATCATAGTTGATACCATACCAATCCTCTGCCTGCATATAGGATACATTCACCTTGAAAGCAAACTTATTATTAAATGCTTTGGCATATCTGAGTGACACTTCATACAGTGGTTGAGGGCTATCGGGAGCGCCCGCAGCCGCATCATCGGCAATATGATTCACTCCTATTTTGGCATAAGCACTTAGTCCCTGATATTCAAAAGGGTTTTTACTGGTAACTAGTAGAATCCCATTGAAGGCATTCGGCCCGTAAAGTGCAGATGCAGCTCCCGGAATTAATTCCAAACTTTCTACATCCAGCTGAGAAGGCCCGTTCAGATTACCTATTGGAAAATTTAGGGCAGGCGCCTGTGTGTCCATCATATCTGTCAGCTGAACAAATCGTGTATTACCCGTAGTTCCAAATCCCCTGGAGTTGATAATTTGAAAATTGATCGAGCTATTGGACACATCCACACCTTTCAAACTTCCAATGGCTTTATAATAATC
The DNA here is from genome assembly GCA_913057175.1 of uncultured Cytophagales bacterium. Lineage (GTDB taxonomy): Bacteria > Bacteroidota > Bacteroidia > Cytophagales > Cyclobacteriaceae > CAJXNP01. Next base: position 88,295 of record CAJXNP010000011.1, read on the forward strand.
ATCAGAAGCAGTATTTTTAATGTCATTGATACCCATTTTTTCAATTGAAACAGGAGAATCCATGATGCTTTGCTCCATTCGGGAGGCAGAAACTACTATCTCCTTTCCCAGCAAAACCTGGTCACTCATCTCGATATCCAAATTGGAAGTGTTTGATTCCGTAGCGGTTACCTCCAGGCTTTGATATCCGACAAACGAAACCACCAAAGTCACAGGATAGGTATCCTGGATATCCAGATTGAAGTCACCATTATAATCAGTAATGGTACCAACAATTTTACCTTTCACCACAATATTGACCCCAACAAGTGGCTCACCAGTATTTTGATCAGATACATTACCGTTAATATTGATATCAGACTGACCGAATGCTGCAAATACTGTTATAAAAAATATGGCTAACAGTATGAGATTTTTATTAGTAAAAATTTTCGTCATAATTTATAACCTTAAATATTTTCCAGTTTTATATAAATTAATTATTATTTTTTTAATAACAACTTAGAAAATATAAAAAAATATTACGACTTATTGGTTTTTGAGAAAGGAATTTATTGAATTGACAAATACAATTAAAAATATTGTGCAAATATAAAGGTGAAATTATTTTACGAACTTTCTTTTTTCAGATATTCTACAAATTTTTCACAAAGATTACTCATTTCAGATGACATGTATTCATCACCTGTTGCATTTAATGCGCTTTGAGCTAACCCACCAATACAATCGATATAAAAGCGCTTCATTTCATCTACCGTCATTTCTTTGGTCCAAAGGTCAATTCTTAGCGTATTCAATTGCTCAGGGTCCCATAAAGAAACGCTTATTGATTTAGTTTCCATCGGTTTTTCATTTGATGGATTATCTGTAGCATGCCAGGTTATCTTTTCCGGAATGTTGTTATCATCAAGTTCTATATCAAATGATATCTTACTCTTTTTCATATGCTTGCATTAATTTTTACCGATAGCTACCGGGATGACATTATATTTTTTATCTCATTCTTATCCTTCTGCAACTGTTCTACAAGTTTCTGAACAGTTTCAAATTTCACCTCATTTCTTGTTTTCTGGTGAAACTTAACCGTAATATTCTCACCATAAATATCTTCATCAAAATCAAAAATATTTACCTCAATGACTCTTTCCTTCCCTCCGACTGTTGGCCTTAATCCAATGTTTAGCATCCCACTGAAAGTTTTCTTATTTCTTGTGACACTTACGGCATAGATGCCATCAGCTGGGATCAGCTTGTACTCGAACAAGGGATTAATGTTTGCAGTGGGAAAACCCAATGTTTTACCTAAACCGTTCCCTTTCACAACAAGGCCACTTAGATGGTACTGTCTGCCAAGGTATTTATTTGCCGTTTCGATGTCACCTTCTTCCAAAGCTTTTCGGATTTTAGTGCTACTAACCGCAACATGATCAACATCCTGCTCAGGAATTTCCTCTACATCAAAACCATACAACGGTGCATCTTTTTTTAATTCTTCAAAGCTACCCAACCGATCCTTTCCAAATCTGTGATCATACCCAATTACCAACTTTTTTGTGCCAATTTTATCAACCAGAACCTTTTTCACAAAATCTTCGGACGACATGTTTGAAAATTCCCGTGTAAAAGGAATAATGATCAGGTGGTTGATCTCAATTTCTTCCAGAATCTCAGACTTTTCTTCGATAGAAGTTAAAAGGTGAAATTTATTTCCATTCGGATTGAGAACATATCTTGGATGAGGCCAAAAGGTAATTAAAACAGTTTCTCCATCAATATTTTTTGATGTTTCAATCAATCGTTGCAATATCTTCTGATGGCCGATGTGTACTCCATCAAAAGTACCAATGGTTACAACTGCGTTATTAAGTTTATTAAAATCTGTTAATCCATTGTAAATCTTCATACAGACTTTATCCTTTCTTCAAATTCAGATACTGTCAATGCATCTTTTACATCAAACGTACCGATTTTCTCCCGTCGCAGTTTTTTTAAATAAGCCCCCACCCCTAACTCAATCCCAACATCTCGTGCCAGGCTTCGTACGTAAAAGCCTTTTGAACATGTTAACCTGAATCGGATTTCCGGCAAATTTATATCGGTTATTTCAAAATTCTCAATTCTTACGGGTTTTGATTTAATTTCCACTTGTTCTCCATTTCTCGCAAAATTATAAGCTCTTTTCCCTGAAATTTTTATTGCAGAATAAACTGGAGGAGTCTGGAGAATATCTCCTGAAAAGATTTTAGTTAATTCCAAAATATCTGATTCTTTTATTTCACTAATATCTTTTTCACTATCGATTTCAGTTTCCAGATCGTAAGAAGGTGTTGTTTTGCCGATTTCAATTGTTCCTGTGTATTCCTTTGGCAAACCCTGATAGAGTTCTATTGATTTCGTTTTTTTACCAGCACAGACAATCAGCAAACCGGTAGCCAAAGGATCCAATGTGCCTGCATGACCGACCTTTTTTACTTTCAGAAGGCTGCGCACTTTACGAACGACATCAAATGAGGTCCATTTAATTTCTTTGTCAATTAGTAAAACTGCCCCTTCTTCCTGAATGTTCTCCGGAATCACCATTTATCTTGATAAACTATAAATGATCGCTCCTATCCCTACTACCAGGCAATAAACAGCAAAATAGATAAGTTTTCCCCGGTTAACGATCTTAATCATTAATTGACAAGCGAAAAGACCGGAAAGAAAGGCAGCTACAAATCCAACAATCAACGCAATAGCCGAGACTCCTAAAGAAGCAACTGGCTTCCCGAGGTAATCAAGTAGCTCTAGAAAACTTCCACCAATAATCGGAATAAGCACCATCAAAAAAGAAAATTTTGTAGATTCTTCTTTCCCAACTCCCAGTAAAAGAGAAGTGGAAATAGTTGCTCCGGATCTGGAAATACCAGGCAGAATGGCAATGGCTTGAGCGATACCTATAATTAATGCACCACCAAATCCGACTTGTTTTTCTCCGGCCTTCTTGAAATTGGTAAATGTAAGAAGCAGAGCAGTAACGATGAGCATGGATCCAACAAGTAACATGTTGCCGGTGAAAACACTTTCTATTTGATCCTTGAATAATTTATACAAAATAAAAACCGGAATGACAGAAATTAGAATTTTAAGAATATAATCTGTTTCAAAATTATATTTAAATTGAAACAGGCCGGCTATAAGTTTCATTATTTCTTTTCTGAAAATGATAATCGTACTTAGAGATGTGGCTCCATGAACAACAACCGAAAAGATCAGGCTGTCTGTAACATCAACACCTAGCACTACCTTGCCTATTTCGATATGACCGGAGCTGCTTACTGGCAGGAATTCAGTTAACCCTTGAATAATTCCAAGGATGAATGCTTCGAACAGAGTCATTCTTTATTTTCTTCCTTTGATTTATAAAAAATTGCAAAAAATTCAATCACAAATCCTGCAAAAACAATTAATGGGCCAAGTGTTAAACCAAGAAATCCAAAGCCATAAGGTTCGGTATCCAGTGTCATAATGTAAAAACCCAGGATTAACGTGACAATCCCGACAAGCATTATGATATAATTTGCTTTTTTAAAAGGAAGATTATTGTTTTCGCTCATTTCAATAAAGTTCGTCTAACGACAGTTTCAAATATTTGTTGACTGCTCTGTAAGTGCTAAAGACCGCCAGAGAAATTCCAGCAACCAGCAATAAAGCAAACAAAAGTAATAAGTATTTTATATCGATCAAGACAGAAAGGTCGGGAATCTTTTGAACAAAGAAATACAACAATCCTCCGATAATAGCAGCCGAAAGAATCGCTGATAAAATTCCATGTGAAAAAGACCTGGTCAAAAATGGTCGAATAATAAAGCTGGCCTTTGCTCCAACAAGTTGCATACTTCGTATCAAAAACCTTTGTGAAAACAATGCCAACTTGATCGTATTATTGATGAGAATGATGATGGAAATAATTAAAAACAAAGAAAGTATTAAAAGCACGATGCTGATCTTAGCAAAATTATTATTGATAGAATTAACAAGGTCTTCTACATAAGTGACTTCAAACACTCCATTCATTGATGATATTTGGGCCCGAACTTTCTGAAGGCTATCGGCTTGTTGATATTGGGGAGAGATGATGATATTAAATGCATCCCTCAAAGGATTATCCCCCAAAAACTCAGTAAAGTCCTCGCCGGTTTCATTCACAAATATCTCTGCTGCTTTATCCTTTGAAATGAAATCCACATAAGCCCGGGATTCATCCCTCAAGACAAAATCCTTCTCAGAAATCCTTTTCTGTATCTTTATTCTCTCAGTTTCAGTGACTGATTTATCCAGATAGACCTGTAATTGTACCTGTCCACGAATATTTTGAGAAAGTTGATTGGAAAACAAAAGCAAAAGCCCAAAAATCCCAATGGCCGAAAGAGCGATTGTTATGCTAAAAACCACACTCACAAATGGATAACTCCCCAGCTTCTTTTTCTTCTTAATCTTTTCCAATAAAATTCAATTTTTTGCAAAATTATGAATAATTCATTAATCCAAAATAAAAAAGGGTCTGATCTTCAGATCAAACCCCTTTTAAATTTATCAACAAATTATGCTATTACTTTCTCAGTCTCTCTAACTCACCTATTAACTCATTATCGTTAATTTCCTTAAGAGGAGAGATTTTCATTTGATCGCTGTTCAACTCATAAAACTTGCCTTCATAATACAAGAAATATAGTTTGTTCTTGTTATTCTCCACTGTGTACTCGATGATCTCATAAGGCGTCTTATCAAAATCACCGTAAAGGAATAGTTTTTTGTTATAGAATTGATAATGGAAGTCCTTTTTGTTGTCTGAAATAGTTTCAACCTCGACCTTGTTTTCCATTACTTCATTAATGGCGTTCAATGAGCTATTAGAAACTTCAAATGAATCATCTTTATGCTCAACGTTATCGTCAGCTATGCCTTCTACTGATTCAGGTCTGACAATATTTGGTGATGGAAGAGCTTTCGCTACTGGCTGGTTTTCTTCAGTAATTTCAGCCTTTTCAATGATCTCTTTGTCTTCCTTAACTTTATTTTTAGCTACATTCTTCTTTTCTTCATCAGCTTTGCTTTTCTCTTTACCATCAGGTTTTTCAACAACAATCTCTTCCACTTCAAGACTTTCTTCTTCCAAAGGTGTCGGAGCTTCCGGAATTTCAGTTTCTTCCTGGGTTGATTTCTGAACTGAATCCGTATCCGTTACAGAAATTGTGTTTTCTACTTCAGGTTCATTGTTGAAGAAGGTAAAATAGGCTCCAAATCCTACCATAGTGGTGATAGTGATCAAGGCAGCCACTTTTAAACCAATGTTTTGATATAAACTTGAAGAAGGCACCTGAATATTATTTAATCTTGCTTTTAACTCAGCCTTTCTGTTTTCCTGGATACCTTTTATAATTTCCTTTTGAAACTGGAATTCCTCCTGCAAGACAGAGTTATTCACTAACTGATTTTCAAAATTCAGCTTCTCAAGATCAGACATCTCCCCTTCTAAATACCTTTCGACAAGTTCTTCGATGTTCGGGTTTTTATTCATATTTAGTTAATCTAAAAAATCACTTTTAGAGTATTTTGTCTTTACAAGCTCAAACAATTTTTGCTTGCACTTATATTTTTTTGTTTTTGCTGTGTCAGTGTTTGCATATCCAAGTTTTTCAGCGATATCCTGCATGGACAAACCATCAAAATAATGATAGTTGAGAATTTTCCTGCAGGTTTCACCCAACTCATTTATGCATTCATGCACAATCTTTATTTTCTCTTCCTGTTCGTCGTTAATAAACTCAACTCCGTCTTTTTCTTCGTTGGAAAAACGACTTTTCCTTTCAAGTTCTTTTCTCCATAGATTAAGACAAATGCTATAAACAAATGTGCTTATCTTAGAAGTAAGCACCAGATTTCCACTTACAGCTTTCTTCCAAAAAACAACCAATGCCTCCTGGAAAATGTCTTTTGCCTCTTCTTCCGTACCACTGTTTTTAATAACCAGATTGGTCATCATCCTGTAATACTTCTTATAGAGATAGTCGAGGGCAGTCTCGTCTCCATGGCTTATTTTCTCTAAAACCTCCTGATCTTTCATTTACCCTCTCTTTTTAATACAATATGAATATTTATAGTAACCAATCCTTTTAATACAATTATATAATTTTTTTTACTAGCACATGAATGAGTTGTAAGGAATAACCTGTTCATCCACTATTAAATATATCAAATCTCCAAATTTAACAGAAATCCTGTAATAACCGGTGAAATTACCAAAAGAAGGTAACACGGCACAGTTTTCAGAAAAATAGAAACAAGAAAGTCTCAGATTTTGTCTCCCTTTGCCATTAACGCTAATTGATGGATGAATATGTCCTGAAATATTGTACAATGATGGGGAAAAATCCCGAGGTTCATGGGTGAAATAAAATGGCCCCAGCTGAAACTCATCAACACAATGTAAGACAGGGTGATAATTTTGTACATCTAAAATATCATGATTGCCCTTTACCAGGATAAAATCAACATCTTTTTCTAAAAGAAAAAAATCTCTGAGGTCATGCCATTCTTGGTTCAATTGACTATGAAAAAGATCCCCAACAATGATTGTTCTCTTTGGGCTGTACAATCTGATAAGTCTCCGTAAATTTTTAATATCATCATGATGAATGTTGTTTGGTATAGGTATTCCCGATTTTCTGAAATGACCCGCTTTACCAAAATGAATGTCAGACAAAATAAGTATTTGCTGATCCTCCCAAAAAATAGCTTTCAGGGGATCCAATATTAAATTTTGATCTCTTATTTTTATCGGGAGCGATTTCAATACTAAGTTGCGCTTATCAAGCGGTATATTTATTGAATTTTTAAATGAAAACAAATGAAGGCCTTATTTAATCTGTTGTTTATTATTGTTTTTTCCCTGTCTGATCAATTAAATGGTCAAAATGCCGAAGATGATGTTGTTGGACTTTGGTATAATGAAGAGAAGACAGGCAAAATTGAAATCTTTGAAAAAGACGATCGATTTTTTGGAAAGATCACCTGGGTGAAATTAGAAGCTGGCGATAATGGATTGGATAATGAAAATCCGGATCCTAACCTTCGTACCCAGCCTTTGGTAGGACTGCTGATATTGAAAAATTTTGAGTACGATGATGGAGGTTACGAGAATGGCACTATATACGATCCTGAAAATGGAAAAACATATAGCTGCGTTATGAAACTGGAAAACCCTGACAAATTGTATGTCAGAGGATATATTGGGATTTCTTTAATTGGCAGAACAACCTATTGGACCCGAATTAAATAAAAAGAATTGCCTGAGTTTATCAAGCAACTCTTTCACTAACCCGAAATAAAATATTACCAACCGATCACTAATCCACCCCACTATACTTATGTTTTCATTTTCCTGAAAAAGATTCAGGAAAACTTTTTCAACTGATGAACTTATTCTTGTAAAAACAAAATTGAGACAGAAGACCCAAGTTTAAATTTGAGCCACACTGTCCCAATTCAAGATTATTTGATTGAATTGATGTCAATTTGATAAATTAAGATTTAGAATAAAACGAGCAAACGCTTTTCGTTTGCTCGCTTCAACCACAATTATTTTAACCCTAAAACCTTAATACCTGCGTCTAAATAAACAGATGAAAGGCACAGTCAAAAAAAAAATAGCTAAACCACCTGTTTTTAAAGCTGAACAGCATAATTATCAGGTATTATCTGCATTTTGTAACCATTAAAAATCTCCGTATTCTTTTACTTTTTTGTTTAAATCGCTTAAAACGGAAATAAGCAAGTTAATTCAAGGAATAAAGTATAACTTTTTTTGATTTGCTATCAACCTGGAAGGTTAACGGCTAATACTCATTTGCAAAAAATTATAATTAAGTGATTTTCAGTTCACATCCGCTAATTACCACCTTATATACTACTACTAATAAAACAATTTGTTAATCGAGTTTATCCTGATTTTAAGAGCCTCTAAAAAATGCGCCTTTGTATTCTTAATGAAAAGGTGAATACTTTATAACATAATAAGGATGAAAAATTATCAAAATTAAGATGCAATGTTTAAAATTATTATAGCCTTTTTTGAAAGTTGTGAGTAAAAAAATTGAGGAATTTTCTAACTTTGGCCTTAATCTTATCTAAGTTTTAACAAAACTTGGATAGTAATTAATAAAAAAGACTGGAAACACCCTTATTAAAAGGCGCAAAATGATTGAACATTTTCTGCGCAAGATCTTTTGTATTTTAACTCCTTTAATACCAGTTCCAAATGATTAAGTGCCTTATTGTTGATGATGAGCCGATAGGAATAAAAGTTATTGATAACCATCTTGGTAAAGTCGATGGCTTTACAGTTGTCAAAACTTTTTTAAGTGCAGTAGATGCTGCTGAATATCTACGAACAAATCAGGTCGATATCTTATTTTTAGATATAAACATGCCACAATTGAGTGGAATGGAAATGTTAAAGATCCTGGAAACCCCACCATTTGTTGTCATCACCACCGCTCATATGGAGTATGCATTTGACAGCTTTGAATTCAATGTTATTGATTACCTGATCAAACCAATTGATTTCACGCGCTTTATGAAAACCGTTAACAAAATTCACAAACTTTTTAATGCACAACCTCCACAAAAAGTGTTAAAAAACGGAGTAGGTATAGAAAAAAATAACGAAATAATATTTCTAAAAGTCGATAAGAAAATTATCAAAATTCTGCTGGCTGATATTTTGTACATTGAAAGCCTGAAAGATTATGTGAGGGTATTTACATCTCAAAGCAGCTATATTACACACATGAATCTTAACAAGATTACAGAAGCGCTTCCTTCAAATAAATTTTCAAGGGTTCATCGCTCATTTACCATCGCTTTGGATAAAATAAAAGCAATCGATGGAAATAGCATTGAGATTGCCGACAAGTCAATACCTATTGGAAGAAATTATTTAAAAGACACTAAAGAAAAAATCCTGACAAGGGGGATTTACAAGCCTGATTAATAGAATCATTTCCATTTCTTATTTAATTCAGAATTATATTTTGTTTAAGATTCTGATTCCAAAACTTCTGAAAGTTTCGTACCTTTGCAGGCCAAATCTCACTGATAACCATTTAGGAATAGAAAACAGAGTTTATAATTTAAAACATTAAGAAGGTGGCAGGGAAAACATTATTCGACAAAATATGGGATGCGCACGTAGTTTCGCAAATTGATGGTGGTCCCAGTGTCTTGTACATTGACAAGCATCTTATCCACGAAGTAACTAGTCCACAGGCATTTACAGGCCTGGAAAAAAGAGGGCTCAAGGTATTCAGACCTCAAAACACAGTAGCCACACCTGATCATAACGTACCTACAGTAGATCAGCATTTGCCTATCAAAGATCAGTTATCCGCGTTTCAGGTGAATAAACTTACTGAAAACTGCGAAAAATATGGTGTCACGCTCTATGGACTCAACCATCCTTCGCAAGGTATTGTCCATGTAATTGGTCCGCAACTCGGAATCACCCAGCCGGGCATGACAATGGTTTGTGGCGACAGCCATACTTCTACTCACGGAGCTTTTGGAAGTGTGGCTTTTGGAATTGGCACAAGTGAAGTTGAAATGGTTCTTGCCACTCAATGCATCCTTCAGCCAAAGCCAAAAAAAATGAGAATATCTGTTGAAGGAGAGCTTGGAAGAGGTGTTACTGCCAAAGATGTGGTTTTATACATCATTTCAAAAGTGACTGCCAGCGGTGGAACAGGCTATTTCATAGAATTTGCAGGATCTGCTATCAGAAGTCTTTCGATGGAAGGAAGAATGACTGTCTGCAACATGAGTATTGAAATGGGTGCAAGGGGAGGTTTGATCGCTCCTGACGAAACAACCTTTGAATACATCAAAGGAAGAGAATTCGCACCAAATGGAGCGGATTTTGACGCTGCAATTGAAAAATGGAAACAACTATATTCTGATGGTGATTCGGAATTTGACTTGGAGATCACTTATGATGCGGCCGATATCGAGCCGATGATCACCTATGGGACTAACCCGGGAATGGGAACAAAAGTCAGCGGAGCTATTCCCACGAATGGCGAGATCCAGGAAAGTAACAAAAAATCATTCCTTAAATCTCTTGACTATATGCACTTTAATCCAGGCGACAAACTAATCGGAAAAGATATTGATTTTGTGTTTGTTGGAAGCTGTACAAATGGTAGGATTGAAGACCTGCGTGAAGTAGCGAATTTTGTCAAAGGTAAAAGAAAAGCGGATAATATTACTGCATGGATTGTTCCTGGTTCAAAAGCTGTTGAAAAACAGGCTCATGAAGAAGGTATTACCAAAATCCTCGAAGAAGCTGGCTTTAAACTCAGACAACCAGGATGTTCAGCATGCCTTGCTATGAATGACGATAAAATTCCTGAAGGCAAACTGGCTGTTTCTACTTCAAACAGAAACTTCGAGGGTCGGCAAGGTCCGGGGGCAAGGACAATGCTTGCCAGCCCATTAACAGCTGCTGCAGTTGCAGTTGCAGGAAAAATAGTTGATCCAAGAGATTTTATTTAAAGAAGAAGTAATTATGGCAATAGAAAAATTTTCAAAAATACAATCTACCGCAGTTCCCTTACAAATTGAAAATGTCGATACGGATCAGATCATTCCGGCCAGGTTTTTAAAAGCCACAACCAGGGAAGGATTTGGAGACAATCTTTTCAGGGACTGGAGGTATGACAAAAATGGGAATCCAAAACCTGATTTTGTTTTAAATGATCACCTTTATAAGGGCAAAATCCTTGTCGCTGGAAAAAACTTTGGAAGTGGTTCCAGCCGGGAGCATGCAGCATGGGCTGTTCACGATTATGGTTTTAAAGTTGTAGTATCCAGTTTTTTTGCTGATATCTTCAAAAACAATGCTTTGAACAATGGTTTACTTCCTGTTCAAATTTCCGAATCTTTTTTACAGGAAATGTTTCAGGCCATTGAAAGTGATCCCAAAGCGCTTTTTGAAGTGGACCTTGAAAATCAGGAAATCATCATTTCTTCGAGTGGTTCAAAAGAAAACTTTGAAATCAATCCATATAAAAAAGAATGCCTTCTTAACGGCTACGATGACATCGATTACTTACTGAGCATGAAGGATAAAATTCAAGCTTTCGAGGTAAGCAGAGTATAAATCCACACTTAATGAAAATTTCTGTTCTTGACACAACCTTGCGTGATGGCGAACAAACATCAGGAGTTTCCTTTTCTGAAAGTGAAAAACTCAATATTGCCCGCCTTTTATTGGAAGAGCTCAAGGTAGATCGAATAGAAATTGCTTCAGCCAGAGTATCTGAAGGAGAATTTAATTCTGCAAAAAAAATTCTGGACTGGGCCAATAAATACGGATATCAGGATAAAGTTGAAATACTGGGCTTCGTCGACAACGACATCTCCCTGAAATGGATACAAGATGCCGGCGGAAAGATCATCAATTTACTCTGCAAAGGTTCTCTCAAGCACTGCACCCAGCAGCTTAGAAAAACTCCTGACGAACACATTTCTGACATAAAAAAGGTCATTAAGAATGCTCAAAATATGGGCATTACAGTCCATATTTATTTAGAAGACTGGTCGAATGGAATGCGAAATTCCCCGGAATACGTATTGCAATTCATCGAATGTCTCAAAAATGAACCGATTGCAAGGTTTATGCTGCCGGATACTTTAGGCATTTTAAACCATATGGAAACCTATGATTATTGTAAGCAAATTGTAAACAAATTTCCCACACTGACATTTGATTTTCATGCTCACAATGATTACGATTTGGCTACTGCCAATGTGTATGCAGCCATCAATGCAGGCATTACCAATATTCACACTACGGTAAATGGATTAGGTGAGAGAGCTGGAAATGTTCCGCTGTCCAGTGTCATTGGAATCGTCAAAGACCATTTCCACTATGACATGTCGGTGAATGAGAAAAAATTGTATTTCGTCAGCAAAATTGTAGAATCTTTCAGTGGCGTGCGAATTCCATCCAACAAACCATTGATTGGCGAATTTGTATTTACACAGACAAGTGGCATCCATGCAGATGGGGATAATAAAAATAATCTCTATCACAACGATCTGAAACCTGAGAGATTTAACCGAAAAAGGGTTTATGCCCTTGGTAAAATGTCTGGCAAGGCCAATATCAAACGAAATCTTGAGGAATTGGGGATTGAGTTGGATGATGAATCCATGAAGATTGTTACTGAAAAAATCATTGAACTTGGAGATAAAAAGGAAGTTGTCACTCAAGAGGATCTTCCCTACATTATTTCCGATGCCATCAAAAGCCAGCAGATTAATCAAAGGATTAAGATCAAAAACTACAATCTGTCTGTTGCGGCTGGTTTGCGATCTGTCGCAACGTTGAGTATAGAGATCGATGATAAACTTTACCAGGAAACTGCATCCGGAGATGGACAGTATGACGCTTTTATGACTGCTCTATGGAGAATCTATGACAGGTTGGGTAAAGACAAACCACGACTGGTTGATTATAATGTTTCCATACCCCCTGGAGGAAAAACAGATGCTCTTTGTCAGACTACAATCACCTGGGATTTAAAGAATAAACAATTTAAAACGAGGGGATTAGACTCCGATCAGGCCATAGCTGCTATCAAAGCAACCATAAAAATGCTTAATGTAATAGAAAACAATAGCTCACTTTAGTGGCAGTAGGCAGTAACAGTAGGCAGCTATAAACCCAAAAAGGTTATGGAATCCGGATATAAAAATTTAAATGTTTATCAAATAGCTTATACTTCAGCAATGGAAATATTTCAAATTTCAACATCCTTTCCAAAAGAGGAAAAATATGCATTAACTGACCAGATCCGAAGATCAAGCAGATCCGTTTGTGTGAATATTGGAGAAGGATATAGAAAAAGAAAGTATCCAAAACATTTCACCAGCAAGATGACGGATGCAGACGGAGAATGTACTGAAACACAAATCTGGTTAGATTTTGCAAAGGACTGTGAATACATCAATGAAGAAGTATACCATAAATTATATAGTAAGTACTCAGAAGTCGGTAAAATGTTGGGTAGCATGGGTAACAACCCTGAAAAATTCATCCCAAAATTTTGAACTATGACTGCCTACTGCTGCTGACTACTGCCGCATACTATCTGTTCATTAGATTATAATCAAATAAATAATATCATTAGACTTTTTAAAGATGAAATACAACATTGCAACCCTTCCAGGAGATGGTATCGGACCTGAAATTATCGATCAGGCTATTAAAGTTTTAAACGCCATTGGAACAAAATTCGGTCATGAGTTTGATTTTCAATTTGGTATTACCGGAGCCAGTGCCATTGATCAGGTGGGAAACCCCTATCCGGATGAAACCCATGAGTTATGTGTGAAAGCTGACGCCGTCCTTTTTGGAGCAATTGGAGATCCTAAATATGACAATGATCCCAAGGCAAAAGTGCGCCCAGAGCAGGGCCTTTTGGCTATGAGAAAAAAATTAGGCTTGTATGCCAATATTCGACCAGTGTCTACATTCAAATCTTTGTTACACAAATCACCTCTGAGACATGATTTAGTAGAAGGTGCTGATTTTGTTGTAGTCAGAGAATTGACAGGAGGCATTTATTTTGGCGAACCAAGAGGGAGAAGTGAGGACGGCACAAAAGCTTATGATACATGCCTGTATACCAAAGAAGAAGTTGAGAGAATTGTCAAATTAGGATTTGAATATGCTGCCAAAAGGAATAAAAAGTTAACTGTTGTAGATAAAGCTAACGTATTAGCGACTTCAAGACTTTGGAGAGAAACAGTTCAGGGAATGGCAGGAGACTTTAGCGATATTGAGTTAGACTACATGTTTGTTGACAATGCCGCCATGCAAATTATTCAATGGCCAAAAAGATTTGATGTAATTGTTACAGAAAACATGTTTGGAGATATTTTGTCCGATGAAGCAAGTGTCATTACCGGTTCTTTGGGCTTATTACCATCTGCATCAGTAGGAACATTGACTTCAGTATTTGAACCTATTCACGGAAGCTATCCACAGGCAGCCGGAAAAAACATCGCGAACCCAATTGCAACTGTGCTATCTGCGGCCATGATGCTTGAGATTTCCTTTAATTTAATTGAAGAGGCGAATGCCATCAGAAATGTAGTAGACAAATCTTTGGAAGAAGGAATCGTAACAGAAGACATTTCAAAAGAAAAACCTTATAAAACTTCAGAAGTTGGTGATTGGCTAGCCAACAACATTTAAATATTTATAAAGCTGGCTCATTTAAGTCAGCTTTTTTTATTTTAAAAGAATACTATTCTTTCCAACATTACAATGAAATTCTTTTACAGCTGGTTATTGTAATCCCATCAGACCAGCAATAATTTGACTATATTTAATAGTTTAAGTCCTACCCATCATAAACAAGGAAATAAAAAATTAAATAAATCATTCAAGTTGGGGTTTATTTTTCTATTATATAAATTCAATTTTTGCTTTTTTAATGAGGTACCTTCAATTCAAAAATAAGCCATGAACGAACAGTTATTAAAAGCAATCACAAGACTGTTTGCTATTGTGGCAAAAGAGAGGGTTACAGAGGAAGAAAAACACAAACTTGAAGAGTTTCTCCTCGATCATATCGATGCCGAAGAAATAGAAGATTACCTACAAATCTTCGAAGAATATTCCGTCAGTCGTGAGTTTCAGGAAAACGGAGGCACACCTTCCGGAATGATGGATCCTACCACGGAAGATTTCGTAGAGGAATGGGCAAACATTGTACTGATCTGTAAGCACATTAACATGGAACTTACGGGTTATCAGAAGATTGTCATGCTCATAAAAATAATTGAGCTAATCCTTGCTGATGAATTACTTTCTGAAAGACAAGCCAACCTGTTGTTTTACATTACGCAACTCATTAAGTCAGATTACAATCAGGTAAAAGTCATCAAAGATTTTATTTGGAACAATGAAGTTGAGGAATGCAACTCGGAGAACATTCTTATCATCGATGACGGTGAATATGTAAATAACGTGAATTGTCGTCACCTCACTGCTCCAAAGCTTTCGGGCTTTATGGCTGTCCTTTATTTGCCAAATTTAGAAACTTATCTCATTAAATATGTCGGAATTTCCTCAATTCGGGTTAACGGCATCCCTCTAAAAAGCCGGTCTGTTAATGTTTTTCCTCCTGGTAGTAACATCAGAGGAGACAAAATTGACCCGATTTTTTATAGCGATGTGGTAGCTGCTTTTCAGGTGATAGAACCTCACTTAAAATTAACCTTGCGAGCAGAAAATGTTTCTTTGAGATTCGGGACTGGAGTTATTGGTTTAAGGAACATTAATATTTCAGAAGAATCTGGAAAATTAATTGGGGTCATGGGTGCTAGTGGATCTGGGAAATCGACGCTCTTTGAGGTATTAAATGGTAAACGAAAGCCCATTCTTGGTCAGGTGACTATCAATGGAATTGACATTTACAAGAATAAAGAAGCCATTGAGGGAATTATCGGTTATGTACCTCAGGATGACATGTTGATGGAGGAACTAACCGTCTATCAGAATTTGTATTATGCCGCTCTTTTGAGTTACGCAGATTACAATGATATTGAAATAAACGAGATCGTCAATAAAACTCTTCTCAACCTTGGGCTTTATGATATCCGAGATCTTCAGGTTGGAAACCCTCTCAACAAAACCATCAGCGGTGGCCAGAGAAAGCGTCTGAACATAGCTCTTGAGTTGATACGGGAACCGGATATCCTTTTTCTCGACGAGCCGACTTCAGGTTTATCCTCAAGAGATTCTGAAAACATCATGGACCTGTTGAAAGAATTATCCTTAAAAGGAAAAATGGTGTTTGCCATTATTCACCAGCCTTCATCAGATATTTTCAAGATGTTTGATAGTCTTGTGATTTTAGATGTGGGCGGCTACCAGATTTACTATGGTATTCCAACTGAGGCATTAGGCTATTTCAAAGAGATTATCAATATGGTCAACCGCGACCAGGGCATATGCATCACATGCGGAAATGTGAAGGTCGAACAAATTTTTAATATCATTGAAACCAGGGTGGTCGATGAATATGGAAGATTCACTGAAAGAAGAAAAATTTCACCGCCGGAATGGAATCGTTACTTTCTGAAAAAATTCAAGCCTTCACAAAAAACGATCAACCATGAAATACCGGATTCCAAAAACTTTAAAATACCAAGCAGAAAGAATCAATTTAAAATTTTTGCAGTCAGGGATTTTCTATCAAAAATAAGTAACCGGCAATATCTCTATATCAACCTGCTTGAAGCGCCCATTTTAGCTTTTATATTATCCTATTTTATAAGGTATTATGAAAAACATAGTCCGGATAGCGCTTATAGCTTCTACGATAATCCCAATATCCCGGCTTACTTTTTCATGAGTATCATTGTCGCTCTTTTTATGGGACTAACTGTAAGTGCTGAAGAAATTATAAAAGATAGAAAAGTTCTAGAGAGAGAATCTTTCTTAAATCTGAGCAGGGGAAGTTATCTGGCGTCAAAACTGTTTATCCTTTTTGGGATATCAGCAATTCAAACCTTTTCTTTTATTCTTGTTGGGAATATCATCCTGGAGTTTAAAGGAATGTACATCCACTATTGGATGATCCTATTCACATGCTCCTGCATGAGCAATGCCATAGGTCTCAATATTTCATCTGCTTTCAATTCGGCAATTACAATCTATATTTTGATTCCAATTATTCTCATTCCACAGTTAATATTCAGTGGAGTGGTGTTTTCCTTTGAAAAGCTAAACCCAGATCTGAGTTCACAGGATAAGGTGCCAATATACGGGGAAATCATGGCGTCCAGGTGGGCATACGAAGCAGCAATGGTCAAACAATTTAAATCTAACAGGTATGAAAAACTATTTTATGATATAGACAAGAAAATAGCTAATGCCGATTATAAATCGACCTATTACATTCCGGAGTTGCTTCTGCAATTGGACAAAGCAAATTTAACTGAAACGACAATTGATGAGAAAGAAAGCAATTTTGAATTATTGAGATATGAGATTGATAAGGAGCTTGAATTTACAGGAAGAGATAAATTTAATGAACTCGATAAGCTAACCGTAAACAGTTTTGATTCAACTATTTACACATCTACAAAAAAATTCCTTAATACGCTTCAGCAGTTGTATGTCAATAGAAAGAACAATTTTATCGATGAAAGGAATGACATTTTAAATAACTTCAATAAAAATGAAATATTGCAAGCCCAATTACTGAAATTCAGAGATCGGTACAAAAATGAAAACATCAATCAACTGGTGAAATCTCTAAATGAAAAAACGAGGATCATTCAAGTCAACAATGAGTTGGTGCGAAAAATCTACCCGATCTATTTTGATCCAGAAAGGCCCACTAACAGGTTTAATTTCAGAACACATTTTTATGCTCCCACAAAATATTTTGGTGGGTTTTACATGGACACTTTCTATTTCAACCTATTGGTGATATGGTCTATGACTTTATTTTTGGTTATAGCACTCTACTTTGATTTACTTAGAAAAATAGTGATAAAGGCCGAAGGAGCATCTTCACGTCCTATACCGTATTATATGAGGAAAAATAAAAACTATATAAAGAAGAAGATTCAACAGAGGAAAGTGAGAAAAATCCTATCCAGAAAATAAATGGCAATTTAAACCTGGAAATAGGGTTTCAAAATGACCCAGGGTTAAAATCTAATCATTTTTTTATTGACTGATTGAGATTTTTGTGTGCAACTTCCAATGATTTGAAATAACTGTCCCGGGATTTATCGTCGAATATTCGATCGTTGCCTTTGTCTGATAAATTATTAATATATGCAATTGGATACGTAGCAAATTGTTTGACCTTCATTTTAGTATTCTTTTTCAATAATGACACGTTTGCGATAAAAATGGTTTCTTTTTTCCTGAAATATTTTATCAACTAGTAAAAAGCATTGTGGATTTCATTAGCTGTGATCATTAGTTGATATGCAAAATAAACACAATTTCCTGTATTATGTTTCAAGGAAATACGAGATTTATTAAAAAATGTTAAATTATTTGATAAGATTTATTATTCCTTTGAAAGTTTTGTTGGAATAAATCAACGTGTAGTAGTAGACACCATTGCTTTTATTGTCACCATCCCAGCGAAATTCTCTTTGCGAAGATTCAAACACTTTCTGACCCCAGCGATTGTAAATAATAATTTCTTCAAAGGTATTCTCGCAATTGTCAATTGGAAGATCCGGGATGTAAAAAACTTCGTTGATATTATCCTCAGTATTGGGAGTAAAAGCATTGGGAGGAAGGAAATCATAATTCACAAATTTATCCTGGATAACAATCGTAAAATCCAAAACTGAACTATCCGGGACGAAACATTTATTATCCTCAGATCGAATAGTGAATGGGTATATTCCCGCCTGATATCCTTCTGTCAATAGATCACATGTAGCGGACCAGGTAAAATTTGCAAAAGACGTAGAACCCTGGGAAGTTGTGTTAAACTGAATACCATAAATTTCATTAAAATTTGAATAATCAATAAGCTCCAGGCTGACCATATCTCCATCAGGATCTGTACTTGTAACAGGCAATGAGATATTTTGACCAACCTCAAAATAAATTGAGTCTGGGCTAGTCAAATTATTTACCCTGATTATTGGTGGATTATTATCAGGAGGAAGCAATTTAAATTTCATGGAAATTGTATCAGCGTTGGGTTGCTTACATTTATCAAAGTCCTCCACTATCAACCATATTTCCAGGCTATCAACTGTGTTGATATTTACTGTTCCACATGGGATCTGCAAGTTAAAGTTACCCTGCACCTCACCCTTGCCTACTAAATTTTCAAATTGAATACCAATGTCCTCCAAATCAAACCCATTCCCCACAGCATAGACAATCAAACTATCATCGACATTTGCATCGATTGCCTGGACAATGAAACTCTTTAGTTCTTCAATTTTAATCGCGAAGGTCGTGTCGTTAGTCGATCCATTTAGAAATAACTCAGGCACATTGTTTGGAGGCAACTCAATATCCACTGAATAATAAAGTGTATCGGCGCTGTTTTTCAGGCATTCATCATAATCCTCCGCAATGACCATAAATTCAAAATGCGTTTTGTCGATAAATGAATACAATTCACAACTTGTATCCCAACTCAATTGATAATCCATTTGACCGGGTTGAGAATTGATCTCCAGTAATTCCAGACCAAATTCCTCCGGTTCAAAATCCAGCGGAACAATTTGCATGGACATAGAATCTCCGTCTGAATCGACCGCAGTAATTGGAAATAAATAGTTTCCGTCCTCACTTAATGTGAGAGTCTGGACCTTCTGGCCAGGTTGGGTAAATTGTGGGATAGCATTATCAGGTTGATTTACGGTGGCAGATATTCTTAATGTATCGATCAGTGATTGAGGGCATCGATTATCATAAACCAACAGATCTACAATTGCCGGATCATAAGAACCCTCGTTGATACATTGAGGCAGACAAAACTCAAATTTTAATGTGTCATCTGGGTTTGTGATGAAACCGGAATTTATGGATAAACTATTATTAAGCGAGTCTGAAAAATTAACGGCGACAGCTCTTACCCTAATAAATTCACTGCTATCACCATCATTAACTATTATTTCAAAACAAGTATCCTCGCCATAATTGATTGTAACATTGTCTATGTCCGGAAGAAACTGATTAGATCCCGGGGCTTTGGCCAGGATTTGAGGCTTATTCCCCGGAGGTGGGCAGTCCACGACAAAAAGTTGAAAATCCCTTATAACCTCTCCGATTTTCTCACCATCTCTAAACTCTTCACACTTAACAGAAAAAACATATAGTCCTTCTTCGGCAGGAGTTACTCTCAATAGACCATCTTTTGTGATATTAAGCGGTTCCGGACCAGGTACCTGTAAGATGCTATCATACCCTTCATTCCAGTTGATCAGAGGATGAGGCTTAGGCTTCGGAACAGGTAATGGATTGGGATTTATTCCTGCCTCTGAGCTATTCAATGGTGTTACAAGACTATAAGTCAATGAATCTCCATCCTGATCAAACCCTTTAAAATCAGCATAATAGAAC
The DNA here is from genome assembly GCA_913057175.1 of uncultured Cytophagales bacterium. Classification (GTDB taxonomy): domain Bacteria; phylum Bacteroidota; class Bacteroidia; order Cytophagales; family Cyclobacteriaceae; genus CAJXNP01. Next base: position 108,468 of record CAJXNP010000011.1, read on the forward strand.
TGATTGATACAAGCATAATCCCTGAGAGGTGGAAACAAGGTTGGTGTGGAATTGATAAACCTCTCTCCATTCTTCATTAAAGGTGAGAATTCAATATAGAATGTCTGTCCCGTAATATCAGGAGACATAACATTGGTAATGTTATGATTGCGACAGCATCTTTCCCATACCATATAATAACCTTCCGGATCATCAAAATCGCCTGGTGAAAGTTCTACCACTCTTTCATAGACTAATCGCTTGGTAATGATTATATTATTTGTACAACTTGGGTTTGAATAAGGAATGATTTCATCCTCTGTCAGGTACATCGTCACATTCCTCACATAGATGTCGTCGCTTTTTCGAAAAATAGAGGCACTTACTGAATCATCCTGTGCTTGAGGATTACCATAAATGTCATCAAAATATTGAATTTGCCTGAATAAATAGGTGTTGTCTTCAATGTGAACGATCTCAAATTCTCCTCCAACAATGTGTGTGGCAAAAGATGAAATACCTATAAAAAAAATTACCAGGAAGGTCAGTAATAATCTCGTCATAAGATTTCCAAAATAGGTCTAAAAATAGAAAAAATTAATCCTTTGCCAAGTCATATTCCTTAACTTTGCCGTTTTTCTATGGCAGGTAAAAAAGTAATACTTAGAAATGTAGAAATTGTAACCTACGCAGCAGAAGGGAAATGCATCGCACGACACGATGGCATGGTTATCTTCGTAAAAGGCCTTGTGCCCGGAGATATCGCAGACTTGCAAATTACCAAAAAGAAAAGTCAGTATTTTGAAGCAAAACCCATCTCTATAGTAAAATATTCAAATGAAAGGGTTGAGCCTTTTTGTGAGCACTATGGAATATGTGGGGGATGTAAATGGCAACATTTGGATTATCAATACCAATTAAAATACAAGCAGCAACAGGTGGAAGATAATCTAACAAGGATTGGAAAATTGACTTTTCCTACAATCAATCCTATTATTCAAAGTGACTTCACAAGATTTTACCGAAACAAACTTGAATTTACATTTTCAGACTATAGATGGTTGACATTTGAAGAGGTGAGATCCGATCGAAAAATTGATCGCCGCGGAGTTGGTTTTCACATTCCACAGCAGTATGATAAAATTGTCGATATCAATCATTGTCATTTACAACCTGATCCATCAAATCAGATCCGTAATTTCATTCGGAAATTTGCCCTTGAAAACAACTTGTCTTTTTACAACATTCGTGAGTTCAAAGGCTTGTTAAGAAACCTGATCATCCGAAATACTACCGTGGATGAATGGATGGCCGTTGTACAGTTTGGCGAAAATGAACCTGAAAATATTGCTTATCTAATGCATGCCATACGAACAAATTTTCCGGAAATCACCTCATTAAATTATGTGATCAATCAAAAAAAGAACGAAACCTTTTTTGACCTTGATGTGATCAATTATTCAGGAAATGAATGCATTTTTGAAAAAATGGGAGACTTAAGATTTAAAATAAGTCCTAAATCCTTTTTTCAAACCAATTTTCACCAAGCCCAAAAATTATATGACAAAACCAGGGAATTTGCAGGTCTGACAGGCAAAGAGGTAGTCTACGACCTTTATACCGGAACCGGAACCATTGCCTTGTACCTGGCTGATGTCGCTGTTAATGTAATCGGCATTGATAATGTACCCCAGGCAATAGAAGACGCACAGGAAAATGCTGCTGTCAATCAAATTAATAATGCGACTTTCCTGGCCGGGGATGCAAAGGAAATGTTTAATGAGGCATTGTTTCATGAATATGGTGCCCCGGATGTATTAGTGGTTGATCCTCCAAGAGCAGGGATGCACGAGGACCTAATCAAGGTAATTTTGCAGGTATTACCCAAAAAAATCGTTTACGTAAGTTGTAATCCTGCTACCCAGGCCAGAGACCTGGCATTGATGTGTGACCGGTATAAAATTGAAAAAGTGCAACCTTTGGATATGTTTCCTCACACCCATCATATTGAGAATATTGTGTTGTTAAATCGTATGTAAGCATGAGTATTTTTGAGAATGATCCTGAATTGAATGGAAAATACCTTGGTACAATCTCTAAGGATTTTGTAAAAGTCGCGGACAATTTAAAAGAAGCTTCCTATCAGATCCGGACAAGGGGATTTTCTGATTTTCCCATATTTCCTATTTCAAAATCGGAAATATCAATTGGGCAGTTGTTGATAAGTAAAACAGACCTCGATCTGGATTGGAATTACCACGCTTCTTATGTAGATGAATTTATTCAGCGCAAGCTAATGAAAAATGAAAAACTTGAGGAGTTTAAACGAATCTACAAAGATCCCGACGAGTTTTGTTGTCTATTTGTTGTAGATGAAGAGTTTACCAATTTTTTGTTTATTCCATACCCTGATGAATAACTATCGGGTAATCTGAAACCCTGAATAACCTTTCATTTCGGTATTCTCTTCTTCAACCCTTATAACTTTTGACCAGGCCGGACCTTTATTGCATTTTATTAAAAATTGCTCAATCTCATCGTCATCACCCTCTGCTTCGATGTACACCGAACCGTCTTGTCTGTTTCTTACAAATCCATTGATTTTAAGTGATTCCGCCACCCTTGATATGAATGCACGATAACCGACACCCTGAACAAGACCAAAAACCTTAATGACTTTAGCCTTCATAACCCAGGTTTATCTCCTGAATCCGCTTCATAATTTCCACACTTGAGGACATGCCAATCCTGTCTGCTCCGCTTTCAATCATCTTTAAAACCGTATCGACATCGCGAATACCTCCGCTTGCTTTCACACCTACATTGTTAGGAAGGCATTTGCGAATGAGCTTGACGTCTTTTACAGTAGCTCCGTAAGGTGCATATCCGGTTGAGGTTTTTACAAAATCAGTTCCAGCATCCACACAAATTTTGCATGCTTCCACGATTTCATTTTCCGTTAAAAATGCTGTTTCAATGATAACTTTCATCAAACATCCATTTTGATGAACGAGATTAGCACATTTTGCCAACTCAATTTTAGTCCATGGGAGATTTGATTTGAAGGATGAGACATTCATAACAATGTCTAACTCATTTGCTCCAAAATCAATGCATCTCTTTATCTCGTCCAGCTTGGTTTCAGTTAAATTATAACCAAAAGGGAACCCAATAACGGTAACAAGTTGAAGTGGGGATTTAGATATCTCTGCAGCTGCTTTTTTTACCCAAAATGGTGGTACACAAACACCCAAAAAATTGTGCTCAAAAGCCTCATCAATTAATCTGGAAATATCTTTTTCCGAGATATCAGGTTTTAAAAGAGTGTGTTCTATAAATTGATTAATGTTATACATAGCCTACCAAAGATTAAGAAATATTGGTTTGTTCGGTGGCTTAGCGTGTCAGCTCAATGAATTACCTGTGCATGTTTCGTGTCGGACAATATATTAAAAGAATCAAAAATTAAGAAAAAAATTATCCATAAATATTTTGAGGGTTAATGCACGATATTGCATTCCTTGCAGAGTTTTCTCTTTCCTGGCTTTCTCTTTTTTGGTTTCTTTTTGTGACCAAAATAGGCAGGATCTGAATATTGTGGCTTTTCCATTTGCTTATGCATTTTTTTATACTTTTTAGCATTGGCCTCCATTAACTCATGGTACTCATCTATTTTCTTCTCAAAATCGAGATTGTTGTACTTAGCTTTTGACTTTTTCCGGGATTTCTTAGATTTCTTCTCGGCACTACCATAGGTAGCTCCTTCATCATATTCGAAAGTAAACACTGGTCTTTCCTTGCTTTCTTTTGAGTTCTGAGAAAAGGCTTCTCCAACAAAAAAAATCATTAGAAAAAAGAGTATAAATACAAAATATTTATTCATAACACACAAACTGTTTTAACTAAAAACCCCTCAATTTAAAAAATATTGTAATAGATCCATTCTAACTAATGGTGCTTCCATTGGTGAGGCTTTCTTCCGGAGTGATAAATACGAGCTTACCATCGGGGTCTTCTGCAAGCAATATCATGCCTTGTGATTCAATCCCCATGATTTTCCTTGGAGCCAGGTTAACAAGCATAGTCACTTTTTTTCCAACCACTTCTTCAGGTGAGAAATATTTTGCAATACCGCTTACTACGGTTCTTTGGTCTAGTCCGGTATCAACTTTAAGCTTCAATAATTTATTCGATTTTTCCACCTTTTCTGCTTCAAGAATCTCAACTATTCTCATATCCATTTTCATAAATTCATCGAATGTACATAACTCTTTTGCTGGTGACATATTTATTGATTCTTTTTTGGTGTCTTTTTCGTTTAACTTTCTGGTATCAAGAAGCTTTTGAACCTGTGCTTCTATGACATCGTCCTCAATTTTTGCAAACAGTAATTCCGGTTGTTCAATTTTATGACTTTCAGACAATAATTCATGATCACCAATCGATGACCAAGTAGCATTATTAAAATTTAAAATATGTGAGATCTTTTTTGCCGTGAATGGAAGAAAAATCTCAGACAAGGAAGATAAGTTGGCCGCCACCTGAAGTGAAAGGTTTAAAATAGTACCAACACGCTTTTCATCCGTTTTAATTAGTTTCCAGGGCTCATTATCCGCGAGGTATTTATTCCCTGTTCTTGCTAAATCAATAAAATGTGACAAGGCCTCCCTAAACTTAAACTTGTCCAGCGAATTGCTTACATTAACAGGTGTCTCTTTTAATTGGGCTATAAGTTTTTCATCTATTTCGAGCAAATCACCTCTTTCTGGTATCTTCCCGTCAAAATACTTGTGAGTTAAAACAACGGCCCTGTTGATGAAATTTCCAAGAATAGCTACCAGTTCATTATTATTTTTAGCTTGAAAATCTTTCCAGGTAAAATCATTGTCTTTTGTCTCTGGCGCATTGGAGGTAAGGGTATAGCGCAACACATCCTCCTTGCCTGGCATCTCATCCAGAAACTCATGAAGCCATACCGCCCAGTTTCTCGATGTTGAGATCTTATTTCCTTCCAGGTTTAAAAACTCATTGGCAGGAACATTATCGGGAACGATAAATTCTCCATGTGTTTTGAGCATGGTGGGAAAGATGATACAATGAAAAACAATATTGTCTTTGCCAATAAAATGGACCAACCTTGTATCTTCCGATTGCCAATAGTCTTTCCAATCCTTTCCATTCTCATTTGCCCAATCAATGGTTGCAGATATGTAACCGATTGGTGCATCAAACCAAACATATAAAACCTTCCCCTCGGCTTCTTCCAGCGGGACAGGCACGCCCCAATCCAAATCGCGAGTGACTGCCCGCGGTTGCAACCCCTGGTCGATCCAGGACCTGCATTGCCCATAAACATTTGATTTCCATTCTTTATGATCCTCCAGGATCCATTTTCTCAACCAGTCTTCGTATTCGTCTAAAGGCAAATACCAATGCTTGGTTTCTTTTAGCACAGGCTTGCTACCACTTAACATCGAATTTGGATTGATCAATTCTGAGGGACTCAAAGTAGATCCACAGTTTTCGCATTGATCGCCATATGCCTCTTGATATCCACATTTGGGACAAGTTCCTTTGATGTATCGATCTGCGAGGAATGTCCGGGCTTCTTCGTCGTAGTATTGCTCGGAAAGAATTTCCCTGAATACTTTATTGTTATACAATTTTGTGAAAAAATCTGACGCAGTTTTATAGTGTGTCTTGCTTGTTGTTCTGGAATAGATGTCAAAGCTAATCCCAAACTTCTCAAATGATTCCTTAATCATTTGATTGTATTTATCAGCAATTTCCTGGGGTGTAACGTTCTCTTTTTTTGCTCTTATTGTAATAGGAACCCCATGCTCATCAGAACCACAAATAAATGCAACATCTTCTTTTTTTGATCTCAAATAGCGTACATAGATATCTGCAGGAACATATACACCCGCCAAATGACCAATATGGATGGGACCATTCGCATAGGGTAGCGCTGAGGTAATCGTATGTCTTTTGAAGGTTTTTTCAGGCATTTTCAAGAAATTTCCGCAAAGATAGAAAGATCTGGAAAGGTAGAAGAAATATGAAGGAAAAACTTATATGGTAGGTAGCGTAATTTCGAATGTAGTGTTATCCTTAGGTCTTTTTAACTCGATGCGTCCCTTCAATTTTTCTACCGCTATCCTGGCTGCATATATCTCCAACCCTGTTCCATTCCTTCTTGGAGAACCTTTAAAAAAAACTTCAAAAACTTTATTAATATCCGAATCCATAATGCCAAACCCGTTGTCCTCGAATATTAGTTTCAATGAATCCTCACTGCCATTTTGAACAGTAAGGTTTACAAAGGCCTCTTTATTGATCGAAAAAAGGTAAGCATTATTGATCATGTTCTCAATGATGGTAATAAATAAAGCCCGATCGCTGTTCCAGGTGCCTCTTTTTTTAAGGGAATAATTTACTTTTATACCCTTAGCCAGCTCGGCTTTGCCTGCAAGATCCATTCCAGCTTTTACACTTTTTTCAATATCAATTACTTCAAGGTTTGCAGGCCGTTGATACATTTCATGAACCTCTATGAGCTTGATTAAGATCTTATTAGCTCTGTCTGAAATATTTTGAAGAGTATCAAAGTACTTAAGTGTATCATTATCCTTAGATTCCATCTGACCGATTTTGATAATTCCCTGCATCGTTGCAATCGGTCCTCTGAGGTCATGTGAAGTTTTATAAATAAAATCATCAAGGTCTTTAACAGCCTTCTCTAATTTTACATTGGTATAGGCTAGCTCTTTTGTACGCGCTCTAACAGCAATTTCGAGCTCGCTATTAACATTCTTTAATAAGTCATTTTGATGTTTAATCGTATGCTGAGCCTCAGCCAACTGTTTATTCCTGCTTTCCAGTACCTCTTTTTGTTTTTCGATTTTATAATTACTGACACTAAGCTTTTTATTGATTTTATTGGTATTAATGTAGTTCCTGGTAACAATTATTATGAGTAGAATACTCAAAATCAGAACAATCACTAAAAGCTGGTTAAGCTTTTTCCGCTGATTGATATCCTGTTCCTTTTGGGCGATCACCTGCTGGGATTCTTCTTTTTGAACGAGTAACTGAATAGTAGCAACGTTTTTAGCCAATCCTTCATTAAAAATCTGATCGCCTGCTTCAGTGGCTAATTTTTGATAATAAAATGCACTGTCATAAATTTGCTGATCATCATAGATGGCAGCATATAAATTGTATACAAATAAATTGATTTGATTATCTTCTAGCTCAGTAGCCAACTTATTGCTCATTTTAAGATGGTCTTTTGCAACTCCATAATTCTGATTCTGGAATTCAATTTTGGCGAGATGAAAATGATTGTAGGCTTCAAGATATTCATCGCCGGTTTTTTGACTAAGCTCAAGCGACAAAATTAAGTATTTTCGAGCCAGATTTAGACTATTCATTCTGATATAGAGGTTTCCAAGTCCATCATAAATATAGGAAAGAGAAATCTCATCGTTTTTATCAACAAACTTAAGTGCTAAAAGGAGATTCTTTTCAGCCAACTTAAATTGCATAGCAGAGGTATAACTAAGGCCTAAATTATTAAAAACTGTTACAACGCTTGATGAATCTCCATCTGATAATTTTATGTCTAAAGCTTTATCAAAATACAAAATGGCATTTTCGAAATCTTTAAGCTTATAATATATAAGTCCAATATTGTTTAAAGAGCTAAATAGTCTCGATGTATTTCCTAGTCTTTCTTTAACCTTCAATGATTCCTGATGATAAAACAGTGCACTATCGTAAAGATTTAATTGATAGTAGAAATTCCCTAGCTCTGTATAACACCTGTATAATTCTGAGTAGATATTTGCCTTCTTTGAGAGTTGTGTAGCCCTATCCAGATATTCCTTTGATTTTGATGCGTTATAGGTATTACTATACGAATATCCCAATTCAATTAGTGTTTGAATTTGAGACAGTGTATCATGGATTAGCTCAGCCTCCTCCAATCCCAGTTGATAAAAATAGATTGAGCTATCTAAGTCGATGTCAAAAAATTCATAGCCAAGCTGATGCAATAGGTCAATCTTTTCCTCACCTTTAACCTTACCAAGCTGATCTGTCAGGCTATCAACCAGAATTGTACTATTCTCCTTAGCGGAAACAGAATTGACAAATAAACTTGAATTTGTCAGAGATAAAAAAAATATAAAATATACTCTCACTCTATTGCCTAAAAAGTAATTCCGCATTACTAATTATAAATATAAATAAACTAATTACATAATTATATATATCCTGCCACATAAGCAAAAATCAAATAGTACAGAAAATTATAAAAATATTTAAATTCCTTACATAAGTAATTATAACTTAAATAATATACAATTGTATTATTTCATGAATTTATAATTATTTTTATCAGTAATATAACAAAACAAGTAAAATGTACTGAATAAAGTTTATATTGTATTTTTCTAATATTTTATATAATAATTTTGATAATTCGGCTCCTTTCCGTATAATTGACTATGATTTTTTAATGAATTTTTTAAAAAAGATTGTAGGCTATTAAAATAAACTAAAATGAAAACTAAATTATTAACACTCGCTTTATTCGGATTTTTAACTCTTGGTTTTGTTTCATGTGCTGAAGAAGATGTAACTCCAACTCCTGATGTTACGGCTGCTGCAAAACCACTTCCTGATAATGATGGAGCAGGAAGAACGATTCGTGATTAACAATTTCAAACAACGGATAAAACTAATCCTAGTTCAGTTTTAATTTATTTATCTAAAAATATTTAAATTATTACTTTTTCAAAACACTTATGAGGATTATTTATTTGAAATTGTACTTTTCTAACTCATAATAGAAAATATCATATAGAAAAGATTATGTGTTAATCACGATAATGAGTTTATTGAAAAGAAACGGTAACCCGGAAATTTCCGGGTTTTTTTATTACTTTTTCTTTGTACCTTTGCGGCTTCAAAAATTCTCCGATGCAAAGTATAAGAAATGTAGCGATAATCGCCCATGTTGACCATGGCAAAACAACCCTTGTTGATAAAATCATTTACTCCACAAATATTTTATCTGAACACAAAGAAAAACAAGAACTCATCCTTGATTCCAACGATCTCGAAAGGGAAAGAGGTATAACCATTACTTCAAAAAATGTATCGGTAACATACAAAGACGTCAAGATCAACATTATTGACACCCCTGGTCACGCTGATTTTGGTGGAGAAGTGGAAAGGGTGCTTAAAATGGCAGATGGAGTGTTACTCCTTGTTGATGCCTTCGAAGGCCCAATGCCACAAACAAGGTTTGTACTAAGTAAAGCTATTGGACTCGGTCTCAAACCAATTGTCGTAATAAATAAAGTTGACAAACCCAACTGTAGGCCGGATGAGGTCCATGAGCAGGTTTTTGACTTAATGTTCCACCTTGATGCCACAGAAGAACAACTGGATTTTGTAACTGTTTATGGGTCAGCCAAGGAAAACTGGTTCAGTTACGATTGGAAGGAAAGAACAGAGGACATAACTCCGTTGCTTGATTGCCTTCTTGAAAACATCCCTCCTGCTCCATTTGTAGACGGGATTCCTCAATTTCAAATAACCTCACTCGATTATTCTTCTTTTGTTGGTAGGATTGCTATAGGAAGAGTATTTAAAGGTAGCCTGAAAGAAGGACAACAGTTGGCAATCATCAAGAAGGACAACCGAAAGGAAAAAGTCAGGCTGAAAGAAATACATATCTTCGAAGGATTGGGAAGAATAAAGGTCCCGGAAGTATTTTGCGGTGATATCTGCGCATTAGTTGGTATTGATGATTTTGAGCTAGGAGACACAATTACTGATTTTGATAATCCTGAGCCCATGCCTAGAATTTCTATTGATGAGCCTACCATCAATATGCTATTCACGATTAATAATTCTCCATTTTTTGGAAAGGAAGGAAAATTTGTCACCTCAAGACACTTAAGGGACCGACTTTACAAAGAAACAGAAAAGAATCTTGCCCTTAAGGTAGAGGAAACAGATTCAGAAGATAAATTCCTTGTTTATGGTCGAGGAATTTTACACTTATCCGTTTTGATAGAAACAATGAGAAGAGAAGGGTATGAATTGCAGGTAGGTCAGCCGCAAGTGATCTATAAAAACGTAGATGGCCAGAAACATGAACCTATTGAATTGCTGGTAGTAGATGTTCCTCAGGAAAGCAGTGGGAAAATTATTGAGGCGGTAACAAAACGAAAAGGGGATTTAAAAATTATTGAACCAAAAGGTGATGTTCAACACCTGGAATTTGAAATTCCTGCCCGGGGGATCATGGGCTTGAGGAACAACCTATTGACCTTATCAGCCGGAGAGGCCGTAATTAATCATCGGTTTCTGGAATACCAGCCATTTAAAGGTGATATTACAGTTAGAAATAATGGATCACTTATATCTATGGAAACAGGACTTGGAACAGCTTATGCCATTGATAAGCTACAGGACAGAGGAACATTTTTTATTGATCCGGGAGAAGATGTTTATGAAGGCCAGGTGATTGGTGAACATATCAGATCTGTGGATTTGGTGATTAATGTTCAGAAAGGAAAAAAGCTTACTAATATGCGTGCAGCTGGTTCCGATGACAATGCTAAAATTGCACCTAAAAGAAGATTTTCATTGGAAGAAGCTTTGGAATATATTCATAAGGATGAATATTTAGAAGCCACTCCAAAATCTATTAGACTAAGAAAAATCCATTTAAAAGAACACGAGAGAAAAAGAGCTAATTAGTCTTTCCGGATTTTCGAAAAGCTTCAAATTGGTCCCAAAGTTCTTTTGGGACCTGTTCAAACATGTTGAACTCACCAGCTCCCTGCAACCATTCACCTCCATCGATGGTGACTACTTCTCCATTGATAAACCCTGAGAAATCCGAAATAAGGTAAGCAGCTAGATTGGCCAATTCCTGATGCTCACCTACCCTACGCAGTGGTATTTTTTTTGTCATATCAAATTTCTCTTTCAAATCTCCTGGCAGCAATCTACTCCATGCGCCCTCGGTGGGAAATGGACCAGGAGCAATTGCATTCGATCTAATATCGTATTTAGCCCATTCAACTGCCAGCGATCTGGTCATAGCCAATACACCTGCTTTTGCACAGGCTGATGGAACAACATAGCCAGATCCTGTCCAGGAATAGGTAGTAACAATATTCAAAATAATTCCAGGCATTTTCTGTTCAATCCAATATTTACCTAGTGCCAGGGTATGATTTACTGATCCCTTTAGGACAATATCAATTATTGCATCAAAAGCCCTGTGTGACAACCTTTCTGTCGGGCTGACAAAATTTCCAGCTGCGTTGTTAACCAATACATCTATTTTTCCAAACTTTTTAATACCCTTTTTAAGAACTTCCTCAGCGCTGGCAAATTCCCGAACATCTCCGGAAAAAGAATAAATATTCTTATTGTTCACCTCGGAAAGAACGGTCACTGCCTTATCCAGTTTGGTCTGATTCCGGCCTGTAATAATTACTTTCCCACCTAGCTCCAAAAAGTATTTGGACATGGAAAAACCCAGCCCACTTCCCCCTCCGGTCACTAAAATCACTTTGTTAGTCAATGTATCTGATGGCAACATTCCGGAAACATTCATTTTTGGATTTTTACAAGTGAAAAATATTTTCACGCTTTTGCAATAAAACATTACAAGTGCGTTACATACAGGAAAAATGACTATAAAATATTAGTTTTTCAAGTAAAATTACTGTTTGTTTGAATTACTGTTTTATTGTACAATAACAATATCTAAAGTAACTTTTTACTCTACCAAAGTGCTAGTCGAAAAGTCTTTTTTTTATACTATTTTTATCGTTTTTGCGGCCGTTTTTAGTGTCCAGGCACAGAAATTTGATAGAATTACACTTGATGATGGCCTTTCCCAAAGCAACATCAATTGCTTTGCACAAGACCGGATTGGCTTCCTATGGATAGGGACAAACGGCGGGCTAAACAGGTATGACGGGAGTGAATTCAAAGTTTTTCTGCACGATTTAAATGACTCTTTATCAATTTCTAACAATGTAATAAATACCATCTTTGAAGATGAAGACGGACTACTGTGGATCGGTACCCAAAACGGTCTGAACATTTATAACAGAAGGTCAAATAAATTCACAATTTACAGGTCTGAAAAAAATAACTCAAATAGCATATCCAGCAATGTCATCACTGCTATCGTTGAAGACACACTTGGAAATTACTGGATTGGAACAGATGGAGGAGGCTTAAATAAATTTGACCCGGTAAATAAAGAGTTCGAACATTTTCAATATCAAGCTAAGAATCCTTACAGTATAAGCTCTAACAGTATAAGTTCTTTATGCCTGGATAAATATGGTTTTGTTTGGGTAGGCACTAAAGACCAGGGAGTCAACATGCTGAATCCTGCCAATGAAAAGTTTGTCCGATATTTGGCAAATGATGAAAACGATCATCAGATTTCGGATAATAAAGTCAATACAATATATCAGGACAATGATGGTGTCCTTTGGGTAGGGACTGACAAAGGACTGAATCAATTTAATGAACAAAACAACAAAAGAAGTCTGGGTTCAAGAGATGAAATCATACAGTATCAATATGATGGAAACATCAATTCAATTGGCGGCGAATCTGTACTTTCCATTTATCAAGGGGCTTCAGGTTTAATTTGGATCGGCACCAATAATGGGGGCTTGACCAGCCTTAACAAAGAATTAGGTTATTTCAAAAATTATCAAATTGACCCTAATAAGCAAGAAGGTTTATTAAGCAATAAAATCACTGCTATTTTTGATGACAGAAGTGAAATTTTATGGATTGGCACAAATGCAGGGATTAATAAAATTGACCGGCAAGGAGATCGGTTTAAATTACATGTCAGGAAACAGGGTGCAGAGAATACCTGGAGCAGTAATAATGTGCGTTCTATCTTTAAAGAAGAAAACGGAATTACCTGGGTTGGAACCTTTGATGCAGGCCTGAACAAATACGACCCCCATACAGGCGAATTTACTATCTATAAGGATAATGATATTATTTTAGCAGGAATCAGCATAGAGGAACACAAAAAAATCCTTCGAAAGAATAACAGGAAGTCCAAAAGATTTAAAGACAAGGATAAATACCTCACAAATAACAGAATTCTATCTGTACATCGGGATGATAACAAAAACCTTTGGATAGGGACCGGTGGTGGAGGTTTAAATAAACTTGATCTGAAAACAGAGAAAATCACCTGGTATTTATCCAATCCTGAAGACACAAACAGCCTAAGTAATGACATTGTGAAAGTCATTTTTGAGTCATCAGATGGTTTACTTTGGATCGGAACCGAAGGAGGAGGATTGAATAAATTTAACGGAGAGAAGTTTGTCAGTTTCAAGCACAATGAAAACGATACATTAAGTATCAGCAGTAATGTAATAACATCTATCGCAGAAGATCTGGACGGCAACCTGTGGATTGGAACTTTTGGAGGCGGATTGAATAAATTCGATAAAACATCTGGGACTTTTAAGAGATTTACTATTCAGGAAAATAGGGGTGGTATCAGTAGCAACACTGTATATTGTCTTTACAGGGATGAGAATAATAAATTATGGATCGGAACAAATGATGGGCTAAACCTTTTGGACGTAGAAAGCGAAACATTTAAACACTACACTGTTCACAACAACCTGCCCTCAAATTTTATCTATGGGGTTCTTGACGATAATAAGGGAAATCTATGGCTAAGTACCAACAGAGGGATTTCCAAATTTGATATAGAAAATGAGGTAGCTAAAAATTACGACAAGCTTGATGGTTTGCAGGGAAATGAATTTAATCCCGGAGCTTATTTTAAAACCAATTCAGGCGAAATGCTTTTTGGCGGCATCAACGGTTTTAATTCATTTTATCCCAGAAAAATCAAGGACAACACCTACCAACCCGATGTTATATTAACCGACTTTAAAATATTTGGAGAAAGCGCCGAAATTGGAGCTCCCAATTCTCCCCTGCAGATTCATGTTTCTGAACAGAAGCAGCTAGAATTAAGCTATAAAGATAAGGCAATCCAATTTGAATTCGTTGCGCTGAATTATACCAATTCAGAAAAAAATGAGTACGCGTATATTCTTGAAAACTTTGAAAAAAAATGGAATTACGTTGGGACGAGAAGATTCGCAAGCTATACTAACCTGCCTCCCGGAGAATATGTTTTCAGAGTAAAAGCTTCAAACAACGACAATATTTGGAATGAGGACGGGACTTCAATTGTGATCAAGATTAACCCTCCTTTTTACCGGACCTGGTGGTTTTATCTCATTGTCATAGTTTCTGCCTTAGCAAGCGGTTATATTTTCGTATTGATCCGTATCAGAAACCTGCAAAAGACAAAAACTCTGTTAAGAAAAATTGTCAAGGCCAGAACAAGGCAGCTATACGAAGAAAAGGAAAGAGTAGAAAAGGCCCATTCCGAAATTCTCTGGCAAAAAAATGAAATAGAAAATCAAAAAAATCTGCTCATCAAAAACAACAAGGAGCTATCTAGTGCAAAGCAACAAATTGATTTCACCAACAAAGAGCTTAAACAAATCAACACGAATCTGGAAAACATCGTACTTGAGCGGACTGAAAAACTTCGGAGAGCGTATGAAAATCTCAAAATCGCCAATAATGAGCTTGACCTCTTCATTTATCGGGCTTCACACGATTTGAAAGGGCCAATTGCCAGTTTGTTGGGATTGACGCAAATTGCCAGATTGGATGAAATACCGGAAAATACCAGTAATTACATCGACAAAATTGAATTAGGAGCTACAAACCTGAACAGGGTTTTGACAAAGCTTACGGATATCCATTTCATTAACAAGTCTGAATTGGAATTAGTAGAAATCCCAATTGCCGATTTTGTGGATGATATTATCAAGAACATTCGTCCGCAGGAAAAAAACAATATTGTTATTTCAAATAGCATTTTAAAAAATGTCCTTCTAAAATGCGATTCAAAATTATTGTACATCATCCTGACCAATATTATTGAAAATGCTTTGGTATTTAAGAAGAGAGCAAATTGCTATTTAAATATCCAGAGTGTGCAAACACGAAATTCTTTTGATTTAATTTTTGAAGATAATGGTATTGGAATACCGGATGAATATCATAACAAGGTTTTCAATATGTTTTGTCGAGCTTCAGAAATGTCAAAAGGAAGTGGTTTAGGACTTTACCTGGTCAATAAGGCGAGCGAAAAACTCGTTTGTAACATTGGAATTGAAAGCGCGTTTGGGAGATTCACAAAGCTTACCATTTCTTTTAATAAAAATTTAATCAGTAAATCATCCGGAAAGCAAAAAGTGAAAGACACTAAAGAACCGGCATTTGTTTAGCAATTATGAAGCATCAATCGCTTCCAACAGGACAATTGTTCGTTCTCTCACCTTATACTTTTTAGTGGTAATGATCTTCCCTTCCTTTTCATAAATTGAATTCTCATAGGTATTCCATATCAATTTCAATTTCTTTCCTTTTGGTAATTTTGGCAATTCAAATTCTAATGGCTCCCAAAAGGCATTGACCATTACGTGCAAAATTTCCCCTGCTTCAGGGTGATATAATGTAAAGGCAAGACTATGAGAATTTTTAGACCAATCAGGCCGGTTAAGTTTCGTGCCGTGCCAGGTGATGTGAGGTTTGTCTATGTCTTCCGGAGTAGCCAGCAAATTTTCAATTCTAAAAATTTGCTTGCCTTGAGTGTAGTGAATGATTTCCCGGGAAAATTTTAAGATTTCCTTATTTTTTTCAACAAGGGACCAATCAAACCAAGACAATTCGTTATCCTGGCAATAAGCGTTGTTGTTTCCCCTCTGTGTTCTGGCCACCTCATCTCCCATTAATATCATGGGTGTTCCTTGAGATAAAAAAGTAAGTGTTAGAAAATTTTTGATCTGCCGTGTTCTAAGTTTGACGATTTCATTGTTTTCGGTAACACCTTCCTCCCCGCAATTCCAGCTGTAATTGTCATTTGCACCATCACGATTTTCCTCACCATTGTCTTCATTATGTTTTTCATTGTACGAAACCAGATCATTGAGTGTAAATCCATCGTGACAGGTCACAAAGTGAATGCTTCGATTAGGCTCCCTGTTTGGAGAGGTGTAAATATCCGGACTCCCCATAATTCTTGAAGCAAATTTTGAAAGCATTCCGGGATCTCCTTTGACAAACTTGCGAACATCGTCCCTGTATTTACCATTCCATTCAGCCCATTTATCTCCTATAAATGTACCAACCTGGTAAAGCCCCGCTGCGTCCCATGCCTCAGCAATTATTTTAGTTTTGGCTAAAACCGGGTCTGATTCAGTCTCCCATAAAACCGGTGGATTCTTCAAAGGCTCTCCATTTTCATCTCTTGACAGTACCGATGCCAAATCAAACCTAAACCCATCTATGTGGTATTCTGTTACCCAATTTCGCAAGCAATCACCAATCATCCTTCTGACAATACTGTGATTAGCATTGAGAGTGTTTCCACATCCTGTATAATTCTTGTATTTAAGTTGATTCCGTTCCAGCATGTAATAGGCCTTGTTTTCAATCCCTTTAAAGGAAATTATTGGCCCATCGTGATTTCCCTCTGCTGTATGATTAAAGACTACATCTAGGATCACCTCAATGCCAACTTTATGAAAAGCTTTGACCAATGACCGGAATTCATCACATACTTTTACAGGATCTTTCTGATTGCTAAAGCCTGCATGAGGAGCAAAAAAAGCTATCGGACTGTATCCCCAATAATTTTCCCTACCTGGCATAGCATCCTGAGGATCAAACTGCTGAACCGGCATGAATTCGACACTGGTGATACCTAGCTCCTTTAGGTACGGGATCTTCTCAATCAATCCCAGATAAGTTCCCTTGATTTCTTCACTTATTCCGGAATTTGAGTGAGCAGTCATCCCTTTGACGTGGAGCTCGTAAATAACGGATTCTGAATAGGGAATATTTATAGGTTGATCATCTTCCCAATCAAACTCCAAAGGATTGATGACGACCGATTTTAATGCATTGGCAGTATTGTCACCCGGCACTTTGGCCATCTCTCGGTCATAATTATCAAAATTGGCAACTGCTCTTGTGTAAGGGTCAAGAATTAACTTATCGCCATCAAATCTGAGCCCCTCTTCAGGAATTGAAGGACCAAAAATTTTATATCCGTATAACTGACCAGACTTCAAACCGTCGATAAAAATATGCCAATAATAGAAGCTACGATGCTTGTCGGCACTCAAAGAATAGATTCTGCTGGGACTGGCATCTTCCTCCTTATCAAACAACCAAAGCTCAACGTGTTCTGCGTTTTTTGAAAAGATGCTGAAATTCACTCCTTGCGAATAACAAGTAGCTCCTAGCGGATAAGCATTACCATCAGGATTGTTGATTAAATCAATCATATTTTATTCATGGTACGAGTAAGTGACAGAATTTTTATAAGTACATCCTTACATCTACCGCTTTCATGCCAGCTGTAACTGCGGCCTCAATGCCGGGGTCACCATCTTCGAATACGATACAATCTTTAGGCTGAACACTCATTAAATCTGCACACATTAAAAATGTATCAGGTGATGGTTTACCATTTAGAACATCATCCTTTGTTACGACCACATCAAAATACTTTTCCAAATCCAACAATGCCAGTATTTCCAGTGTATGAGACCTTGGACTTCCGGTTCCTATTGCCATTGGGATTTTATGGAAATTGTATTCTACAATCTCCAAAACTTGTCTGATGGGTTTCACCAAAGACATCTTCTTTTGATATGCATCTTCTTTTAGCTTACTGTGATAATCCGGAATGAAGTCTGTTCCAAATTCTTCGTTGATCAAGCTAAATATTTTTTCTGACGGAACTCCTGCATATTTATAAAATATTTCGTCCGTAAATTCAAAATTTTTGAGAGATGTGATTTCTTTCCAGGCTATTTTATGTACAGGCATGGAATCTACTAGCGTTCCATCTAAATCAAATATTAATCCCCTGGCTTCCGGGTATTTCTTTTCCATTTGAAGATTCTAATGTAGTTCTATTAAAATGAAGAAAGGTGAACTGTGAGCAATTATCAATAATAACAAAAAAGGCCGGATTAAACCCAGCCTTCTCATATAAATAGTCAGAATATTTTCTACTCTTCTGAAGAGCCTTCGCCTTCCTGAGATTCTGAAGCTCCTTCCTCTGCTGCTTCCAGATCTTCTTCCTCTTCTTCGCCAGCACCACCACCTCGCAGAGCTCTTGGGATAGCAACGGTTGCAATAGTAACAAGGTCTCCATTTAAAACCTCATAATCACCCTTTTGTAAGCTTCCAATCTTCACTGATTTTCCAAGGTCCAATCCACTTACGTCAACTGTGATACTTTCAGGCATATTGGCGGGTAACGCCTTTACAGAAATTTTTCTGAGTTTCTGCATCAACCTACCACCTTTGATAATACCAGGTGCTGTTCCTTGAAATTTTATTGGAATATCCATTTTGATTTGCTTGTCATCAAATAGCTGCAGAAAATCTGCATGCAAAATCACCTCACTTACCGGGTGATACTGAATATCCTGTAAAATCGCATTATACTCTTCACCTTCGATATTAAGCTTGACAAAAGCTACATTTGGTGTGTAAACCAGATCTTTAAACAAATACATTGGTGCATGAAAATGTAATTGCTCTTTTCCTCCGTACAAAACGCATGGTGCATTACCCTCAGCTCTAAGCTGCTTCGAATAAGACTTACCGAGATTTGCTCTTTTATACCCTATAATCTCTACTGTTCTCATTGTTTTAAAATTAAATTTGTATAAATAATGAATTTATTGATTCGTGTTTATGGGTCTTGCGAATACACGTTGCAAACATTTGTGCAACACTAATGACTTCAATTTTATCACTTTTCCTTTTTAATGGAATGGTATCCGTAACGACTAATTTTTCAAGTGCTGAATTTTCAATGTTGTCGTAAGCCTTTCCAGACAGAATGGGGTGCGTGCAAATGGCTCTTACAGAATTTGCCCCTTCTTTCATGATAATATCAGCTGCTTTTGACAATGTACCACCGGTATCAATTATGTCATCGATCAGGATCACATCTTTATCCTTTACCGTCCCAATTATTCTCATATCGCCAATTTCATTCGGACGATTACGGTACTTGTCGCAAATAACCATTTCAGCTCCGAAATGGGATGCATATGCTCTGACCCTCTTGGTACCACCTACATCAGGAGATGCAAAAAGCAAATTACCTGTATCCAACTTCTGAATGTATGGTATGAAAATATACGATCCGTACAGGTGATCAACTGGTATGTCAAAAAAGCCCTGGATCTGTCCGGCATGTAAATCACAAGTCATTAACCTGTCTGTACCAGCTGCAGTTAGCAAATTGGCCATTAACTTCGCAGCTATGGCAATTCTTGGCCTATCCTTTCTATCTTGTCTGGCATAGCCATAATATGGAACTACTACCGTCACATATTTAGCACTGGCTCGCTTTGCAGCGTCGATCATCAACAAAAGCTCAACAATGTTATCGGCTTCTCCGAACATCGATCCTATTAAAAATACGTCACAACCCCTGACCGATTCCTTGAAAAATGGAACAATCTCTCCATCGCTAAATTTTTGAATGACCATGGCGCCAAGTGGTTTACCATATTCGTTCGCTATTTTTTCAGCAAGATAGAGCGATCCTGAGCTAGAAAATATTTTAACCTTTGACATTTACCTATCGGAGATAAAACAAAAATTCCCGAATAATTTACTCGGGATTAAACAAGTTGCCCGACTAGGGCTCGAACCTAGACTCTTCTGAACCAAAATCAGACGTGTTGCCAGTTACACCATCGGGCATTACAGAATTATTGCTTTTGTGATTTCACTGTGACCTACGAAAAATCAATCTTTTACTGACCAAATTGCAGGCACATTGTACAAAGTCAATCCAAAAAATCCTCACTTGAAATTTTGGAGGTACAAAGGTAGAATTAATTTTCTATTTCAAAAAAATTAATATTAAATATTAGTTTATCAACCTTTGAATTTCGACTGGAAAAATTGTAAGGTATTGTCGATTAATGTGTTGATATCTGAAGAAATTTTAAAGTAGTACAATGGCACTAAAAAGAGACAGGTTGTGATCAAGCTCCTAACAAGAATATCTAAAACCAGATTTCCAAGATAAGGTATTAAACGCAATGCAAAGAAAACCAAAATGGTAATTATGGTAATACCCAGGTATTTGAAGGTGTAAGGCTGATAACCAAATTTCATGTATAAAAAAATATACCTGATGAAGAAGTAGATCAGAATTGAAAATGCTGATGCCATTGCTGCCCCATTAATTCCATAAATGGGTATGAGCATCAGGTTTGTGATAACAATTGTTAATAAGTAAAATAGTATGAAGTATGTTTGATAGCGATAATATTTTGATAGCGCAATAATGTTTTCGCTTACTCCGGCAATCATTCGCATAACATTGGCAAACCCGATAATTACAATAACCCAATAGCCTATTTGATACGATTGGGGAAGAATCCGAAAGATGTTATCAATATTTACCACTAATCCTAGAAATATAAGCAGTGCGATAACTGCCTGAGTTAAGCAGCTCCTCTTATACATATCTTCCACCTTTTGAAAGTCTTTTACCTTAAACGCATCAGAAATAATAGTAGAGGCTATTCGTGACATTCCTCTATTGGGCATTAAAATGAGAGTAGTAAAATTAAAAACTGTTACATAAACCCCAGTAGCGGCATCCCCCAAATAATCATTGATCATGATGGTATCAATCTTAAGAGCTGCAAATCCACTTAGCCCTGTAACAAGTCCATATGCACTCCACGATACCATCTCCCTTAAATAAGTGGTTTTATATTCACTGAATTTTGGGAGAATGTTAAAATCACCAAAGTAAATGAGGTGCATGATCAATGCAATCAGTACAATGATAAAGCCTACAAAATATACTTTAACATACCCGTCAAAATCGATGACATTGAGGATCAATAACACCAGACCGATTGTAAAAATTAATCGCAACCAAAATTCTTTCAGAGAGATGCCATAAATGGTACGATACAGCATTGTATTATAGGTGTCAAATAAATTCCAGAAAATATGGACAAATGTTAATGGTAAGATCAGATAAATATATTGGGCAAAATCATGGGATTTCACAACATACCTTTCTGAAAGCCAATTCTGTACAGGAAGGAAAATGGCCGACAATAAAAGAAAACCAAGGATGCCTACTGAAATAATTAGAAAAAGAAAGCCCTTGTGTTTTTCTCCTGAATTTCTGTAATAGGGAAAGAACTTTGTGATGGCACGTGTAAAACCTCCCACTCCAACCATCCCTAAAATAATTGCATAGGTCACAATTAAATTTAAAGCCCCTATCTGTGATTCCGTTAAAAATTTAGGGTAAAGTATAGTAGTATTGACAAAACCAATGACAGCCCCTGCATAAATAAAAATTGTAGAGCTAATGGATTGTTTTATGAGAATTCCCACATTTAAGAGCCTAAGATGTCATTAATTTTTTCCAAATTATCAAGCGTAATCCTATAAAGTTCTTCCTGTTTAACTGAAATGTATTGATCAATCAAATTCGCTTTTTCTTCATTTATTTTAAAAAAGGTTTCTGTTAAAGTATTTGACAATCTTTCCGGTTTTTCAGTTAAATCAACAAACCAGTCAACAGCATCAATATCCTCCAAAAAATACTTTAATTTATTATGAGTGCCAAGACTTATTATTCTGGTACCTACTCCAAAAGGAATCATCTGTGCATGACCACGTGCACCTAACACTATCTCCAATTTACTATAAAAATCAATTGTCTCCTTTGGCAAAGTATATTGTAAATTAACAGATTGATACTTTATTTTAAATTTTTCGAGTACTAGCTCAAATTTTTCGTCTCCTTTCAAATGATTTATGTAATAAATTTTATACCCCTCTTTTTCTATTTCTTTCAGAAACTTTGCAAGTTCATCAAGTATTTGATATATATTTTCACCAAACCTCTTTTCATACCTATCAAAAGCAAGGTTTACTCCTACAGATTTGGGGATTTTATTTGTATTCAGATTATAAAACTTGCTGATCACAGTAGTAGGGCATGGTTGGTAAATAACTTTATTTACCAAAGAAGGATCTATTAATTCTTTGACTTTTTGAATGCTTCCGTGATTTCTCAAACTAAAAAAGTTTGCCCTATCAATTAATCTATTTAAATTCTCAATGAACAAATCACCAGGTTTCTGTCCTTTGAAAAAGTTATACCCGATTGCATAAACTACTACAGGAACTTCAATTTCTTTAAGTTGATCTTTAGAAACAGCCCATTGCCAACCTGAAATGGTGTTCTTATTACTATCAGGAAGTAATAATCCACCTCCTCCAATCAATAGATATTTACTTTTATTGACCTCTGAAATTACTTTTCCGGAAACCGGATTGTTAACACCTTTTAAATTCCATCCATTGTTAAACCTGGAGTTAAAAACTTTTCTTACGCATTGAGACAGGACCGTATCTCCTGCATTTTCCCATGCCCGATAATAAGATACATGAGTTGCTTTTTTGTGAAGTGGCTTTTCCTCATTTTTTTTATATGCAATCGCCTTCAATCCAAATCCAGCTAATGTCGTATATCTTCTTAATTTTTCTTTTGTATTACGCTGGAGAAATGGCTGGAGAACTAGTTGCCTAAACTTAGACTTTTCAAGTTTAAATAAATTAATCGCAGGAGTATAATTTATTACTTTCCTGGTAGTTTGACCTCTACTTTTATATTTCTTAAACTTGCTTTCATTAAATCTGGCCTTTTCATCCTTTACGGCATAGACATAAACTGACATACCGTAGTATCCTAGTGAAACTACATCAAATTTATTAGCCAATAAAGCATACATACTGGCAAGCGTAAAGTAATGCATATGAGGTTTCCATATTGTGAGTTTCATGTCACCATATGAATGAAGGTCAAGAGATGGGCACTCGATTAGTAATGCTCCATTTTCATCAAGTAATTGATAACTCTTTTCTATGAACCTGTCCAAATACTGGATATGCTCGATTACATGAAATGAACATATCAGATCAAATTTTCTTTTGGGCTGAAACTCTTCAAACATTCCTGTATCCTGTTTGAAGAAATATTGCTTTTCTGAAAATGAGGCATAAACTGGATCTGGTTCAAGTCCTGTAATACTTTTGCCTGATATTTTTAATAAATGCAGAAATGAACCAATTGAGCTTCCAACTTCTAATACTTCATGATGCCGGGATAAAAAATCCTTATAAAATCCAATTCTTTCACCAGCCCTTTTATCAAGTTCCTTTATCTTTTCCTGAGTGGGTTCCAGACTTTTGCGTGCTTTTACACTAAATTCACCTGTTGAGTATACATCCTCATATTGATCCAAATTCTGAAAAAAATGACCACAATTTTGGCATTTATTTATCTTAAGATTGAAATTATCTCGTGATAAAAGTTCTGTTGAAATAATTTTGGTACCATCACAAGTCGGACAATTCATTAATTCTTTATTTTATCAAATATCAATTCAATAAACTCTCTTACAGCGCCTTCTCCTCCACTTCTCTTTAAAAGATAAATCCCAGGTATCTTTTTGACGGATTCCATTGCATTTGCCGGACAAGCAGCAATACCGACATTCTTTAACAGCTCAAGATCATTTATATCATCACCTATATATGCTACCTCAGACAGGTCAATTTTTTCTTTGTCGCAAATTTCAATTGCTTTTTTTAATTTATCCTTCACACCCTGGTATAAAAAATCAAGCCCTAATTTTTCAGCTCTTCGGCTGTTAAGTTGTCTGTTTTCGGAAGTTAAAATACCGACCTTAATGTTTTCCTTCTTTAAAAAACTTATCCCCATACCATCATATGTTGAAAATTTTTTAAGCTCATCTCCATTTTCTGAATAGTACATGCCCGCATCAGTTAGCACCCCATCAACATCCGTTAAAAACAGCTTTATCCGTATCAGATCATTTTCAAAATTATTGTGCTTTCTCAACAATTGTTCACCAATTAACCAATCATCCTCTTCATCAAGTTCAAAAAAAGTGTGCTCAGGCATTTCATAAACACCAATATTTCCGGAAATTCTGTTACGATTTGAAATGATATTGCTGACCTTATTAATATAAAAGGCGCCATTCTCTACCAGGGTTCCTTTAAAATCCTGCCTTCTTGGTCTTTTGTTATAGTCATAATTTATAGGGGCACCGGTTTCATCCCAAAAAAACCTCTTAATTCTGCAGCAAGACAATAATGAGTCATGCCCGTTATCCATATAGATTTTATATGCTTTGTCAATATCTTCAGATTTTGTGAATGGAGATGTTGCCTGGCAAAGGATAAAATCATCATCTCCTGAAAGATTTGAAAACGCCAAATACTCCAGGATAACTGATTCTGTTGAGGACTCATTATCAGCATTTTCTTTCTTACGATCGTAAATAGAAACCTTGTTAAAGTTAAATTTGCTGACGGCATCCTTTATTTCACTACAATCTGTGGCAACGATAATTTGATCAGCTGATTTTGACTGCTGCAACGAATGCAAAATCCAATAAACAAGCGGCTTTCCACAAAAATCTTTTATGTTTTTCATCGGGATTGATTTACTACCGCATCTTACCGGAACAAAAGCAATCAAAGACATTTATTTTCTGAATTTTAGTTTTTCTCTTTGGATCGACTCAATTTCTAAAATTTGCTCCTGTTTGAATGTCAAACACTTGGAAGTTGCATTCAGGTCTCTTACTAATTTACTTAAACCAGGAGGCTCCAATGATGCAGCATGGTCCGTTCCCTTCCACGTTCGATCTTTTGTAAAATGTCTTTCAATCCAATTTGCTCCCAGCGTATAGGCAGCATTATCAATTGCGATGCCCAAATGATGACCTGAAAAACCAAAATCCCTTACCTTATCCTTATAAGCTTCTCTCATCCTTTTGATTTCCAAAAGACAAACATCCTCAAATGGAACAGGATATCCTGATGTGCAGGAATAAATGACCAATCGATCCTTACCCTTATTATGTTGTGAAAAAAAATCAATTATTGATTCTTCCTCGGCATGAGTGGTCATACCAAAAGATACATGTATCTCACCATGATACTGATCTCGCAATACCTCCAGCAAATCAAAATTGTTATTACATGCAGATGGAACTTTAATGAAATCAGGATTTAATGAAATAATTTCAATTGCAGAGGTTATATCCCAAACTGAGGTAGAGTATTTTATTCCAACTTCATTACAAAAGTCAAATAACTCCCTGTGCTGCTCTATGGGAAGCTCAAGTTTTTCCCTGTGCTCACCGTAGGTTTGTCCGAATGAATGCATCGGATTAGGATGAGGAGAATTATACTGATCATCAGTCAGTAATTCTTTTGGGTTCCTCTTTTGAAATTTAGCATAAGTAGCTTTGCTTTCTTTTGCCAGAAGAATTAGCTCTTTCGCTATTTCAAAATCCCCCTTATGATTGCAACCGATTTCAGCTACAATCTTTGGTTTTTGGTAATTTATACTTGTATCCATCTACACTTTTACCTTTTTCAATTGAATTCTATCAAAAGCATCAATAAACGAACCTTTGGTAGCATTTAAAATTTTCACTCCCAAATAATCTGAATATGCCCTGACTTCAAAGTAACTTGAAAATGCTGTCATAAACTTATGCAAAAGTTCAGCTAAATTACGTTTTCCTTTCCCTCTTTTATCCAATGGCAAACCCTTTGAAGTCTTTTCATCATAAAAATGTTTTTGATTAATCAGAACGTCATTGTTATCTGCAACAGAAATATCTTTTAACCAGTTATGATCGGTGCCTAATAAATATATTGTTTCATATCGCTTCCACAAACTGATCATCATAGAGGGAATCATCACATTGTGAGGTCTGGGCATACCCCATTCAATGTTGAAACATAAATTCTTAAACCATTCCCAACCTTCAACGGGAATATTATTGTAGTAATTTATTTTAATATTATTGTTTGAAACGAGCTGATTTTGCCAACGCTTATGCTTTTTTGCTTCGTAGGGTATGTAAAATTCAAGGGGCCAGTTGGTTTTCGAAGCCATATTGTCAAATAATAATTTACTTTGATTCACAAATCTTTCGTCGATCTCATCTAGCCAGAGATCAGGAGCGGATGTTATGAATAATCCCGGTTTAATCTTCTCATACAATTCAGTGGATGGAAAGTGATTGACGCAGATGAGATCTTTATTTTCCAAAAAATCCGGATATGAAATAATATCATTCATTAAGGATGGCCCATTCCCCAAAATCAGGCAATCATTATGTATTTTCCTTCTATTTACTTTTAATGAAATCTTGCTCAATAGTAATAATCTAACTAATGATTCCAGAAACTGATAGAATTTCCTGAGATGCTCTTGTATGAATAGCAATATTTTCATCTATTGAATATTAGTCCGCGAAGTACCCAAAATCTGAATTTGACAAGCATCAACCCCTTGGAGTAGGCAAGCGAAAAAAAAAATACAACAAACAATAGAAGTGTAGCCAAGCCTTTAATTACTTCTTCAAAAATTTTTTTTGCTACTCCCAAAAAACCTTTTTCAGCTATCCGCTTTCTTTCACTTGTCCCCACGCCTATAGCTAACCTTTTGATATAATCAATTTCAACTCTTTTTTGCGGAATGATGTGGTCGACAACCACATTTGGTACGTAGTAGATCTTTTGTCTGGTCTTTTTGAGCTTTAAAAACAATTCTTTTTCTTCCCCTCCTTCCAATTCATTTCCACGCCTGCCCAAGTCAACATTGAACATTCCAAAATTCATGAAAACCTCTGCTCTAAATGACATGTTTGCTCCTATTGGAAATTTGTTTGGACTAAATTGCTTTATTTCAGTACCCAAATCCTGTGCAGAAACCAGTGGCATTAGATGCTTTGACAACCAACCAGGTTTCTCACCTTCAAAAACCGGATTTATTTTACCTCCAATGGCATTAACACCTGCATACTGATTGAAGAAAGTGACAACATTTTTCGAAAAATCAGGATAAGCAAATGCGTCATCATCAATAAAACTGAGTACGCCGGCCTTTGATTCTTTTATTCCCCTGTTTCGTGCAAACGAAAGGCCCATCTGCTTTTCGACAAAATATCTAAAATTATCAACCTGATATTCTTGTATGAAATTAAGACATATATTCTCGGTCCGATCCGTGCTATTATTATTAATAATGATTACCTCATACTGATCTGCTGAAAGGGTCTG
Organism: uncultured Cytophagales bacterium; assembly: GCA_913057175.1. GTDB lineage: Bacteria > Bacteroidota > Bacteroidia > Cytophagales > Cyclobacteriaceae > CAJXNP01. The sequence continues at coordinate 135,822 of CAJXNP010000011.1, forward strand.
GTTTTTCAAATGATCCAGGCAGGTTTTCAGATATTTTTCCCTGTTATAAGTACATACAATTATGGAAATCTCAGGGTTCATTCAGAAGGAACGGGTTTTTTAATATCCTTTAAAATGAAAAAGAACGCACCAACCACAAGAACCAGCAACAAAACATTACCCAACCAAACTAACTTGTTTCCAACATAGTACGATTTCGGTTGAAAGGTGAAAACAATTTTGTGATCTCCTGCCGGAATCTGTAACGCCCGTAAAACATAGTCTGCTCTAAGTATTTCAGCCGGTTGTCCGTCAATGGTAGCTTCCCAACCAACCGGGTAGTAGATCTCGGAAAAAACTGCCAGACCTTCTCCCTCATTACTACTCTTGTATGTCAATTCATTTGGTTTATAATCAACCAGTTCAATCGTTCCACTACCATTGTAGTTTTCCTGGCCAACTTTAAATTTGGTATTGTCAATTACAGCAATTGAGTCCAGCCCGGTATTATCCAGCGCTGCAATTTCTTCGTCAGGTGAATTGACGAGTTTTACGTCGTCAACAAACCAGGCATTTCCATTAGCAAACTGATTTCTGATCGCTGCGTTGGCACCGGTTCCGGCAATCAAGTACTTAGTATTCAATGCAGACAGCATATTAGTATTAGCTGGACTTATTTTCTGCGTCTGCATGATCCCCTGTATTTCATCAACCAGCTGATGACTAATTAAGTCAGCATATCTTTTCATCTTGGCTCCATGATATCCACCAATTGAAAAATGAAAATGTGATGTGCTGGCATCATTAAATGGATCCCTGAGGTTTAACACTCTATAAATTGAATTGTCCTCCTGAATCTTAAGATCTGCTTCTAATGGATTAAAAAATTCCTGAGCTTCCGGCTTGATATAATTGGAAGAGTTGATGTATCTGGTATCAATTAACCAAAGATCTAGCAATATAAATCCACCTAATAAAATGGTAAATGCTAACTCGGATAATTTATTTTTCAGATAAAAATAAATAAGTACGATCGCGATTAAAACATAAAATACAGATCGGAAAACATCATTTCTGATGATGCCTACTCTGTCTTGTTCAACAGCACTTCTTACAGCTTGTGGAATTTGCTCGCCTTCAATCGACGGAGGGTTTGCAAACACTGCAATAAGCAATAGCAATCCAATTATTGTCCCACTTGCGATAAAGAATTTTTTTAGCAATTCTTTATTACTATCCTTTTTCAATAATCTTTCTAAACCAATAAAACCGAGTAGATTAAGGGCAAATATTGAAAGAATGATCGTCATTGATACCGATCGGAATTTGTTATACCCCGGAAAATAATCGTACATCAAGTAGTTAAAGACCTCGAAATTTTTCCCCCAGGAAAGCATTAGCCCCAGGACAAATACAGAAATTAACCATACTTTATACTTTTTGTCAGCAAAGAAAATTCCCAGGACAAACAGGAAGGCTATGATCACACTACTATATACTGGTCCGGCAACAAATGGCTGACTTCCCCAATAGCCTAAAAGACCATTTTCATACTGCTCAATTTGATTTCTCGGAACATTATTTTGTCGCAAAACCTGTGATAACTCCGAATCCTTTCCGCCATATCGTCCACTGGCTCCTCCATACAAATGAGGCACTATCAATGTAAGGGATTCCCACGTTCCGCTACTCCACCCAAATACATAGTCTCTGTCCAAACCAGTAACATTATCGGTTTCTGCTGAAGTCAATTCTGATTTTCCCCTTGTAGAGTACTTACCATATTCATAGGTGGTCCAAATTTTACCAATAGTTGCCAATATGGCTATAACTACACCGATTGACAGAATACCTACAGCCTTTCCAAAATCGATTAGTTTATTCTCCCTGATATAATACCCCAGTTGAACCAGTCCATAGATGATAACAATAAGCAATAGATAGTAGGTAATTTGTAAGTGATTGGAAAGAAGTTCAAGGGTCATCCCTACTGACATCGCAAGCAAACCGACTAACCATTTCCTTCGAAACACCAGGTGAATGCCGGCCATTACCAATGGCATGTAAGCGATGGCACGGACTTTCCAGATATGACCGGCTTCAATACTGACGAGAAAAAACGTATTTAATCCATAAGCTAATGCACCTGCTATTGCCAATTGCCAACGAACCCCAAAAACTAACAGAAGAATATAAAAAGAAAGAAAAGCAATGAAGGTTTCTCTTAGTGAAGTTGGCAGATACAATGAATAAATTTTCTGAATGGTATTTGCAATCGTTTCTCCACTCCATCGTAAATTAATAAGATATGCAGGCATCCCACTAAACATGCTATTTGTCCAGAGGGCTTCTTTTCCTGTTTCTTCACGATATTCAATAATTTCAGAGGCACTTCCTACACCCTGATTGATATCGTTTTGCTGAATTTTTTTCCCTTCAAAAATTACCGGATGAAAAAATAAAATGGTTACAACCAAAAAAATCGAAACAGCGATAATGTGAGGCAAGACTCTCTGCCTGAAAAATGTTTTATCCATTTTATCTGTGTTTATGGACAAAACTAAAAGAATTTTTCGATGCTAAAAATAACCTTTTCAAGTAAAAGACTTTTTAGGGTCGAATAAAAAATGAAGTTGAAAAAATTTGAAAACTAAAGTTTAAAAAATTGGTAGCTGTTTTATAAATCTTTATTTAAGCCTGCTCACTTCTCCCTCCACCAAATATTTTCTTCCTAAAGGCGGCAAACAGACCGGCAATACCGAAAAATATAAACTTGCCAAATTTCAGAAGGCCTGCGAGCAGCCCTGTTTTTGCCAGAACTTTTCCTGCAACCAGTCCACCCACTCCATAGGCGGCAACTTTATCGATTTCGGGATTAAACTCACTGTATTTGTTTCCTTCATTGAAAGAAATGCTTGTCAGAATCTTATCGGCATCTTCATTGACTAGTGGAAGGATATCGATATCGCCGATGGCATTCAAAACCAAATAACCTTTTCGGCCCAACACCCGGAAATTATAATTCAACGTATTGACTTCTGTCCCTTCAAATTTCAACTCTTTCGCCCAATGTAATTTTTTGCTTTCCGCATCGTAGTAAGGCGCCTGAGCCCATCCGATCAGTTTATAGGTTTCATAACCTTCAATTTTCCTTTGAACATTTTCCTGCTCAGTATCTTTCTGTAATTCTTCTAATAATTCTGTGTAATTAATATCCTGAGCATCCTCATCGTCGACATAGCCATCTTCGGAATATGAAATTTCAATTGCATAGGTAAAGTTATCACTCAATGGTGAAATGCTATCTGGAAAAAGCATTCCCAGAACATCCGAGGGCGGATTTCCCCACAATTCCGTCAAAACATAGTTGCTTTGTTCAGCATTCAAATATTTAAATCCTTTCGGAATTATGATGGTCGCCAGATCATCTCCAAGCACCACTTTTCCCTGTTGATACTCCAGTGTTTGTTCCACGCTATCAATATAGGCCAGGTAATCCAGGTATGCATTTATGTTTACTTCTGTTGTATCTTCGGCTTGTACGGCCAGGTTGAAAAAATTCAACAATGTCATCAAAATAAAAAATCGTTTCATGTCTTAGGTTTTAAAAATTGAGCTTCGAAATAAAAAAATTAAATAACGGGATGTTGGATTATTTCAAATATTTATTACATAAATACAATAAATGTAAATATTTAAACTAATGTCAGGAATTGGTAGGTATCGTGATTTTGTTGAGAAACCATCAAAGCTTTAACTCATTCATAGGATCCCAAAAATGCTTATCAAAGGAGAGAACCTTGTCATATTCAACCTTTATTCCTTCTTTTTCCAGTAGTTCCTGCATCCTGGTAGGAGTTGAAAAATGGATTTTTCCCGTCAGCATTCCATTTCGATTGACCACACGATGAGCGGGAACATCGTGTTGAAGCGCTGAGCTATTAAGCGCCCATCCCACCATTCTTGCAGACATTTTGGTTCCCAGGTAATTGGCAATGGCGCCATAACTTGTCACTCTTCCAGGTGGGATCAACTTTGCTACTTCCCAAACATCTTCAAAAAAGGAATTTTCAGTTTTCATTTTTGTCAAACTTCTTGTTACCTAAAAATAAAAATTATTTTTGCCACTCATATAAAGAGAATACAAATGAAATATTTGATAACCGGATTGGGAAACATTGGGGCGGAATATGAATTGACAAGGCACAATATTGGTTTCTTAACACTAGACAGATTGGCCGATAAAGAAGGTCTGACTTTTACCTCAGACAGGCAAGCAACTGTTGCTGAATATAAATTTAAAGGACGGAATTTGGTTTTAATCAAACCTACCACTTACATGAACTTGAGTGGTAAGGCTGTCAATTACTGGCTACAACATTTAAAAATACCTAACGAAAATTTATTGATTTTGACGGATGATATTGCACTGCCCTACGGAAAATTAAGAATGCGGAAAAAGGGTTCTGATGCCGGGCACAATGGCTTAAAAAATATTGAACAGACGTTGGGGACATCAGTTTATCCCCGGTTGAGAATGGGTATTGGGGATGATTTTCACAAAGGTCAACAGATTGACTATGTGCTTGGAAAATTTAGCCAGGAAGAATTTGATATGTTACCCGAAATAATGGATAGAGCAATCGAAATGATCAAAGGATTTTGCACAATAGGAATTGAACGAACAATGAATCAGTTTAATAATTGAAGAGTTGCCAATTGCGCATACGGGTTGCCAGTTGCCGGTTCGGCTTTGACTCGAAACCCGCAACTCGCAACAATTCTATTTGAAATTTTCTACCTGATAATCAGAACTATTCCCGCATTTTGTCCTTCAAATAATCCATATACCCATTTTCTACCATTTTCCGGATGTATTTACCAACAATATCAAATTCAAGATTTACGGTTGTTCCTTCTTTGATTTGCTTAAAATTTGTGTGTTCAAAAGTATATGGAATAATCGTGACCCGAAAGCTATTTTTAGTGCAGTTAAACACTGTGAGGCTGACTCCATTAATACAAACTGAACCTTTCTCCACCACAAAATTTCCTGATTTCCCAAAATCAAATTCAAAGTCAAACAACCAGCTTCCCTCCAATTCCTGCACGTTAGTGCAAACACCAGTCTGATCTACATGACCCTGAACAATATGACCATCAAAACGATGGTTTGCAGGCATGCTCCTTTCCAGATTCACGAGATCCCCAACTTCCAGTAATCCCAAATTCGATTTTTTCAATGTTTCATCTACTGCTGTAACCGTGTAGTTATTTCCATCTAGTTCAACAACCGTAAGACAAACTCCGTTGTGCGAGAGGCTTTGGTCAATCTTTAATTCATTTGAAATATTGCTGGACAAAACAAAAGTCTTATTAGTTCCTTCCTTCCGTATCTCTTCAACTTTTGCGGTAGCTTCAACAATTCCCGTGAACATATGCTAAATTTTTATAGATGAGTATTTTTTTCTAATGGGTTTCCTGATCGTCAATTTCAGGCTATGAGTCAATATCTCCCCCATACTATGGCATTTTAAGAACACATCGTCCTCATAGACTTTTGTCAGATCTTCCCTGAGTGATACAACTTTTTCATACGGAGCAATTTCATCTTCCATCATCGCTACCAACAAATTTTTGATAGCGGGACCGGATGATTTGGATCGCAACCGGGTAGCAATCAACGACCTCTCCTCCCTTTGATACTGAACTTCCAGCTCATGAGCCATTCTTTTAAGTCCTAAATTGATAATCGGATTGTTTTGTTTATAATATTGAGGCATGTAAATAGCCGCTCTACCTTCAAAACACTGCTGATCAAAATCAATCGCCCGGATCCGGTAGTGGATCTCGTCAAAGTCCGGTATGACCTCAATGACAAAATTGCTGGAATGCATATCGCCAAGTAATCTTACCAAACACCTTTCATTGAACTTAACAAATTCCTTTGCCAAACGCATTTCATTTAAGGACTTATCGTTAAGGTGATTTTTGATAAAATCATCACCTGGAATTCCCTGAATATGTTCTTCAACTAAAGTATCACCATGAACAAGAAAATTGATCTTATTAGGCGAAATGAGGTGTTCCAGTTCAAGTCCATAAATACGGCTTGCATCCGCAATTTTAATGTAGAAATAATCAAACAGGTCATTTATCTTATTGACAATCCGAACACGGAATGGCTTGGTATTTCCATAAACACATAGGTCAATCCGGTCGATATACAAGTGCTCGATGACCGAGACATCACCCGCAGATTTTAATAAAGCATAGATCTTTTTAAGATTATGATGAATGGATGACATATCAGACTGTGCATACAAAACAGTTTCCCACAAAGTATCTCTCCCGGTCTTATCTATAAGTGCAATGGAAGTATTAAACCGATGAAGATCCTCGTAGCTAATTGGCAAATCCATATCCCTGTTCTGGTTCTTCAGGTATTTTCTCAGCGGCGGAGCTATCGAGTATATTTTCTTCTTTTTGCTAATTATTGCCATTCTGGTTGCTGGTTACAGGGTGCCGGTTACTGGTTGCTAACAACAACTTTTTACCAAAAATAACATTTCACTTGCTTTACCGGGATTTAACCCTGGAAATTTCTTCCAGTATGCGTTCTTCTGCGCTTGCTACCCATTCCTTAAACCATTCATTTTCAACCTTATGATGGGGTATATAATCAATTAATTTTTGGATGTCAAATTGATGGTTGGAGATTCCGGCTCCTGCTTTTTCCGCATCGATCGCGTTGCAGGCTTGTTCAAACTGTCCATCCACCGGAATCATTAAAACAGGTTTTTTCAGATACATTGCTTCGCAAATCGATTCAAATCCGGCGGTAGAAACATATGCCTTGCACGTCCTCATTTTTTCCATAAAAAGCTCGCCACTAAGTTGGTGAAACCTCAGATTTTCATGAGGTGTATAAGGATTATCGACTTCTTTTCTATCCCAGAAACATTCAATTTTCACATCACGGTTCTTTTCATGCCATTTGATGATATCATCTCCATATCCGTCATTTACCATGTATCCGAGCATGAAATCTTTTTTTTCAGGTTTCAGATTTTTAATCTCATCTCTCATAAGAGGAGGTACAACGACCGTATTGTTGTGCCTTTTTTGCTGGTAGGGTCGGAAAGATAATGCGAGTTTTAATGTATTCCCCTGGCTGGTAAGCCAATTATTGGTTTGAAATAATTTTCTTTCTATAAAGCGATTCGGAGCAAAAGGAAATTCAGGCATGTCTGCAAGGAATTGATGTCCTATACAAACGTGTTTGACCTTCGGTCTGAAAAACTGAAAATAAAACCCTCCCAAAAAGTCATAAAAATTGATCAGGATGTCTGGATTGGTTTCTTTGATCTTCTGATCAATCAACTTCATACTTTTCTGATATTTACCCAGAAATCTTGCATTATAAATTAAAGTCCCAGCAATATTGATGGATTTATTATCCTTATCGGTTACAAAGTTTGGGCTATCGAGTTCTATGACCGGTGAATGGATATTCTCTTTAAAAAAATCAGGGAGTTGCCTTCGTTTGCTTTTCCCAATGAAAGTGCAGATTAACTCATGACCATTTTTTCTAAGAATATTAGAGAGGGAAATTGCCTGGGTCATGTGGCCCCGCCCTTCGGCCTGTACTAAAAAAATAATCCGAAGTTTGGTTTTTCTCATGGAAGAGGTTCAGATAGTTAGCTGGTTGACCCGTTTCTTTTTTCTGATATGTATTTTACAGCATCGCCAATTGTAATGAGTTTTTCTGAATCAGTATCCGGAATGCGAATATTAAAAACCTGCTCGAACTCCATTACGAGTTCCGCGTAATCCAGGGAATCAATTCCTAAATCTTTGATTAAATTTGCATCGGCGGTTACTTCAGTTTCTTTTATTCCTAATTTATCTACCAGTATCTGGGTAATTTTTTCCTGGATATCTTCCATTATCAACTCATTTGAAAGCTGCTAAACTAAGTAAAGATTTGTTTTTTGAAAATAGAAATAATTTAAATCAATAAAAAATTAAAACTTAAGCATAAATTCTGTCCCCTCATTCACCACAGATTTTACACTGATACTGCCCTTATGTTGCCTCATGATCTGACGCGACAAACTTAAACCAATGCCCGAACCTTTCTTTTTGGTAGTGAAAAAAGGAATGAAAATTTTGCTTTGTGCTTCTTCATCTATTCCGCTTCCATTGTCTCTGACCGTAATCACCACACGATTTTTTTCATCTTGAAATGCTCTCATTTCAATTTTTTTGGCTTCAATTTCTTCCAGTGCCTGAATAGCGTTTTTTATCAGATTAATGAGTACCTGTTGAATTAATTCCGGGTCTATATTAGCAGCCATATTGTTAGGATCAACATTAGCAGAAAACTTAACTTTATTTTCATTCAGATCATTCTGCATCAGCAATGATATCTGATTAAAAAGCTGGGCTATGCTAACCAATTCAAATTTAGGTTGTGGGGTATGGGTGAGACTTCGAAAATCACTAACAAACCTGATCAAACCTTCACTTCGCCTTTGAATGGTTTGCAATGCCAAATGAATATCTTCAAGATCTTCTTTCTCAATCTCACACTTCTCTTCTGACTGATCCAAACGATTGATGATATCTGACTCCACAGTAGTGGCGAGTGACGAAATCGGTGTAACAGAATTCATGATCTCGTGTGTCAAAACCCTGACCAGCTTTTGCCAGGCTTCCATTTCATTCTCTTCCAACTCAGACTGAATATTCTGAAGAGAAATCAGTTTAAAGTGTTCACTCCCTAACGATAATTCGATGGCATAAACAGATAATTGCCTGATGTCGCCTCCCAAATCTACCCTCAGCAATTCACTTCCCCCTGTTTTTAACTTTCTGAAAACCTCAACCAACGGTTCATTGATTTCTTTGAGAGTATTGATGTTTTTGATATTCTCAACTTTTAGCAACCGTTTAGCCGCAATATTCATGATCTGAATATCCCCGTTTTGATTGAAGGTAATCAGCCCGATACCAGCATGCTGAACGATGGTAGTGAGATAGTGATATCGTTCGTCTCTTGCCAGTTTGGTTTTCTTAAGCTTACTGATGACAAAAAGAAATTGATCCCTCAAATACTTATTGTAAGTCCCCTCCTCTTTCATCTCATAAGGATCCGAGAAATCATTGTTTTTAATGGCTTCGAAAAAGTCGTGTATATCTTGGTTGGTTTTATTCAGGTATTTGATCAAAGAAGCTACCTGAACAGCTGCAAGAATAAAAATCAATAACACGGTCAGACCAAAAGCTCCGCTATACGATAGATGGAACATCAACAATAAGGTCAGGGCGATGGCAACAACCCTGATAATCGTCTGAATCTTCAGATTACTAAAGTCCATGTTTTTCCAATCTGCGATAAAGCGATGCCCTCGTCAAACCCAATTCCTTTGCCGCTTTTGAAATATTGCCTTGATATTTATTGATGGCTTTTTGAATAATTGACTTTTCTATATCATCCAGGTTAAAATTATCAGATTGGATATCATTGTCCTGTGGCCCACTCATTAGAAAGAAAAAGTCATCAGGATTGAGTGTATCATTATCACTCATAATAACCGCTCGTTCAATGGCGTGCTGCAATTCCCGTATATTTCCCGGCCAACGATATTTCTGAAGCCGCTTATGTGCATTGGGAGAAATAGTCATCTCTTTTTTCCTGTATTTTTGACAATACATCTTTATGAAATGGTCAGCCAAAAGTATGATATCCTCCTGCCTTTCCCTCAATGGTGGTAAATGAATCTCCACTGTATTTATCCGATAAAGAAGATCCTGTCTGAATTTGTTTTCCTTAACCATTTCATAGATCGGCATGTTGGTCGCACATACCAACCGGATGTCAAAAGAGATAGGTTTATTGGTTCCAATCCGTGTAACCTGGCGATTTTGTAAAACGGTCAAAAGCTTAGACTGTAGTGGCAAGCTCAGGTTACCGATTTCATCAAGGAACAAGGTTCCGCCATTAGCTACCTCAAACCTCCCTGCGCGGTCTTCCTTGGCATCTGTAAACGAACCTTTCTTATGTCCGAATAACTCACTTTCAAATAGGGACTCAGTAATTGCACCCATATCAACCCCAATAAATACATTATCTTTTCGGAGTGATCGTTGATGAAGTGCTCTTGCCACAAGTTCCTTACCTGTTCCGTTTTCTCCAAGGATCAGTACATTTGCGTCGGTCTGCGCAACTTTTTCAATGATTTGAAAAACGTCGTAGATTGCCTTACTCTTACCAATAATCTCCTTAAAAGGCTGATTGCTGTCTTCCTGAAGTTGTTTTCTTGTATTCTTTAATTTGTCAACCTCTTTATAAGACTGCTTCAATTTAAGAGCGGCTGAAATAGTGGCGATAAGTTTTTCATTTTGCCAGGGCTTTAACACAAAATCCGTTGCACCCTCTTTTAAAGCCCTAACCGCCATCTCTACATCTCCAAATGCAGTAATCATAATAACAACAGCAGTTGGATCTTTTTCAACAATTTGGCCTAACCAATAAAAGCCTTCCTTTCCACTGGTGGTATCCTGACTGAAGTTCATGTCCAGCAGGATCACGTCATAACTATCATTATTTAAAAGGAAGGGTATTTTGTTTGGGTTCTTTTCAATGATGACTTCGTGAGCGTGCTTTTTTAAAAGCATTTTTGCCGCTAATAAAACATCCTCATCATCGTCGATAATAAGGATTTTTCCAATTTCTTTATCCACAAGCTAGAATATTTAGATTAAAAAAACTTCATTATTTAAACCAATTACATTGCCAAACGCGAAAGGAATCCAATTTCGAACATTCACCTACGAATGACGTCCGGTCTGATACACAATTGCGTCCGAATTCGGACACAAATTACTCAAATTATATTATAAAACAGCTGTGAGCGGTAAAAAATTGGTATTTATAAATTTTGAAATTAAGGCCTGCTTAAAACCAGAAAGTTTTAAATTTTCAAAAATTATTGAGCTCAAAAGTGGATTTATTAAAATTATTTTCTATATTCAATCGTTGTTTTTGTGGATTTTATCATTTATCCAAACCGTAAAAAGTTTTTGACCAATAAAAAGCCCCGGAATTCCGGGGCTTTTTAGTTTATACGATAGAAATAAACCGATTCACCTTCTAATAAATAAATCCCCATTGAATTTCTGACTACCTGGTTCGGAGTTCGATTTTTCGGCAAATCAATATTGTAGCTACCTGAAGAGTACAAATTTTTAAATATTAGTCTGCCATTTTCTAAATAATACAGGTAGTTCTCGAAAAAACTTATGGAAGCAGATGTTTTTAACTTTTCATTTGAAATAAAATTCCCAAGGTTATCAAAAATGAAAATCCCATTTTGTTTGTCAATAAGATAGATCCTGTTTTGGTACTCCCTGAATAAGATTATTTCACTAAATGGTTTTTGAAAAGTAAGATCAAGAGGTTTGGTAAATTCAATGCTGTTACTGCTAATATTATACTTCAATAAGCTCATGGAAGGTTGATCCAAAATCCATAGATTATTATCAAAGGAAGTCGTTGCAGCTACAGCAAATTGGATTTCAGGCAGATCGAATAAATAATTTTCAGAGGAGTTCAAAAACCTGTTCAACAATGCAAACTCCTGAATATCCCTGTAAAAACAAAAAATTCTTAACCCCTGCCAGGTCTCCAGAAAAGTGATTTTTGCTGGTTTATCGGGGGAATATACCAGTGGTTTGTTGAGATTTGATCCAAACTTGTAAACATTTCCTTTTACATCGCTGATGTAAATATTATCCGACTGATCAATCGAAATTAAATCAGGAGAATTGACAGTTGCAGAATCAACAAGAGTTAAGCTTTGTGAACCAGCACAGTAACTCATTGAAATCAAAGAAATGAACAGGCTAATTCTCAAACTTTGCCATTTGGAAAACTTTGCCATCAAAAACGCCATAGGTAAAGTAATTGATCCATTCCCCTAAATTATAATATTTGCTGTTTTCATTGATGTCAAATTCCATTGGTAAGTGCCGGTGTCCAAAAAGGTAATAATCGCGGTGCCCGGTCTTTTCCTGCTCCAGGCAATACTGATAAAGCATTTCTTTTTCACCTAAATGAACCCGGTCCTTGTCATTGTACAACCGGCTATGGCCAGACCAGGAATTGGCAATCCAAAATGAAAAATTTGGATGGAACCGGGTAAATATCCACTGAGCCCAACCGCTTCTGAATACCTTCCTGAGCAATTTATAGGTTGAATCTCCAGGCCCCAGACCATCTCCATGTCCGATTTGAAAAGTTGTATCATTTATTTCCAATTCAAGGACATCATCTAAAATTTCGATATTCAACTCCTCTACCAGGTAATTTCTCATCCACATATCGTGGTTTCCTTTGAAGAATGTCACGGGAATACCTGAATCGATTATCTCAGATATTTTACCCAGAAACCTGATGAAACCTCTGGGAACTACGGTTTTATATTCATACCAAAAATCGAATACATCGCCGAGTATGAATATTTCCTGTGCATCAGTTTTTATTTCATTTAACCATTGAATTATTTTAATTTCTCTCTCGCGACTTTTTTTATGGTTTGGAGCTCCGAGATGGAAATCTGATGCAAAATATATTTTTTTACCTGGTAGTAAATCGATTGTCCTTTTTTTCATTTATGCAAAAAAATAAAGCCGGACTGTGTGAAAGACCGGCTTTAAATATCTTAATTATTTTCTTATTATTTCGATTCTTCAGTCTTTTCAGCTTTTGAGGCTTTTTCCTTTTTATCGGATGCTGATTGCGTTTTAGCCTTTGAAGCTGTATTGCTATCTTTTGCCGCTACCTTTTCATCTACAACTTTATCTTCGGATTCTTCCTCTTTTTCTTTTGCTTTCTTCTCTTCTTCCGCTTTTCCATTTGTGAAAGCCTCGTAAGTTGTCGGTTTGGAAAAAGGTCTTTTACCAATCAATCTCTCAAGGTCTGATTGGAAAATAATCTCTTTCTTCAGCAATTCCTGTGCGACAACCTCAAGTTCACTCCGCTTTGATAAAAGTAGCTTTTTAGATCGCGCAAATTGTGACTCCACTATCTCCCTTACCTCGCTATCAATGGTTTCAGCTGTTGCTTCGGAATATGGCTTTGTGAAGTTATAATCCGATTGCTTGGAATCATAAAATGAAAGGTTTCCGATCTTCTGGTTCATTCCATAAATGGTCACAATACTGTAAGCCATTTTTGTTACTCTTTCCAAATCGCTAAGCGCTCCGGTGGACACTTTACCAAAGATAATTTCCTCAGCAGCCCTGCCGCCTAACGTCATGCACATTTCATCAAGCAATTGCTCCGTCTGATACAAGAACTGTTCCTTAGGCAAGTATTGGGCATATCCTAAAGCCGCTACTCCCCGGGGAACAATGCTCACCTTCACCAACGGATCTGCATGCTCCAAAAACCACCCACAAACAGCATGACCCGCTTCGTGGTGCGCCACAATATTTTTCTCTTCCGGAGAAATGATCTTGTTTTTCTTTTCCAAACCACCTATCACCCTGTCAATGGCATCGTGGAAATCGGACATATCAACCGATTTTTTATTTTTTCGAGCAGCAATTAAAGCTGCTTCATTACAAACATTGGCAATTTCAGCCCCGGCAAAACCAGGAGTTGAAGCAGCCAGCTTTTTAGCATCGATTTCTTTGCTAAGTTTTAATGGTTTGATATGTACCTTAAATATTGCTTCCCGTCCAACTATATCCGGCTTATCCACACTTATCTGTCGGTCGAACCTTCCTGGCCTCAATAAAGCTGCATCCAAAACATCCGGACGGTTACTTGCTGCTAAGATAATTACTCCTGAGTCTGTAGAGAATCCATCCATTTCGACAAGCAGGGAGTTTAATGTATTTTCCCTTTCATCATTGGAACCAGGCATCTGTCCTTTTCCTCTCGACCGCCCGATTGCATCGATCTCATCTATAAAAACAATACAGGGCGCTTTTTCCTTAGCTTGTTTAAATAAATCTCTCACCCGAGCAGCTCCAACCCCTACAAACATCTCCACGAAATCGGATCCTGATAGCGAAAAGAATGGAACAGCAGCTTCACCCGCCACTGCTTTTGCCAGTAAGGTCTTACCTGTTCCCGGAGGGCCGACAAGCAATGCTCCCTTAGGTATTTTACCTCCCAATTTTGTGAATTTGGATGGGTCCTTCAAGAATTCTACAATCTCTTTGACCTCTTCTTTCGCTTCATCAAGGCCTGCTACATCAGCAAACGTCACCTTTACCTTATTTTCTGCATCAAACAGCGCAGCACGTGATTTTCCAATATTAAATATCTGACCGCCAGGTCCCCCACCAGTCATTCTTCTCATTAATACCCAGAAAATGACTAAGATAAAAATGAGAAATCCCCAATTGAGGAATATTTGTGTGAAACTAGGTCTTTCTTCAACTGTATAAGGTGCTTTTGCTACGCCCTCAGGTAATTCTTTGTTAAGGTCCTTGAGTTGAGTTTCAAAAGCTCCCGGGTCTGAGATTTTCACAACAAAATGTGGGCTTGGCGAAAATGACCACAAATCTTTGTCCACTTCAACATTGGAATATTTCCCGCTTTTTATTGCTTCTTCCGTTAGACGTATTTCGACAATTTTCTGCCCTGTCTCGATGGTGATATTTTTGATATCACCACTTTTGTACATTTCTTCAAACTTATATAATGTAATTTCTTTAGCTGAGTTATTGTCTTGTAGCCAAAAAAAAGATAGAAATAGTAAGACTAAAGAAATGATAATCCAAATCTGATAATTCGGTTTCGAATTCGGATTTTTTTGCATTAAGTTTTTCTTTTTATTGTTCTGGTTCTCCGCCATCCTCTAAAATTTAACAAGTCTCTACCTACTAGACTTTATTTATAATGTTTTTGTTTTATATTCTTCAATTTCGGTTAAGGTAGCATCACCCCAAAGTTCTTCGATTCCGTAATATTCTCTGGTTTCCTTCTTAAAGATGTGTATGACAACGTCTACATAATCCAATAGTACCCATTCTTTGCTGTGCTTTCCTTCTTTTTTCCATGGATCCTGATTGCAATTAATGTAAACCTCTTTTTCGATGGAATCTGCAATGGCGTCAATCTGTGTATCTGAGTTTCCGGTGCATACTACAAAAAAATCTGCTACCGCATTTCCTATTTTCTTTAAGTCTATAACTACGATGTCTGATCCTTTCTTCTCTTGTATTCCTTTTACTGAAAACTCAACGATTTTTTGTGAAGTTACAGTATCTTTGCCTTTTATCATTCGCTATAGTTAAACTAAGTTGTAAAGCTACAAAAAATAGTTGCACAAAATCTTTACTAATACATTATTTATAGGGAAAAAACTCAAATTCCTGCCAAGCTGTCATTCAACCAACACAATTGCGTCCGAAATGGTGATGAGCGGCGAAGCGACAAATGGACATATTGTCATTACTGATTTTCAGGAAAAGGGACGAGGACAAAGGGGAAATAGGTGGGAATCCGAACCCTCACAAAACCTTTTATTTTCTATCATTCTGGACGCTGCATTTCTTGATCCCTCGGAGTGTTTTTACTTAAACATCATCACTTCACTCGCTCTTATTGATGTGCTGAATGAATATACAGGTGATCAAATGAAAGTAAAATGGCCTAACGATATCTACTATGAGAATAAAAAGGTATCGGGAATGCTTATTGAAAATTTTATTAAAAAAAATAGTATTGGCTATTCTATCATCGGAATTGGGTTGAATGTCAATCAGGAAAAATTTGCAAATGAAATTGCTACCTCACTGGCCTTGATTTGTCATCAGAAATTTGACAAACAGGACCTGTTAGAGTACATTCTGATCCGTTTGGAGCAAAGATTTCTGGCACTTAAAAAAAGTCAGCTGAGCGATTTAAAATCGGAGTATTTTCACAATATGTATTGGAAAGATGAAATCCATGTCTTCAAAGACAAAGATGGATTATTTAATGGCAGAATTGTGGGTGTGGAAGATGGTGGAAAAATTTTATTGGAATTGGAAGAGGGGTACAGACTGTATGATTTCAAGCAAATTGAATTCATAAAATAAGAAGAGATGGGTTATTTTTTTGATCTTATAAAGCACTTTGGTACTTTTGAAGTTCTTATCTAAATAAATTCAAATCTAAAATGATAGACACGAAAAATTACAAGGTAAAGGATATTAATCTTGCCGCATGGGGAAGAAAAGAAATTAAACTTGCCGAAGCTGAAATGCCAGGACTTATGGCTATCAGGGAAGAATTTGGCAAGGAAAAACCCCTGAAAGGCGCAAGGATTGCAGGATGTCTTCACATGACTATCCAAACAGCTGTCTTGATTGAAACCCTTATTGAATTAGGAGCCGAGGTTTCCTGGTCCTCATGCAATATTTTCTCCACCCAGGACCATGCAGCTGCTGCTATTGCGGAAGCCGGAATTCCCGTTTTTGCATGGAAAGGCATGAATGAAGAAGAATACGAATGGTGCATTAACCAAACTTTACATGCATTCGAAGGTGGAAAACCTCTTAACATGATCCTGGATGACGGAGGTGATTTGACAAATCTGGTTTTAGACAATCATCCTGAATTGGTCAATGAAATAAAAGGTATCAGTGAAGAAACCACAACCGGTGTTCTGAGACTTTACGACCGAATGAAAAAAGGAACTTTGCCCGTTCCTGCCATCAACGTCAACGATTCAGTGACCAAGTCAAAATTTGATAACAAGTACGGATGCCGCGAATCACTGGTTGACTCGATCAGACGGGCAACCGATGTCATGCTTGCTGGCAAAGTAGCTGTAGTAGCAGGATATGGTGATGTAGGAAAAGGTTCTGCTCAATCGTTGAGAGGCGCTGGAGTTCGGGTGATCGTTACTGAGATTGACCCAATCTGTGCGTTACAAGCTGCTATGGATGGCTTTGAAGTGAAGAAAATGTCCAATGCCATTCCTCGCGCTAATATCGTCGTTACTGCAACTGGTAACAAAGACATCATCACGGAAAAAGATTTCCGATTGATGAATGACAAAACCATCGTTTGTAATATTGGTCACTTTGATAATGAAATTGATATGGCCTGGCTAAATAAGAATTACGGTTCTACGAAAGACAATATTAAGCCTCAGGTTGATCTATTTAATATAGATGGTAAAGAAATTATCGTTCTGGCAGAAGGAAGGTTGGTAAACCTTGGATGTGCAACCGGTCACCCTTCTTTTGTTATGTCTAACTCATTTACCAACCAAACATTGGCACAAATCGAGCTATGGCAATATGCAGATAAGTATGACAAAGCCGTTTATACGCTACCAAAACACCTTGATGAGAAAGTTGCAAACTTGCATCTTGCCAAAATCGGTGTAGAACTGGAAGAGCTGACGCAGGATCAGGCGGATTATATTGGTGTACCTCAGGAAGGACCATTCAAGCCAGATTATTACAGATATTAATAAGCTATCTTCAGGTAGCGATTATAAAAATCCGTTCCGGTATGCTTTGTCGGAACGGATTTTTTTTGACTTTTATCATTTAATCTTTAAGTCAAAGTAACTACATTCGCATGTTTTATAATGAACAAGACCTGCCACAATACCAACCCTATCAAACGCTTCAGGTTCAAAAACTGGAGCAGAAGGTCTTTTGCTGCATTTAATTCACTGCATATTCAGGTGAGTATTGGTAGGTTGGCCACTCACATTAGTGATCGGATTGGAAAAAAAATCACAACTCTTCAAAGAGTAATATCTCAATTTAACAGAAGGGACCTGAATGCCGATGAAGAGCAAGAGGCGTTTTTTGATCAAAGAGCCATTTCATCTCATTTTCAGCTATTAATCTCCATTCTATTCCTTTCTATTTCCTCACTTAATAGTTCAACTGCCGGATCGGGCAGGAAAAATCTTTTTCATTATACATTACATCCTTCCCCATACCTTGCACTGATTTTTTCACCTTTCCCAGCATTTTACTTAGTCCAAACATTTCATAAATCAGATTTTCATTCTGATCATTTTCAACAATTAATAAGTCAAAAACTTTTACTAACATGATAAAAAGATTATCAGGTCTGATATTTTTTATTTTTACGATCACCTATTCAGTGTACGCTCAAAATAATGATACAAATATCGAAAGCGATACCATTCTTTTAAATGACGTCATCATCGAGGAAAACAGGTTTAGTTATTCGTTTTCTGAAGCATCGAGAAATGTTGGTATTATCGAGAAGACAGAAATAGAGAACAGCCCGGTTCAAAGTTTTCAGGAAATGTTAACTTACCAGCCCGCAGTCGATATTCGGCAGCGTGGCCCCGTAGGTGTTCAGGCAGATATTGGAATTCGTGGAGGTACATTTGAACAAACATTGATTTTATTAAATGGAGTAAAGCTAACCGATCCTCAAACAGGCCACCATTTGCTAAACGTTCCAATTGGCCTTGACAACATAGAAAGAATAGAAGTCTTAAAGGGTCCCGCAGCCAGGATTTTTGGCCAAAATGCTTATGCCGGATCGGTGAATTTTATTACAAAAGTCCCGGATGAAAATTCTATTCATTTTAGAGGTTACGGAGGAAGCTTTGGTTCCTGGGGAGGTAATTTAAGCGCTTCCCTTCGAAATGAAAAAAGCGGACATTACATATCCCTCTCGAATGATCAATCGGACGGTTACCGTTATAATACTGACTACAAAATTCTTAATGGGTTTTATCAGAACACGTTTGAGATAAATAATCGGAGTAAAATTGATTTTATTGCCGGAATCACGCAGAGGAAATTTGGCGCTAATGGCTTTTATGCTAGTCCCGATTTTGTTGATCAATATGAAGAAGTGAGAACAGGTATGGCAAGCCTTTCTTATACCTATCAAAATGAAAATTTCAAAATCGTCCCACGGATTTCCTGGAGAAATAACAGAGACAAGTATGATTTTGTAAGGGACAATCCTGAAGTATACGAAAATTTACATTTTACAAATACGTATAGCGCCGAAGTTAATTCCTCGCTGAAAAGCAAATTTGGGATAACAGGAGTTGGAATCGAATTTCGCTACGAAGAAATAAAAGGTGACTGGCTAAGAGGTGGTACTGCCTCTAAAAGTAACCTGGATGGCTTTTCAAGAGATAATTTCGGAACATACCTCGAACACAAAATCATTTCTGCGGACAGAAAATTTGACATAACCCCAGGTGTTTATTTTGGGTGGTATTCAGATTTTGGAGGTCAGTTCTTCCCCGGAGTTGATGCCGGTTACAACATCACCAATTTTCTAAGAATTTATGGCAATGTTGGTAAATCTTACAGGATACCAACATTTTATGACCAATATTATGAAAGCCCCGTAGAGGTCGGCAATCCCGATCTTAAACCCGAAAAAGCATGGAACTACGAAATTGGCTTGCGATATATTCAGAACGGATTCACTATTGAAGGAAATGTATTTTACAGGGACAATCAAAACCTGATTGACTGGGTTTTTGATCCGACTGACACCATCTGGATGTCTGAGAATTTCACTTCTGTCAGTACAGTAGGTTTGGAATTGTTTGCATCCTATGATCTTCCCATTTCCCTAGTCGATAATCACTTCTTCATTAGTCGGCTTTCTGCATCCCTGAATAAAATTGATCAGAACAAAGATTTTACAGATGAACAATCAAGATATGCCCTGGAGCACCTGGCTGATCAGGTCATCGTTTCTGCTGAAATAAACATATATGACAACCTGAAAATGAGTTGGTCATTTCGTCACATCATCAGGTACCAGCAAGATGCCTATAATTTACTGGATGGGAGGATTTTCTGGCAAAGTGAGAAGTATAATCTCTTTGCAGAGGTTACGAATTTAACAGATACACAATATACAGAAGTTATGACACCTATGCCTGGAAGATGGTTTAGAGGTGGGTTGACATTGAATTTTGTTTACTAACCACAATTATGAGTCTATTTTTTCAACTATAAAAGGAGTTAATTTTTTAATGTGAGGCAGAGTTTATTCTCTGCCTCTTTTTTTATTTTAACCCAAAATTGCTATTAGAAAATCCCTGTCAGCTGACAGGCTGGTATTCCGAGCATAATTCACTTCCTGCCTTCCATAGGGTGCGGCGGGCAGGCCCTCCTGCGGCGGACAGGCTAATCAGTCACTTCGTTAAGTTTTTCTCAATCACAATAGCGGAGCGGTGCTATGCTTCATTCGTAAAACTTCCTGATTTACCCCGAAGAGATGCCTTTGGCATTAAGAATTCCACTCTCATCACGAAGTTCTGATACAAATTTGGGTTTAAAATTCAATGTTCAGTTCATAAGGAATTCGAGCTTGTATCCCCGATCTTTCTTTCATTTCAAGAAAAGTGGAAATATAAGGGGCTAATTCCGGTGCATTTTCTTTCACTATTTTTGCTTCCTGACTTGCACCTAGTTCTGTGATTATTTGTTCGATAAAAGGCTTCGGTCTTGGGTAGTATTTTACTTTGTAATCTTCTCCTAAACCAGCCTTTTCGGAAGCTATTTTAATGGCGTCTTCCAAATCTCCCGAAACATCAACCAGGTTTATCGCCATAGCATCTTCTCCCGTCCAGACACGCCCCTGGGCAATCTCATCCATTTCTTCAAATTCCATGGTTCTGTCACCTGCCGCTTTTGAAACAAAAGCCTGATAGGATTCATCAATCATCTTTTGAACGATAAGCACATCTTCTTTTTTAACGGGGCGAGTTACGTTAAGAAAATCCGAATACCTACCGGTTTGATAATTGTCGGAAGTAATCCCCAATTTGTCATTTAGCAATTCATTGAAATTGAAATACATTCCAATTACACCGATCGAACCTGTTATCGTTGTTGGCAGTGCCACAATGGTATCTGCAGCCATTGAAATATAATATCCGCCTGAAGCCGCCACATCCGACATTGACGCAATAACAGGTTTTTCTTTTGCGGTAAGCTTTACTTCCCTCCAAATCAAATCAGAATCCAGGGCAGATCCCCCGGGAGAATTTACCCTTAAAACAATGGCTTTTACCCTGTCATTATCCCGAAGCTTTCTTAATTCGTCAATAAAATCTGCTGAAGCTATGTTGTCCAATGTGCCTTTACCTGAGACAATATTTCCCTTTCCTATTAAAACTGCCACTGTGTTTTTGGATGAATAATCGTCCGTAAAGGATTTATTGTAATCCGAATGTGGCATGAAAGGAATTTTTTTATCAGGATCGATACCTATTTTCTCTTTGATCAATTTGATTACTTCATCTTTATACAAAAGTCCGTCAATTAATTTGTATTCAACAGCATCATTCTCATTTCTCACACTCATTTCGTCTGCAATGTATCTCAGATCTTCCAGAGCGATACCCCTGGATTCTGAAATTTCGCTCAGAATGTTGTTGTACATAGAATTGATGTAGGCTTCTACCTGGATCTTTTCTGTCTCACTCATTTCCGATGAAACAAAAGATTCGGCAGCATTTTTAAATTTTCCTGCCCTGAAAATGACCGGCTCCACTCCTATTTTGTCAAGGGTACCTTTGAAGAATATTTTTTCGCTGTTCATTCCATTGAATTCCAACAGACTAAAGACAGGAGCCATATAAATCTCATCCGCAACAGAAGCTACATAGTACCCACCTTCAGTAAAGATATCCCCATAAGCAATAATGAATTTTCCGGATTCTTTAAAATCAGTCAGCATTTTGCGAGCTTCCATAGCTGAAGAAACCCCAGACTGTAAATAAGGAACTTCCAGAAAAATCCCCTTTACACTTTCATCATTCTTAGCATGCTCCAGGGCTCTTCTCAATTCAACCAATCCAACACTTTTTTCCTTTCCCGGACCTGCTAGTAATTCAGCAATCGGATCTTCTATTTCCCTCTCATCAATAGGTCTGAACAGCTGAAGGTGTAAAATAGTATTGTCATCGACATCCACTTTCTGGTCTTCTGATGCTGAAATAATGATCATTCCAAAAAATACGACCACCATTGTTGAAATGGCAGAAAAAATAAATAAGCCAACAATGACAGCGAATACGGTTTTGAAAAATTTCATGGTATTAGTTTCTCTTATATAACAAGTTATGAATATGTCTGGTTGATTCAATGCGGGCTAAATATACTATTTAGTATCCCATTAATTCGTAATAACTATAATAAATTACTCTTTATAAAATAATATTGAAAGAGTATTTCTATTTTTGAATAATCGGAAAGATGAAAGGGATATTTTTATTGTTAGGCACAAATCTGGGTGACAGGAAACAAAACCTGAGAAACGCAAAAAAAGCCATTGATAAGGAAATAGGGCAGATTATTTCTTCTTCAAAAATATATGAAACCGAAGCGTGGGGTGAAGAGGAACAACCAAAATACCTCAACCAGGTCATAGAAATAAAAACAAAAAAATCCCCATTCGATATTCTTCATAAAACATTGGAAATAGAAACCCAGCTTGGCCGAAAGCGATTCCAAAAATGGGAATCGAGAATAATTGATATCGATATTTTATTTTATCATGATGAGTTTATCCATACTCCTGAGCTAACCATTCCTCATCCGCAAATTAAAAACAGGCTTTTTACCCTTATTCCGCTCAATGATCTGGTAGGTGATCTTCATTTTCCAGGTGAAAATGAAACCGTTTCAGCTGTTCTCAAAAAATGTCCCGACTCGCTGGTAGTAACGGAATATTAAAAAAACCGACTGTATTATTGCCGGTTCTTTCAAATCCTACCCAATTCTTCCTTCTATTATTCTGTTTGGTGACGTTGAAATCTTCTTCTTAACTCAGTTTCCTGTGAAAAACCATCAGTTGTGACTGTCACAAACCTGTCGCACTCACCATTCCCATAGTCAATGATTTTTTCCCTGTCTCCATGACTAATTACTTTAACTCCCTGAACCGGTATGAAGACATAAAATGGCCCGCAAGACCTTTTGAAAACAATAGTTTCTGTGATATCTACATTATAATCAACTCCATTTCTTGTAGTGCCTGAAGCGCTTCCATTTACATGCTTTTCGTCATTTATTGGATTGGACGCCCGAATTCTTTCCACTACCCAATGGGCCCTTCTCGTGCCTACAGTTTCATCCGGCCATGTAAATTCCCCTTCAAATGTGATGTCAAACAATAGGTTATCCTCCAGTGATTCCGAGATATTGGTGATAATTCTTTTTCCATCAATTTTCACCCCTCTGAAATAGAAGTTTTCAAATGTGATGGTCAAAATAGCGCCAGGAACAAACAGGTGATCGGTATAATTTATGATGACCTTCCCTTGCCTATGTCTCCCACGCCAATCGTTACATCCATCTCCAAAATCTATTATGATAGTTTTATTTTCCTCATCGAAGGTTCGGATAGCACAAAAAACCGGGTTTTGCTCGTCCATTCCGGCTGCAGTTCTTCCATTATCAAAAAAAGCCGCTGAACCGAAATAGGTTATCTCATCAATCTCATCGGTAAGTTCTTCAATTGCAGCTTCATTTTCTGCTGCTTCGATTGCCTCATCATTCAGTTGTTTGGTATTTTCCTGACCATCCTCACAGGAAATTAAAAAAGTGGTGGCCAAAATCGCCATGAAGTAATTTTTTATCCTTTTCATTTCTAACAAATTTTGTTTTAAGACTTTCTGGATCTTAGATGTCGGATAAACGAAAAGGTTTAATTGGGTAAGATTATTAACTGAGGAGAGATAAAAACTGGTGAAGATTTAAGTGGATGTTGTGCTGGCGGTTTTTGAATTAAAGGTTGCGAGTTACGGGTTGCTGGTTGTCACAACCAGTTACCAGCGTCCAGAAACAAGAAACCAACAACTTATATTTGCCAAGTCAGTTTCATACGAAACCCAATACGTACTGCTAATACTCGTTCAGAAATTTCTTTTTATAATCGTCAATACTTTTTAGGATGATTTCCAGGGCTACCTGTTTATTTTGAAATTCCTCCACAACAACTTCCTTATTTTCAAGTTTGGTGTAATCCTCAAAAAAGCTTTGAAGCTCTTTAAAAAAGTGATCCGACAACTGATTGATATCTTCCATGTGATTCACACTCATATCCTTAGAAGCTACAGCAATAATTTTATCATCAGCTTCGCCCCTGTCGAGCATTCGCATGGCACCAATCACCCTGGCCGGAACTATACACAATGGTACAATTTCCATTTGCGAGAGAATCACAATATCCAGCGGGTCATTATCATCACAATAAGTCTGAGGAATAAATCCATAGTTAGCAGGATAATAAACGGAAGAGTAGAGTACCCTGTCAAGTTTTAACATTCCACTTACTTTGTCTAATTCATATTTTGCACGGGTATTTTTAGGAATTTCAATTATCCCATTCACAAATTCAGGTGCATCTTTCCCAATAGGTACACTATGCCATGGATTCATACTGCTCGTTTTAAAAATTATTCTGCGAATTAAGTCAATTCGATGCAAAAGTAGCACTAAAAACCATTTTTTGTACAATTCTTAGAAAAAATATAATTGTCGATTCTCCCAAATTGGGAATATTTTATCATAGAGGGAATTGATACACAGACAACAAATATTAAACATCCTGAAAATCAACATGTTAAAAAAATAGCACAGTTTTGGCATATTGGCATACCGAACTTAGTTACCAAAAACTCGGTAGCAAATCTGACAAGAAGTGTTGGAGGTTGAGCAGGTTGAACAAGTGAAGTTGAAGTTGAGTTTTGACGTGATGATGAATTGTGTTGGTCAGAATTGATACTAGAGTTTGAGGACTAATGATTAATTGGTTTTGGGGTATTGATTGGCGGTAGTGTTGTTGATTAGAGGGACGAGCCGCCACTTTTTCAACTTTAAAACCTAAATACTTGGTTGGTTTGGTGAATATAAAAGTATTTAGATTTTTTAAGCTTAAAAGGTGCCTTTCGCTGGGAGTTGATTTCGATCTTTCTCGTAACAGAAAGGCACCTTTTTAAAGCTGACTAAAGATTTGATACAATATAAAAGGTTTTCATAGTGCGGTTGGTAGTTAAATGATTAGGCGGGTTTTCCCGCCTTTTCTTTTTTATACGAATAGCTTTACAGCCGCAAATACAATTGAAATGATAATAAATATCCTGTAGGGCCGCTCAGGGATCAATCTGACAATAAATATTCCCACTACAGCTCCAAGTATAATCACTGGCAATAAGCTCAAATCAAATAAAAATGTCCTGGTTGTAATAGTTTCCCAATTCAGAATGTGAAATGGTACTTTGAAAACATTGACCAATAAAAAGAACCAGGCTGAAGTGCCTATGAAATTATTCTTTTTGAGATTCATCGACAAAAAGTAGATAGTCATGACCGGACCGGCTGCATTCCCTATCATGGTAGTAAATCCACCCAGCAATCCTGCAAACGACGCGAAAAACCAATTATGAGGAATGGCTTTTGCAGCGTTTTTTCTTTCATTCCACACCATTATGACTACCCCTGATAAAATGATCACTGCAAGAAGTGTTCTGAACTGATCACTATTAATTAAATCTCCCACATAAACACCGATGAGGATCCCGACAACTGTGGCAGGAGCTAGTTTTAACAATAATTTGAGATCAGCGTGACGATGGTAATAAACCACGCCCATGATATCTCCCATGATGAGCATGGGCAATAAAATTCCTGTAGAAGGCTTTGCTCCAAACACAGATGCCAGGACCGGCACAATGAACATCCCCAGTCCGGACAAGCCTACCTTTCCCATCCCTACGCACAAGGCACAAAGAATTATCCAAAACCAGTCGTTTCCTGATAAATGAAAGGATTGAAAAAATTCGAGCAAAATATTCAGGTTAAATTACAGAACCCCCTTTGTACTGGGAAGATCGTCAATTTCATTTAAATTTCTTTGTATGGCCATTTTGATCGCCCTTGCCCAGGCTTTGAAGATAGCCTCAATTTTATGATGTTCATTGGTTCCTTCTGCTTTGATGTTCAGATTGCATTTAGATGTATCTGAGAAAGATTTAAAAAAATGCATAAACATTTCAGTCGGCATCTCGCCAATTTTCTCCCGATTAAACTCGGCATCCCAGACCAGCCAGGGTCTGCCTCCAAAATCAATGGCAACCTGTGCCAGGCAATCATCCATTGGCAATAGGAAACCATATCTTGAAATTCCTTTTTTATCTCCGAGAGCTCCTAAAAAAGCTTCCCCCAAAGCTAATGCCGTATCTTCTATGGTGTGATGCTCATCGATCTCCAGATCCCCATCAACTTTAATACTAAGATCAATTTTACCATGCTTTCCCAGCTGATCCAGCATGTGGTCAAAAAAGGCTATCCCAGTCGATATATTGGTTTTTCCGGTACCATCCAGGTTAACTCTAATTTTAATTTTGGTTTCACTTGTATTGCGCTCAACTTCAAATTCCCGATTTGGGACTTTTAAAAACCGGTAAACCTCATCCCAATCCGTGGTAATCAGATCACTATAATCATTTTCCTTTTCCGATAGAAAAATTGCTTTGCATCCCAGGTTTTGGGCAAGTTGAACATCAGTCAATCGATCACCTATGACATAAGAATTTTTTAAATCGTAATCGCCCTCCAAATATTTGGCCAGCAAGCCTGTACCAGGTTTTCGTCCGGGTGAATTTTCGTGATCAAAGGATCGGTCGATCAAAATGTCATTAAAAACAATTCCTTCGCCTTCCAATGTTTTTAACATTTTATTGTGAGCCGGCCAAAAAGTATTTTCCGGAAAGGATTCCGTACCCAGGCCATCCTGGTTGGAAACCATTACCAACTCATAATCAAGTTCTTCTGCTATTTTACGCAAATTAGAAATAGCTTTTGGAACGAATTCCAGCTTCTCCAGCGAATCGATCTGATAATCCTCAGGTTCAACAATGATCGTTTGATCCCTGTCTATGAATAATACTTTTTTACTCATCCTTTATTGATTTTAGCGCCTCAAGTAATCGTCTGTTTTCGTCAGACGTTCCAACGGTGATTCTAAGGCAGTCATCACACAAAATTACTTTGGATCGATCCCTGACAATAATCCTTTGGTCAATTAAAGATTGAAATATCCTTCCGGCCTCATCCATTTTTACCAGTAAAAAATTTGCATCTGTTGGAAAAACTTTGATCACACCACTTAATTGAACCAGTTCATTTTTCAGGATCTCTCTTTGGCTTAGAATTTCCCTGACGTGATTGTCTTTCCAGGAAACATTATTCAAAGCTTCCAGAGCCAGTTTTTGCGTTGCACCATTTATATTGTAAGGAGGCTTGATCTTATCCAGAATGTTCACAATTTCCTTATCCGCAAAGGCCATTCCCAATCTCAAAGCTGCCAATCCCCATGCCTTGCTCAAGGTCTGCAATATGAAGAGATTTTTATATTTTCCCAATTTGGGAATAAAACCATCAAATTCGCTAAAATCGATGTAAGCCTCATCCAAAACAACCAAACCATTGAAATTCTGAATAATGGACTCAATATCTTCTTCATTCATTCGGTTTCCAGTCGGATTATTAGGAGAACATAAAAAAATTAATTTAGTTCTCTCATCTGTTGAATCCAGAATATTGTTTACATCCAATTGAAAATCTGTTGTTAAAGGAACTTTTTTGATTTGAATGTTATTGATCTGCGCACTAACTTCATACATGCCGTAAGTTGGTGGCGTAAGAATGAGATTGTCCACTCCGGGTTCACAAAATGCACGAATGATCAGGTCGATGGGCTCGTCACTTCCGTTGCCAAGAAAAACCTTTTCCACATCAACTCCTTTAATCTCTGAAACCCTGTTTTTTAAGATCTTTTGATGTGGGTCAGGGTACCGGTTAAAAGATTCACTGGTGGCCGAACCAAACGGGTTTTCATTGGCATCAAGAAATACACCTTCTCTGCCTGTATATTCATCTCTGGCTGAAGAATAGGGTTTGATATTTCGCAAATGCGGTCGAAGTAATTCCAGGATATTCATTTATCTGATAAAATAATCCTCTACAGGACTGTTTCTAAAAATCTTAATTCTTTTCCAAATATTTAAGTCTGAGCGTCACAGCATTTTTATGTCCTACAAGATGTTCTTCTTCCGCCATCACCTCCACGATCGGACCCAGGGTTTTTATTCCCCTTTCAGTTAATTTCTGATAAGTAATTTTCTTGACAAAGCTATCAACAGAAACCCCACTGAAGGCAAGCGCTGCTTTATTTGTTGGTAAGGTATGATTCGTTCCCGATGCGTAGTCGCCAACAGATTCCGGCGAAAGATTACCTAAAAATACTGAGCCCGCATTAATGATCTGGTCAGCGACCTTCTCAGGTTCCTTTACAGAGAGGATCAGGTGCTCTGCAGCATATTGATTTAATAGCTTTATGGCTTCCTCCTGGGAATTCATTACCACCAAAGAACTCTTTGCCAACGACTGTTCTGCTATGCGCTTTCTCGGCAATTTATCTAATTGTTTATCGATCTCCAGCTTACATTTTTTTAGTATATCCACGTTACTCGTTACCAAAAGTACCTGGCTGTCGATGCCGTGTTCCGCCTGTGATAAAAGATCTGCCGCCACAAACTGTGGAATTGCGGTTTCATCTGCATAAACTGCTACCTCAGACGGGCCGGCTGGCATGTCAATCGCCATACCTTTCTGGCTGACATATTGCTTAGCGGCTGTTACATACTGATTGCCCGGGCCAAATATTTTATACACTTTAGGGACGGATTCGGTGCCATAGGTCATAGCCGCAATAGCCTGTGCTCCACCAACTTTTATCACTTTATGAATACCAACTAAATTAGCTGCATATAAAATAGCCGGGTGAATTCTCCCTTCCTTGGTTGGAGGAGTACATAGAACAATCTCCCTGCACCCTGCAATTTTTGCCGGTATTCCCAGCATCAAGACCGTGCTAAACAATGGTGCTGTACCACCAGGAACATATAAACCTACTTTTTCGATGGGTACAGATCTTCTCATACAACTTACCCCACGCATTGTTTCGATTTTCAGTTCACTCTGTACCTGCGCCTGGTGAAATTTTTCAATATTGGCAACTGCTTTATTAATCGCCGATTTCAGCTCAGGATTGACTTTGGTAATTGCTGCCTGAATTTCCCTTTCAGTAACTAAAACATCCTTTATTTCGGCATGATCATACTCAAATGCAAAGCGGATCAGGGCTTTATCTCCTCTACGCCTCACACTCTTAAAAATTGGCTTGATAACCTTTTTCAAGCTTTTGAGCTTGATTACAGGTCGTGTTGTTATTTGCTTGATCTCATCTTTACCAGGGTTGACAAAAGTTTTCACAGCTTACGGTTATTATATTTACAATATCATCTTTTCAATCGGTACAACCAAAATTCCCTGGGCACCTGCTTTTTTAAGTTTTTCAATTCTTTCCCAAAACTCATCTTCCTTGATTGCTGAATGGATAGAGCTCCAGCCTTCCTGCGCTAAAGGAAGGACGGTTGGGCTTTTCATGCCGGGAAGTATTTTTATGATCTCATCGATGGCTTCGTTTGGAGCGTTCAACAAGATATACTTATTAATTTTCCCATTTTGCACGGATTCAATTCTGAAAATCAATTGATCAAGAATGGCTTTTTTAGCTGAGCTAATATCCTGATATCCAATCATCACCGCTTCGGATTTGAAAATTACTTCTACCTCCTTCAACCCATTGCTGATCAACGTACTGCCTGAACTTACGATATCGCATATTCCATCAGCTAAACCTATACCCGGGGCTATTTCAACAGATCCGGAAATCTCATGGATTTCTGCGTTAATACTTTCTGAATTCAGATAATCCGATAGTATTTTAGGATAGGATGTGGCTATTTTTTTCCCGTCAAAATATTTCGAACTTTTGTACTCAACACTTTTCGGTACAGCCAGACTCAGTCTGCATTTACTGAACCCCAGCTTTTTAATGTAGTCGATATTCTTCCCTTTTTCAACCGCTACATTCTCTCCAACAATACCAATATCAGCCACACCATCTGCCACATAATCGGGGATATCATCATCCCTAAGAAAGAGCAATTCTATCGGAAAATTATATGAACTAGAGGTCAATTTGCTTACACCGTTGTTCATTTTAATCCCGCATTCCTTGATGATCTGAATGGAATCCTCACTTAGTCTACCCTTGCTCTGAATGGCCAAACGCAAAACTTCGCTCATGAGATTTATTATTTAATATTTTGAAATTTGAATAATTGGAAATGGTTATATGTCAATTGATTGTGATAGAAGCGCTTTTTCCTCTCTACGAGGAATGGTGATGAAGATGATGATATGGATAACATCTGAAAAGCATAATTGACAAATATGTAAGCGCAAAAATAGAGATAAAATTATTTAATAAAAATTTACCTGTGTTTTAGTAAAAAAACAATTGTGGTTTAAATGAAATGTTCGAGCACTACTAAATCACAAATTGACCCATCAATCGTGCACCGGCAAAATTTTCAAACAAAGAAATACAAAGCTCGGATGAACTACTAAAATTATCGGCCTTTAAAAAATTATAGAAAATGAGAAGGAATTTTGTTGTTTCAGGGGTGATCATTGTTCTCATTGAGTCACTGGTTGGTGTGCCAAAAGGACCAAGGTTATCGTAAAGTGTTGGAAGGAACTCAATGTTGAGGTTTCCTCGTCCAATAGCTTCGTATGGTGATTGATCCCCTACGGACAATCGAGCGTTACCAGCTATTTTGCTTGCATCAAAACCACCTATTGAAAACCCGGTCAAAACCGATACCAGGTTGAGACAGTCTACGAGGTTATTCACTTTGTATAACCCCTTACCATTTACAACTCGCCTGAGCAAAGCCTCAGCAGAAGGTCGGTACCTTGACGGGTCCTTTCCCAATTTTTTATAAGCTTCCCTCGTGGTGTGATTAGAAGGGATTTGAGAAATTTCTTCCAGGTTTAATTTCTCGGAAATTTCATCCAACTTTTTATTGGCTTCCTTCCAAAAAGCATCCGAGCTATCCGTAACCGTCACCTCAAATTCAAATACATGCAGAGTGGTATCCGGCAAGACTTTCTCAAAATCCGGGTCGATAGAGATTTTTATCATGACACAAAAAAGTAAAATCTACCATTATTTAAAAACTTCTCATTTAACAAAACCAATAAATTTTACGATTTTTTCAATAAGAAATCTATCTGTTGATAAAAAATTAAAATATAACCAGGTATGTTGAGAATATAGTTTAAAAATACTTTATTTGTTGAAATAATATCTGCCGGATCGTCTAATTGGTAGGATATGGGATTCTGGCTCCCACGGTCTAGGTTCGAATCCTAGTCCGGCAGCAATTTTAAGTTCACGGTTGACAAAATGCCATTGGCAAATAATCCTATTGCACCTTGAATATCTCCGTTTCGATAACCGATTTTCATTCACACCAAGTTAGATAAACTTCAATTTTTTCCAATCAATTATTTTCAATGACAAGATGTTTCGAATCCTGATTCCCGGAGGAAGGATCGATTTCAGGATACCTTGAATAAGTAATAAAACAAAATCATAATCCGGATTTAAATACCCTTTATATGGCATAAAATTTACCCTTTAAAGGTCATTGATTTTTAAGTACCAATTAAGTTATCTTTGAATGTATTTAGAATTAATCTAAATAAAAATAAAGTCCTTGGTCTCCTTGCCAGGTATTTTAAAGCACGGTAAGTTTTTTCATTTGGCAAGGGCTCCCAAGGTACAAACCGAATGACATGATTGGTCACAAGTATGAATCTGTATTAAATCAGCTGGAGCAGGAACTTTTCTGTAACCATGTTGATATTCAAAGTTTAAGTGAATTGGCACAACAAAGCAACTGTCCTTATTTACAACATCTGATCCAATCATTTCAACAGGAAGTTTATAATACAAACGAAGCATACATTATTCAACAACTTAAAAAATCATTGTAAGATGAATTGCAAACCAAAAGTCCTGGTCGAAGGAGATCATTTTTACATCTCTCAATGCAAAAACTGTAAAAGAATAGGATTGTATTTTAATAATTTAATGGCTGGCTTCAGTAAAGATGAATTTATTCAATTTTCTTCTGCCATTCTTCAATTGGAATTTAATGATGGTCAGATTATTTTCCCCGACCGACAAGAAAGAATAGTCATTCAGACTTGTCATCTAAACATCCACTTTACCTTCGCAGAGGAAGAATTCGAAACATTAAAGGAAAACATTGCTCAAGCAAAATTGCTGATAGAGGTTGGTGATGTGATCAGCATCAAATGATAATTATTTTTTTGGCAATCAAACTCAGATCGATTAATTGCCCCTGCAAATTAAGATTTCGCTTATTTGAATCTCTGTTTTAATCCTAAGTATTATCCATCATATTTCTTTTTAGTTCGGCTATATTTATTTAAATTTAACTAACCCTCTACCCTACTTTCTACCCTCTTAAACCTAAAATTTCCGGCTATGAATACATATATCCTTAGTATTCTGTTATGTTTCCTCGTGCTGATTGGTTGTGGAAAAAAAGACAACATTAAAGTAGGCATTTGTGTAGGTCCCAATCAGGAGCGTTGGCAAAAAGACCGTGACTTTTTAACTCAATATCTTGAGTTGCAGAAAGCAAAGGTATTTGTAAAAGAAGCCAATGCCAATGAAAAATTACAAGCTCAGCATGCCCAGGATCTTATTGATAAGAATCAAGTGGATGTCCTGATCATTATCCCTGTCAATAGTGAAACTGCAGGTAATATTGTAAACTATGCAAAATCAAAAGGGGTGGGAGTCATCGCATACGATAGGATTGTACGTAACTGTGATCTTGATTTTTATATCTCATTTGATAACGTACGTGTGGGTGAGATCCAGGCCGAATATCTTACCAAAATAAAACCTGAAGGGAAATATGCTCTTCTTGGTGGTGATGCAAATGATAATAACTCAGCTTTGCTTCAAATAGGGCAGATGAATATCCTTCAGCCGTATGTCTTAAAGGGCGATATTGACATCGTTCTCAATCGAAATGTGAAAAACTGGAATGCCGACAATGCCTACAAGATCATTAATGATTATCTGAATGAAAATAACGAATTGGATGCTATTGTTTCTTCCAGTGATGTGCTATCCGAAGGAGCGGCAAAAGCCTTGGAAGAACACAATTTGACAGGAGAAGTTTTACTTTCCGGCCAGGATGCAGAAACTGATGCCTGCAGAAGGATCGTGCAGGGAAAACAAACAATGACCGTTTACAAGGTAATCGAATCACTCGCCTCCTCAACAGCGAATATAGCTATGTCGCTGGCGCGTGAGGAAGAAATCCCCAATTCTCAAATGACGATCAGCAACGGAGAAAAAATGGTGCCTGCCATATTGCTTTCATCCGTTATGCCGGTAGCAAAGGAAAATTTAAGGATGACGGTCATTGCAGATGGATATATTGATGAAAATGCTGTTTTTGTACCGGTAAATAATAATTAGTAATAGATCCGCCAAAAAATATTTCTTTACTATTATTAGTCATAGGCCTATTTTTGAATAGCTAATTCTTCATGATTATTATTTTTTGTTTAAAAATATTTTCCGTCAATGATCCAAATAGTTAAAGGCTCAAATGAGGATTTTCCAACCATCCAAAAAATAGCTCATCTTACCTGGCCAGGCACGTTTAAAAATATTTTGTCAGAAGATCAGATCTCTTATATGTTGGAAATGATGTATAGTCTGTCTTCTCTGACAGAGCAAATTGAAAAGAAAAAGCACAAATTTTTCCTTGCAAAAGAAAACGGAAAATATCTTGGTTTTGCGTCATGTGAAATCAATTATTCAAACTCTCCAAAAACAAAAATTCATAAGATATATATCCTTCCGGAAGCGCAGGGAATGGGAGTAGGAAAAGCTTTAATTGCTAAAATCACGGAAACAGCGATCAACTATCACAATCAACTTCTTATCCTGAATGTTAACCGATACAATCCTTCAATAAAAGTTTATGAGAAATGGGGATTTGCCATTGTTAAAGAAGAGAATATCCCCATTGGGAATGGCTATTTGATGGAAGATTTTGTAATGGAGAAAGAAATTAAAAAATAAGCTACTGGAACAATAACTAAGTCCAAATTTGCAAAATTCAATTTTAGTTTAGTTTAAGATAATAGCTCTCATTGTAAAACATATCACATCTATCTGTTGAATCACTTTTTGCCAGATATCCAAAACTTAAATGAAAATCATTACTTGACAACTCTTGACTTGGGATGATTAAAAATTGATAGAGCGATTCCTTTTTACCTGAAATCATCTTACCTCCAAAGAGCATAACATTTGAGAGTATATCCTCATTCTGATGTGAAATTGGATCAAAAACCAAAATCAAATTACCATTTTTATCTTTGAATGGTTCACGAAAGAATAAATGGTGTCCCGACTTGGAAAATTTGAAGCATTTCATCCCATCCTCATGACGAGCTTCAGTATCTTTGTTGACCAATTTGGAATCAAATCTTCTTTCTTTTTCTTCGAAGGATTTCTTCCAATAACTGTCATAATCCTTGACTACAACATTTTCATTTAAATATTTTCGAAGCATGTAGAAACCATCACCTGATGATGAAAGTGGTGATTCAATTCTCACTCTGTAAAAATTATTATTAAAACCGGTGGCAATCCATCTATCACTTGTTGTCCTCCTGTTTAAGCTATCGTGATAAAGTAAATGGTAATTCCATACATCCTTACTTTCCTCAAAATGTGAAATAAATACTGAATCATCATTAGCTAATTTCTCTATCCCTTTTTTAAAATCATCTTTACTTGTTCCAAAATTTTGAATAATAACTAAGCTAAAAATCATTTCATATTTCATATCAAAATAACTCCGAAATGATCCATTTTGGGTAGCCTGCGTTCCAAAATCAGGTTCTCCAAATGATTTAAATTGAACATCAGCCAACTGATCTTCATATGAATTATCAACACTATCATAAGAATTTAACAATGTATCAATCCTGAATTGCCATAAATTTTGTTGATCCCAATTAAGAGAATGATTAGTCTCATTGTCATATTCCTCCTGCATCCTGTCTAATTCTTTTAGAGTAATCGAGAGTCGTCCATTTAATCTTTTTAGACTAGCATCTGGATTTTGATCAATAAACTCATTCATTTTGCGTGCATGGTATTCGGAGATATTAAAATGGTATTGCTCATGAATTAATCCAACACTGTCTAATACACGTTTCCATGACCGCATATTATTTTGACCTGCATATGCGAAATATTTAACATTCGATGTATCGTAATCCAAATAAACCTGACTATGTATACCTGCACCAAAACCAGTAAATGGAGGAGGAATTCCTTTAAAATCATCAAATGTTAACAATTTTTCTTCATCCCATTTTTTTATATTAGGTGTTGTATAAAAATTAGTTTTAAGCATTGGTACAATTCCTATTATTATAAATGAACCGATAAGAAGGGTACGCTTTGTTTTTACCAGAGATGCCATTTCAATACTCTAAAAAATCGATTAATAAATGAGATTATTATTTCGAGAAAAAATATAGATAAGGATAATGCAATCAATGTTACTATTGCATCTCCTAACCCGATTACCCAAAAACTATTTGTCAAAGAACTATTTAACCAAAAAAATAGGATAAACAGATAAACGAACAAAAGCCCTTGTAAAAATCTTCCAGTAAACACATTTCTCCGCTTATGTTCAATTTTATAAATCACGTGATTAAATATGTACATCACCCCAAAGCATATTAAGAAAAATTCAAATGAAATACCTTTAAGCCATGCCTCATCTTGATAAAACATTATTATTTCGTACAAGGCTAGAGATAAAAAAGAAAGCATTATTGCAGTAAAAATCTCTCTTTTTGAAAGGGTTCGAAAGTAAGAGTCTCCAGAAAAATCTAAACTGTTAGCAAATTCATCTAGAAAAAAATTCTTTTGGGGTTTCTCCAAATTGTTAAGAGTTTCATTTTCCCTGGTTACTTCTTTTGTTCTTCTTTGTTGCAAAATAAATTCGGCTGCGCTTACCGCCTTAGCATCATACCCTGAAGAGTTTTCAAGAATGCTTTCCAGATCTTCACTTTTCTTATTCCGAAACCTGTGATAAAAATAATTGTCCATGAAAAAAAATGTGATACAACTAATTTCAAAAAATAATACTAATTCAAATTAAAATGAATAAATGAAAAATTTTTGAAATAGTTAATTAATAATTCAAATAAAATCTAATTTTTAACCAGTCAAATTAATTTTTATATACTTCCCTGTACTTTCTACAAAGCCAGCTTAATAATATTTTTATTCTAAACCTAGAATATTCAACACCTTCTGGTATTCCAATTATTCATTAATTATAGCTAAATTGTAAGATTTAGAATCTTGATTTTTCTCTCCTATGAGAAGATTGTCCGCAATTATGTTTACCGATATGGTTGGGTACAGCAAGCTGGCTCAGGAAAATGAAGCGCTTTCACTCGACCTGCTTGATGAACATCGGAAAATATTGCGGCCCATTTTTGAACAGTACAATGGCAGGGAAATTGACACCGCAGGAGACTCCTTTTTTATTGAATTCCAAAGCGCTGTAGAAGCAGCAAATTGTGCGATTTTTATTCAAAAAACCTTATTTGATCGGAATAAAAGTATTGCAGCTGGCCGGGAAATCAATCTTCGGATTGGCCTTCATATCGGGGATGTGGTCTTCATGGGGCAAAATGTTCATGGTGATGGCGTAAACATTGCTGCCCGACTCGAGCCCATTGCAAAACCCGGTGGAATTTGTATTTCTGAAGACGTCGCAAGACAGATCAGGAATAAAATTGGATATCCGGTAATGAAATTGGGCAAAAGCAGGCTAAAAAATATATCCATGCCCATGCAGATATACTGCATCGTTTTGCCCTGGTTAAAGCAGACCAAACCTACAAAAAGGTCCTTCCCCGTAAAAAAAGCAATCGTTGCTGTGCTTACTTTTTTGCTTATTACTACTGCTACCTTTTTGTTTTTCAGAAGCGAAAAAATAAGAGATATAGAGAATTCTTTCTCTCACCACCGCCTGGCGGTATTGCCCCTTGTTAATATTAGTCATAACACGGAAGATGATTATTTTGCAGACGGATTGACTGAGGAATTGATCTCAACCTTGTCCCAAATTGGTGGCCTGAAAGTTATTGCAAGAACATCGGTCATGCAATACAAAGATGTGGATAAAAACATATCGGAAATAGGTAAGGAATTGACAGTGGGAACCATCCTTGAGGGAAGCGTGAGAAAATATCAAAATCAGGCCAGGATAACGGTGCAACTAATTGATGTTGAAACACAGGAGCACATCTGGTCGAAAGACTTTGACCGGGAGCTGGAAGATATTTTTACCGTACAAAGCGAAATTGCTCAAAATATCGCCAATGAATTGAAAGTCAGGCTAATTGATTCTGAAAAGGAACAAATTGATAAAATCCATACCAATAACCCACAGGCTTTTCAGGAATATCTCATCGGCAAGCACCTTCTCAACAGTAGAAATTCTTCCGGTATTCAATCGTCCCTGGAGCACTTTAAAAACGCCATTGATCACGATCCCGAATTTTCACTTCCTTATTCCAGCCTGGCTTACGCCTACACCCTTATCGCTGCAGCGGGATATGGAAATATTCCTAAAGAGGATGCCAGCCAAAAAGCAAAGGTTTACGTTCAAAGGGCCCTGGAAATTGATTCGACGCTCGCCGAAGCTCATGCCGCACTCGGATATATCCGTTTTAGAATTGACTGGAATTGGAAGGGAGCGGAGAAAGAGTTTAAAAGGGCCATTGAACTAAAACCCAATTATTCAACAGCTCATGAGTGGTACGCTTTGTTTCTCGGCGTTCACGCACGGTTAGATGAAGCTTTGGTTGAAATGAACAAAGCGTATGAACTTGACCCGATGTCGCCAAGTGTGAGTACAGGTATGGCCAGAACCTATTACTGGAGAGGTGAATATGAAAAAGCTATTGTACAATGCGAAAAAACTTTACAAATGGAGCCAACGTATGCCGAGGCTTATTTAGCACTGGGAATTACCTACAATGCCACAAACCAATATGAAAAGTCTATTTTTAACCTGAAAAAAGCAGTTGAACTTTCCAACAGACGGCCAATTATTTTAGGTGTTTTAGGAAATATATATGGCAAGTCGGGGAATATAGAAGAAGCCAATAAATTACTGGCGGAGCTCGAGTCTTCCCCTGTCAACAATGATAAAATTTATGCTTCGGCATTCGTCAAAATCGGTCTGGGGCAAGTGGATGAAGCACTGTACACACTGACAGATCTGTTAGATCAAAAATACGGGATATTCATTTACATGAAAGTTGAGAACAACATCCTTCCTCTCAAAGGCCACCCCCAATTTGATGCTATTCTGAAAAAAATGGACCTCGAATAGCAAGGTTCGGGAATTTTTACCCTTCATTTTTGGTTGATTATTCTGATCGCCATTCTGATAAAACCACAATCTATTTGCCATGAAGCCATTTTGTTTAATCATTTGTATTGCTGCTCTGCTATTTTCACCCTTTCTTTATGCACAATCAGGTAGCGCCATAAAGACAAATATCAAATTGCCTGCTGAGTTTGACACAATTGCCGAAGAATGGAGAAAAGCTTATAACAGTGGCGATGCTCCAAGGCTACAACTTCTCTATGCAGAAAATGCCAGGTACGTTTCTTCCCATGTTCCCGGTCTGGAAGCAAACGGAAGAGATGCCCTGATTGCCAATTTTAAGAATGGGATAACTGCTGGTGGCCATGTAGATTTCATAAAAATCTTAAACACGGAAATTTCAAAAGAACTTGCTATGCTATTTTGCCTCTACCAGGCGACCAACAATGGACAGACCGTACAGGGAAGAAATTTGCTTATACTTAGAAAAATAGAGGGGAAATGGCTGATTGTGATGCACATGACTGTTGAGTGAGAATGTCCGCTTATTATTATCAATACTCTTCATTCATTTTAATTATATAGTTGTTTTCTTTATGCACCAATAAATTTTCATCTTTACCTTTAAGTGTCATTTCATTTAAATAATCCTGATAATTCCCCCTAAAACTATCCTCAATTTTATCTGTGAAAGCAAGCCCCGGATCATAAGGACTATGTCCTTTATTGTGCTTGTTAATGATTTGTGAATGGTTGTTCACATAAAAATCCGCGTACTCACTCAAATTGGGAACAATATAAAGCACATGAGCAAACTCATGTGCCAGGGCAAAATTCACATTGCATCCTTTTCGAATTACAATTGATACCGAATAGGCACCATATTTCGATTTACAAGCATTGGGGTTTCTTTCCCATTGACCAACAGTGGTATAAGCAGATGCCTTAAAATGTGAACTGGATAAATACTTATATTCCTTATCCTGGACATCAACTAAGCTAACGTACACATGATTAACCGTTCCTTCAGCATCCGTAACTTTCGAAACACGATCGTATAGTTTTGGATCTATCCTGTAAAATTCCAACAACAACTGATTTGTTTCTTCAAACTTTTGACTGATTGTCTCATACTTTTTGCCTAATAACTTCAATTTTCTATCGTATCTCCTGAGTTCATTTTTTTCAAGGATTGAATTAGAAATTTTCAATAAATCATTTATCTCTCTTTCCAACTTTACTTTTTCATGTAAAAAACCATTGATGATTTTAGCTGAAACAGGTTGGTAAAAGCATAATAAGACAATTAAGGAAATGGTATAGGATTTCATGGTTTCCAGCTTTTTGGTGTTTAATTGAATTTTTTTCCTTAAAGAAAAATTCAGTAGATGGGCCCACCATAGCTGAATACATTAACAAATTAACTATGGCTAAACTAGCTAATAGAATGATAAGATAAGTTTGAAATGGTTGCAGATCATTTAAAGCATGTTGCCGGCGGTTGCATATAATTTAACTTATGTTGCAAAATGCTTTTTTACCTGATTTTGACTCCGAATACTGCCCCTACTTTAATCAACAGAGTATTTTTTTTTGATAAGAATGTAAAAACCCATGTAACACCCTCCTTCTAATTGAGCATTTCACCACTCATCTTTGATCCTAAAAGGCTTTTGCTACTTATTGATCTGGCCATACCAACTTACTTACCCTATTATTTAAGAATGAACTAGTATCATTAAAAATTTTGAGTTGAAAATTTGCTCAACCTTATTGATTAAATATTAAAATCATGAAAACAACAACATTTATTCTAATTTCACTTTTAACAATTTTTATGGGTTGTGACACCGTTGAAAAGCTGACCCAATTCAACATGAATTACGATGAGTCTGTCGTGATACCTTCCAATACGGTCATTGATCTTCCCTTCCAAATTTCAACACCGGAAGTTGAAACCAATTCCGAATCGAAATTTGCCATCAACAATACTAGGAAGGACATGATTGAGAAAATCATCCTGATAAAAATGTCCCTTACCCTTACCTCTCCTGATGGCGAAGATTTTAGTTTTCTTGAATCCATTAATATTTACATCCATGCAGAAGGCTTGGATGAGGTTAAAATAGCCTGGAAAGATGAAATATCATCCAATACAGAAGATGTACTCGATTTGGAAACTACGGGAACAGATATTCAGGAATATATTAAAAAGGATAAGTTTTCCCTGCGTATACATACCACCACAGACGAAGTGTTGACCAACGACCACCATATAGATGTTAAATCTACATACTTTGTAGATGCTAAGATATTAGGTCTTTAAAAAGCGATCTACTTTTTCAACCAGGCACTTATATTCATTGACAAGTGCCTGGTTTTTAAAAACCTGACAGTAGAGTTAGCTTATTCCCAAAACTGAAGCAAGTGCCGTTGCTAATCCAAGGAAACTCAAAAAACCTACAATATCTGTTACAGTCGTCAGGACAATTGAGGATGATTGTGCAGGATCCTGACCAAACGATTTTAGAATGATAGGAATAACTGCTCCTGAAAAACCAGCGATTGCCATGGAAATGATCATTGATATCGCTATTACAATGGAAAGACCAAAAGATGACGCCCAAAAATAAACGATCAGGGATGTGGTGATCGCCACCGCAATGCCATTTAAAAATCCAACCATAAGCTCCTTGCGAGCTACCCTGAACCACTGTGTTGTCCGGATCTCACGAAGAGCCAGTCCTCGCATAATCACCGCCAAAGCCTGCGAGCCGGTATTCCCAGATTGTCCGGCAACAACTGGAAGAAATACTGCCAAAATCGTGATTTTAGCTATTGTATCTTCAAAAGCACCTACCACAAAAGACGCCAGAAATGCTGTTGCCAGATTGATATGCAGCCAAGGCAATCTTTTTTTGACAGCAAAGGAAACCTTTGAAAGCGCCCGCTCTTCCCTTCCCGCACCAAACATCGCTTGTAAATCTTCCGTAGCATCCTGGACTGAGGCATTTAACAATTCCTCGTTGCGTATGACCCCCAAAAGAATATTGTCAAAATCTACTACCGGTAAGCCGAGCAGTTTCTTTTCTTCCAATAATTCTACAATTTCTTCCCTATCGGCCATCGCGTGAATGGTTGCAGGTGGAGTCTGGAGAATATTTTTCAGCAATTCCCCGGGACTTGATATAGCCACCACCTGCAGTGGGACTATCCCTTCCAGTCGTCCCTGATTATCAACCACATAGATATTTACAATCCTCCTATCTTTTATGGCTCTCAACTTTTTTAATACCTCTTTAACCGTGTGCGTTCCATGAAAAGTAACAACACGACTGTCCATCATAAAGCCTGCTGAATTGGGAGGATATTTCATCAAATCACCAATATCCTTTGCCGATCCGGAAGAAAGCTTCGATAACTTAACCTGCACCTCTTTAGCTTCCAATCTGGACAACAACCTTGCGGCCAGATATGGATCCAGCTTTGAATACAATTCAATAAAATATTCATCATCCATCAGTTCCAAAACCTCTGTGGCACTTTCGGGATTGAGGTGAGCATAGAGCCTGACGGCGGAAGAAATAGATTGTTTCTTAAGATAATCAAGTATTTCT
Organism: uncultured Cytophagales bacterium; assembly: GCA_913057175.1. Classification (GTDB taxonomy): domain Bacteria; phylum Bacteroidota; class Bacteroidia; order Cytophagales; family Cyclobacteriaceae; genus CAJXNP01. Next base: position 177,883 of record CAJXNP010000011.1, read on the forward strand.
CCTGCCTCAAACGTTTCCAGCAACTGGGCTCCTTCATCGGGAAACTGCCTGAAATACCCCGATATTAGGTCCGATGTAATGGTTTGACTTTCTGACATAACTTTTTAAGTATCTTTCGTCCTACCTTTTTTCAACAATTTTGTTTTCCAAATCAATCGCTTTCTTCCCTCCAACCTTCATCTACCAACCTGAAAAAGCTCCCTAATCCGATTTTATAGAGATCACCCAAAGCGCTACTTGCCATTCTCGCCTGCCTGACAAACCTTTCCTTTTCCATGTCTCCTTTGTCGACAATATTTTCCAGAAGAATGGTGCCCAGAAAAATATCTTCGTGGTTAACTACCGGGAGTGCTTTATAATTCAACCAACCTTCATGCTCGAGCACAGATTGTACATTCAACTGATCAAAGATCCTGGGAACATCTTTCACAACACAATTCTCCAGCCTGTCATTCGCTTCTGTCATGATCAAGGTCCTGAATTCGGCAATTCCTGCCAACGTCTCATCCTGATTCAATACAAAGACGTATGGAAGCATGGTACTCTTACTTTTTTTGATCCTCTTGAGGGCTTCTCTTGCGGATATTGAAATGGGAATTGTAAAAACCCGGGTATTCATGTTTGCCCCAACAGTTTCTTTCGGATAACTCAGGGTTTGGCGAAGCGTTTCTGCTAACTCGGGCTTAGTTGCATTCAGGATGTTTTCTCGTACCTCTTCATCCAGATTTCTCAATAACACATCCGCTTTCAAAGGGCTTATTTTTTCTATTATTCTTTTTGCCTGATTGATATTTGTCAGTTGGACACATGCAGCCGCCTTGCTACGGCTTAGTAAACCAATGATTTCAGCTGAAATTTCAAGAGGTAACTTTTCCATGAAAACAGCTATTTCCTTGCTACTTCTTCCCTCCAGGTAACCGGCTACCAGGCCTCCATGTCTTTGGATGTACTTTTCAAGAATGATCAGATCAGAGTTCTTTTCTTTCATGAGTCCTTTTTGACGATGACAATTCGGGTTTCGCTAAATTCCTTTGCCGGAATGATGACATGACCATCATTTGCTGCAATAATGACTGATGTAACAGTTATCTTAACTATTTTACCCTCCTGGTCTCCTATTCTTATGGTATCTCCCTCTCTGAACATCTTCTGTATATAATAAGAAGCCAGAATATTGCTGACAGATGTCCTGGCTCCCAGACCAAATGCCAGGCAGGCACCAAATAAAATAGCCGCCAGTACAATGCTCACCAGGTTGATCAAGAAGCCGATATCAATTCCTACCTGATCGATAGCAATAACAATCGAGATCAACAATACAGCATAGCGGGTAACTTTTCCTAATATATCTCCATAGGCCAGTCCTGTCCGGGCAGCTGCGGCTGAAAATATATCAGCCAATAACCTTCCCAATATTATTCCCGCGATAACGATCACAATCGCCGCAAGTATATTCGGCATGTATTGCACGAGCTCGCCCAACCATGTTGTAATGACAGGAAGGCCAACTATTTCTGTGAAAAGGGTGAAAAAAAAGATGAGAACAATCCAATAGATGGTCTTGGATACAAAAGTTTCAGATCCTTCCAGATCGATCTTCAGATATTTTGACTTCAATTTTTCATTAATCACTTTATTGACATAGCGAATGAGCCTTTTAATCAAAAACTGAATAACACGAGCCAATAAGAAACCAAGGAGGAGGACGAAAATTCCAAATACCAGCTTTGGAAGAATTTCTATCAGATTGTGAATAAAATTCTGAAGAAGATCAAAAAACTGATCAACAGGTTTTCTTTCATCCATACAAGTTGATATTGAGATTTATCTAATAACACAGAATAATGAATATAATCAAATTATAGCGGAAACTATTATCAATTTCAGGGCATTTTATCTGGCCATAGTGAAATAAAAAGCAAGAATATTCCAATTAAAAGTGTTTGAAGTCATACTATATCAACTGATTTTTAGGAACATCTTCGACAAAAATCAATCATAAAGATCAATTTTATTTGAATATAGTAACATTATATTGAGCTAAAAGCCGGGTTTATCGATTCATTAAAGCCTTTCATAGAAGCGTGTTAATTTATCACCTAAAAAACGTTATGTGTACTAAAAGATAAAAATATTACAATTTTATTCGGGAATAATTATACAAAATTGCGGCGTAGTTAAATTTTTCAACTTTATAACTAATTTATTTTAACCATGAAGAAATCAATTTTTATCGCAATTTTTTCACTTTTAGTGATGGGTGCAGCTAATGCACAGGAGTTTAAGCCATTCCAGCTTTATTTAGGTTTAGGTTATGCTATGCCTGCTGATGGTGGGGGAGGAATCCTTGTTGATGTAGAACCGGCATACAGAATTTCAGATCAGATCGCTGTTGGTTTGAGACTTGAATCTGCTGCTATGGCCAAAGTTGTAGGAGATTATGAAGCAAGTGTTAAAGGTGTCGGATCTTATACGGTTAACGGTAAGTATTATTTCAGCAATAACAATTTCAGGCCTTATGCTGGTGTTGGTTTAGGACTATATGCTCTTGGAAGCTCAACTGCTGGTCCTAACGGAGGCAGTATTGAAGCAGGAACTACTTTTGGTTTCTATCCAAGAATCGGTTTTGATGCCGGTCACTTCAACTTTAATATTGATTATAATATCGTTAGTTCAACACAAGTTGACACTACTGTTGGAGATATTGATGACATTAAAAACAGCTATATTGGTTTCCGTGTAGGTGCCTTTATTTTTGGTGGCAGAAGATAATTTTCTGCAACTTTTCTTCGAAATTCAATATGAAACATAAAAAAAGCCTGGTCGGACGATCAGGCTTTTTTTGTTTATCTCTTGTAAATAGTAGTCTTTATTTACCACATTCACCCAAAACAAATTCAGCGACTATTTTCAATCTACTTTTTCATCCTTATTTTTGACTGAATCACCATTGTTTTTTGCGGGATGAAATACATGAATCGCCAACCTCATTTTTTTGCCTTGTTATTTTTTGTTCTGGTAAGTTGCCAACCTGCCAAAGAAGCCAGGGAAATCCCTAAAACCCTATTTACCGATGTCGCAGATGAAGAAGGTGTCACAGCGCGGCAAATACGACTTGGAGATATTCAACGGGTTTCTTCCGGAGCGGCATGGATAGACTTTGAGAATGATGGCGACCTGGACTTGTATGTATCAAATGTAAACGGGCCAAATCAACTGTACAGAAATAACCGGATCGGATCCGGAGAGAATAATTTTACAGAAATTGCAGATGATGTAGCCAAAGCTCTTAATAGCCATAGCGCCGGAGTTACAGTTGCGGATTATGACAATGATGGTGATAATGATATTTACCTGACCAATCTGAATGAGGATGTATTGCTTCAAAATGATGGAAAAGGAAATTTTAAGAATGTAACATCCGAAGCTTTCAAAACCAGTAAACAGTTTCTCTTTGAATTTGGTGCATCCGCGGCCTGGGGCGATATCAACAACGATGGCTGGTTGGATCTATATGTCGCCAATAATGCACCGGATAATAAAACCACAGCTTTCAGCAGGGATTATCTTTTTGTCAATGATGGGGGAAACCCGGTAACATTCACTGATCGAACAGATCTACTTGCTGGTGACTTTGATCAGGATGGCATTGAAGATCTTGATGCCATCGGTTTTATGGGAATGTTTACTGATTATAACCTGGATGGCCATTTAGACATTTATGTAATCAATGACTGCCCTTATGGCCCTGAGGACAACAAACTATGGCGAAATAATGGAGACATGACGTTTACAGAGGTTAGCCACCAAACCGGTCCGTTTTCAAGAGGTAAATTTTTAGGTGGTAAAGCTATTAATGATTGTCACAATGCCATGGGTATCACCTGTGGAGACCCGAACCACGATGGCTGGCCTGATTATCACTTTACAAATGTTCATTATGAACAACAAAATACAGTTTTACTCCTCAATACAGGGAATTATCTTTTAAACGCCTCCGCTGAAGCCGGCCTGGATGCGATCGAGTTTAATTCCAGAGTTGGTATGTACTATACCTGGGGAACGGTATTCATAGATTATGACCTGGATACCTGGCAAGACCTTGCATTAGCAACTGGATCCTTATTTGGAAGAAACGACCAGCCCAACATGCTTTTTCATAATGATGGAACTGATATCGGCGGATATCCGAAACTAAAGAAAGTCAGCGACAGTCAATCAGGAATTGCCAACCTGGCTCAATCCAGAACCCTCATTCAAGGTGATTACGACATGGATGGAGACCCGGATCTTTTCTTAGTGAATTTTGATAGTGTTGCATCGATATATCGAAACAACAATCACAATAGTAATAACTGGCTAATAGTAGAAGCTGGGGGAGCCGGACCTCCGCTGAGCAACCTCAATGGAATTGGTGCAAAAGTCTACATCACCACTCCCGATCATTTACGACAATTTTTTGAAATTAGAAGTGGCTCTACCCTCGGAGGTGGTGATGATATTGCCGCTTATTTTGGATTGGGCGATCACAAAAGCTCCCAAATTGAAATATTGTGGCCTTCGGGGATCAGGCAGGTAATAGACAAAGTCCCTTCCAATCAACGATTAAAAATTTCAGAACCCATTTTGGGAATAACTTTTCCAAAAGGAGGAGAATTCTTTACAAAAGGTGAAACTGTTGACCTCACATGGAAATCTGTATCAGATGAGAGTGTTGATGTGATTTTGCAAAAGCAAAATTCAGATGAAGTAATAATTGCAAATGGGATAGCTAACAAAGGAAGCTTCAATTGGCAAATAAATGAGAGCATTCCTGAAAGCCAGGATTATCGGCTCATTTTGAAAGACTCGAAGAATGGTTCTGTATTAGGCAAATCGAATGCTACTTTTACTATCCTTCATTCAACAATGGCCTTTTGTCAACTTATCTATCCGAATGGTAGTGAATTGTTGTCCCAGGGGAGCAGCTGTGAGATCAAATGGAATACCAATTTCATGGAAGAAAAATTGGATATCAATCTACTGATTGGAGGTGAAACGATCTTAGAAATTGCCCGGCAGACAGAAAACGATGGAACTTTTGAGTGGATTGTTCCTGAAGGTTTGGAAGGCAATACTTTTTCAATGGAAATTGTTTGTTCTTCATCAGGAATGAGAGATCGAAGCGATCGCCCTTTTGTCCTGGTCAAGCAGCTTATCGAACCCAAAATCCCTCAATCAGAACTACTGAAAAGAACCTCAAAATAATTTTCAATTTCTTTATTCAACTTTCCACTTCTACGTATAAACTTCTCGTAACGGACCTTTTCAACTCACAATTCCATGAAAATAAATGCTCAACAGTACCTGGATAGAATAAATTACCAGGGTGGATTAACAGCTACAATCCAGACGCTTCAAAACCTTCAACTCGCACATCTGTCACATGTTCCATTCGAAAATTTGGATATTCATTACAACACTCCCATAAAGCTCGATGTCAAAAAAATGTATGATAAAGTTGTGTTAAACAACCGTGGTGGATTTTGCTATGAGCTGAATGAACTTTTCCTTCAATTGCTGATAAACATAGGTTTTGAAGCAAAAAGGATTTCTGCAAGGCCGTACGGAAAAAATGGAGAGTTCGGCCCGGAATACGACCATTTAGCTATTTGGGTGACGATCGATAACAATCACTTCCTCTCTGATGTGGGTTTTGGCGATTTTGCCTACCTGCCACTAAAAATAGAAAATGAATTAATACAACATGATCCAAATGGAAAGTATCAGGTTGACCGATATGAGAATGATTATTGGATCGTAAACAAACTTCATTCGGGGGAAAAACAACCTCAATATATCTTCCAACTAATAAACAGAGAGTTGCAAGAATTTGCCGGAATGTGTCATTACCAACAAACCAATCCAAAGTCTCATTTTACACAACAAAAACTGATCACAAAAGTCAGGACAGATGGCAGGATTACACTTACCTCCAATCGCTTAAAAACGACGAAAAATGGAAATGTGTCTGAAAAGCATATAAACGACGGTGAATTCGAAAGCTATTTGTGGAAATATTTTCAGATAAAAATTTAACAATAACATTTTTTGAAATATTCACCTGATCGTCTTTCACGTATAAAATTAGAAATAATATTACCTGATCGTTAAAATATTTTAACGAGAGGCTGAATATTATTGCAATTAATATATATTTATCGCCCCGATTAATTATAGCATTTTTGGAACATGAAAGAGTTTTATTCTGATAGCACTGCGAAGGTTTATTATGATCCGGAATTGGATACCCTGTTTTTGGAATATATTGGAAAAGTCCAGAACGATCAACAATTTATTACGATCAATACTGCCGTTCTTGAAGCATTTAAATCTTTGAATACCCAGAAAATGGTAGCCGATATCAGGAAAATGGGGATCATTAGTGTGAATTCCCAGAAATGGGTGGTCGACCACTTACTTCCCGGAATGATCAAACATTTGAATGGAAAAAGGTTATTTCATGCACAGCTCCTCGATCCTTCTGAAATATTCTCCAAAGTATCTGCATCCCATATCAAAAATAATTCAAAAAAAGTGGATGAAGGCTTTGATGTCATGCAGTTTTCAGATGAGAATGAATTGAAAACATATTTGAGGGAGTTGGAGGAACAATAAATATTAAAATATGCACCGCCTAATTTTTCTTCCAGATATAAAAACTAGTCATCCAAATTAAAAATCTTCTTTAAATTTTGATTGATCAATTTAATAACTTCCAAGTCAACAACTCCCAACCTACCTAATGCAAGGTCCTTATCAATCGTTGCCAACTTTGAAAGTCTTAATAGGGATTCTTTTTTTAGACCATTTTTCGAAGATGGGTTTAAGACTAAATCCGTGGCTTCCTTCCATTTTAATTGAGTGGATATGAAAGCTACCGTGACATCTAAATCACCACTAGCTAATATAAGTGCAGGTCTGTTTTTATTCCCTGATAGATCCGTAAAGGGAAATGGAATTAGGATTATATCCCCTTTTTTCATTTATACTTTTCTTTCAGGTCATCTGAGGAATAGAGGTCTTCATCCTCATTCAAAAAATCAAAGGCTTTGGAATCACTCACTAATTTTTCTACTCCCCTCTGCAAAATTTCTTCATCATATTTTTTTAATATAAAATCTGCAAAGTCATGAACTTCTTTGATCTTATCCTGAGGAAGTTGAGAAAGTGTTTCTATAGTTTTATTTATTAAAGCTTTTTTAGTCATAGAACAAGTCTTTTGCATAAATATACGAATTTTTGAAAGTTTGATTTTTCATCAATTCATCACTTATCTTTAAATAGAGGCCCTTAAATTCTTTTCACAAATGGTGAAATGAAATAAATTTTAAAACCTCATAAAATCCATTAGTTTAGTGATATATCATCAAACTAAACCTATGGAAGAGATTAAGCTGAGCGAAATATCTGCCAAATCCCCCAAATCGGTTGACAAATCTGAGGCAAAAACCAAAAAAAAATACAACCGAAATGCCATACGGGAATTGCAAACTAAACTGTTCGCACAGAAAAAGTACAGCCTACTTGTTGTTTTACAAGGAATGGATGCAGCAGGGAAAGACGGGGCCGTTCGTGAGACTTTCAAAGAAATTTCACCCTCTGGAATTTGTGTCACATCTTTTAAGAAACCAACAGAAGTAGAAATGGGTCACGATTTTCTCTGGAGAGTTCACAAACATGTCCCCGCAAAAGGAATGATAAGCGTATTTAACCGCTCGCATTACGAGGACGTACTGATCCAACGTGTGCATAAATGGATCGATATGGAAACCGTTCATCAGCGGTATGAGCATATCAATAACTTCGAGAAATTACTTCAGGACAATGGAACCATAATCATCAAGTGTTTTTTGCATAAATCCAAAGAAGAGCAACTCATTCAATTGAATGAGCGAAAAACAGAACTGAGCAAGCATTGGAAACACAATCCGAATGACTATAAGGAACGTGAACATTGGGATGAATACATGGAAGCCTATGAGGATGTTTTTAAATACTGCGGTCCTGAAATTCCCTGGAACATCATTCCTTCCGACGAAAACTGGTACAAGGAATATTTGTTATCCGAGATTGTTCGTGAAAAACTGGAGTCTCTGGACCTGGAGTACCCACCCTTAAAAGAATAAAAACTTTATGAAATTATTGCTATTCAGCGATCTGCACATCAATAAAAGATTAGCATCAGAACTTGTCGAAAAGTCCAAAGATGTTGACGTCATTATAGGAGCAGGTGATTTTGCGACCGTTCACAGGGGATTGCCGGAAATGGTTGGGATTTTGAAAGAGATCGATAAACCTTCCATTGTTGTGCCGGGAAACGGCGAAACATTTGAAGAATTGAAAACGGGATTCAAGGAGTGGAAAAGTTGTGTTGTTCTTCATGGAAACGGAGTGAACGTTCAAGGATTGGAATTTTATGGAATTGGAGGCGGGATTCCTGTCACGCCATTCGGTTCCTGGAGCTATGACTTCACGGAAAATGAAGCAAAAGACTTGTTAAAAAATTGTCCTGAAAATGCCGTTCTGGTCAGTCATTCCCCACCAAAAGGAATTTTGGATCAATCATCTTCCGGCCAAAGCCTGGGCAGTACTACGGTTCGTGAATGGATCGATAAAAAAAGACCGAAACTTGTGGTTTGCGGGCATATCCATGAAAGTGCTGGTAATCAAAAGCGGGTAGGTCAAACGCTCGTTGTCAATGCCGGGCCACATGGAATGATAGTTGAAATAGACTAAATAGCTGTAAATCAACAGATACATTAATAAAATTGAACCCTTATAAACAGAATCAACCGCTCAAAGAGTCTTTTCTGTTTTTTCTACTTATTAATGATAATATTCATTGTGTATTCGATTTAAAAATTTAACACCCAGGTATTATGAAAAAATTCTATTTACTATCAACACTTATCTGTGCAGCATTATTTATAGCTGCCGAAAGCTTTGCTCAAAACATTACCACACCTCGAACGCCTAGTCCGGCTGCGAAAGTTGTTCAGACCATTGGCATTTCAACCGTGACTGTAAAATATTCACGCCCATCCGTCCGTGACCGGGAGGTTTGGGGAGTTTTGGTTCCTTACGGTTGGAACAAAGAAGGTTTTGGTTCGGGAAATGATGCGCCCTGGAGGTCGGGCGCCAATGAAAACACGGTGATCAAATTCAGTGATGAGGCGACGATCCAGGGTAAAAAAGTCCCTGCAGGTGTTTATGGACTATTTTTCGTGATTAATGAAGATAACACTGGCGAAGTTATCATATCAAAAGATCATCATGCATGGGGAAACTACTGGTATGATCCGGCAAATGATGTCATGCGGGCTGATATTCAGCTTCGTGAAATCCCCATGACTGAAATGCTTACTTATGATTTTATCAATGCCGATAAAAACTCCGCAGAGTTGGTGCTAAACTGGGAGAAAAAGCAATTCCCCGTAAAGATTGAATTTGCTGTTGATGAAATCGTAATGGCCAATGCAAAAGATGAATTAAAAGGCGTAACAGGATTTAGCTGGCAGGGATACGCCAGTGCGGCAAATTATTCACTTCAAAATAACATTAACCTGGAACAGGGACTGGTATGGGCAGATCAGGCAGTTGCAATGAACCAAAATTTTAATACCCTTAATGTAAAAGCCGGTATTCTCACTGCTATGGGTAAAACGGAAGAGGCCGATAAAATAATAGCAGAAGCTCTGCCAAATGCTACAGAAGGAGAACTCAATATTTATGGCTATCAATTGCTTGGACAGCAGAAATTTGACAAAGCGATAGAAATATTTGAAATGAATACTAAAAAACATCCGGAAAGCGCCAATGCCTGGGATAGCCTTGGAGAAGCTTATGCCTTGAAAGGAGATAAAAAGAATGCCATTAAAAACTTCAAGAAATCACTATCGATGGATCCTCCTGCGAATGTCAGGGCAAATTCAGAGAAATACTTGAAGCAGTTGGGAGAGATGTAGCGTCATCAATAAATAAAAGATTCAGAGTCCGACCCAATTAACAATTTAGGTCGGACTTTTTATTTGGTTGATCTGGTGGATGCACTTTTCCAACTATAAAAGAGCTAATTGCCAAAATTGTAATTGACATTGATAAAGTCTTCAATCAGTCTTATGCTATGATCCGGATTGACCATGGACACCCTGAGCTGATCAACATTTACCGGACCATCGCCACCATCTTGTACGGAAATCCCCACCTGCCTTGTTGCGGAGCCACTGTAAACCTTGGAACTGGAATACAAAAAACCTGGTGATGTATCTCCTTCTGTGTAGGGTTGAACCCACATGCGAGCGCCTTCGGAATGAGTAATATTATACTCAAAGGTAATGACCACAAATTCTTCAAACTCAAGTGAAGCCGGAGAAACAGGATCAATCTCTATTATTTGAATGGAGTTTCCTTCATCATCTGAAAAAACAGTCGGCCCTCCATCATCATCGTCTTTGCATTGATAAAATGCAATTGTCAGAAACAGCAATGCAGTATACAGCATCAATTTTTTCATAATTTTCATGGTTGTCTTGTTTAGTTATTGATTAGTGATCGGAAGAACCTTTAGTCACCTGTCCTTTCTCACATTTTTATTGGTTAAGTTCCTGAAAATGAATGAAATCTTCTTGAACTGCTGTATCAATTAATAGCACTATTGTAACATTGGATTTCCTTAACCTATGTGGAACTCCTAATCTTCCGATGTAGTATTGATGGTATGAGGACTTGCCAGGAATTTTTTTGGTGATACGCCAAATTGTTTTCTGAAGCTTCTGGTGAAATAGGATAGATTATTGAAACCGACCATGTAGCAAACTTCGGAAATATTCAGATTCTGATCCTGCAACAGCTGTGCTGCCCGTTTTAATCTTTGATTGCGAATAAACTCGCTTGCAGAACAATCCGTCAATGCCTTTAACTTGCGATGCAATTGCATACGGCTGTACCCCATCTCTTTTTGGAAAATCTCCATGGAAAAATCTGAATCATCCAGGTATTGATCAACTACCTCAATAGCCTTTTTGACAAAGGTCTCGTCTTTCGGCGTAACGGTAATTTCTTTTGGTTCGAGATAAATGGATTGACTATATTTTTTATGTAGGTTTTTTCTTTGTGTAATTAAATTTTGAACCCTGGTCGCTAATTCCCTTCCGTCAAACGGTTTGGTTAAATAATCGTCCGCGCCTGTTTCCAGACCCTCCAGCTTACTTTCCATGTCTGCCTTTGCTGTTAACATCACAAGTGGAATATGACTGGTAAGCTCATTTTTCCGCACCTCATGACATAATTCAATTCCATCAGATTCAGGCATCATTAAATCAGTAACAATCAATTCGGGTACAAAATCAATCGCTTTCTCCAATCCTTCCCTGCCATTGTGGGCTTTCACTATCTGATACTTATCAGAGAGCTGCCTGCAGATATAATTTAGCATATCGGGATCATCTTCTACAACCAAAATAATTTCTGAGTGAGAACTATCGCGGCTAAATACTTCTTCAGGAATTTCAAGATCCGTTTCAACATGGCTCTTTTCAAATATTCCTGATTCCCCATGTTTTGCTACTTCGTCATCTTTATAATATTTTCTTGCAATGGGTAATCGCACTCTGAATTTTGTTCCTTCTCCTACCCTGCTTTTCACGTCTATATTTCCATAATGGAGTTCTACCAACTCTTTGACAAGCGCTAAGCCAATACCCGTTCCCTTCAAGGTTTTAACACCAGCATTTTCGACCTGGAAGAACCTATCAAAAATTTTATCGACCTGATCTTTGGGGATCCCCGATCCACTGTCTTCAATTGACATATTTAAATGATCATTTTCAAACCGAGCTGTAAGGGAAATTTTTCCTCCTGACGTTGTATATTTAAAAGCATTTGACAAAAGGTTGTAAACGATTTTTTCAATTTTCTCAGGGTCAAACCATGCTTCAATTTTTTTCCTGGACAAATTGTTTTCAAATGAAATTCCCTTCTGATCTGCCAATGATGAAAACGAAGCAGCAATCACTCTTAAATGTTCATTAATATCAGTCTTCTCAACATGCAACCTAAGGCTTTTTGCATCCATCTTGGAAAGATCAAGTAGCTGATTGATAAGGTTTAGCAATCGATGTGCGTTTCGCTGGATAATATGTAGGTCTTGCTCTTCCGTTTGGGCCGGTTGTTTTTCCAGCTTTTCCTCGACCAGTCCAAGAATCAATGTTAAAGGAGTTCGAAACTCATGAGATATATTTGCAAAAAACCTGGTTTTTAACTCATCAAGCTCCCTTAGCTTTTTATTAGAATGGAGCTTGATCCGATAAAGTCGAAGGATCAGGATTCCCAACAACAAAATCAGGGCAACTATTCCAATTAGATAATTCCTTTCATTTTCCCGCTTGGTCAATTGCAATTCATTAATTTCATTTTGAGCCTGCAGGTTCTCAATTTCTCTTTGCTTTTGTTCATTTTGAAAACGGGCTTCCATTTCCTGGGCACTCTTATTTTTTTCCTCGTTCAGAAGGCTATCCTTGATTTCAACATGTTTCAAAAAACTGTCATAGGCTTTCTTATAATCTCCTATTGCCGCATAATTTTTTGCCAGGTCGGCTTCAGCATTTCTTACGATTGCAGGATTATCTATTAATTCGCCAATTTGCTTTGATCGCAAAGAGTTTTTGATTGCATCATCGTATCTTTTCTGTAAATAATACACATCGGCCATTCGGGTAATGTTATTGGCAATGCCCGATGAATCCTGGATCTGTTCACAGTATTTCAGCGATTTGCTGTAGTTATCCAATGCCAGTTTAAAATCTCCCTTCTCCAGGTAAACAGTGCCCATAAGCCTGAAAACCTGAGCGATTTCATGCGCATCTCCTTGTTTTTGGTAAGATGCTAGCGCCTTTTCATAATATTCAATTGACTGATCATATTGCTTCAAATATTTATAATTCAATCCCAGGTTCCTGTCCAGCCAAGAGATAATGAACACATCATTGTATTTCTCGGCAATGGCTCTGCATTCTGTGTAATAACTAATGGCTTTGTCAAAATACCCAAGGGTTGTCTGGATCAATCCAATATTCCCCAGTGAGATGGCGTAGTCTCTTTCATTTTCAATCTCCTTATAAATATTGGATGCCAGGATGTAACTCTCCAAGGCACTGGTGTAATCCCCTTCTTCATTAAAAATATTACCCAGATTGTTGTAAGAGCTGGCAACTCCTTTTCGATCTCCAACTTCCTCACAAAAGCTCAGGTTTTCATTGTGATATCGCCGGGCGGTTTGATAATCGGCTTTCCGCCAGTAGGTATTTCCAATCCCCTGAAGGGATTCGGATACTGCCGCATTATATCCGATATCCCTTGCCAAATTCAGACTTATAAAGTACTGTTCGATTGCAAGATCGTATTTTCCCTGGACCCGGTTTAGGTATGCCAGATTGTTATAACTATCAATTTTCCATTTTTTGTCAGATAAGCTTTCTGATAATTCCACAACCTCCTGAATATGTTTGAAAGAAAGCTCCGGTTGTTCGTAAAAATAGAAATTATACAAATCCGTCAGGACCTTAACCCTGGTAGTATCATGCCTGGCATTTTTCAATTCCCGTTGTAGCTCATCGGAGTTTGGAGGATTTTGTGAATAGCCAATAGCATAAACAGAAACATAAAACATTCCTAAAAAAAATAGTCGCCTCATTTCATAGTTGGAAAGTAGTTATACTAAAAATACAAAATCAAAAGGGCAATTGACAGTTTGAATTCACTGATTTCATGTTATTTACATATTTGGTCATTTGACCTTCATCCACATTTCATGTACTAAGCTGAAAGATCAAACCACAACAATAATTTGTTAATACATTTTTCATAACAAAATGAATCTTTTTTTATTCATGTAAGTATATTATCTCGAATAAATTAAACTATTTCCATCATTTACTTAAAATTGTTGCGAATTTAAAAAATGAAAAAAATGAATAATCATATAGATATAATACCGATATTATCTGAAAGAAAGAGAATTGCGCTGGTAGCGCATGACTTTAAAAAGAAGGATCTGATCGAATGGGCCAAGTTTAATCGAGAAACGCTGGCTCAACACAATATCGTTGCAACGGGGACAACCGGAATGCTACTTGAAAATGAATTGCAGGTTCCCATAACCAAGTTAAAAAGCGGGCCTTTGGGGGGAGACCAACAAATCGGAGCCAGAATTTCAGAGGGAGTTATTGATTTCCTGATCTTTTTTTGGGATCCAATGGAACAGCAACCCCATGATCCGGATGTGAAAGCATTACTCAGGATCGCCATGGTATGGAATATCCCCGTAGCTTGCAACAGGACAACCGCCGACTTTCTGGTTTCATCCCCACTGATGACTACTTCATACAGTAAAGTTGAACCCAATTACGAACATTACGAAAAAAGAAACATTTCAGGCAATTAGGTCAATTGCTTTTTACATAGTAAAATCCACAAAGGCGGGTCGAGAACCCGCTTTTTTGTTTTCAGTGCTCGTTATTTCTATCATTTGTCGCTTTCCATCCATCAAAAATCAATTGCAGTTTTCTAAATCAACATATTCATTTGTAAGTTGCATTACTAATCTGATTCACCACTAAAGCTGAGTACTATGAAATTATTTATGTTGATGACAAGCGCCTTCATTCTTATGGCAAATTCAATCTATGATTTCAAAATGAATGCCCTTGATGGAGCACCAATTGATTTCAATAAATATGAAGGCAAAACATTACTGATCGTCAATGTTGCCTCAAAATGCGGATATACCCCACAATATGGGGATCTTCAAAAACTCCATGAAAATTTTGGAGACAAAGTGACTATTCTGGGTTTTCCCGCAAATAATTTCGGAGGACAGGAGCCAGGCTCAAACGAAGAGATAGCTGAATTTTGTCAGAAAAATTATGGGGTAGGTTTCCAAATGTTTGAAAAAATCTCTGTTAAAGGAGATGATCAAAGTCCGCTCTACGCCTGGCTAAAGGAAAAAACAGGTGAGGAACCAACATGGAATTTCTGCAAATACCTGGTAAAACCTGATGGAACCGTGAAGTTTTATCCATCCAAAGTAAAACCAATGGATGATGAAATTCTAAAGGAGTTGTAAACAATAATCCTTTGATTGATAAACTATTAATCAGTTATTGTAAACCTCAAACCCACTTATCACAATCTGATGATTTCCCTCAATTAGGGGATTCCTGCCATTATTATACAGACTAATGGTATGCCATCCCTTACTGAGCTTTTCATCTATCATGAGGAAATTCTCTTTTTTCCTGGAATATTGATCAATGGCTTTTACCTGGTTCTGATCAATTCTGGCGAGAATTTCACCATTATTCTCTCCTCTCTCACCAAATGCCTTTACCCCATTTCCAAAAAAGGTAAGGGAAATGCTACCGGAGTTTTCCAGTATTGCCTGCTCATTGATTTTCCAGTCCCCGTGATAAACAAATTTATCTTTCTCATCAACTCCAACCTTCGTCACAGTATTCTCCCATGTGCTTTTATCCAAAAAACCGACATTTACCGTATCTTCAAAATCATCGAGTTTCACCAATTTTCCCCATACTAATTCTACACCATTTTCATGACTTAATAGGTGCTCCTTGAAACAGGATGAATAGATCCATGGATATTGTTTTCCTGTGGCACATTGGCCGTAAAAACCTAAGATCTGATCCCGGTTGTAATTGTAATCAAAATAAGAACATGTGAGCTGATAATTTTGAAGTAGATAAGCTTGCTTGGTAAGCCATAGCTTTGGTCTTGGGTCATCATATTCAGGCTGCTTTTTCTTGTCCTTGCAAGTGGATAAACTTGTCAGGATAATCAAAATAGTGCCAAACAAAAATTTCATTCGTGCTCCGGTTAGCATAGTAAATTAAGGACACGTAACGATTCGACCAATGCAATTAATTTAATAAAAATAATGCTTCGGATAATGGTTGAAGCATTACTTTTCTATTTATCATTATAAGACTCCAACAGTTCAACCATTACTCCAAGGGAATTTAAGCCATCGAAATAAGCATATTCTCCTCCATCCCAACCACCTTTTTGTGCAACCGGAAAACCTTTCTGATCATAAAGCTCCATATACTTTTCGCCCAATTCACTTACCTGGAAGGCTATATGATGTACTCCCTCACCTTTTGTCTCCAGGAATTCCAGCCAGTGACTTTTTTCATTTCCAATGGGTTCAATCAATTCTATCTGCATGTTATCAAGTTTCATAAACGCCAATTTAGCTTTTGCATCAGATAGCTGACCTCGATAATGCGTAGGATTATCGTGATGTCCTTCAGCAAGGATGACATTTGGCTTTTCATTAAGATCCAACAACTTCACCCAGTATTCCAGTGATTGATCCATGTTTTCAACCACTATCCCAATGTGTAACAAGTTTTTATTTGGCACCAGCGCATCGTTTGAATCAAATGAATTATCACTCTTAATATTCAATAGAAATAAGGATGCAAGAAAGACTGCTGAAATTTTGAACATGTAAATGCTATTTATATTCTTCAGATAAATCGAGAATTTCTATTTTCCGAAACTCTACCGGATGACTTTCAGCCTGTAAAGCAATGTAACCTTCTTTTAGAGGCGTTCCATTCATTTCTGTCACCCAGGTCTTGTCTTCCACCCAACCGGTTTCATCTTCTAATTCCCACCCTCCAATTTGTGGATGCCGGTAAGTAAGAACCGTATCTCCCTCCACAATATGATGGACAATTGAGTCTCCTAAAACAACTGCTTCTACTGAGACCCACTCATCGTTTCGATAATGTTTGGAATCGGAGTACCACATGTGGTTGGTGTATAATTCTCCATCCTTTTCAACATGGGTTCCTGGAGTTGCCAGGTTTCCGGTCGTTCGGTCTTCGGCATCGTAAGCTGATAAAAACTGCATTTCGATGGATATGGGAAAATTCTGATTCTCTTCCATGCTTTCCGGTGATTGGGAATGAAGCATTACTCCGCTATTCAGTCTCGCCCATGTCTGACCACCTGGAGTCTGCTCGCCAACCGTTCTGTATTCCATTCTCAACCGATAGTGCGAATAAGGCTTCTCATAAAATAAATGACCAAACTCTGTTTTAAATGTGTCATACTCATCATAGCTCGCTTTCAGTATTCCATTTTCTACCCGAAAGGTATTTTTATAGTTTTTTCCTAATTCGTAACCGGATATTTTTGGAGTCCAGCCGGTCAGGTCTTTTCCATTGAAAAGCTCGACCCATTCTTCTTCTACTTCAATTGTTTCGGGATTTTCCGCAATTTCCCTTTTTGGGGATGTACAAAAGGCGAGGAACACAATAGCTCCACATAGCAGGTAATTTATTGATTTCATGATTTTTATTGATTTTAATGAAAGGTAATTCTTAACCAACCAAGGTACAGATTCTTCGGAACCCCACAAAATTTTGTTGATATGGTGATATGCTGATTTGACGATTTGACGATTTGCTGATATGCTGATTGTGGGAATGAATAATATTTTAACAAGCCCATTACAAAATTGACCAATGACCAGTAACAATTAACCCAATCAACCAATCAACTCAATAACAAAATCACAGGGAACAGAGAATGCCAGTGAAAAAACGATTGTTGAAAAGTGACAAAGTATCTCTCAAAATTGATCAATGGCTAATGACCAATAACCAGTGTCCAGCAACAAGTAACCCAATCAACCAATCAACTCAATAACAAAATCAACAATTTACTTTTTACTTCCACCACCGAATACCGTTCGCCGATCACATTCCCTAACCTTTACTCACCACCCTCTTTCCTTTCTGCGCCTCCAATACAGCAATAGTTACCATATTCACAATTTCCCGGACAGAGCAACCAAGTTGTAAGATATGAACAGGCTTATTCAATCCGAGGAGAATAGGCCCGATGGCCTCAGCATCACCCATCTCCTGAATGAGCTTGTAAGCAATATTTCCAGAAGCCAGGTCAGGAAAGATGAGCGTGTTGGCTTTTTTGCCAATTAATGTGGAAAAAGGAAAGTGCTCTTCCAGCAGGTCTTCATTCAAAGCGAAATTTGCCTGCAAATCGCCATCTACAACAAAATTTGGGTGATCCCTGTGAAGAATACTAACAGCATCGCGAACCTTGTTCGGCAGGTCACCTTCCACCGATCCGAAATTGGAATATGACAAAAGGGCAATTTTCGGCACAACATTATATTGTTTTACCGCCTTCGCGACCAATACCGTTATATCAACCAATTCCTGAGCTGTCGGATTTACGTTGATTGTCGTATCCGCAAAAAAGAACGGGCCTTGTTTGGTCAGCATCAGGTACATTCCCGCAACTTTGCTAACCCCTTTCTGAACTCCAATGATCTGAAGGGCCGGACGAATGGCATCAGAGTATTTCCTGGTAATCCCTGAAATCATGGCATCCGCTTTTCCGGTTTCTACCATCATGGCCCCAAAGTGGTTCCGTTCATGCATGACTTTGCGGGATTCATACAACGTATATCCTCTCCTTTTTCGCTTTTCAAATAATTTATTTGCATAATCATGCCGAATTTCCTGCATATCCTTGTTTCGTGGATCAATGATCTCTACATCCTCCAGTTCAAGATTATATTCGTCTACCAGTCGCTGGATGCGACTCACATCACCCAGCAAAATTGGCTCGGCAATTCCTTCATCCCGAACGACCTGGGCAGCTTTTAATATCTTATAATTGTCAGCTTCCACAAACACTACCCGTTTTGGATTCTGCTTCGCTTTTTCCGTAATAGACCGTATCAACTCATGATCCAGACCTAACCGATTGATCAGATCATGGGTATATTTTTCCCAATCTGTTATTTTATTCTTGGCCACTCCCGAATCTATGGCTGCTTTGGCGACAGCCGGAGAAACTGCATAGATCAACCGTGGGTCATTGGGTTTGGGAATAATATAATCCTTTCCGAATGTCAGGTTTTTCGATCCATAAGCAAGATTCACGATATCGGGAACCGGTTCCTTGGCAAGTTCAGCAATCGCGTAGACGGCTGCCAATTTCATTTCCTCATTTATCTTGGTGGATCGCACATCCAACGCGCCTCTGAATATATAAGGGAAACCCAGGACATTATTTACCTGGTTGGGATGGTCGCTTCTGCCAGTGGCCATGATGATGTCCTTCCTGGCTGCCATCGCATCTTTGTAGGAAATCTCAGGATCGGGATTTGCAAGTGCAAATACGATCGGATTATCTGCCATGCTTTTCACCATGGCCTTGCTGATCACGTTTCCCTTTGACAATCCAACAAACACATCCACTCCCTTCATCGCATCCTCCAAGGTTTTAATATTGGTCTTTGCAGCAAAAAACTGTTTATAATCCACCAGGTCTGGTCTATCAGTTGAAATAACCCCTTTGCTATCCAGAATAAGCACATTCTCTTTTTTTACCCCCATGGCCAGGTACAAATGTGCACAGGAAATAGCCGAAGCTCCGGCACCATTAATCACCATTTTTACTTTCGAAATATCCTTCCCGGCTATCTCACAGGCGTTGATCAGGGCAGCAGCAGAAATGATGGCTGTACCATGCTGATCATCGTGCATGACTGGGATATCCAATTCAGCTTTGAGCCGCCGCTCAATCTCAAAGCACTCCGGGGCTTTGATATCCTCAAGATTAATCCCTCCGAAAGTAGGTGAAATAGCCTTAACGGTGCTAATAAACTGATTGACATCACTGGCATCCACCTCGATATCAAAAACATCAATATCCGCATAGATCTTGAAAAGCATTCCCTTTCCTTCCATCACGGGCTTTGAAGCCAGCGGACCGATATCTCCCAATCCCAAAACGGCGGTTCCATTTGAAATTACTGCGACAAGATTGCCCTTGGCGGTGTATTTATAGGCGTTTTCACTTTGCTTTTCAATCTCCAGACAGGGCAATGCGACCCCCGGCGAATAGGCTAATGATAGGTCACGTTGTGTGCTATGCGGTTTGGTAGGTACAACCTCGATTTTTCCGGGCTTGCCATGTGAATGATAATTTAAGGCCTCCTCCTTTTGATGCTTTGCCATTTGTTTTAGTCAGTTTCAGTGGAAGCATCGAATATCTCGGTTCAAAAGTTTATTTGCAACTTGAAAGGGAAATGAATTGAGGGAAATTGGGAATAGCAGGCGATTTAAAAAAGGATATTGGATGAAAACAGGTCAGAGGTTTGATAAATGTGGGTGAGTTGAGTTTGTTGCTTAATTTAGTTTCATTACAACGGTAATGTATAAATGCAGTAGCGGATTAAAAATCGTTGCTTTTTAAAATCGGAAAGATATTGGATAAAAAACATAAACGGTTCAAGTTTGCACCTGAAACGCTATTTCATTTATGTAAATGTTGTTTGCTGGATTTGTATCGATTTGTCGGTGTGTCAGCTTTAAAAATTTCAAGATAATTTCTTAAAAAAGTAAGCTATTTAAGATTTTCTCCAAAAACTTCCTTCTAAGGAGCTGCCACGGTGGTATGATCAGCTTCTTTTGTTACATCACATTCACGATAGTTTGCCTGTCCGATGTTTTCCTGAATTTGTTCCAATTAGGATTTAGAAATGACACCCTTACCAAAAGAATATGTCAGGATTAAGTTCCATAAAAAGTCTTTTCCAGGAATGCTGCTTGAGATCTTCTTGTTCATTACGGAAGAAAGTGACAAAGGGAAATTACTTTTAGAAAGCTTGAATGCTGACGCCACATAATACCCTTCACCAAAGTCAAAAGAAGAGAGATAAAAAACTTGCGGAGATATCTCAAACTCAATCGATCTGGATAATTTGATGTTACTGAAATGGGCGGTAAGCGCTAAAAAGTGCTGGAGTTCATTCGTGCCAATGTCGTAGCCCTTCGCAATCATATATTGCATTCCGACCATGATCTTGTCAGAAATTTCATACATAGGGACCAGTTCCCAAACTAAATAGCGTTCTGTTTTGATGACTTCATTGTTTGCTGAATCCAGCATCATCACAAAGTTCAGACCCAGATGCCCACTGGCACGCAGCTTAAACTTGTCTTCCTCGATCAATTGATACCGCAACCAGTACACCTGATACCAGGGTCGACCTTCTTCCAGGGAAAAGGTTAATTCCGGTTCAAAGCTAAACCGTCCTTTTTCCAATGAAAGATTAAAGATGGCCGCAGGCTGTTCCAGCGAAAAATTGGGAATGAATGAAATACCGTTATTGGTAATGCCAGCTTTGCCGGCGATTTGCGTTGTATTGCTTTCCTCTGATTGTGAACAAACATTTAAAGCATAAAAAAGGATACAAATTAGGAGGACGGTATTTTTCATGACGGAAATATAATTTTTGGATTCAGCCCAATGAATTAAATAAACAGTGCGATGCTGGTCATCATTAAGATCTAATTCGATAGCACAACGCTTGCCCTCAGACTTTCTTTAAAGAATCTTTCCAGTTTGTCGAAAGGGATTTTATCCATTTGGTCATACAAATCGGTATGAACCCCACCTGGAATAATCATCAATTCCTTGGGTTCGGCTGCTGCATTGTATGCATCTTCACTAAAGTATTTAGAGTGGGCATTTTCTCCTGCGATTAAAAGCATCGGTCTCGGTGATATTTCCCGGATGTAGGTGAGGATTGGCATATTCATAAAAGACAAAGAGTTTGTCGCTGTCCAGGCACCATTGGAATTTAATGAACGTTCATGAAAACCTCTTTTAGTCTTATAGTAATCATAATATTCTTTCACAAATTGGGGCGATTCATCGCTGGTCTGTCCCAATCCATTTTCAGGATATTTGGGTGTTCCGTTCTGTGCATCTTCCCAACGTTGCAAGCTCATTTTTTCTAACATTTTAGTGCGCTGCTCAGGTGTCGTAGAGCCGAAATATCCCTCAGCGTTCACCCGTGACATATCATACATACTGGTAGTGGCCACCGCTTTCACACGTTTATCAACCGCGGTAGCGTTTAGGGCAAAACCGCCAAAACCACAAATTCCGATAATGCCGAGTTTAGTTCGGTCAACTTTTTCGTGAAGGCCAAGGAAGTCAATAGCAGCACTGAAATCTTCGGTATTGATGTCAGGTGATGCTACATTACGGGGTTCGCCACCACTTTCTCCCGTGTAAGATGGGTCAAATGCCAAGGCCACAAATCCACGTTCTGCCATTTGATTTGCGTACAATCCCGAAGATTGTTCTTTTACCGCTCCAAAAGGCCCGCTGATAGCCAAAGCAGGTAAATTATTTCCACCGTTTTTAGGAAGATATAAATCGCCGGTAAGTTCAATTCCGTACCGGTTTTTGAAGGTTACTTTTTGACGAGTAACTTTATCACTTAACTGAAAAGTGTATTCATCTTTCTTTCTCATTTCTAAATTATTTTGGTCATTTTGACTTAATGCCTGTCCACCAATGAACAGGGCCATCATAATAATGCTTAACTTTTTCATCACTTTTTATTTTTAAAATACTGTTCATCGGTCACAGCTTCCTGCCAATCAACAATACCTTTTCTGTATTGGGAACAATATAAAGTTGTTGTAAACCTACCTCTGGACTTGCGCCGTGCCAGTGCCTTACATTGGGTGGGCATTTAACTACATCTCCTCTTTTGATCGTTTCGATAGGTTGTCCTTCAATTTGATGATAGCCCACTCCGTCTGTTATAATCAATATCTGACCGGCAGGGTGAGAGTGCCAATTACTCCTTGCGCCGGGTTCAAAATATACATTGCCCACTGCTGTGGTAAAAACGGAATCAACATCAACCAATCCAATATTGTAGGAGTTTCCCGTAAAATAATCTGCTGAACCTTTTTCTCCTTTCGGAAAAATAGCTTCCAATTCATTTTTGTCTGTTTTCATAATTTCTTGTTTTTTTTCTGTGTTTGAATTGCAAGCCGTTATCAGAAACAGACTTCCTGTAAGTATTGCAATCATTTTGATGCCCTTGTACATATCTGTTAATTTATTATTCCAATTCAATGGTTTAATTTTATCTGGAACACCACCTACATCTGCTTATTTCCTTCCTTCTGCGGCTTTACCTACAGCATCCAATTGTTCTTTCATTGGGTCGGGGCCGGAATAAATACTACCGTCAGGAAGAAAATCGAGAATTAAATCGGTCGATTTTGAATATTTAGGCCAGGTTTTCAATCCATCACTATTGGGATTGCCGGTTTTTGCGAAATTCGTCCAGTACGACAGCATCATATTCGCTACGTTCTGATCTTCAGCTGTTACGTCTGTTCCATAACGGGATTCAAGCGTGTTAAACAAAAAATGTACTTCTGCAAAATGAGGGGTTCCGTATTGCCAGCGGTCTTTCATCGATTCTTTTATATAGGAAAAACGGTAATGGTAAACCGGTAAATCCTGGGCAGCAAACATAGAAGCCACAAAACGGGCAGGTTCAATCATAAACCATGCTGAGCCTGATTTGTAGGCAAGTTCGTCAACATTCATTTTATTGTCGGGATTAAAAGCACGTAAAACGTCCTGTTGGTATGGAGCAAACCGGGCAACAGCCAATTCCATGGTTGTCCCAACACCATCAATCCGGCCTGCGACAATTGGCCCGGGCAAATCACCTCGGGTCGCTCCGGTCATTAATGGCACTTTATTGAAAGTTCCTTCCGTATAAGATTTATATTCCTGTTGAGTTAACACCTTGCCGTCAATCATTGGCCCACCCCATCTTACGTTTGTTACGTCGGGTTTCTCTGGTAAGCCTTCTGAAAAATCAATAAACTCTTCTGCTGGTAAAGCCCGAAGTAGGTTTAGTGCATTTTCGTTATTTCCTTCAATCCCTTTTGCTTTGGCAAAAGCTAATCCAAAAGATTCGGCGGAAGGACGTCCAGGTTGGTCTTCACTGATCATACGCCCAGTCTGCACCCCGGTTGGGCCGCTTGATTGAGAAATTGCTTTATGAAAAAGACCGGCAGCCATTGGTGATTGAAGCATGGCTTCTACAGAACCGCCACCTGCCGATTCTCCAAAATTTGTTACATTGTTCGGATCTCCGCCAAAAGCTGAAATATTTTCCTTTATCCATTTTAAGGCAGCTATTTGATCCATTAGTCCGTAGTTTCCTTTTGGCTCGTCAGGAAATTCTTTTGAAAGTGCAGGATGGGCAAAGAAACCGAAGCGTCCAACCCTGTAATTAAAACTTACAAAAACAATATCCTTGCTGGCAAGTGCATGTCCATTGTATTCAGGAAATGAACTGCCACCACCCAACCAAGCACCGCCATATATCCATACCATTACCGGAAGCGGTTTTTCCGAAACTTTATCAGGCCGCCATACATTCAGGTACAGGCAATCTTCCGATGGAGCATTCATTCTGGCATTTGAACCGGGACGTATAGACTGCATACAGTTTGTGCCAAACTCATATGCAAATCTTATCCCAGACCATGATTCAGGAGCTTGTGGGGCACGCCAACGTAAGTCTCCTACCGGTGGTTTTGCAAATGGAATTCCTAGAAAAGAAGCAATACCTTTTGTTGTTTGCCCCCTTAAAGTACCCTGTTTAATTTTTACAGTATCGTCTGCATTTGCAGTTAAAGAAAGCAGAACAATTGCAATGCTAACAACTATCTTAAGTTTGCTCTTTATTTTCATTTTTTAATGCTTATCTCTAATTCAACTTCTTAATTACTTTGGCTGGAATTCCTCCTACAATTGTATTGTCAGGAACATCATTATAAACGACCGATCCTGCCGCGACCATCTACAATGTTGTTTTTTTGAATTATTTGCTTAGAATATCCTTTTAAAGGTCAAATACTAGCCGTCTTTTGTGATGAGAACATGGGCTACAACAAGCCAAACTACTTTACTTCGGTGGCATGCCAGAGCATCATTTTCCAGGTATCCTGCTCTTTAACCCACAATTCAGTAAATTCTACACGTATATCAATCTTCGTCCCTGAAGCATCTACCAAAATGCGACATATACCTGACACAACACCTGTACCGCCATGAACCCTAACTGTAATATCTTCTTCGTCAGTAATGGCTTGGTACTGTAGCCTGCGTGTTTCCAATGCTTCAATGAATTGTACTCTACTCTCCATAACCGCATTAGCGTGAGTGAACGTAAGGTCTTCAGTCATCATTGAAGCAACTGCATCAGCGTCGCCACTGAGTGTGGCAAGCCTCCGTTTCTCATGAGCAGCTAATACTTCTTGCTCAGCGTCATTTTTATTTTCCATAGTTGACTTTTTTTCATCGCAACCTGTAAGAAATACATAAGCTGCAACAAGGATTATGAAATGAATTTTCATAGTTTATTTATTCTAAATGGTTTTGATAATTTTTGCTGGGGTACCTCCAACAATGGTGTTGTCAGGAACATCATTGGAAACGACCGATCCTGCCGCGACCACCGAGTTTTCTCCAATCGTGACCCCTTGTAAAATGGTGGCATTGGCGCCAATCCAGGCGTTTCTTTTGATATGAATCGGCTTGGGTATAAGCGAATGCCTTTCTTCGGGTGAAATGGGATGTGCTTCACTAAGCAAGCTGACTTTCGGTGCTATCAGAACATTGTCTTCGATGGTGATCCCGCCTAAATCGAGGAACACACAATTGAAATTTATAAATACGTTCTTCCCGATCTGCGTATGTTTTCCATAATTGATATACAAGGGAGTAAACACAGCTACACTTTCGTCAATTTCCGAAGCAGTTATCTGACTCAACAGATCCCTGATTGCAGTGGGGTCGGATGAATTGTTCATCTGCACCAACAATTTTTTTGTGACATACGAAGCCTCACGCATTTTAAAAGCTTGTGGATCGTCGGGCGGAATGGTTTCGCCTTTCCTTAACCTGTCGAAAATATCTGTTGATTCCATCTTTGGAAAAATTTATATAACAAAGGTAAGTATCCTTTATGTTCCTTTTGTTACACGTATTTCGTGAATAATGTCACATATCACGTATATTTACGAAAAAGCAATAGCACTAAAATGGATAGAGAAAAGGAAAGTGTGATCTTGATTGAATCAACGGGAAATGTGCATTTTCCTGTCGACTTTTTACACCAATATCATACACACATCTACTGTCACAAGGGAAATATGGCATTTGTTTTTAACAATAGGCCTTATGCATGCAAAGCAGGGGAATTTGTCTTTTGGTTTGCAGAAAGCAAGCTGGCAGATTTAACATATTCAAAAAATTTTAAATCAACCGTATTATTAGTAGAAAAGGAGTTTCTGTTTGATAATATTCCCGACCAGAGCAGAGGCATTGATGCCACCTTACATTCTAAAGAATACCCAGTATTGCATTTAGGCGATAAAAGAGACAGACACCGGATCCTGTCAAATTTTCAACTTCTGTACGATAAATCGCAACAGAAAGAGCACCTCTTTTATTATGAAGTGCTGAAATTACAAATGCGATTATTTCTTTTGGACATGTGGCACACTTTCGCCAATGAGATTGAACATAGAAAACGATCTGTGCAGAGTGGAACGCTTTATGAGCGTTTCGTGCAAATGGTCCATGAGCATTGCAAGAAAGAACGGGAAGTTCGGTTTTATGCACAGCAATTGCACATTACCCCCAAGTATCTGAATTATATTTGCAAGACTACTTCCGGTATTACCGCATCGGAATGGATCCAACGGTATGTCCGAGAACGCCTGGAGCTTCTGCTCCAAAACACACAATTAAACATTGCTGAAATAGCCGATACCATGGGTTTTTCCAGCCGGTCATTTTTCACTCGTTATGTAAAAAAAGTTTTAGGGATCACTCCGAGTGAATACCGGAATCGGTTGAGGTAAAAGGGTAAGGGCTTGTGATCTCACTCTTTGCTCTTGGTCTGGTTTTTGGTTGTCATTAGTTTTTTCGTAATATATCAATTTGTGGTTGGTTTATTTGAGGTTATCTTCCTTTTCTGCAGCTCCAGGTAGTAGGAAATGGCATCATCGATTAAATAAGCCACATCATCTCCGGGATTATGGAGTGTCATTTTCATTTTTTTGGCTTTATAGCCTTCAACACTAAGCATAGCGACTAAACCCGCTTAAGGTTTTGATGCCACAAATCGTCAGGTGCCTTGCTGTAACCTGCGAAGTGCATCTTGGTGGTTTGTCGGGGGACAAACCACGGCATGAGGAGCAAATTATGGTCACAGATCAAAATAACTCAGGACATAAAAAAGCCCTCCTTCGCTGAAGCTCCCGAGGGCGTTGTGGAGCTGGCGGGAGTCGAACCCGCGTCCAGATAGGGAATCATCGTATTTTCTACATGCTTAGTTGCCAGTTGGATCTCGATGGAAAGCTGGCAGGCAACCGCCGACTAACCACCAAAGCTATCTTTAAGTTTCGCCCTCAGCCAATAGCAAACATTGGACTAGTCCTGCACATTCGACACCCCAAAAACCGGTCCGGCAGAACAAAAACCGGTGGGATGTGGCCCGGGAATCTCGCTGGAGACTCAACCGATTAAGCCTTATCTTCGCTTTATGCTAAAGATTAGGCAGCCATGGCGTAATTAGATTCGCCAATTATAGTTCGAGTGAATTGATCAAGTGTGTACACTCTCCACCCTGCATGCAAATACGCTAACCGCACCTACTGTCAAATCCAGTCAGCCCCATAAGTCAAATAACGTTAACCCACAAAGATAAAACGAAATACGATAGGGATGAAGTTCTGTTGCAACAGATTGAAGTTATTGTTCCAATGAGAGGTTATTGAAAGAAGAAATTAATGAAACCTTTATTGCTTTTAATTAATCTCACCTTTTATTAAATGAACATATTTGAATTCAGGTATAATATCGGGTATTTCGCCCGTAAATCACTTAATTTAGAGAAATGGGTTACCTATTGGTGGATTTTAATCTAATAATTGAGATTAATTCCATAAGGAAATCGATTTTACTACTGATCAAATTACAAACCTAAACCAATGAATAATGGCGAATAAAAAAATTTGTATCCTTTCCATTGATGGTGGTGGGATACGCGGGATTTTACCTGGAACAGTTTTAACAATACTGGAAGAAAAACTTCAGAAAAAATCAGGTGATAAAAAAACAAAAATAGCTGATTGGTTTGACCTGCTCGCCGGTACCAGCACAGGTGGAATCCTTACCTGTGCCTATATAACTCCCGATAAAAGCGGAAAACCAAAATTCACTGCCAAAGAAGCGGTAAACTTATATCTCGACAGGGGGGATGAAATTTTTGATGTTACGTTCAAACAAAAGTTGTTGAGCCTTGGTGGTATTTCAGATGAAAAATATAACGCAAAAGAGCTGGAAGAAGCTTTGGAAGATAACTTTGGTGAAACAAAACTAAGTGAACTCTTAAAACCTTGCTTGATTACCTCGTATGACATCCGCAACAGGAATGCTTTTTTCTTTCGTCAGCATCGGGCAAAAACCGATGAGAACCATAACTTTCTCGTCAGAGATGTAGCTCGAGCTACCTCTGCAGCGCCAACCTATTTCGAAACAGCCAGAATTAAAAACCTGAACAACACACCCTACCCTTTGATAGACGGAGGTGTTTTTGCGAATAATCCTACTATGTGTTCGTATTCGGAAGCCAGGGGCATGGACTTTAAAAATAAAGTAAAAAATCCAACGGCTAAGGACATGTTGATCATCTCAATAGGGACTGGTGGAATTGAAAAACCTTACTATTACAAGGAAGCGAAAGACTGGGGAATGATCGCCTGGATCAAACCGATCATTGATATCATGATGGCTGGAAATGCCGAAACGGTGGACTATCACCTGCGACAAATTTTTGACACCCTATCCACAAAGGACAAACAGGATTATTATCGTCTGGAGCCTACATTAGGTAAAGCAAGTTCGGAGATGGATGATGCTTCAAAAGGAAATCTGGACGCTCTTTACCAGGCAGGATTGGATTTTGCAACCAGGATGGATGTTGACAAAAAACTGGATGAAATTGTAGATAAACTAATTGCCAACAATTAATATAACCCTTGCCGGAACTTTGTTTTCCAAAATCCAAAATAGTTTCTTTTCTTTGCAGACATGGGTAGTTTTGTAGTATCGGCAAGAAAATATCGACCAAAGGGTTTTGAAGAGGTTGTTGGGCAGAGGCATATCACCACTACCCTGCAAAATGCCATTGAAAATGAACAACTTGCACAGGCTCTTCTATTTTGTGGTCCCCGGGGTGTTGGAAAAACTACCTGTGCGCGGATCGTCGCCAAGATGATCAATGGATTTGATAAGGAATCTACGGAAAATGCCAACCCTCTCAATATTTACGAACTCGATGCTGCCTCCAATAACTCCGTCGAAGATATCCGGAATTTAATTGACCAGGTACGGTACCCTCCGCAGTTTGGAAAGTACAAGGTGTACATCATTGATGAGGTTCATATGCTTTCCAATCAGGCATTTAATGCCTTTTTGAAAACACTGGAGGAACCACCTTCGTATGCCATTTTTATCCTTGCAACGACAGAAAAGCACAAGGTAATTCCAACTATCCTTTCCAGATGCCAGATCTTTGATTTCAACAGGATCCAAAATGACGATATTGCTGATCACCTGAAGCTGATTGCCGAGAAAGAAGGGATTGAAGCAGAGGAAGAAGCTTTGCACCTCATCTCACAAAAATCAGATGGCGCATTACGAGACGCACTTTCCCTATTCGATTTAATTGTTACCTATTCGCATGGAAATGTGTTGACGTACAAAACGGTTATTGACAACCTGCACATTCTTGATTATGACTATTACTTTTCCGTAACTGATAAATTACTGGAAGGGAAGCATGGCGAGGTTTTATTGATTTTCGATGAAATATTGAAGAAAGGGTTTGATGGTCACAATTTTATCAACGGCCTTAATGAGCACTTCAGAAACTTACTGGTTTGTAAGGATGTAGCCACTATCCAGCTACTTCAATTATCCGAAAATGTTAAAAATAAATACCTGGAACAATCAAAATCTGCCTCACAATCCTTTTTACTTTCAGCTTTGAATATCGGAAATCAATGCGATCTTCAATACAAGGCCAGCAAAAATCAACGGCTTCTGGTAGAACTGGCGCTGGTTAAAATGTCCCACCTTACCGATGCTATCAAATTTGCAGATGGATTCTCTCCTGAATCATTAAAAAAAAAAGTTCTATAGCCAGTGATGAAAATTCGCCTAACGGCAATACCACATCCAATGGTGACCCCACTTCATTAACAGAAAAATTTGCCCAACAAAAAGTCAAAAACATCAAAAAGACTCCTGTTGTGCCAAAACTTGATGATATTAAAAAACAAATCACCCAGGTTGAGCAAAAGGAAACTACGGAAAGCAAAGTTGTTGAAGAGCTGAGAGATCCATTCGATCTGAATACCTTTAAAAAAGTCTGGGATGAATTTGCCGGTGATATTAAAAGTCAGGGAAGGGATTTCGACTATAATTCGCTGATAGGAGATCTGGAATTATTGAGTGAAGAAAAGGTGCGGTTGACGATTGCAAACAAATTCCAAAAAGTTGCTCTGGAAAACCTCAAGCAGGATTTGTTAGGTCATTTGAGGTCAAAATTGAAAAACAGTTTCATAGAACTTGAAGTGGAAATCAGAAAGATTGAAGAAGGGGAAATGCGCTATACCAACAGGGAAAAATTTGATTACCTGGCAAAAAAATACCCTAAACTAATTGATTTGAAGGACCGGTTGGACCTCGATCCTGATTACTAACGGAAATTAAACCAAAGCTTTTATTTCCTCTAACGCAACCTCAGTGAGGGGCTTCGTGATGAATTTGATCACATTTTCGTTGTTGACAATCTTATCAATATCACGCTTGTTGTCAGAGCTGGACAAAATGATCACCTTGCATTTTTCCTTTACAATCTCACTAAACTTCTCAAACTCATAAAGAAAAACAAATCCATCAACGATTGGCATATTGATGTCGAGAAAGATAATGTCAGGAAGCTTTTCGGGGTTTTCCTTGTTTTCTTCCAAATACTCCAACGCACCTTTTCCCGAATTTTTGATTTCTACATTTTTTGCAAAATTGGTGATTTCTATAATTCGCCGACTAATGAAGTTGTCAGTATCATTATCATCAACTAACATCACTAAATCTATAACACTATTTTCCGACATTTTGGGCTGATTATCTTTCGTACTAGTTGGTAAAAGTAATTAAAAATTAAGCTTTTATAATAAAATACAAAAACTCTTAAATCAAATTTTTTGTATCGGGGGAACAATATGCTTAAAATGATCAAAATAAGAAATTTTATTTTAAAAATATTTTAAGCTCTTCGTCCTGTTTGATCACAAAATCCTCCATATTATTCCATTCCATGATTTCCTTAATAGTTACCTGGTATTTTTTTGCTATTCCATAGAGGGTATCCTTATCCGAAACTTTATGAATGATGATTTGCTGATCCAATCTCGCCTGCAACTGAGAATTGGTCATAGCTGGATCCTGAATGGTAGAATTTCCTTCATAAATTGGTAATTTAATCACTAAATTCTGACCCACACTCAATACCTGATTAATGGTCAGATCATTCCACTTCAGCAAATCCACAATATCCACCCCATACGTTTTTGAAATACTGAAATAGGTATCTCCTTTCTGCACCAGGTGATTCTTGATTCTGTATTCTATATTTTCATTAGACTTCTCCTCTTCGTTCTCAAATGATTGATTTGCCAGGACCTGTTTCCTGTTCATTCGATCATTTTCAGAATCTCCAAACACTTCTATGTGATTGGTTTTATCAGATTCTGAAATTTCAGGTGAATCCTGATCCATCCATTCGATCTGGTTTTCTTTTGATTTTTTGTCAATTTCTTTCTCAACAACAACTGTATGAACATTTGGTGTCTCTGCTTTTTTCTTCTCTGCAATGGGTTGCTCCTGAAGCTGATATTGTTTCACACTTCGGTACTCAGGTGGAATGCTGCCTGGCCGAATATATCTTAACCACAATACAAGTCCTGGTTTTGCCTGACTTTCATGCTCCAGCCGGTTTTTCGACATTAATTTCTTCAGCTTAATGCCATACTTTTGAGATACGTCCCAAAGAGTTTGACCGGGTTTTAATGTGTGATAATGAGTCCTGGCTTTGTTTCTTTTCTTTTGAAAATAATAAGCCGTTCCGACAGTGGTTTTATCGTAGGAAGTCAAATCATTCACATTGAGAAATTTGTCTAAAGAAATTCCTCCCTTAACGGCCATACGGTCGAAATTATCTCCTGATTTAGCAATCACTCCCTTTTTGCCATTGACTTTAACGATTTCACTTCCCGAATACTTGATAGCCGGAAACATATCGTCTTCGGTATAGAAGGTTTTGACATTTGAGTGAGCAGTAGCTGTCGAAAAAATGGAGTTAGGAGCTTTTTCCTCTTTTTTCTCTAGCTTTTCTTCTGAAACAACTACTTCAGATTTGTTTTGAGCAATAAGA
Source organism: uncultured Cytophagales bacterium (assembly GCA_913057175.1). Classification (GTDB taxonomy): domain Bacteria; phylum Bacteroidota; class Bacteroidia; order Cytophagales; family Cyclobacteriaceae; genus CAJXNP01. The sequence goes on from CAJXNP010000011.1 coordinate 210,392, forward strand.
TCTTTCCTTTCAAATCCGATAGGGACAATTACCGTATAATTTTTATCTGTCGGAATTTTATTCTTTTTATAGCACTTGTTGTACTCTGCAAGAAGATCATAATCAACATCAAATTCCCTGGAGATATCTTTCAAATCCTTGCCTTCACCATCTGTATATTCGAATAAAAAGAATGGCAGATTGTTAGTTTTCCTCAATTCATTTTCAAAAGCCACTTTATGAGCCAGAAATTTCTTCACATACCAGTGTGTGCTGGCAGTTATATCCATGTTTTTCTTTCCAAAGTCCTTCTCCTTCACATGTTTAGCGGCGCCACCCCTTCCAGTGTTATAAGCAAGCAGCGCATAAATCCAATTATCAAAATAGAAATTGTTTTTCTTCATATATCCAGCCGCAGCACGCGATGAAGCGACAATATTCAGGCGCTCGTCAACCATATTATCAATTCTCAGGCCCATTTCAAGACCGGTTTCTTTTTTGAATTGCCAGAATCCAACAGCGTTGGATGAAGAAACGGCATCTGACACGAGCGCGCTTTCCTGGATGACCAGGTATTTGAAATCATCAGGAAGTTTTTCTTCCTTAAAAACCCGCTCTATAATCGGAAAATATGCATCGACTTTTTGAACTTTCTTCCGGAAATAGGTTTCACTTCTACGTAGATTATCAACATCTGTCTGTATTTGTCGTCTGGCGGCAGAATTAATATGGAGCTTCATTCCGGCAAAATCCATCACTGCTGGAACTTCAGGCCCTTGTGAAAAAGCAGTAAAGGCACTCAAAAAAAACAACACTAAAAAGTAAACTCGCATTCTATTTTTTTCTTATTAAAAACAATCCATCACGAATAGAAACTAAAACGTTTTCGACCCTGCTATCTTGTTGTACATAATTATTAAATTCAATGATGGCTTTTGTATCCTTATCAATTTTTGAACCATTTTCAGCCAATATCTTCCCACTCCATAAAACATTGTCAGCCAAAACATAAGAGTTGGGTTTTAGATTTTCCATAACCATTTGATAATAGTTCAGGTAATTTTCCTTGTCTGCATCAATGAAAACCAGGTCAAAATCTTTGTCAAGACCCGGAATAATTTCAAGCGCATTTCCGACGTGTTGAATGATTTTATTTCCAAATCCCGATTCATGGAATCTACTCTTATTCTTTTCAATCAGTTCCTCATTGATATCGATCGTATGCAGCTCTCCTCCTTCATGCAACCCCTCCGCCAGGCAAATCGCCGAATACCCTGTATAGGTTCCGATTTCCAATATGCATTTGGGAGAGATCATTTTAGAGATCATGGAAAGAAACCGGCCCTGAACGTGTCCGGAAAGCATTCTTGGCATCAATTCATAAAGGTGTGTTTCACGATTGATTTTTTGCAATAAGTCACTTTCGCCGGTTGTGTGGTGATCAATGTATTTTTCTATATCGGGATGAATAATATCCATTTATTCAGTTGCAGTTGGTTTATAATAAATAAAACTTAGCTGATTTTCATCAAACATTTCGCTTGCTGTCTGATGTACCTCTTCAGAAGTGATATTCCTGATTTTTTGCAGAATTTCCTGAAAAGTATCTATTTTTTCCAAATCCAGAAGGCTTTTACCCATAGCAAGCATCAGACTAGTGTTATTTTCTTCTGCTAAAGCAATCTGACCAATGAATTGCTCCTTTGCCTTATGAATTTGAATTTCTGACAATTTTTTCGATCGGAATTTATCCATTTCCTTCAGCACCAAACCCACACATCTTGATAAGTGTTTTTGGTCGGTGGCAAAAAATATGGAAAACAAGCCTGTGTCGGTAAATGAGCTAAAATTGGCATCGATAGAATAGACAAATCCAAACTTCTCTCTCACTGCGAGGTTTAACTTTGAGTTCATTCCTGGTCCGCCTAACATATTTGTCAGCAGGATAAAAGGAAGTTTCTTCCCATGCTTCAAATCATAAGCAGTCCTTCCAATGCCACAATGTGATTGCAGAATGGATCTTCTGGATATCCTGGTTTGAGGTAAGTATCCGGAAAAAGACTTTCTTTGGTTCAATCCTTTGAATTCCGGGATATCTAGTATAAACCGTTCACAAATTTTAATGACTTTTGACAATGGCAAGCTCGTTACAACAGAGAATACGATCTTGCTGGTATTCAGATTTTGTTTAAGAAACCGGCGAAAGTCAATTCGTCCAAATCCCGAAATGCTTTCTTTTGTACCTAATATATTATTCCCAAGAGAATGATTAGAAAATACCAGGTCATCCAGGTCGTCCTGGATGGAGTCCTCCGGATTATCCAGATACATGGCCATTTCTTCCAAAATGACATTTTTTTCTCTCTCAATCTGATTTTCAGGAAAAATGGAATCAAAGGTTATGTCTGTCAAAAGATCAATAGCCTTATCCAAATGACTGTCTAAAACAGAAGCATAAAAGCAAATTTTTTCCTTTGTCGTATAAGCGTTTAACTCACCGCCTACTGAATCCAATCTATTCAGAATGTGAAAAGCCTTTCGCTTTTTTGTTCCTTTAAAAACCATGTGCTCCCAAAAATGGGCGAGCCCGAGCTGATGGGGATTTTCATCGCGAGACCCAATGTCCAAAACATAACCACAATGCGTGATCTTTGTACTGAAAACTTGTTTATAAACCAACCTGATGCCATTGGGAAAGGTATGTATTTCGTGGTCTTGCATTCCGTAAAAATTCTTTCAAAATTAAGCCTAATTAAGCTATATAACAAAACACTCAATATTGAATAAAATTGCAGCATCGGGCTTTTGATTTGTCAACTATTACAAAAAACTAATAACTTGACACCTCTTAAAATTGACATATATTTATGAAATACGCTCCAATAGACTCTCAACTTTTCATCCAAAACAGAAAAAACCTTGCTAAATCCCTTAAGCCGGGTTCCATTGCCATTTTTCATTCCAATGACATTATGCCCACTTCTGCAGATGGAACTATGACGTTCATCCAACAAACAGATATCTTTTACCTGACAGGCATCGATCAGGAGGAATCGATTTTAATTATGGCCCCAGACCATCCTGATGAAAAGTTCAGGGAAATTTTGTTCGTCCGTGAAACCAATGAAGAAATCGCCATTTGGGAAGGGAAAAAATTTACCAAAGAAGAAGCCACTGAAATTTCAGGGATCGAAAATGTTATTTGGAATTCAGAGTTTTATAAGGTGCTGGATTCATTGGTAGCTCATTCGGAGTTCATTTATTTGAATATCAATGAACATCTCCGGGCAACAAAAGAAGTACAAACCAGAAATGACCGTTTTGCTAAGTGGTGCTTAAAAAAATATCCTATTCATCGTTACGAGCGCCTTGCCCCCATCATGCATGAGCTTCGGGCCATAAAATCGGAAATTGAAATTGACCTTATAAAAAAGGCATGCGATATAACGGAGAAAGGATTCAGGAGAATACTAAAATTTATCAAGCCAGGTGTGAAAGAATATGAAATAGAGGCGGAACTGATCCATGAATTTATCAATAACCGATCAAGAGGATTTGCCTACAGCCCGATCATTGCTTCTGGTTTTAGCTCATGTGTTCTGCATTATGTCGAAAATAATAAAGAATGCAAAGACGGAGATATTCTGTTATTGGATATTGGTGCAGAATATTCAAACTACAACAGTGATTTGACCAGAAGCGTTCCGGTTAACGGTCAATATTCCAAACGTCAAAAGGAAGTATACCAGGCTGTCCTGAATGTACATCGCGCAGCAATCGACATGCTGGTTCCTGGTAATGTGATTCCGGAATACCACAAAGAAGTTGGAAAAGTAATGGAGGGTGAGTTATTAAAATTAGGGCTTATTAATAAAACCGACATCAAAAATCAGGATCCTTCAAGTCCGGCTTATAAAAAGTATTTTATGCATGGTACTTCTCACCACTTAGGCCTTGATGTCCATGATTATGGGAATATTTACAGGAAATTTGAACCGGGAATGGTGTTCACAGTTGAACCGGGAATTTATATTCGTGAAGAAAGTCTTGGTATTAGAATAGAAAATGATGTAGTAATAAAGGAAAACGGTGTGGAAGACTTAATGAAAAATATTCCGATTGAGATGGAAGAAATAGAGGAAATTATGAACTCTGGAAGTTAAAAACCGCTCAGAGGTAATGTATTTCACCAAAATTGAGAAATAAAAAAGCCTCAAAAACCGCTTTTAACTACTTTTGAGGCTATTAAAATCCCTTTTAAATTAATTTAAATATCTTAAAGCTTTTTGTCTCAACATCTCCCGATCAGCAGTAATTTTAGGGTCACTGTAGATGTTTTTTGATAGTTCAGAAACGACTTGCTTTTTGTAGCCTAATTTTTGTGCGATGTCTTCGCAAAAGTTTATCTCAGATTTAAATACCTGCCCATCCACTTTCATCAACTGGATAACCATATATAAATATTCAAATCTTTCCTCATCCGTCAACGTTGCAAGCTCACCAATGGGTTGAGGTTGACGAAGTAGCTCTTTTATATCCTCATCATTGTATCCGTTTGCATGTGCAATAGATTCGATCAACTTGAGTTCCTTACCAGCAAGGTTACTATCTATTGTTGCCAGCTGAATGAGGATATTCAATTGTTTCTTCTGCATTTGTCTAAATATTTCTGTTTAAAAAGTAAACTGTTGTACAGTAAATCAAATTTAAAAATAAAATTAATTAGTAGGTTAACACCGGTTTTATTCACACTGGTGAGTCATGTAATATCCTTTATCTTTTTATCAAAGAAGGAGACAAGGTTTCGAATTATTCGACTTGAAATGAAAATTCATTGCGTGATATTAATTCTCCCGCTTCATTGTAGGCAACTTCCGTATATTCAAGAAATCCCTGTTTGCTGATTTTTACCACTGTCGTGCACCTGGTGCCATATCCGGGGATTCTGATATACATGGAAGAAAGTTGCTTTTCCAATTCGAACGGTACCCCGGTATCGGGTAATTCTTCATCTGCTGCCAATTCTTTATCGCTTATCATATTGATCAGACTACTCTCATTCAGTGAATTGTTACGCATGGCATCTTTCAACCTACTTTTTACTTTTTTAACTTTTGGCCAGGGAGTATCCAGCAAGGCATTTGACAAACCATGAATCCCATCTTCAATTTCGGTAATCACTTTGCTAACATTCGAATAATGAATCACCCGATGCTTATCCGCCAAAAGCAAATTGAATCCATTGTATTCGGCTGCTTTAATCTTAATTTTTTCCAGGTATTCTATAATACTCAAATCGCTTTCCAGGAAATCTCGCGTTAGCATTCCCCTGGATGGGGCGCCTTTCTTTAGGTTTTTTAAATCGCGATAATTTGTAATAGCTGCTAATTTTCCTTTTTTATTCACTCCCATCCATGTGCCATCAGCCTCTAAATCTTTACCAGCTATAATTCCTGAATCAACCCATTCATGAGCCGGTTGAGTGGGTCGTTTAAAAAATTCGTCCCGATTGGCAACAAAAACCAATCTATACTTTTCATGAGTATTTAATCCAAAAACAACCAGACACATCGTAAATAGAATTTTTAGAATTATAGGAAAGAAGGCAAATCAGTACCATTATGTACCTTAGTAAATTTTGGACTTTAACCTGCCATTCTCTTTCTTCAGGCTTGATTATATATTAATTTCACGTTTTTTACCAACCAACTATCAATAAACACAATCAAATATGTATTTTTGCAAGCTAATTCAAGACGGCAAGCAAAATAATTGATTATTTCCACTCTAAATGAAAAACAACAAATATTTTATCATTGATTTCGACAGTACTTTTACCCAGGTAGAGACTCTGGATATACTGGCAGAAATTTGCTTAAAAAACGATCCGAAAAGGGAGGAAAAAGCCAAAATTATCGCTCAGATCACTGACGAAGGAATGGAAGGGAAAATTTCATTCAGAGAATCTCTCGAAAAAAGAGTTGAACTTTTGAAGGCTAGCAAAGAGGATATTAAGGAGACAATTGTAAATATGGCAGAAAAAGTCTCTAAATCATTTATAAGAAATAAAGAATTTCTCACATCAAATTCGAAAAATATTTACATCATTTCAAATGGGTTTAAAGAGATTATCGAACCTATTGTTGCAGAGTATGGCATTCACAAACAAAACATATTTGCCAATTCATTTCTCTTTGACAATGAAGGAGTTATTTGTGGTTTTGATAAAGAAAACATCCTTTCACAGAATAACGGAAAGGTAAACAAACTAAAAGAGTTAAATCTGATCGGGGATGTGTATGTCATTGGAGATGGCTACAATGATTATGAAATTAAAGCAGCCGGACTAGCTAATAAATTTTACGCATTTACAGAAAATATTGAGCGTGAAAGCGTTACAAAAAAGGCAGATCACGTCGCTCCTTCTTTGGATGAATTTCTTTATCACAATAAAATAAAAGGCTCTATTTCCTATCCAAAAAACAGGATAAATGTCTTGCTCCTGGAAAATGTCCATCCTAAAGCTGTTCAGTTTTTAAAGGAAGAGGGTTATAATGTTGAAGTTTACCCAGCAGGACTTGATGAAGAAGAACTTAGTAAAAAGATCAAAAACGTTTCGATACTGGGAATTAGGTCAAAAACCCAGGTCACAAAAAAGGTTCTTAAAAAAGCAAATCGATTAATTGCAGTAGGTGCGTTCTGTATTGGAACCAACCAGATTGATCTTGAGGAATGTACACGAAGAGGAATCATTGTTTTCAACGCCCCTTTTAGTAATACCCGATCCGTTGTTGAGCTGGCAATATCGGAGATCATATTACTCAATCGTAATTTACCAGACAAGATTACATTCATGCATCAGGGCAAATGGGACAAATCTGCCAAAAAGAGTTTTGAAGTTCGGGGCAAAAAGCTCGGAATAATTGGTTACGGAAATATTGGCGCCCAGCTTTCTATCCTCGCCGAAGCATTAGGGATGGAAGTTTATTATTATGATGTTGTTGAAAAACTTGCTTTGGGAAATACCAAGAAATGTGAGACACTCGAAGAATTGCTTTCCATATCTGATTTCATCACTTTACATGTCGATGGAAGAAAAGAAAATGCCAACTATATTGGTGAAAAGGAATTTGAATTAATGAAAGATGGGGTCATCTTTCTAAATCTAAGCAGGGGACACGTTGTTGATATAAAAGCGCTGAAGAATGCCGTTCTGTCAGGAAAAGTTGGTGGCGTTGGAATTGATGTCTTCCCAGAAGAACCGAAAAGCAACCAGGAGGAATTTATTTCCGAATTGAGAGGATTGCCCAATACAATCATGACACCCCATATAGGTGGAAGTACATCAGAGGCCCAGGAAAACATAGGAACATTTGTTCCAAACAGGATTATTGACTACATCAATACGGGAACAACGACGAATAATGTAAACTTCCCGGAAATTCAGATGCCAAAACTTGAAAATGCACACAGGCTTATTCATATTCACCATAATGTTCCGGGAGTTTTGGCGCAGATAAACAATGTCATAGCCAAACACAACCTGAATATCATTGGTCAGTATTTAAAGACCAATGAATTGATAGGTTATATGATCCTGGTAGTTGATAAGGAATATGACAATGAAGTGATCAACGAATTAAAAAATATAGAAAACACCATACGATTTAGAGTATTATACTAACCACGATGAAAAAAGCATTAATAACAGGTATTACAGGACAGGATGGAGCATACCTTTCTGAGTTTTTACTTAAAAAGGGGTATGAAGTACATGGCATAAAAAGAAGAAGCTCTCTATTCAATACGGACAGAATTGACCATTTATATCAGGATCCGCATGAAGCGAATATAAAATTTAAGCTTCATTATGGCGACCTTTCCGATTCAGCCAATATCATCAGGATCATCCAGGAAGTTCAACCGGATGAGATCTATAATTTAGGAGCAATGTCCCATGTAAAAGTGAGTTTTGATACTCCGGAATATACCGCCAATGTAGACGGAATAGGAACATTGAGAATATTGGAGGCCGTAAGATTATTGGGCTTAACAGAAAAAACAAGAATATACCAAGCATCCACATCCGAGCTTTACGGATTGGTCCAGGAAGTCCCTCAAAGTGAAAAGACTCCGTTTTATCCAAGATCTCCCTATGCCGTTGCTAAACTTTACGGCTATTGGATAACGGTCAACTACCGCGAAGCTTACAACATGTACGCATGTAACGGAATATTATTCAACCATGAATCACCAATCAGGGGAGAAACTTTTGTAACCAGAAAGATTACGAGAGCTACAGCTCGAATTGCTTTGGGACTTCAAGATACTTTATACCTGGGAAATCTTGATGCAAAAAGAGATTGGGGACATGCGAAAGATTACGTCGAAGCCATGTGGCTGATCCTGCAGCAAAAGGAAGCTGAAGATTTCGTTATTGCTACCGGTATAACCACTAAAGTACGTGATTTTGTTAAATTATCTTTTGAGGAAGTAGGGATAGAACTTGAATTTGAAGGAAAAAATGAAAATGAAATTGGCAAGGTGAAATCATGTTCCAATTCTGATTATCAAATACCTATAGGACAGGTTGTTGTAAAAGTAGACCCAAAATACTATCGCCCTACTGAAGTTGATTTACTTATTGGAGATTCATCAAAAGCCAAAGAGAAGATTGGGTGGGAAATAAAATATGATTTAAATGCTTTAGTGAAAGATATGGTGAGTTCAGATCTTGAATTGTTCAAGAGAGACCAATTCTTAATTAAAGGTGGACATAAAGTATTTAATTACCACGAATAAGAATGAATAAAAATTCAAAAATATACATTGCCGGCCACAGAGGAATGGTCGGCTCTGCCATATTGAGAAAGCTCGCAAAAGAAGGTTATACTAATCTCCTGCTAAGAACATCGTCTGAGCTGGACTTACGGGATCAGATAGCTGTAGCTGATTTTTTTTCATATGAAAAGCCAGAATATGTTTTTCTGGCTGCGGCAAAAGTTGGTGGGATTGTAGCCAACAACACCTATAAAGCAGATTTCATTTATGAAAATATCATGATCCAGTCCAATGTCATTCACAATAGTTATCTGAGTGGTGTCAAAAAACTCATGTTTCTGGGTAGCTCATGTATTTATCCCAAAATGGCTCCTCAACCTTTAAAGGAAGAATACTTATTGACTGGATTGTTGGAATCCACCAATGAACCTTATGCAATAGCAAAAATAGCTGGTATTAAAATGTGTGATGCATATAGGGATCAATACGGATGTAATTTCATATCGGTCATGCCCACAAATTTGTACGGACCAAATGACAATTACGACTTAAAAAACTCGCATGTCCTTCCGGCGTTGATCCGTAAATTTCACGAAGCTAAAATAAATGGAAAAAGTGAAGTTGAAATTTGGGGAACAGGTTCTCCAAAAAGAGAATTTCTCCATGCTGATGACCTGGCAGACACCTGTTATTTTCTGATGAATAACTACAATGAACCTGGCCTAATTAACATCGGAACGGGTGAAGACATTTCAATCAAAGACCTGGCATTGATGGTCAAAGAAATTATTGGCTTCGAAGGTGAGCTGACTTTCGACACCACAAAGCCAGATGGAACCCCAAGAAAACTTATGGATGTATCCAAACTCCATGCAATGGGATTCCAACATAAAATTTCGCTAAAAGAGGGAATTAAATCTGTTTACCAGGAGTTTTCTGAAAGATTTGAAGTTAAAAAGCCCATCTGATTTCCTCTTCAGATGGGCTTTTTTTTATAAAATAAACCCAAGTGCCAGGTGGGTTATTTCAAACCCTATTTAAGTCAGGATTTGAGCCGCCCTGATATCTCAATCTTCCACTGTTAACCACATTCAACGATGTGGCCCCGATAAATCGAGGTGAGGCCTGATTTCGTACACCGGCTTGCTCGGTATTGATAAAATGTTAGGTTTGAACACTCTCAAACCTGACACTAATGGGTATTTTTTCTTACGATTAAGCACAAATTTAGTTAGTAAATTTTTTCTGTGAAAGGCAAGACCCATTAAATTGCCTGATCATTGAATAAAAGTAACATATTACTAGAAATCGTCTTTTTTATTTCTTAATAAATTGTTAAAATAATAAATTCATTTCGGATAATTAACCTGACATTCCTCTCTACTCATACAACACTTACATGGACAAATGGGAAAAAGAAAAATATAAAAACCGCATTTTACTTTCATTTGATCATAAGGAAGAGCTCCGCTTTATGTCATCGGCTAAAAAAGGTGATGCACTGTTATATAGAGCGGTAACGATTATCACCATAGTTTTTACCATAGTTTTTATTTTCATCGATTACTTTAGGATTGATGAAGGTTTCCTGAATGTATTTTTTCAAAGATCCAGTATTGCAATCGCTTTTACAATCGCATATTTATATGTTACCTATGGAAAATACTCTCCTTTTACACTTCAGAAAATAATTGTTCTTACTATCTCCTTTCTTGCATTTTGTTGCTTTGCTCTTGACTATACAACATCAATGCCCGACTTTTTCCTTTCTAATACCACAGTTACAATTGGTTTTTTTGGTATAACTATAAGTGGACTGAGATTTAAAAATGGTCTAGTATTGGAAGTTGTTTTGTTTTGTGCATTTCTTTATTACACTTATTTTCTTTCTCCCAATAGCTTTCACCAATCCCAGATACCAAATATCTTCACAAATCTATCATTGGGAATATTAATTGGGTATACACTGGAAAGGGTCAGGAGAACAGCATTCCAGAGAAGTGAAAAAATCCTAAGTCAGAATTCAGTTATCCGTTCAAAAAACAACAACCTCAACGACCTTATTAATTCGAAAAATAAACTTATTTCAGTTCTTTCTCACGATCTGAGAAGTCCAATCAACTCTCTTAAATCCCTTATTGATATGTCTGCCTCCGGAGATATATCAAGAGAAGAATTTGAGACCTATGTAAAACAAATATCATCCAGACTTGAGCTAACGGAAAACCTGATTGAAAATCTTTTACTTTGGGCCAAATCCCAGGTTTCAGAAGTTAACATCACTCCTTACCCATTCCTACTTCAGGAAGTTATAAAAAATAATATTGCGTTTTTTATGGAAAATGCAACAAAAAAGGGAATCAACATTGAACTCCTCAGTAGTGACAAAGATCTTATTGTTAATGCCCATCAGGATTCGATAAATATGGTAGTAAGGAACCTTCTTTCCAATGCGATAAAGTTTACTTCAGAAGGAGGAAAGGTGACCATCAGGCTTAACGAAAATGGAAAGTTTGTCGAATTTCAAATTTCAGATACAGGTGTAGGTATCCCGCAACAAAACCTTAACAAAATTTTCGAGTATGATAATTTTACCACACTAGGCACAAAAAATGAAAAAGGCACAGGGCTCGGTTTGGCAATTTGTAAAGATTTTATTGAAAAAAACAATGGAAAGCTGATGGTGGAATCCAAACCTGATGAAGGCTCAACTTTTAGCTTTAAACTTCCCTTACACAAATAATCAATATTCAATTACAGGTCGGAAATATTCCTTTCCTGATTCACAAACATGACACCTGTAATGATCAGGCAATTTTTCAAAAGGCGTTCCAGGTGAAATATTTGCCACAGGATCTCCAAATTTTTTGTCATAAATAGTCAGGCAATTTGTGCATTGATAGCTTAAACTTTCAAGATTGATGTTTTTCTTTTTACCTTTTCCGGTAATTATATCCTTTTCCGGATTGAGCTGTCGGAAATATATCTTACTCAATTCAATCAAAAGAGTAGGGATAATTTCTTTTTTCACACCCTGAGCATAGGTGAAATATTCTGAATTATTGGCATTAAAATCCTTGGCATAAAGGATATTATAAATACTCTCACTTCCACTACTTAGCTCCAGGTTTTTCTCAATGACAACCGAAGTAAATAGAAGCATTTCCTTAGCAATCTTGACCGTAAATGTCAGCCCATGAGTACTGATATCCTGTTGGTCTAATTCCCTTACCAAAAATCGCTTCAAATCCAGTGCTTCCTTATCCAGCACCGGTAGATGCCAGTTTAATTCAAGTGAAGAATGTCGCATGTTGATCCCGAACTTACCCATCAGCTTGTCCCACCGGATCCTGTCTGACATTTTAATCCCTTTGATAATGAATGATTTCCAGGGTGTGATACTGATCTTACCGATCATTGTATCCTGGCAAAGTCGAGAAGCGGCGCTAAGAAAATCTATGGCAAATTCATTATTTCGCCAATAGAGACCTAACCAATAAAGATTATTGGGCATGGCATTCAAACCTTCATAATAGGGAAAAAAAGACTCCGGATATTTCAGTTTTTCTTCTACTTTCTTTGAGTTGATCCGGATGCTATTTTGGAGTTTTATATATATCTCTTCAACTGTAAGAAATGGGTTTTTCAACAAAACCTCTTCAATAGCTTTGGATACCTTTGAAATGTCCTGCCCGTAAATAAGCTTGGGCCAGGCTTCCACACTGTTGTTTTTTGAACCGTTTCGAATATATAGATACCAATACTTATCCTCTTTGGAAGCCACAAAATTTAATTCTCCTGTAAATAAAGGTACCAGGCTCTGAGCAGGGTCGACAATATTAATCTTCAGCTTTGGACGATAATCGAAAGAATCAATGATGTAATAATACGTATCTTCCTTTACCCAACTTGTGGTATCCATGATATTCACCGCTGCATAAGAACTCACAATGTTTTGATAAACATTCTCCTCGCTTATCTCATAATCGATCTTCAATTTATCAAAGGACTCTTCGACGATCTTTTTGTCAATATCATTAATCGGAAACATGATATCCTGCCTGGAGCCAAATAGCACATATTTATTTCCACACATTTCTGATATTTCCATAATACCGAGAAGATCAGAAGGTGATAAAATTCCTCCATATACAAATACCCTTAATAGATCTTTCTTCTTAGTTTCCATTGGCTCTTTTAAACTTACCGGATATGTTTCAATTAGGTTCATACCTCTATCAGTTTTTTTCGATTGAGTATTTCCTGAACTTCCGGTTTACAACTTCCACACCCCAGACCAGCTCCTGATGCTTTGCAAAGTTCCTGAAAATTATCACATCCGCCATCAATTATCTTTTCCAAATTGCCACTGCCGACATTATTGCAAGAGCATACCAATTTGCCTATCACAGGTTCGCTCTTTTGTCCGGATCTTAGCAGCTGCATTCTTTTCTCGGATAGTTCGAGTTTACTTTCGATCATGCTCTTAAACTCGGCAAATTCAGCTTTGTCTCCTATCAAGATCGCCCCAACCAACTTATCATCTTTGATGATACATTTTTTATAGTAGCGTACGGATTTGTCAATGAATAGAATTTCATCGTATCCTTCTCCTTCAGTAGGTATCTCGGGAATACCAATTGAGCAAAGGTCAAGGTCTGAAAATTTCAGGATATTCATCGGAATGGAGCCTTCGTAGATGTTGGATAGGTCACCATTTATATACCTGGCAGCAATATCAGCTTGCTGTTCGGCAGCTGCTGTGATACCATTTAACTTTCCCTGATGTTCTGCGATTTCCCCCATGGCAAAAATATCAGGGTCGCTTGTTTGCAGATTATCGTTGACTAGCAAGCCCCGTCCGCAATCCAAACCGGCTTCCGTTGCAATTTCAATATTAGGTCGGGTGCCTATTGCATAGACCACAGCATCCACCTGCAGCGTCTGGCCACTTTTCAATTTTGCCAGGATACCATCCTCTTTTTCGATTTTGCTGAGGGACTCTACCTGGTTATTCATGTATAACTGTATGTCTTTCTCCTCTACAAATTCTCTCAGCATTTCTCCAGCCAATGGATCCAATTGCCTTTCCATCAACCTTGAAGAAAGCTGAACGATGGAAATCTGGATATCAATTTCTTTAAGGGCGGCGGCAAGCTCGAGACCGAGCAAGCCACCCCCTATTATGAGCACATGACCTTTCGGTCGTAGAAAAATTTTTAAGTCATCAGCGTTCTTTCTGTTCCTCATGGTAAAGACACCTGGCATATCAACCGGTGAATCTTTGGGAACAAACGCCCGGCTGCCGGTAGCCAGAATGAGCTTATCGTAGCTATGTTTTTGACCATATGAATCGGTGACAGTTTTGCTATTTGTGTCCAGAGCAACGATAGCGTTTTCCTGGTGAAGAAAAACATCAAGCTTTTCGAATTCATTTTCTTTGAATTTGAGAAGCTTTTCCCATGGCAATTGTTCATTCACATACTCTGGCAATAAAACCCGGTTGTAGAACGGGTGTTTTTCATTGGAGAACACATGGATCTCATCCTTCCGATTGATTTCCCGATAGGTATTGATAAAGCGGTAAGCAGCCGCTCCGGCGCCTACAATCACGATCTTTTCGTGGTGCTTCTTATACTTCGTTACTTCAACAGCTGAAAATTTGAAATCGGGCTCCTTGGAAACCGGATCATAAAGGCTACTGGTGATGTTATTCGCCCTGGCATAATCATGCCCGGCCAGTTTGCCCCAATGCATAGGAAGAAAAACCACTCCTTTCTTAATGTTTTCGGTAAGAGTAGCTGTAACTTTTACTTCACCCCGGGAATTATAGATCATGACGATATCTCCATTAAAAATCCCTCTTTCTTTCGCATCATCGGGATGTATTTCGAGAAACGGATTGGATATATGTTGCTTTAATTTGTTGACCTTTCCGGTTTTTGTCATCGTATGCCACTGATCCCGTATCCTTCCTGTGGTGAGGATTAATGGATGTTCAGGATTTGTTTCTTCTGATGTATTCTCAGGCTGATTAAGTGGATATAGCTTCGCCTTTTTGTTGGACGTATAGAATTTCCCATCTGCAAAAAGCCGATCTGTTCCTTTTGATTGATTGGATGTGACCGGCCATTGAAACGACCCTTCTTTTTTCAGACGGTCATAAGAAAGTCCGCTAATATCAATATTGGTATTTTTAGTCAGCTGACAGTGTTCTTCGTAAACCTCATCCATTGACGAAAAGTCAAACCCTTCATAGCCCAACTCCTTTCCAAATCTCATGATGATCTCACTGTCCGGAAACGCCTCACCTGGTGCATCAATAACTTTATTCAGATACGTTATTCGCCTTTCTGAATTTGTCATGGTTCCTTCCTTCTCCATATGGCCAGCAGCCGGCAAAACAAGGTCGGCATACTCTATCGCGAGATTTTTGCTGGATATGTCCTGAACAACTACAAACTTGGCCTTTTTCAAGGCCGCTTCTGCTTTCCTCGCGTCAGGCAAGCTTACCAATGGATTTGTACATGCAATCCAGATGGCTTTTAGCTTTCCTTCTTCCAATGCTTCAAACATTTGGGTGGCTGTCAAACCTGGTTTTTCAGGAACGGAGGGTACACCCCAAAATTCTGCCACTTCTTTTCTGTGACTTTCGTCACTAAGGTTCCGGTGAGATGATAGCAAAGTTGCCATTCCACCTACTTCCCTACCTCCCATGGCATTTGGCTGACCAGTTAAAGAAAACGGGCCAGAACCAGGTTTACCAATATGGCCCGTTATCAAATTAAGACTGATCAATGCAATATTTTTATTTACTCCGATGCTGCTTTGGTTCAATCCCATAGCCCACATAGTGATGAATCCCTTGGCATCAGCTATGCATTTTGCAACCAGTTTAATTTCTTCTTCTGCTACTCCACATTTTACTGCAGCAACTGACAAGCTGGTTTTCAGTACGGATTGTTTATATTCATCAAATCCATCAACATTTTTCTTGATAAATTCGATGTTGATATCTCCATTTTTTATTAATAGTCCCGCAATGGCATGATAGAGATAGACATCTGATCCCGGGTTGATCTGAAGGTGAATATCGGATGATCCGGCAGTTTGGGTCTTCCTCGGATCAACCGTAATGATCTTGACGTTAGGGTTGTTTTGTTTGTGGGCTTCAATTCTTCTGAAAAGAATAGGGTGGCACCATGCAGGATTAGCGCCTGATATAAAGAATACATCTGCATGCTCAATATCTTCATAGGAAATAGGAACAGCATCTTCACCCAATGTCTTAGCATAGCCGGCAACAGCAGAGCTCATGCATAACCGGGAATTGGTATCGATATTATTCGTTCCAATGAATCCCTTAGCCAATTTGTTGAACAGGTAATATTCCTCCGTGAGACATTGACCGGAAACATAAAACCCTACAGAATCTGGTCCATGAATTTTAACAATGGATTTGAATACGGCCGCAGCTCTTTTCAATGCTACATCCCAGCTTACGTCTTCCAATGGATGGTTTTTACTCCACCGCATTTGTGGATAAAGTAATCGGTCTGTTGTATCCTGAACGGCATAATGGAGGTTCATACCTTTTGAACACAACATACCCTTATTGACAGGATGATCCTTGTCACCCTCAACAAATATCCTTCCTTTACGGTCTTTGTGAACCACAATCCCGCAACCAACTCCACAGTATGAACATGTGGATTTATAAGTTTCTGTTTTACCAATAATCATGTGCTCAATATTATTTAGTAAGAAAAAACCAAACCGGAGAGATCATTTAACTCTCCGGATTTGTTAAACCACTTATTGGTTTTATTTGGATATAGGAACAACCGCAGGTTGTGTCGTTAAATTCGCTTCCAACGAAGCATCCATTTCTTTTTTGGTTTCTTTTTCATCTGCCTCAGAAAATTTGATCGCAAATGCTACAAATGAAATACCTACTACTACCCATCCAAGTATAAACAAGGCCTGAGGATAAGTAAGTGTATCACTTTTCATTAAAAATCCTGCCGCAACAGCTCCGGCATTGCCACCAGCACCAACTATTCCGGAGATCGACCCAATTGCTTTTTTGTTAACAAATGGAACGACTGAAAAAGTTGCTCCTTCAGACATCTGGACACTCAAACTAAACAAGATCATTGTGAAGATTGCCAGAGGCAGGACGGACATTTGAGAAAATACGATCAGCATAATGCCTTCTAACAGGAGGATTACAAAAAGGAAATAAACTCTACCTTTCAGGCCAAACTTAATTCCAAACCGGTCACCAAACATTCCACCCAATGAGCGTGCAAATATATTCATCAATCCGAAGAGACCGGCGATTAAACCGGCCGTTTTCAGATCGAGATGAAAATAATCAATGTAATAGATCGCTGCGATGTTGTTGATCGTCAACTCAACTCCAAAGCATGCTGCGTAGATCAGAAATAACCCCCAGACACGATAGTCCTTAACTGCTACTAAAAAGGATTTTTTACTTTCCTTTTTCTTCATCTGATAGTCGGGATTATTTTTTCTAAGGTCTTTAATATTTCCTTCAGGAGTATCCTGGGTAAATTTGTAGTAAATAATTCCCATAATAAATAGGGCAATTCCCGGAACTACCATGGCCCATCTCCATGCAGAAGCATTGACGAAGCCCAGACCTACAAATGCGGCAAAGATCAAAGGCATTATCATTTGCGTTACGCCACCGCCCATATTTCCCCAACCTGCGGTAGTAGCATTTGCCGTTCCAACGACGTTGGGAGCAAACATTACAGAGGTGTGGTACTGCGTGATGACAAAAGAAGCGCCAATCACCCCAATCGCTAATCTAAACAACAGAAATGATTCATAGCTGTTGGAAAGACCTATCATCATGACGGGGAGAGATCCCAATATGAGTAAGCCGGTATAGGCAATCCTCGGGCCGATCCTGTCACACAACCATCCGATCAGCAGACGTGCTAAAACAGTAATAGCCACAGAGGCAATGATTGTATTTCCGATTTCAGCCTTCGTCAGTCCCAATTCATCCCGGACTACCGCCATCAGTGGGGCTATTCCAAACCATCCAAAGAAACACAGAAAAAATGCAAACCAGGTGATATGGAAGGTCCTCATATGAGGCGCTTTTAAACTCAGTAAATTGATTTTTGTTGCTTTTGTAATTTTACCCATAATACTTAGTGTTGTAAATAAAAGTACGTAGCAAAATTACGTATATATTTTTATATTACTAAGTATTAATTCGTATTTTTTACGTAATTATACGTATTTTAGTATAAGTGATTGAGATTGAAGGAGTTATTTAAATCAATTTTTAAGTATTTGTAATTCAGGCCAACTTTAAAATATAAATTCTCCATTTCTTTTGTTAGCGTCAGCATTTTTCTCAGGCACTTAGTTCGAACAACAACCACCTGCACTATTGAAGGGTTTTCAATAAATAATTATGATCCATAAGCCAGGTATTGACGCTTAAATACCTAATACCTAATGGATTAATTTGAAACTTTTATCTTGCTTTTGGATTATTTTGATAATTTTATCGTTTATAAACACGCACTATTTTTTTAACCAGGAATGTGGACGGGAAGATGTTTTTATTCTTATAGGAAAATATTATTTATTTTTTTCCTCCTTATCACCTGTTTTGCCAGTATCGGGCAATCAGGGGTACTGGATTTGCGAGACACTTCGCTAGAAGAGGATATGGTCCTCTTGCAAAAATCCTGGCAATTTCATGTTCATCATTTTTTAAAACCTGATCAAACAGACACTGCACATTGGGAAAATGTAGACTTGCCACAACGATGGGATCGAATGTCCTGGAAAGACAACAAGATACCTCAATTTGGCATCATGACTTACAAGCTGGTTGTCTTGCTGCCTAATGATCACCCTCCACTTGGTATCAAGCTTTATGAATCTCTTTCTGCCCATAAACTATTTGTTAATGGTGAATTGCTGGACGAAAATGGAAAGATCTCAAAACAAAAAGAAAGCGAACAACCTTCTTACAATAATCAAATTATACCCATTCCAAAAAAATTATCCTCCAAAGACACTTTACAGATCATATTGCATGTTTCTAATTGGAATTATGTTTATGGAGGAATAAAGAGCAACGTTTATTTAGGTGACCTGAAATATTTGGAAGAAAATAAGGAAAAAAAGATTGCCGTAAGCGGACTATTATTAGGGGCTATATTTTTGCTGGGTATTTCACAATTCATCCTTTTTGCATTCAGAAGGGAAAGCTACTACTACCTCTGTCTGACATTGGTCTCATTCACGCTTTTCTTACGCTTAGCTTCCGTAGATGAAATGATTATCAAGATCCTTCTTCCAAACCTAAACCATCATACTTTGCTGGATATCAGGTGGATTACTACCTATCTGGCACTTCCTGCCACATTACTTTTCATTTATACATTTTATACAAAATATACCAAAAAATGGATCCTGGTATTCAGCTGGGTTTTTGCTATGATCCATGTAATAGCTGTTTTCATAGTTCCATATACATCGAAGATCTACCTGGCATATCATTTTCATATTTTCATGGTTTTAGGAGCAATTTATATTGTGTACGTGTGCGTTGTTGCTGCCAGAAAAAAAGAACTTGGCGCCCGAACACTTATCGTAGGATTACTAATAACTATACCGCTAATGGTCGTCGATATCCTATATGCACAATTACTTTCTCCTATTGGAAATGTTATCGGATGGGGTATCATATTCTTTTTTCTGGCACTATTTACCGTAACAGCCAAACGGTTTTCCCTGGCATTGAGAAATGAAGAAAAACTGACGGCTGAATTATCAAATGTCAACAAAAACCTTGAAGAAATTGTTGAAGTGCGCACCCGCCATATTGAAGAAAAGAATGTGTTGATTGAGGAGCAAAAAGAAGTTTTACAAAACCAACATGATAGTTTAAAGCTTTTATTGAAAGATCAGGAAACGCTAATGGCGATGATCGCTCATGACCTGAAAGCCCCTCTAAATCGCGCCGCCGGTTTAGCGGAAGTCCTTTCATTATCAGGAGAATTGTCAGATGACCAGCTTGCTTTGAACAAAAAGATCATAGAGGTCGCCCATTCCGGCAGCAAACTAATTGAACAACTCACAATGCTTCAAAAATATGAGCAAAGCGAGGACAATCTCAAGATGGAAAAATGTGAAATTGACAAGCTATTATCAGACCAGTTGGAAGGCTATGAAAAATCAGCTACAGACAAAAAGATCAAGTTAATCTCCAATTTAAACGGCCCAATCGTCTTTAAAACCAATAAGGATGCACTATCCCGAATATTGGACAATCTCATTTCCAATGCCATTAAGTTCAGTCCGCCATATGGAACGATCAAAATAGACACATCATTATCCGAAAAAGAGTTGGTAATAAAGATTACCGACGAAGGACCCGGATTTACTCACGAAGATAAGGAAAAGCTTTTCGGTAAATTCCAACGGCTGTCTGCCCAGCCTACCGGTGGTGAAAGCTCAACGGGGTTAGGACTGAGCATTATTAAAATCCTTGTCGATAAACTGGAAGGTAAGATCAAATTAAAAAGCAAACCTGGCCAGGGCGCGACTTTTATCCTTCACTTTCCCATTAAATAGAAATTTCTTTCCAACTATGGAAAGGATAAGCCGTAGGCTTTAATAATCATTTTGTCAAACAAAAATCCTATCACATTAAATGGAAGTAAAATCTGTGAATCTTTCGTCGCCTAGAATTGTACATTGGAAAGGAAAAGAAGTGGAAACCGGCATATACAAGTATCCTGTTCAAGAAAGCATTCAGCTTGGAACATTCGGAGTTGCTAAGGATCATGTAGCCGATCTCAAAGTGCATGGCGGCATCGACAAATCATGTTATTTCTATTCTGCAGATCATTATGAATACTGGAAATCATTGTACCCCGATCTTGATTGGAATTGGGGAATGCTTGGTGAAAATATTACGGTAGAAGGACTGGAAGAAAGTAAAATACATATTGGGGATGTGTATGAAATTGGCGAAGCACATATTCAGATTTCTCAACCACGACAGCCATGTTTCAAGCTAGGTATTAAATTCGGTACACAGAAAATCCTGAGAGATTTTATAAACAAAGGTTGGCCGGGCTGCTATGCAAGAGTGATAAAGGAAGGAAAAGTGGAGGTTGGGGACAAAATGTCATTGATCATCCGTTCAAAAAGTAGCCAGTCTGTTCAGGATATTTTCAAGATGCTTTATTCAGATGATTTTGAAAGAATAAAAATAGAGAATGCTGTGCATGATGGAAATCTTGCTCAAAGTGTCAGGCAGCAACTTTTGCCAAAACTGGAAAGATCAGCCAGGTAACTTAATGAATTTTAGTATTCGTTTAAAATAAAATTTGATTGTCCTTTTCGGTTCAGGGGTAATCAGATGATTCAATATCCGTGAAAATTTTCTCGCACGAAGGTATCCAAATGATTTATGGGGATTGCTTTTCCCCCTAATAACATAGTTATTTTCAACTAAAACATCTTTTGCCTGGATTCCGAGGGCGTTAGGATGATAATCATCTCTCAATGACTTGTCAAAGGCGATGTTATCATTTGGATCAGCAAAGTTGTACCAACGATGATGAATACCGGGTGGGGCTTTCAGTTTTTTATCCCCGGATAACTTAAACTTTTCGTTGCCAGCTATTTTACTGATGATAAATGGAAGACCGAGCGGGGAGCCAATCGTGATAAATGTATGGATCTTGAATTCCGGTATGGAATAGGCTAAAACATCATACGCAACAATAGACCCCATTGAGTGTGCCAGCAGAATGATTTCTTTGTCCTGGTGTTTCAATAAAGTATTAATCAATCTTCTTTTGATCGTATCTCTTGCTAAACATAACTCACTCCTTTCGTCATGACAATCATTGTTAAAATATATTTCAACCTCTCTGAAATACCTGCTTATCACCAGGTTGGAAAAAAAGGAATAATTAGAAGAAAGATCTTCATTCAAAAAATACCGGTCCAGTTTGATTTCAAGGTATCGTAAAACCTTTTGCCTGATTTGACTTTTTTTTCGTATAAAATTTTTATCAAAGGGAACATATTTGTCATTTAAATAGTAAGGATCTCTAGGGTCAGTAACTGATAGATCCAGGGGTTTATCATTGAGGATATCCGCCCAGTACACTAATTCGAATTCCGGTAGTTCCTGGTCGGAATGAATGTTCGCCAGCCCTTCCATCATGGACATGCGCCACCAGTTTTCTAGCAATTGTTTTTCAGGCTTGTTGCCTAACCCATGTATGCCAATGATTATCCTGGACATAAAAAATCTGTTCTTTCAAAAAAACCATCAACCTCTAGCTTGATAATTTGACAAATCAAATTAGTGGATGAGAAGCCACATTCAAAACCATTCCATGGCAATCTTACAACTTTTCATACAAGTAATAAAAAAACAGCCCGGGTACCAGACCGGGCTGTCAAGATTTAAAAAACTAATTCGGATAAAAAGTATCTATTCTGCTTCTTCAGTATAGTTGTTGACAATTGGTTCAATCAAATGTTGTCAAGGTTCCGCTACAAACCAAACATTTCCTACACCCTCACCAGTAGTTAACCCCCTGGCCCCATCAGCTGCATAATAATACAAAGGTTGGCCTTGATAAGTGAATTGCATGTCATCATCAGACCTCGTTATAGAAGAAAAATCTTCAGTTGAAATAGTTGAAGGCAAATTCACCTCACTATCAAGGTAAAACACAGGCCAATTATCCACACATGATCCTGTACAATTACTTACATCTTCTGTGTCATTCGTGAAAATATACAAGGTATTTCCTTCAGCATCGACGAAATATTTCACAGCACCTTCCCCTTCATTCACTTCCTGATTGGCAATCATCACGGTATAATCGGGCTTGGCCACATACCAGATTTCACCTATGCCTTCTCCTCCTGTTTCTCCTGCTGCTGCATCAGCAGCGAAGTAATAAAGCGGCCAGCCCTTGTAGGTAGTTTGTATATTTTCCCCCTCGCCTGTTATTCCAAAATCACCTGCATCGAGGGAAGATTCTTCCGACAATACAATTTCTTCGACATAAAACCTTGGCCAGTTGTCCAGGCAAGTACCAGAACAATTGCTTTCACCATTTGGATCGTTTGAAAAGAAATACAATGTCATACCCTCTGCATCAGTCAGAATATTGCCTAAGGTTTCATTTTCCGCCACCCCAATCGTCGGTTCGGACGGTTCCTCTCCTTCAGGCGCCGGATCTGTGCTGGTATTGACAACCGGCCATACACCGGGAGTCGGCACACTAACTCCTTTATTTTCTCCACGATTTTCATCCCCAATGAAATAATACAAAGGCCAGCCTTTGTAAGTCAGCTGGCTTTCACCAAATACATCGATGGTTCCGAAATCATCTGCATTAATCGTGCTGGGCAAGGAACTAATATCGGTATGAAAGATCGGCCAGGTGGCATTATTGCTAAAATCTTCTTCCGTATAGTTATTTTGATCTTGTGTGTCATTTATAAAAGCATAAAGTGTCCTTCCAAAGGAATCCACAAAATACTGTGTTTCGCCATCGCCAGGCTCATAATCACCTGTATAATTCACACCATCGTTTCCGACCAATTGTGCATTGGCCAGCATGATGGAATAATCGGGTTTGCCAACGAACCAGACATTTCCAACTCCTTCACCATTTGTCTGTCCGGCAGCGTTATCACTTGCATAGTAATAAAGCGGCCAGCCTTTGTAGGTGGTCTGCATGTCACCATCTCCTCGTGTAATGGTGCCAAAATCAGCCTCATCTAATCCGGTGCCGGCGTCAATGGACGAGACATGAAAAGCTGGCCAGGTTGAAAGACAGGAACCTTCACAAGCGCTTTCCCCGCTCACATCACGTGTAAAGAAATATAAGGTGAAACCATCCCCATCCACCAGGATTCCGTCGTCAAGCTGAACATTAGGTCCATCGCCATTTCCACCCGGATCCGGATCTTCATCATCATTGTCACATCCTGAAAACTGGAACAACATAAGGGCTGTCATCATAAGAACAGCCAAGAATTGAATATTTTTCTTAATTGAGATTGTCATAGTATAATTTTTTTGGTAGTACTTCTAGAATTGATCGCGATTCATTAGCCCATACAATTCAGGTAAGATGATGGTTGCCTGAGTCAACTGACTCATTCAGAAAAATTTTCGGACAGAAAAAACATTTATTGAAAGGAATTTAGTATATCGGTGATCCTGATTTTAAAAGGCTTTTAATTGAGTATTTCAAATCACATCTTTACAGCAATCAAAAATTTATCAATTATTCAGTGAGCTTAAAAAAATTTATGAAATTGAAAAATGTTGTTTATATTCAATTCATAAATTGATATTTTTTCAATAATGTTTAAAAGTCCGAAAAGGGAAATTCAATGCAAAAATTCAGAGGACCTTTTAGTTTGGCGGGCATTTAAGGATGAAGATGATAAGGAAGCTTTTGAATTGATCTATCAAAGCAATGTCAGACATCTTTACAACTATGGCATGAAAATCTTTCATGATACAGATGTTGTGGAGGACTGCATACAAGAGCTTTTCATCAATATCTGGGACCAGCGTAAAAACCTCATTGAAACCAATAATATCCAGTTCTACCTAATCAAAGCCTTGAGATGGAAGATCATAAGATTTGTTGATGCGCACAATAAGAAGCTAAAAAATATCTCCGAAAGTTTTTCTCACACAGAACTTGAGGTAGTTCATCCTTACGAAGAACTTCTTGTCAATGAACAAATTGATCTCGAAAAGAAGGAAAAGCTCAGAGCCGCACTAAACAGCTTACCTAACAGACAAAAGGAAGTCATTCATCTCATCTTTTATAAAAAATACAGCTATGAAGAAGCTTCACAAATCATGTCAATGAACCTGAGATCTGTTTATACGCTGGCCTGGAAAGCTATTTCAAACCTTAGAAAAGTAATTTTACTTTTTATCCCCGTCAGCTTGTTTTAGCGCATTCTATCGGTAAACTTCAAGGCGCTTACAACTTAGCACGAGTTTTTATTTAAAAATAATTCAACATTCACAACAATTTATTGAAAAACAATCAATATTTGATAGTAATTATTAATCCAAATGTAAAATTCAAAATTTTTCTTCCAAACAAAGGATAACTTCCATCGATGTATGTAATTATATCATAGCAGCGATAAATATGAGTTACAAAGATTACAGCACGGAAGATTTTGTTCTGGATAAGAATTTCCGGAACTGGGTACTGAGAAAGGATGCCAAATCAAACGACTATTGGGCTGACTGGATTGCCAAGAATCCGGGTAGCCTCCATAAAATCAAAGATGCCCGGGAGATCATTTTGAAAATGGGAGACATCAAGCATACCATTTCAGAGGAAAAAGTGATCAAAATATGGGAGGATGTTAGCCAGCACATTGAAATTGCCAAAACAAGTAAAGAAAGTGAAGCCAAGCTTATTTCTATTAGTCCGGAGGCGGTCATTTATTCTTCGGAAAAAGAACTGAATTCTTCCCAATCAACAATTTTCAATTCCCGGTGGAAACTAGCAGCCATCATAGTTATCGCCCTTGGCTTATCCCTTCTTTTCATTCAAAGGAATATTCCTGAGAAACTAACGGAGATTGAAGAAACTCTCGTCATCAAATCCAATCCCCTGGGCCAAAAATCCACAGTTTACCTGAACGATGGTTCAGAAGTGGTGCTCAATTCCGGTAGTACTTTGAAATACAATCCGGATTTTGGCGACCATGAGAGAGAAATATTTCTGGAAGGTGAAGCTTACTTTAAAGTGGCCCATGACAAGATGCATCCGTTTGTTGTGCGCTCCGGCAGTATTGAAACCACAGCGCTGGGTACTGAATTTAATGTAAGGGCTTACCGGAATGATGACGTTTCAGTCGCCCTGACAAAAGGCAAAGTAAGTGTAGTGGAGAAAACACAGGGGCAGGTAAAAAATGACAGCATTATCCTAAATCAGGGAGAAGGAATAAAATACAAAGACAATGAGGTTTTGACGAAATTTCAATTTGATGAAAAGGAATACATCAGCTGGGTGGATGGTGTGCTTTATTTTGATGAAGCAGGTGAAAGAGAAGTGATTGACAAGCTGGAAAACTGGTATGGAGTCAATATTGAAATTATAGATCAATCACCCAAAAAATGGGGATATACCGGTGAATTTGAAAGAAAAAGCCTGGAGACCGTATTGCAAACGATGAGCTTTGCGATGGGCTTTTCATATAACATTGAGGGTAAAAACATTCACATAAAATTTAATACAAATACTTATGAATAGCTCCTGAAAAAAGAAAGGCAATACTACCGGAAGTAATATTGCCTTTGACCAAGTTTTTTAATGCTTTGTTGACCCAAATGCGTCCAACATTTATCCAGCAAAGCACATGTTAAACTCTAATCGTAACAAATTTATGAAAAAATTTTTACACCCATTACTTATGTTCACAAAGCATACCATATATGGGATTATCATTCAATCGATATTGTCAACGACACTTTTGGCAATTGACGGAAAAGCACAATTAGTCCAAAATATCAAAGAAGTAAACCTGACGGTCGAGCTGAAAGACGCCGACATGAAGGAGGTCTTTGAGACGTTGGAAAATGAAACCAACTATATTTTTAACTACAATCTTTATGACCTTGACCCAAATATTAAGATAAGCGGTAAGTACAAAGATGAGCCGCTTTACAATATTCTGGTCGATATCTCAAAAAAAGCTGATGTAAAATTTAAACAATTCAACAACAATATTTCTGTACGCCCCTATGAACGAGGATCAAAAGGAAAAAACGTCATTGAGGTCGTACTCCAAAATCGAACAGTTTCAGGTAAAGTCACATCCAGTGAAAATCATGAAGGTATTCCGGGCGTTAATGTCCTTCTGAAGGGCACTTCTCAGGGAACGGTAACGGATATAAACGGAGAATTCAATATAGATGTCCCATCACCGGAATCAATATTGGTGTTTAGCTCCATTGGCTTCGTTCCCGAGGAAATCGTTGTCGGAACACAATCGGTCGTCAATCTGGAAATGACAACGGACGTCACAGCATTGGAAGAAGTTGTTGTTGTAGGATACGGCACGCAATCCAAAGTAGATGTAACAGGTTCCGTCGTGACGATGGATGGGGATGAAATTGTTAAAAGCAAAACCCCAAATGTCATTAATTCCCTGACCGGCCAACTTGCTGGTGTAGTTATCAATAACCGAACCGGCGAGCCAGGTCGAGATGATCCCAGCATTTATATCCGTGGAAGAAGTACTATCGGGGATGCTTCACCATTATTTATCATTGATGGTGTACAACGACCAGATCTGGGAAGGCTAAACCCCAATGACATTGAGAACATCTCCGTCTTAAAAGACGCATCTGCAGCTATTTACGGAGCAAGAGCGGCTAACGGTGTGATCCTCGTCACCACAAAAAGAGGGAAACAAGGAAAGCCTATTTTCGATTTTTCTTACAACCAGGGGTTTTCTCAACCTACCAGAAATCCCAAAATGGCTGATTCCTATACCTGGGCAAGGGTCTCCAATGAAATAAATCCCGGAACTTATTCAGATGATGATCTCCAAAAATTTCAGGAAGGTACCGAACCTGGTTTTACCACAACGGATTGGTATGATGAGATGACCAGAAGTTCTACGCCTCAGCATCAGTTGAATTTATCTGCTTCAGGTGGCAATGAGTCCGTCAACTACTATGTTTCATTAGGGCAATTGACTCAGGATGGCCATTTCAATCACGGTTCTACCAAAATAAAAAGGTACAATTTCCGATCAAACCTGGATGTACATGTCAACGAATACGTTACAGTTGGTCTTGACCTTTCAGGCCGGCAGGATAACAGACATTACCCCGGAAATCCTGATACACGAGGCATATATAGCCATATTTATTTGTATCATCCTTACTGGACACTTTTCTGGCCTGGTACCGAATTCAAACGACCATTACGCGATAATGAAAACCTCATCAACTGGGTGAGCGATGACGGAGGCTATCAGGATGAGTTATACAGGGCGCTGGAGTCAAAATTGCATTTTGATGTAGATATTCCCTGGGTTAGCGGTTTGTCCATACGTGGCACAGCCAATTATGACGTAGGTTATAATCACATCAAGACCTGGACGCTTCCAACGTATGTCTATTACCGTGATGAAGATACCGGTGAATACTATGAAGGAAGATCCGGAGTAAGAGCTGACCTGGCTCAGCTGGCGGAAGAGTTTAATCAGCGAGCTACTACAACTCTAAACTTTCGGATCGATTACGAAAAAAGTATCGGTAAGAGCAACATTGGAGCAATGGTTGGTTACGAGCAACTGGAATATGACTTCAATTATATTTCTGCCGGAAGGTCTGACTATCCATCTACCGTTCTACCTCAGATATTTGCTGGTAGCAGTGATAAAACGAAGCAAACAAATGATGGATCTGCATCAAAAACTTCCCGCCAGAATTATTTTGGCCGAATCAATTATGACTATGATCAAAGATACCTGGCTCAATTTATCTTCAGGTATGATGGCTCACCAAATTTTCCTAAAGATAAAAGATGGGGATTTTTCCCAGGTGTTTCACTGGGATGGAGAATTTCTGAAGAATCATTTATGGAAAATGCCAATGCAATTGACAATTTGAAAATCCGCGGTTCTTATGGTGAAATGGGAAATGACTCCATTCCCGAATTCCAGTACTTGACATCTTACGAATACAATCCTGACTACAATTATGTAATCGGCGGTAATGATGTGATAGGAATGGTACAAAGTGGTACTCCCAACCCCAATATTACCTGGGAAGTGGCAAAAATGACCAACATTGGCTTTGAATTATCCTTGTGGGAAGGTAGTCTGGCAATGGAATTCGACTATTTCAAAACAAAAAGATCAAACATTTTGGTACAACGGAGTGCAATTGTCCCGGATTATACCGGTTTGCTTTTACCAGATGAGAATATCGGAGAGGTACAAAACAAAGGCTTTGAACTTCAGCTAATGCACCGTAAAAACCTGAACAATCTTAGCTATACCATAGGTGGAAATATTTCTTATGCGAAAAATGAAGTCATTTTTGCAGACGAACCACCCGCTGCAGAAGAATATCAGCTTGCCGCAGGAAAGCCTATCGGCGCCGGATTGTACTACAATGCTTTAGGCATATTCAGCAATCAGGAAGAAGTGGATTCCTACCCTACCTTGCCCGGAGCGCAACCAGGAGATATTAAGTATGAGGATGTTAATAATGACGGAATTCTCAACAGCAGAGACCAGATCCGGGTCGATAGAACTGCTACTCCACAAATCGTTTATGCCATCAATGGATCCATCAACTATGCGAATTTTGACCTGACGGTTTTATTCCAGGGTCAGGAAAACGCTGTCGCCAATTTTGACGAGACGGATAATTACTTCCCGGTTTTAAATGTCGGTCTGGGTAATTTCCTTCAATGGCGCGCAGATGGTCGATGGACACCCGAAAACACAAATGCCTCACAGCCGAGAGCTGACGGAGTGAACAGTAACAACAATACGCAGCCAAGTACTCATTGGACAGTTAACGCTGGCTTTTTACGCCTCAAGAATGTTGAGCTTGGATATACATTCCCGATTGAACTTTCCAAAAAAGTGGGAATGGAATATTTAAGACTCTATGTAAATGGAAACAATCTGTTCATGATTTATGACCACATGAAGGATTTGGGCTTTGATCCTGAAACTTCAGACTACTGGTTTTATCCGCAACAGCGTACGTTCAATTTTGGTGTCAACCTATCATTTTAAAGTTTATCGATCATGAAAAAATTAATCATAATACTTATAGGGGTAACTTTTCTGAGCGCTTGTAGCGATGTTTTGGATATAACCCCACAGGACAGAATATCTGACCAGGATGTGTGGAATGATGCAAGTCTCATTCGCTTGTATTTGAATGGCACCTATGCAGCTGCCTTCCCTCAAGGATTGTATCGAAACACTCAAATTGGTCATGCGACCGACGAGTTACATAGCATAAAAGGGTCTGTTTATTACTACTTGATTACAAGAGGTGAACTGACTCCTGACAATGTTACCACTCTCAATGATTACATGAATAATTGGAAACCTGCCTATGAGACCATCAGGGATGTAAATATTTTCTTTGAAGAGATGGAAACCTCTCAAATCGATGATGATGCAAAAACACAAATGAGTGCTGAAATGAAGTTTATACGTGCTTTTTTATACGCACAACTGATCTGGAGATATGGTGGAGTACCGATCATTGATTATGTATTTGAACTGAATGACGAATACTCCGTAGAGCGCAATACTTACGATGAATGTGTTTCCTTTATCATCAGTGAGTTGGATGGCATAATTGGCGTCCTTCCGGATATTCAAACTGGTGGGAATCTGGGGCTTGCCTCTTCAGATGCTGCAAGAGCGCTTAAATCAAGGGTCCTTCTTTACGCAGCCAGTCCGTTGAATAATCCGTCGAATGACATGACCAAATGGCAAGCTGCTGCTGATGCTGCTGAAGCATTGATCAATACGAACTACAGCTTGCTGGACAACTACCAGGCTATTTTCCTTGAAGATAATGAAGAGATCATCTTTGCCAGATATTTTTCTCAGGCAAATTCCTACGAACTGCATTTCCAGGTTGGGCGCAACGGCGATAATGGATGGGGATCAGATTCTCCTACTCAAAACCTTGTGAATGATTTTGAGATGGATAACGGGGAGTACCCATTTCTGGAAGATGGCTCAGTAAACCCTGATTCAGGTTACGACCCCAACAATCCATATGAAAACAGGGATCCGAGGTTATATGCAACGATTCTCCATGATGGTGCCATGTGGATGGGACGTGAAACCGAAACTTTCATGGGGGGAATGGATTCTGGTCAGGGCCCTATAGCTGCATGGAATGCTTCGCAATCAGGATATTATACCAAGAAATTTGTTCCGGAAGATATACCTCCTACAGGTAGCACCGTCCTTCCGACTTCTCCATGGATTATGTTCCGGTATGGGGAAATTTTGTTGAATTATGCTGAGGCTAAATTCATGCTGGGTGACGAAGCAACTGCACGTGATTACATCAACATGGTTCGAAGCAGAACAGGTGTGGAAATGCCTGATGTTACCGAATCAGGAGAAGAATTGCTGGAAAGAATTCAGCACGAACGAAGAATAGAGCTGGTATTTGAAGGCCACCGATACTTTGATGTAAGAAGATGGGAAATTGCTGATGAAACCGAAACGAACAACATCATGGGTGTGACCATTGAAAAACTTGGAGATGACACCAAGACTTATGCTTCAAAACTCTTGATTGAACGCAGTTGGGATGACCGACTGATCCTGTTACCAATTCCAAGGGCAGAAGTCGACAGAAGTCAGGGAGGATTGGTTCAAAACCCAGGCTATAACTGATTTAAATTTTGAATTGGAAATGATATAATCCGCGAGGAAATTCCAACTTACATTACCTGACAAATTAGCAACGGAAAAATAGGACCGGAACTTTACCTCCCCCGGTCCTATTATCCACTGCTATCTAATTTTCCAACAGGATTTATGACCAATATGATCTTTTCTTTCCTATAGAATTTTGTTAAAACAAAGCCCAGAAATCCGATTGTTGAATTGGTATTGGCTTTACTCAAATTTTAAAGTTGAACACCCCCGTAATTTTTATTTGAATGAAATATTTTCTAATTACTTCCCTTTTCTGTATCACCATCCTCTCACCACACAACTTGTTTTCTCAAAATTTGACATCACAGACCGGTTCATGGGGTGATCAGGGAAATGGCACCTACATCAATCCGGTATTGAATGCCGACTACTCCGACCCTGATATAGTTCGGGTAGGTGATGATTTTTACATGGTTTGTTCGGAATTCCATTTCATGGGCATGCCTGTCCTTCATTCGAAGGATCTCGTCAACTGGACCATTATTTCCCAAGTCTACAAAGAATTTAAATTCGCACCCGAATTTGACACCAATGAAAGATATGCAGGAGGAAGTTGGGCCCCAGCCATCCGATATCACGACAATAAATTCTGGGTTTATTTCTGTACCCCCGATGAAGGTCTTTTCATGTCAACAGCTGAAAAGGCCGAAGGGCCGTGGGCTCCCTTGCATCAAGTAGCCGATACTGCAGGTTGGGAAGACCCATGTCCATTTTGGGATGATGATGGACAAGCTTATCTGGGAAGAAGCAAGGTGGGAGCTGGTCCCATCATCATCCATAAGATGAGTAGCGATGGAAAGGAATTATTGGATGACGGATTCACGGTCTATACCGGTCCTGTAGCTGAAGGCACTAAAATCCATAAACTGAACGACTATTACTATTTAAGCATTCCTGAAGGAGGTGTGGCACAGGGATGGCAAACCGTAGTGCGTTCAAAAAATATCTTTGGCCCCTATGAAAAAAAGGTTGTCCTTGAAACCGGAAGTACTAAAATAAACGGACCGCATCAGGGGTCATTGATCGAACTTCCTAATGGTGATTGGTGGTTTATGCACTTCCAAAGCGATTTTACCATCGGAAGAGTCGTCCATCTTCAACCCATGTTCTGGAAAGATGATTGGCCTGAAATAGGAGTCGACATTGATCGGAACGGAATTGGAGAACCGGTTTATACATGGAAAAAACCCGATGTAGGGGAAGTATATCCAATTACAGCTCCACAGACGTCAGATGAATTCAGCGAATCTGAACCAGGCCTTCAATGGGCCTGGAACCACAACCCTGTAAATGAAGCATGGTCTCTGACAGAGAAATCCGGCTTTCTTAGTTTGACTTCTCTTCCCGCGTCAACCATTAAAGAAGCGAGAAATACTCTTACCCAAAAGATAATGGGAAGCGACGGAGAAGCCACAACATTGTTGATAACAAATGAGATGACTGATGGTCAGAAGGCAGGACTTTGCCTTATCGGCAGACAATACAATCAGATTGGAATAGTGAATGATAACGGTAAATTATCCGTATTTACAGACATTGAAGGGAAAGTCACCAAAAAACGGATCAAAGCCTCCAGGATCTATCTACAAGTCAAAATTGTAAAGCCTGAAATCGAATTGCGCGAGCCTTCAGAAAATGAAAGAAGGCGTTTTCCATCCATTCAACCCTCCCACCAGTTTTACTATAGCACAAACAACAAAGACTTTGTGCCGCTAGGCGAAAAGTTCACTGCCACATTTGGAAATTGGAAAGGACCAAAGATCGGTCTCTATAGTTACCATGAGAATGGAAATGGTGGAACTGCTTTATTTGATTGGTTTCGCTATATCTATGATGGACCCAAGTACTCACATTAAAAAATTAACTCCTTTTAAAAATTGAAATGTATTTCACGAATCAACAAATCTTTTAAAATGAAAAGTCAATCAATAGTTATTCCCACCTTATTGCTGATACTCTACGCCAATACAGGTATTTCTCAATCGCAATATCCCGTTCTAAAAAACAGGTCCGATAGTGACGAAATTATTAATCAATTATCGGAAGAATATATGCCCGTAATGGGTGTCTGGAACATGCGCGAAAATGAACTTGAACCGGAAGAATACAAAAAGACGCTTGATCGGGCGAGTGAGGACTCTCCTTTTAACCTGTTGATCCCTTTT
Source organism: uncultured Cytophagales bacterium (assembly GCA_913057175.1). Classification (GTDB taxonomy): domain Bacteria; phylum Bacteroidota; class Bacteroidia; order Cytophagales; family Cyclobacteriaceae; genus CAJXNP01. The sequence goes on from CAJXNP010000011.1 coordinate 243,853, forward strand.
CTTCGGTTTTCCGACAAGGAAGTAGTAGATGATGTTGTATACAATGCCGTAAAAGGAGCGGCTGAATACGCAGTAGAAAAAAACCTGGCTTTGGTTCCTGACCTTGATGTCCGGTTGGCAAGACGAGCTTTCCAACAAAAATACCCTGAAGAGCTTCAGGAAATGTTGAGGATACGCGAGGTAAGCCTTTCCCAATCTGAAAATGTAGAAACCTCGATCATCACGATCAAGAATCACAGTGATCACTATACCGGTGGAGATATTCCAAAATACTATTCTTTGCAAAGCTCACTTCTACGGGTTTACGCCTATTCTGCAGATTCCATTGGTATCGACCCGGAATCACTTGAAGAGATTACCGATATTTGCAAAATCATTTATTCCTCGGAGGATTCGGTCCGGGTCAGTATTCCTCCATTAGAAGGTGGAAAAACCCATGCAAGCGTAATGCTATCCTTTACCATCTTTTACCCGGATATATTTGCCCCTCACTTAATGGAATTTCAAAGAAACATCATCGAACAATATGCTAATGTCCCACTTGCCGGAGCTTGCAAAGATGAATGGGGGTTCCCTCCCTACTTTCCCCGATACGCAGGTGAAAACACTTACGACTTTTGGTATTCCAGACACAGGGCAGAAAAGTATGCAGAAAGAACAAATGGAAGGGAATTGCTAAAAGATTGTTTGTTGATGGCCAGGAATTTCAAGGGAAAAGAAATGGAGCGACAGGTAGCGATCAATCACTTCCGGGAAATGTCCCTGCAAAGGAATGTAGAATTGGAGAATGATTTTTATGATGGTGTCAAGGATGTCTTTGGACCGGATGCAGCTGTGACCGTACATCCGACCTGGTGGCCATATCCTGATCAGAATGAAATGAAAAAGAACGGACTTGATTGGTGGGCGGCAAAACGAGATTGGGCGCAAACTGATGAGATTGTACCCTTCGGCGCGAGAACAGCAATGAGTAAAAAATGGGGAAGTTCCATCTGGTATCATATGTACTATACCAATTTTCTCTCCACACAAGTCTGGAGCTCTGTATTGGCTGGAGGCAGAATCAATTATCTATCGTTTCAGCGACTATATGATCCGGAGGTCATGCGAGCGGAAAACAGGATCAGACTTTTAAATCCGATCAGCCAATCACCTATGGATTGTCCGGTTGCTGTAATTTTTGGTCACCATGCCGCAATGAACTGGACCAGCCCTCATTTTGATGACGTTGGAATGGACCTGCAAAACCTTTTGTGGAATTCCGGTTATCCGGCTGACCTGATCCCTTCAAGTGAGATTGACAATGGAAGCCTTAAACTGGATAATGAAGGACGGATCACATATGGGGATCAAAAATATGCCGCAATTGTGCTTTACCACCCTGAATTTGACAAGAAATCTACTTCCGATTTCTTTCTAAAAGCGGCCAATAGCAAAACTGCCATGTTTAGGGTTGGGGATTGGACGAAAGATTTTTATGGTCAAACCATTGATGCCAATCAATCATTACCTGAAACCATGATCCTCAAAAATGATTACCGGGATGCTTATCTGAAAATTCTCGAAATACTAAAAGACCAAAACATTTCTCCTGTTACACCCGCAACGGAAGATCTGGACAGCCGGTATTTTACCCTCCGGGATTTCAATAAAGTCTCAAAATTCCCACCTACAACTGGATTCAGCAGGCTCATTGATGGTACGGTTATTCACATAGCAGGCACGAATGATATCAGTGGAGACCCTATTCAAAAAGAGTTTGAAGTAAACGGAAACAATGTTAAAATCGATGCCATGGGTGTAGCTGCTGTAAGACTAGATGATGATGGAAACCTCGAAGCATTAGCAGCAGGGAGCCTGAAATCATTTCAATCTGAAAAATTTGAGCTCATCCTGGATAAACGGGTTGACCTTGCTTTGTGGAAAGGTAAGGATGGAAAATGGAAGGGTATCGTCCAGGGTTACGAAGGAGATATACCGAAAAAACTACTTTCTATTACAAAAAATTGGGAACGGATCAAGCTTCCTTCACCTCCTGAAAATTCAGAGAGATAAATGGGGGAGGTAATTCCAAAAGCAAAAAAAAACCGGGAGATCCCGGTGTTAAGGTTTTTATTGCTCTGAAAGCCAGGTTTCAGCGGCTTCGTACGTATTGAATTTATGGATCAATTCGTTATTCGGCATGGCTTTCGTAGCTGATAATTCTGCAAATAAGTTCTCAGGGAATACCCAGGCAAACTTTTGCAATCCCGCCTCTATCATATTGGGAAACCAATAATTCTGAGTCCATTCTGATGCTTTATTCCAGGGTCCTCTCACTTCCCTGTTGTCATTCAGTACTTTTCTGCAGTTCAGCCCCTTAAAAATTTCCAGAATTTTTTCTCCTGATTCGTAAATATCCTCTTCTCGCTGGAACCCGGTCCAACGCAAATACAAGTAATTGAGCTTTTCATTGTATTCGACTACAATATTTTTTCGCTCTAAAAGAATTGTTTTTACCATAGCAATTGTAATTTTAGTTTTTAACCACTAAAAAATGTTATTTCTATTAAAAAATTTAATTTTAGTCAAATATGACAACTAGATTGGTAGTTTTTTAAATTTTTTCGACAAAAACTATACATGTAGAAATAACGATTTAGTTTTAATTATAAATTTTTATTTAGTTACTTTTTTCCAAACAATTTCAAAAACATTATATCCTTCCATGCTGGCAATTGGAGGTGTTGTGAGGTACAACAGATCATTTTCCAATCTCCCATATCTGATCTGAACCTGACCGATCCAATTGGGAAATAATGAACCAACAATAGTATGGGCAAGTTTCCCGGGAGCTTCTTCTACAAATCGTCCGTAATACGAAAAAAAAGTAGAAAATGCCCTGGCCTTATCCTGTTCAGTCCCACCATCAAAGCTGTCGGTTTCAAAATTGGGTCGGTCCTCCTGAGCAATGTGAACGCTCATAAAACCTGATCTTTCGTAGATCAGGATTCCTTCTGGACTCTGCCCAAAATATTTCTCCTCCTTGTTCAATTGATCTTTGTAAACAAACTTCATCAACTTCCATGTACCATAGATTTTGTTTCCTATGGATTCACATACTTCATTCATTTTTTTATCCATTTGGTACATTTACAGTTTCGTTCAGCAGCAGATTATTAACTAATCCGGTAACGAATGATACATCCTCCACTACGTATCTATGTCCACCAGGACGTTCAACAACCCTGTGCTGTGTAGATGTTTCATTCTTCCAGGCTTTGACCTGTTCAATCGACACACCCGGATCATCTTCTCCTCTCAAAGAAACAATGGGAATGTGAAAAGGATCTTCGTGTGTGTAGTGATAACTATCGAGTAATTTTAAGTCAGACCTCATGATACCCACATAGGATTGCCTTATTTCCTCATCGGTGATTTTCTCCTTGGCGAGATGTGGAAATCGCATGATCAGTTCTTCCTCCGTTATGTTATTGGAAACTGACTCCCGATCATAAGAAAATAAGGCTGGTGTGGAAGAAGTAATGTTTAGTATGGGTAATGTTGACCCTCGCCTGCGCAATTCTTTCATCACCTCAAATCCGATAGCCCCTCCCATTGAGTGTCCGAAAAACGCAAACGGTTTCCCATTTGTGTTTTTCTCTATTTGAGTTGTCAAATCCCGTATCAATAACTGCATATCTTCAACAGGCTTTTCCTTAATTCTATGACCTCGACCTGGGAGTTCCGCAATATTCAATTCTATTTCCTCAGAAATATGTCCTTTCCAATCCTGAAATAGTGAACTGCTTCCTCCCGCATCGTGAAAGCAATAAAGCTGAAACTTTGCATCTTTATTTCTGTCATCCGATACAAACCAGCTGGTTTCTTCTTTACCTTCTTCGACCGGATTTTCCACAATCGTTTTATAGAGAAATGTGGCAAACTGATGGATCGATGGATGCTTCCAGAAATTGTTTACGGCCAGTTTTACGCCGAGTCTTTTTTCCAATTGATTCCTCAATTGAATAGCCATAAGCGAATCAATACCAAGACTTTTAAAAGTCATGGAATTATTAATGATGGAGGATGAAGCTTTGGTGATGCCCGCAACTTTTTCAATTATAATCTTCTCGAGATTTGGAATTGCTTCTTCCTTGTTCATTTCCAAAACCTCCAGCAATGAAGAATAGTAGCTGGTCTCCTCTTTTTCCTCTACCAACCTTGATAAATATTTGGTTTGTGCCAAAGAATTATAGTATTCTGCTGTTGTTTCCGGGTGCAGTTTTACTATTCCTATTTGTGCATTCGAAGCAGAATATATTTTTTCCAGGACAGCTACCCCTTCCTCAATGTTGAAAGGAACAAACCCTTCCGCTTCGGCGTATTTCAACAGCTCTTCATCATCTGCCACCATTCCCACATTTTTGATCACACCCCAATTGATGGCCGTTGCCGGAAGTCCGATTTTTCGGCGATAATGTGCAAACTGATCAATAAACATATTGGCCGAAACGTAACTTCCCTGACCACTTAATCCGATTAAGGAAGATGCTGATGAGAACAAAAGAAAAGCATCCAAATCCAATTTTTGGCTAAGCAAATGCAGGTTCCAGGTTCCTTTCATTTTTGGTTCGAGAATGGATAAGAATTCCCGCTCTGTTAAATCGGCAATCTTATTCGCCTGAATGACACCAGCAGCGTGCACAATATTTTTGATTGGTGGCATTTCAGATCCGATCTTTTCAAACGCTGATTGAAGTTGATGATAATCAGCTACATCTGCCTGGTAAATCTGAATATCAATATTTTGTTCCTTGAATTTGGAGATTTTAGTAACAATATCTTCCGAAGCTTTACCACTTCTGCTTAACAAGGCGAAGTGTTTTGCCCCCCTGTTGATCATCCATTCAATCAATGGAAAAGCCGCTCCCCTGAAGCCGGTAACCAAAATCGTGCTATCCGGATCAAATGTGACTCTATCGAGGTTGATGTTTGGCATCGTCTCCCGGATGAGTCGTGAAACGTAAGTCTTTTCTTCCCTCAATACAATTTCCGGTTCGGCCTTATCATTGCTCATGATCAGATTGTACAGATTCGCTATTTCCATTGCGTCCGGAAAATAACTCATATCTACCCTTGTGCATTGATAGTTGGGCTGCTCATTGAACAACACTTTTGCCAATCCCCAAAGCGGCGCCTGGGAAATATTCAGGTAGGGGCTTTTATTTTTAACCTGGATCAAGCCATTCGTAAGGACATACAATCCTGGAAGCTTATCAGAATGCTTTTCTGAAAGCGCTTTATGCAAATTCATCAGAAGCAAACTTCCTTCTTTCTGGATCCTATCCAGTTCACTGGAGTACAGATTCGCATAATCAATATGGTCATTCAAAGAAGCTGCATGAATAATACCGTCTACGACGATGTTTCTATCCTGCAAATCATATAATAATTCTTTGAAACTTTCGGGATCACTGAAATCAACCAGGTATTGATTTTCATCAATTTTCATGTATTCTTCACCTGAACCGACTTTTAGCAAAGCCTGATTATTTCTCTCAAACAGTTCCCGTAATTTTTGCTCAACCCCCAGGTAGTCCTCAAAAATGATCCAGTTTTTAGCAGACGTTTTAATTTCTTTATCGATAATCTCCCGATCTTCCCACTGGATCTTGTAAAGCCAATTTTCATTATTGGTTTCAGACAGCTTTTCATTGTCAATGATCACCGCTTCAAGCATATCCAGTTCGGCGACGAAATTTCCACTCTCATCATAAATGGACAGGGACACTTGTCTTTTGGTGATCCCATTTGGCATTTCAATGGTGTTGAGAAGCTCAGCTTTCACCAGTATATCGTCATCTTTCTCCGGTTTATAATGCCATTTAAAACCCTTCAGCTGAGACAAGAAAGTGGTGACATTTTTTAGTCTGCCATTCAGGGTACTGATGGTAGAAAATATGGTTTGAAAACAGCTGTCCAGAATTGCGGGATGAATGAAGTACTTATGGTCATTCAGGGAGATGAGTGAATTCGGCACAACATGAGCAATGGCCTGTTTTTTATTGATCCTAATCCAGTTGATCCCCTGGAACATGTTGCCATATTGGATGCCTATCCCGTCTGTCACCTGGTAAAATTCTTCCCGGTTGATGAGCTTGTCGTTCTCGGTGCGATTTAAGCTATAAATAAAATCATTCGATATTTTTTGCCTGCTGTCGCAAATAATCAGATCTCCTTCGGCGCTAACCATCCACTCATCACTGGTATCTCCGACAGATTTTATAAAATATGTAAAGCTGGCCTTGTGCTGATCGTATCTTTCGATTTTTAATTGTGTATCAATGATCTCATCTTCCTGTAAGTAAATGGGCGTTTTAAACCTCAATTCTTCCACCTGATGAAAAGCATTTCCAAACGCATCCTGCAAAGCCGCATGAATCATTTCCAAATAACTCACTCCCGGGAGGACGGCGGCATTGTTTACTTTGTGGTCTTTTATAAAGGAAAGATGCTCCAGGCTCAATTTATTCTCCCAAACAAAAGAATTGTTGACCCCTGCCAGCTGAATTCTCCTACCCAATAAAGGATTGTTTCCGTTAATCAGTGCGGAGAAAGTTTGCTCGGATCTGTCTTCCAATTCATATGTTTGCTTTTGCATAGGATAGGAAGGCAATTCTATCATGGGGACTTTTTCCAGGTTATAAAACTTCTTCCAGTTAATTTCATATCCCTTCTCAACCAGCTTACCAGCATTACCCAGAAAAGACTCCATTTCCGGTTTTTCCCTAAATAAGGATGGGATTGTGAATGCTGAAAGATCAAAAGCTTCCGAACATTCATTGACCGCATTTGTCAAAACCGGATGCGGACTCATCTCAATAAAGATCCGGTGGTTGGTTGTTAACAGTGTCTTCAATACATCCGAGAATTGAACCCTCCCACGAAGGTTGCTCACCCAGTAATCCTCGTTGAGTTCTTTGCCATCCACTAACTCGTTTCTTACGGTTGAATAAAAAGGAATTTGGCTAGCAGCTGACTTCATTCCACTGATCTGCTGATGCAAAGGTTCCATTAGAGCATCCATTTGAGGACTGTGTGAAGCCACATCTACCTTCACCTGTCGACAGAAAAGATCCTGTTTTTCCAGCTGAGCCAATACCTCCAGCAATTTCTTTTCATTTCCGGCAATAACAGTCGATTTCGGACTGTTGCTTACCGCTACAGAAAGCTTACCAGGATATTTGGAAATAATTTCCTCCGCTTGTGGGATGCTCAATTCAGTGACAGCCATCGCTCCTCCTGTACCGCTGACGGTTTTCATCAGTTTAGATCGGCTGCAAATGATATTAGCGGCATCATTCAGGGAAATGGAGCCTGATATGTACGCCGAAGCTACCTCTCCCATGCTATGTCCCACTACCGCATCCGGGATAACACCTCGCGACATCCAAACATTTGCTATGGCGATTTGAACAGCAAACAGGCTTGGCTGAATGACGTCAATTTCATTTAATCTGCTGTTGTTTTCGTCTGCAAACAACTGTTCCTTCAATGACCAATCGATAAAAGGAGAAAAAGCTTCTTCGCAGTCATCAATTACCGTTCTAAACGTCTGCTCTTTTTCATACATCTCTCTTCCCATTCCCAACCATTGACTTCCCTGGCCTGGAAAAACAAAAACAACTTTGTCTTGCTGAGACAGAGCGGCGGGCATAACTGATGGACTATCTTCCAGGAATTGATCAAATTTATTAATCAAATCTTCTTTACTCTTACCCACAAAACTGTATCGATATTCAAGAGTGGGCTTTCGCAAAGCGCTTCCAATGATGATATTATCGAGATGCGACTTGGACCCATTGACTTTTTCTGATAGATAATATCGGTATCCTTTCACATATTCTTTGAGAGCTGTATCGGTCTTGGCCGAAAGACATAATATGTGTTCATTTTTATGATTAATATTCTCCGATCTTTCTTTATTGACATATTCTTCAATAACTGCATGCGCATTGGTGCCACCCCAGCCAAATGAATTCACACCGGCTTTCAGCGTTTTTCCTTCTCCAGCTTCCCACGAAATATGCTCATCATTAACTTTCAATTTTAATTCGTCAAAAGGAATATCAGGATTAGGTGTGGTGAAATGCAAACTTTTAGGTAATTCCCTATGTTGCATGGCGAGCAAGACTTTTAACAATCCTGCCATGCCCGCCGCACCTTCGAGGTGACCAATGTTCGTCTTAACCGAACCTATCCGAAGCTTATTTTGTTCCTCCCTACCTCTTGAAAAAAACCGCCCCAACGCTTTTGTCTCGGTCGGATCACCAAGTTTTGTACCTGTTCCGTGTGCTTCAACATATTGAATTTCAGCAGGATCCAGTCCGGAATTACTGTATGCCTCATCCAGCATTTCCATCTGACCTTTGATACTGGTAGCAGGCAGGTTGACATTGTAACCATTGTTATTCATGGCAGTTCCCCGGATCACCGCTAAAATGTGATCGCCATTCTGCTCAGCGTCTTGCAATTTCTTTATGATCAGCAAACCAGCCCCTTCACCTCTGACAAATCCATCTGCCTCGTTACTAAAAGCACTGCATTGCCCTTTTTTAGATAAACCACCAAATTTGGACAATAAAACATACTGATCGTGGTCCAGAATGTGATTGATACCTGCAACAACGCCAATTTCCGATCCTCCATCCCATAGGCTTTGACAAGCCAGGTGTAGAGCAACCAGTGAAGAGGAACAACCTGTATCTACCACCAAACTGGGACCGGTAAATCCAAATGTATAGGAAACCCTGTTAGCGATTATGTTGGCGGACTGACCAACAGCTGAGTGGGAAGTGGTATTTGCATTTTTGTGTTTGCGCAGATGCTCAAAATCACTCCAGATGTTTCCCACATACATGCCAACCTTTTTACCGGCTATATCATTGAAAGGAATATTACTTTCTTCTATGGCTTCCCAGGTCAGCTCGAGCAAGAGCTTTTGCGAAGGAGACATCTCGATTGCTTCAGCAGGTGAAATATTAAAAAGGAAAGGATCAAAATCATTTATGAACTCGAGAAAAGACCCATATTTCTGGTAAGACTTATTGGGAGTAGTAGGATCCGGGTCATAAAATCGATCCAGTTGATATCTTTCCCCGGGCAATTCCGTAATGGTGTTGATGCCATTTTTTAACAATTCCCAGAATTCTTTTAAGTTATTTGCCTGAGGAAATCTTCCGGACATCCCAACGATAGCAATCGGATCTTTAGCAATCATGATAAAAACTTACTTTTATAAAACAATACTCTAACTCACTATTCTTTTCACATTTTTAAAAAAATGATAAAAATTAATCTTTATTCCCATGTCAATGAAGTGCGATTCTGGAGGTATTTATTTAACTAAAGTAAATTTTTCTTTTATTATAACACAAATAAACCATTAGACTCTTAGTAAGATTCCTATGTAAAAGAGCTCTTATTTATGGACCAATTTCTTCAATAACATAAATTTCATTACATATAAATTTCAAAATAAACGGGCGGCTTTTATTTGTTATTTTTATTTTTTTATCGATCTAGCCATCAATCTTGCACTTGAGCATCTCATTATTTCAATTTTTATAAAATAAATCACACACGTAATTAAATATGATATTAGCTGCCATTACTGGAATATTTGAATTACAAGACTTCTTGATTAAATACAATTTAAAAACCGAATTGTCTAATATTGATAAAAATTACTACCAAAGCATCGTTTCAGAAAAAGATAGAAAAAGGATGCTTGCATCCCGCTTTCTTTTAGGTCAGCTTATAGAAAAATACTCAATGAAAAATCTGACAGTGAATCAAATATTTTATAGCAAATATGGAAAGCCACTCCTTCCGGGAGCTTTTGTCAGCATTTCTCATTCAGGTGATTACACAGCTGTAACCCTTTCCAACACAAAAAAAGTAGGAATAGATGTCCAAAAACAGGAAAAAGTAGATTTTAGAGATTATGAATCCTTTCTTACCAAAGAGCAAATAGATGATCTTTACAAAGGAAATGAAGATCAGAAAATAAAGTATTTTTTCAATATTTGGACTAAAAAGGAAGCTATTATGAAGGCCGATGGACGAGGGATGGAAATAGCCCCCAAAGATATCCAACTTGTAGAGGATCGGGCCTATATAAAAGATTCGGACACAATATGGTACAGTCATCCATGTCCTAAAATTGATGGATATTCTCTTTCTTTATATTCAAATAGTCCAAAATCATCTTTGAAATGGCTGAATTTTAAAAACGGCGATTTTTATGAAATCATCGTGTAATAATTTCAAAAGAGGCATCATTTTTCACAATTTACATTGTGCTTAACTAACTGGACATTAGTCTATCACAATCTTTTGATTAATGGAAAAGATCATGTGTATTGAACTATTGCATTCGTAGGATATTGCAAACCCTTCACATGAGGTTTAATGAAACCGGATGACCATGGAAATATTTGCAAAGGCTGGGGATATCAGATACTTTTATGAATACAAAAAAGCTTCACGACGAATTAATTCATTGCATAATTCCCATGTCTACTTGAAAACTTTACTCATCATATCCATTTCACTAACCTCAATAACCGCATACACTCAAAACCTGATTCCCAACCCAAGTTTTGAGGAAATGCTGGATTGTCCATCGAACCACACAACAACATATGATCCCATCAAGACAAAGGATTGGTATTCACCCTCAAGGGGAACACCAGATTTGTTTTCTTCCTGTTCACTGTTCCCAAAAGTTTCAACTCCCAGAAATTTTACTGGAACTGCATATCCGCCTGATGGGGGTAATTATGTAGGTATGTACTTCGGAAGCCCCAAACATTCGAACAAGTGGGATTACCGGGAATACCTGACATGTAGACTGTTAGAGCAATTGAAAAAGGGTAAGGAATACCAGTTCCGGTTTTACGCCAGACCTGCGACCTACAACGGCTATTTAATTGACCGATTTTCTTTTCTATTTACATCCGATTCGGTTCTCGCCAATCATGATCAATTATTAAGTGATGTTGATTTCCAAACTATTCTTGTTGATACTTTAGAAGAACACAATGATTGGTATGTGATAGATTTGATTTTCAAGGCTACGGGAAATGAGGAATTCCTGACCATTGGTGACTTTATCCCTCCGGGGCAGGCTAATATTGAAAAAATGAGTGTCGATTCAAAAATGAAAGAGGATGACGATGCATCCTACTATCTGTTTGATAGTTTTTCACTTGAAGAAATTGTCGCCGAACCGGAGCCTTATTTGATTGAGAAACCTTTCAGCGTCGAAAATATTTATTTTGAATTTGATTCATACGAGTTGAATGATTCATCCTTCCAAGAATTGAGCACCCTGGCGGAATATCTGAAGAGAAATGATGATCTATTATTGGTTATTTACGGAAATACGGATAAATCCGGGTCAGACAATTATAACAATGAACTGTCATTGAAAAGGGCCATATCTGTGATGGATGCAATGATAGAACTTGGGGTAAAATCCGGTCGTTTGGAAGCCTTTGGCAATGGTGAAAGAGGAGCACTTTCTCAGTTTGATTCCCTTAACCGAAAAACAGAATTTCTTTTATTACCTAAAAAAATGGATGCCAGCAGTAAATAGAAACGGTTTTTGATGGTCAAAAAAAATTTTAATAAAATTAGAATATGACAGGTCTTAACACAGTCAAATCTGCGAAAACAGAGTGCCGGAATTTTTATATCGAATTATTACGATAATACGATTAGATAATAAAAATAATTTTACTTTAAAGAATGGAACCAAACTATACTGTTGAACAGTCATTTGAAAAGATTAACTTCACTAAAGACCCATTGGCAAAGGGCGAATATGAATGTTGCACATTTGTGAATTGCAATTTTGAAGAAGCTGACATTTCGGAAATCACATTCATTGAAACAGAATTTATCGATTGTAATTTCAGCAATGCCAACATCACCAATACCTCATTTCAGGATGTTGTTTTCAAAAACTGCAAGATGCTCGGCCTGCAGTTTGAAAAATGCAACGGCTTTGGTTTCACTGCTTCGTTTGACCTTTGCCAGCTTGATCATTCTTCCTTTTACCAGCTGAAGCTCAACAGATCTTCCTTTCAAAACTCGCAACTCCAGGGAGTGGATTTTACGGAAGCCGAGTTGAAAAGCATTGTCGTGCAATATTGCGATCTGCTCAATGCGACCTTTGAAAATACCAACATGGAAAAAGCCGATTTGAGAAACTCCTTCAACTATTCCATCAACCCGGAATCGAACAGGATCAAAGAAGCGAGGTTTTCATTGCCGGATGTGATAGGTCTGCTGGATAAGTATAAGATTAGAATTGAAAAAGAAATTTAAAGGCAAAAGCAACAATCATATTAAAACTAAGCAAGTAAATGACTTCTACTGACTTCCTCCATCACCAAACAAAAGACGCATACAACTGGATAAATAAGCTACTTAACTCCATTCCTTCAGAAAAATGGGATGTTACACCGGAAACCGTCGAGACAAATGTTACCTGGCAGGCAGGGCATTTAACCATGAGTTTTTACTTTCATTCAATTATGGTCATCGCTGGGCATCAACCTGATATCATACAAAAAATACCTTTGAGGGACTATTCCGAATTATTTTCGTTTAATGAGAGTCCAAAGAGTTCCATTGGCAAAACTAACGCCAATGAATTGTTTGGACATCTGAAAATCGTCCAGGAAAAATCCTTGAGCATCATCCAATCACTGTCACCTACAGATCTTGAATCCAACCTGGAATCAACAAAAGTGAAACACCCGGTTGCAAAAACAAAACTGGAGGCGTTGGATTGGAACATCAAACACACCATGTGGCACTGTGGCCAATTGGGGATACTAAAGAGGATAATCGATAAAAGATATGACTTTGGTTTGCGAAAACCTGAATAAACCACGTTATCATGAAATAGAAAGACCAGGGTTTTTAATCGATTTGCTCAAATCAAATCCAAAACCGAAATTGTTCCATTTAATTCCCCAGAAACATAATGACCCATTCGATCAGAAAACTTATCGTCACAAAAGATTATGCAGGGCTGGCAGAAGCCCTGTCGACTAATCCCAAACTTGCGAACGAAGAATTTCCGTTGGACGAATCAACTAACATAAAAGCCCATCCGCTGCATCGCCTGTGCGATGGTGTTTTTGTTAAAGCATATACAGACGAAGAAGCAGTCAGAATGGCTCAAATCTTCCTGGAAAATGGAGCAAATGTCAATGGAAATAATATTCCTGAAAAACATGACACACCACTCATTGCCGCGGCAAGTCTTGGCGCTGATCAGGTTGCCATTCTTTACATGGAAAATGGAGCCAATATTCATCATTCTGGTACACATGGAGGCTCCGCCATGCATTGGTCAGCGTGGTGTGGAAGGGATAAACTTGTAGAAAGATTCCTTCAGAAAGGGGTAGATATCAACAGAAAGTGTATTGATTTTAAAGCCACTCCTATCTTCTGGGCGATTCACGGGTGGAAACAGAGTGACCGGACTGAGTTATTAAATTATTTGAGATGTGTCAAATTTCTCATTGATGCAGGTGCTGATAAAAATATCCCGAATAAGGATGGAAATACTGTTTTTGATTTGCTCGACAATAAGGATGTGGAGCTGAAGGCATTATTAAATTGATAGCTGTACACACTTGTATTTTCCTGTAAATTTCAATCATAATCATCCAACAGTCTATAAAATTTGTATTTTTCAACTATGCAAAAGACAAAATATTCTCCCGGAGTTCTTCAATATATTCCCTTTTTCTATGTGATATGGGCCGACAACCTGCTTTCTGCCTCAGAAGTAGCCGTTGTAAAAAGGACCATCGAAAATGATGGTACCCTTTCAGATGTTGACAAATCAACCCTGGCCGAATGGTTAGACAAAGATCATCCGCCCTCAGATGACGAAATGAAAAACTGGAAACAGACTATTTCGACCTCGAGAGTAAAATTGGTGGAAAGTGAAGCATTTCCACTCGCCACGCTGGGTCAAAAAATAGTCTGTCATTATGCCTCTGAATGCCCCTTTAATGAAAACCTGACAAATATTGAAATTAATCTTGGCATTCAGCCTAACCATTACCGACATCTGTTCGATGTGGAGATAGCGTTTGATAAAACATCGGATTTTTACAAGGCATCAGAAATCGATCGGATCGTGAAAGGAAATTATTCCCGTGAAATCGATGCTTTCCGAAAAGCATTTGCCAACCCCATTTTAAAATGGAATGTCAACAGGAACAAAGAAGAGTTTCGGAATATCATATTAAAACAGCTCAGATTCTTAGCCAAAAAAGGATACGGTGCTATCTCCTACCCAAATGAATATGGAGGGACTAACAACATGCCTTTATATGCTACCCTGTTCGAAAATCTGATGTATGTGGATGGTAGCCTGACCATAAAATTCGGTGTTCAATTTGGTTTGTTCGGGGGTAGCATTCTAAACCTTGGAACAAAAAAGCACCATGACCTATACTTAAAAAAAGCGGGTGAAGCCAAATTACTGGGCTGTTTTGCCATGACCGAAACCCGGCACGGATCGAATGTACGCGGCATAAAAACTACTGCGACCTACGATAAGGAAACTGACAGCCTGGTCATCCATACCCCTGGAAAGGACGACAATAAAGAATACATAGGAAATGCACTTCATGCTACAATGGCTTCCGTTTTCGCCCAGCTGATCGTAAATGGAAAAAATGAAGGTGTTCATGCCATATTGGTCCCTGTCAGGAACAATAAAAACGAAGTTTTGCCGGGCATTACCATCGAAGACAATGGTTACAAACTGGGGCTCAACGGGGTTGATAATGGCAAGATCTGGTTCAACCAGGTGCGTGTTCCCCGGGAGAACCTCTTGAATAAATACGGCGACATCCTGGACGATGGTACCTACCACTCTGACATCGAAAACCCCAATAAGCGATTTTTTACCATGTTGGGCACCCTGGTTGGCGGACGGATCTGTGTGGCCAAAGGAGCTTTGGGCGGAGCAAGAATGGCCTTATACATCGCCGTCAAATACGCTTTGCACAGGAGGCAGTTTAATGACAATGAAAAGGTACGAGAAGACCTGATCATGGATTACCCAACCCATCAGCTTCGTTTAACCCCGGCCATTGCACAAACCTATGTATACCAGGCCGTGCTGGATAAAATGATCAATAATTATGTTGCGCCTGATACCGACAGGCGACAACTGGAAACACAGGTAGCGGCACTTAAGGCCATGGTCACCTGGTTTGCCAACGATACCATCCAGGAATGCAGGGAAGCATGCGGCGGAAAAGGATATTTACTGGAGAACAGAATTGGGGACCTGAAGGGTGACGTGGATATTTTTACCACCTTCGAGGGAGATAATACTGTGCTGATGCAACTTGCTGCGAAAGGAGTCCTTTCCGATTTCAAAGCCGAATTTGAAACTTCCGGCATCACTTCCGTATTGAAACTTTTGGGAACACAATTGGCTGACCGGTTATCTACCATCAATCCACTTTACACCAATAAGACCGATAAAGATCACCTGTACGATCCAGTATTTCACCAGGATGCGTTTGAATTCCGTACACGAAGGTTAACCTATACACTGGCCATGCGCATCCGGGACTACATTAAAAAAGGCGTCCCTGAATACCAGGCTTTTCTCAAGGTACAAACTCATTTATTAGCACTTGGAAAAGCCTATAGCTATGAAATTGCTAACAAAATATTTATTGAATTTGTGGAGACCATACCTGATGAGAAAAATCGGTTCTTATTCCAAAAAATAGGCGCCTTAGCTGCTCTCTACGAAATCAGAAAGGATGCGACCTGGTATTTGGAACAAGGGTATTTAGGCAGCGCCAAATCAAAAGCCATCCGGCACAGAGTAGAGAGGCTATGCTCAGAACTCAGGCCGCACATTGAGGTTTTGGTGGATGGATTTGGCATTCCGGAACACTGCATGACAGCGCCGATCACAAAAACGCAAAAATGAAAATCGAACACCTCGCCCTCTGGACCCGGAACCTGGAAAAAATGAAAGCTTTTTACCTGGAATTCTTTGAATTGACATCCAATGAAAAGTACCACAATCCGAAGAAAAACTTTAGCTCTTATTTTTTATCATTTGAAAATGGTGCCCGAATTGAATTAATGCATCGACCTGATATTGCAGAAATCATTGATCGACCTGAATTAAAATTGGGTTTGACCCATTTTGCTATTTCTGTAGGCTCGAAGGAAAAGGTCGATCAGCTTACTGAATTGATCAGGTCAAGTGGCTACAAGGTGGTTGGAGAACCACGGACAACAGGCGATGGATATTATGAAAGCGTCATTGCCGATCCGGAAGGTAATTTGATTGAATTGACAATTTAGCTATTGAGCTGTCGATTAATTAAATTCTTACTGTTTAAATCTATTTGTCATTCTTTTTAAATCACGATCTGATATGCCTTCCAGGGTGCTTTATTAAGGCCATTGTACATGGTTATCTACCACCAAAAGCAAACGGATGAGCAATTTTACCCAGAGTTTATTATATTAAGATTACAAACGAGAAGAAAATTAAGGACATTTTTTAATCGAATAAATTTTTTAAGTATTTAAACCATTTGCACATGCCATTATACATGGACATCCATATTGTAGAGGCAGAGAAACTATATGCGGAAGATGTTGTGAAAGCCCATATGAAAGACCTGAGTGTACAGAAAAAATATGGGGTAATTCAGCGTAAATATTGGGTAGACACAGACAACAAAAGGGTTTTTTGCCTTATGGAGGGCCCTAGTAAAGATGCCTGTCACGCAGTGCATGAGGAAGCCCACGGAATGACGGCCTGCAACATCGTGGAAGTATCAGAAGATGAATTCAACCTGATGTTAACGGGGAAGAGTAAAAATGACATGGCTTTTACGGATTCTGGTGAGTTGGATTCCGGCTTCAGAACCTTGTTGTGGGTAGGTTTTGAAGATTTCAACCGTAATTATTCTCACTATTCCAGCGAATTGAACCAAATTATTAGTAATCATAAGGGCTACCTTATACCACAGCCGGGCACACTTACATTTGGGCTGTTTAATTCTCCTGTCAATGCTGTTATCTGTGCTGTTACCATATCACAATTGCTTAAAATGATAGAGGACAAGGTAGAGTACAAAATTTCGATTATAACCGGCCAACCCCTGGAGAAGGAGAGTCAGGATTTATTCAGCAACTCAAAAACTAAGCTGACATGGGTGAAATATCTGGGCGCATCCAATCATATTTACCTTGATTTAAGAACCAAAAACTTGGTAATGAATAATCCGGATGCACCAAATATTAGTTTTAATACGATGAATATCCTGGATGGAAAGGATTTTTCCTTTTTGGAAAAACTCTTCACCATTTTAAATGAAAAACTTAGCAATCCTAAATTTGGTATCGAACAATTAAATAAGGCCTTGGGGATGAGCAAGGCAACTTCGTACAGGGCTATTTCCTCACTTACAGGAATGTCTCCCAACCGCCTGATTCAAGAATTTAAAATGCAAATGGCATTAGACTTATTGAAAAACAACAATCACTCCATTTCAGAAATAGCTGATACAGTCGGCTATAACAGCTCTTCTTACTTTACCCATGCCTTCAAAAACAGATATGGTATTCTGCCAACATCTTACTGGAAATAGTCCAGCATTTTGACAATATCTTTTCCGTGAACCAAAAGTGTCAATCTTTGAATCAGGATTGATGTTCGATTAGCAAAACAATCGATAAATTCATTTTTAAGTTCGAAAACAATTTAATACTACATAACTCATGGAATCAACAATTATGAATACATCGATTGATGCAGAAGCACTCGAAAATTTCAAAAATCAACTAAGAGGTAGAATCGTCACACCGGAAGACCACGAATATGACGATGTCAGAAAGGTGTATAATGGCATGATCAATAAAAAACCTGCTCTGTTTGCCATGTGCGTGGATGTTGCGGATGTGATAGCTTCAGTTAATTTCGGAAGGGAAAATGAATTGCTTATTGGCGTCCGTGGGGGAGGTCACAATGGCGGAGGACTAGGGCTTTGTGATGACGGATTGGTAATTGACCTGTCGGGAATCAAATTTGTTCGGGTCGATACATCGGATAATACCGTCAGGGTTGGAGGAGGTAATCTCTGGGGGGAAGTTGACCACGCAACCCACGCATTTGGATTAGCTGTTCCGGCTGGAATTATTTCCACTACCGGCGTTGGTGGGCTAACATTGGGTGGTGGCGTAGGTCACCTGTCGAGAAAATTCGGTCTCACAATCGACAACCTCCTGGAAGCTGATATGGTACTTGCAGATGGTACTTTTGTTACTGTTAGCAAAGACCAAAATGCAGATTTGTTCTGGGCAATTCGAGGTGGAGGCGGTAACTTTGGCATTGTCACATCTTTCAAATTCCAGGCACATGCTCTGAAAACAGTCATTGCAGGACCAACGCTATGGCCTGTTTCAGAGACCGAGAGGATCATGCCGTGGTATGATAAATTTATGGAAAGTGCACCGGAAGATTTGAATGGTTTTATCGCGACAATGGTTATTCCAGGACCTCCATTTCCTGATTCCCTTCACAACAGACAGTTTTGTGGAATTGTTTGGTGCTATACCGGAAAACAGGAAGAATTTGATAAAATATTCCAGGAAGTAAGGGATCTCCAACCTGAATTTGAACATGTGGGAGAAATGCCTTACCCGGCTGTGCAGACTTTATTTGATGGTTTGATGCCCCCGGGAATGCAATGGTACTGGCGGGCAGATTTTTTCGACTCTATAACAGAAGAAGCTGCTAAAGAACATTTGAAATTCGGATCCAACATTCCAACTCCGCTTTCACAAATGCATCTGTACCCAATCAGTGGCGCAGCATCCAAACCGGGACCAGAGGATACTCCATGGGCTTATCGCGACGCTAAATATGCCGGGGTAATTGTCGGCGTGGATCCGGACCCGAAAAATGCTGAAAAAATCACCGATTGGTGCAAAGATTATTATGATGCATTGCATCCGCACTCAATGGGTGGCGCCTATTCCAATTTCATGATGGACGAAGGACAAAGCAGAATAAAAGCCAGTTACAAACACAATTATGATCGACTGGTTGAGATCAAAAGGAAATATGACCCGGATAATTTATTCAAGGTGAATCAGAATATTGAGCCTTAAAGATTGAAACCCCTTTACTCGGCTGCGTTAACCACGCGGCTGAGTTCTTTTATTGCAATTAATATCCTTGCTCCGCGGGCTATATTATTGTTTTCCACCAACGGTTCCACATTATTTTTCGATTTCCTTAACTTGAAGGCTACTTCTATCACGAAGGAGAGTAACTCTCCGTCCTTTTCATTTTTAGTCATCAGATGCAGCATATAATCAGATTTGAAGAAGGAAAATATATTTAAATTCAAAAAAACAGCTGGATGGTTCGTCAACCAATTAATTATTGCGAGCCTTATTACCATTGGCCTTTCTGTAATGGGCTGTAATTCTTCTTCACGACACGAATCTTATACCAATATATCTGAAGAAAGTATAAAAAAAGGAAAAGAACTTACCGAAGTAAATTGTCAATCCTGTCACCAGCTACCAGACCCATCACTGCTGAATGCCAAAACCTGGGAAGAAGGAGCATTGCCCGCAATGGGTCCTTTGATGGGAATTTTTAATCACAAAGGCCAATCCTATACCTATCGGGGTGATGCTCAAATGAAAGGACCTGGCGCACTGGCCAGCAATCCAATGGTCACTCATGAAGAATGGCAAAACATTATCGATTACTATACCGCTACGGCACCGGAAGAATTACCCAGGCAGGACCGGGCTGAAGAAATTGATCCTGAACTTCCGTTGTTTGAAATCCTTGAACCTAAGCTGAATTACCGCAATTCACACACAACTTTTCTCAAAATAAGGGAAGATAGAAGGGCTCCACTCGTCATAAGCGATGCTACCACACTGAAAACCTACTTTTTGAATAACCAGCTTGCACCTATCGACTCATTGACGACCATTGGCCCATTGACAAATATTGACTTTATGGGCCAAAGTGAAGCCCTTGCCTGTAACGTGGGAATCCTAATGCCAAACAACCAGGCTCACGGCACAGCTTTAAGAATGATGCGAAAGCCTGATAGATGGGAAATCGACAGCATTAGTGTGTTCAGTGGACTTCATCGTCCTCTGCAAATCTCGCAGACCGAACTAAATGATGACGGAAAACCCGATTACCTGGTTTGTGAATTTGGCTATATGAGAGGTGGTTTATCATGGATGGAAAACCAGGGAAGGGGCCGGTATGAAAAACGTGTGCTATCCACCTTACCAGGAGCGCGAATTGCCTATCCGCTGGATTACAATGAGGATGGACAAATGGATATCCTTGCTATGTTTGCTCAGGGGGTGGAAGGAATTTTCCTTTACCTTAATAACGGGAATGGAAGTTTCACAGAAAAAAGATTGCTGGAATTCCCTTCTGTTTATGGTTCCTCCTATTTTGAACTGGCTGATTTTAACAAAGATGGATTGCTCGATATCATTTACACCTCCGGAGACAATGCTGATTATACAACCATTTTAAAACCTTATCATGGTGTATATATCTATTTGAATAAGGGAAAGGATAAGTTCGAACAATCATTCTTCTACCCCATTCATGGATGTTACAAAGCCATGGCCAGGGATTTCGACAAAGACGGAGATCTTGATCTGGCAACCATTGCTCATTATGCGGATTTTGCCAGTCAGCCCGAGGAAGGCTTTGTATACCTGGAAAACAAAGGTGATTTGCAGTTTGATCCTATGTCATCACCCAAACTGGAAGTCGGCAGATGGATTACCATGGATGCAGGTGACATGGATGGCGATGGCTGGACTGATATTGTATTGGGGAACTTTGTTCAACCTTCTGAATTTTCCAATCCTGAAATTGACTGGGCCGAAGCGCCTCCCGTCCTGGTTTTGAAAAATAAAGGGAATCCTTGATTTGCTGATTTGACATCAAAAATTCTTATTCACAGTAAAAAACATTTTAGAAATAAAATCACCACCTGACGACCAATAAGATGCACATAAAAAGTCATCTTATTTGATTGACAATAACATTCCTAATCAATAAATTATAAGATTATGCTGAAGGATAAACCAAAAAACGTGGATGAATACATTAAAGCTGCTCCCAAAGCTGCGCAGGAAAACCTCAAACAAATCCGCTCAATTTTGAAAGAGGTAGCTCCCAATGCTACGGAGGAGCTGAAATGGGGAATACCTGTTTTTTCAGGAAAAAGAATTTTGTTTTCATTTGCAGCCTATAAAGCTCATTTAACTTTTACGCCAACTGGTCCGGCATTGGATCCCTTCAAAGAAGAGTTGGTAAAATACTCCACCAGGAAGGACTCAGTTCAGTTCCCTTACAACCAACCCATTCCAAACGACCTTATTCGAAAAATCGCTGAACATCGAATATGGGATGTAAATGAAAATGATGCGAAGTGGAAATATTGAAATCATGAGGAGCAAGGCCCGTTCCGGATCACAGGAATTCGAAAGATGCTCCTCATATTGAAATTCAGCGCGAACTAAACATTCATCTTCTGAAAAGTTTCAGCGATGATTTCCGGTGTCGCGTGGTACATCGTATCGCTAAATCCCCAGGTAAGCTCCTGCTTTCCTTCCCCGAGTTGTTGAAAAACTGCCTCCACAAATTCACTGACAGGTGGGTATGCATCATGAATGCCTTTCCCTCCAAGATCGGTATTCAGGGCCGGAGGAATCATCTCAATCACTTCGATACCTTTTTCTTTTAGCATATGCCTCAAAGAAAGGGTAAAGGATCGAAGAAATGCCTTGGTCGCACAATAAACAGGAACCTTCGCGATCTGTACAAACGCCAAACCGGAAGTCACATTGATGATCGTATTGAGATTTTCATGCTTCGCAAACAGGGTGGCTAGTTGTATGGGCACCATTACATTGGTTTCGATCTCTATTTTCGCCTTGTTATAAAAGTCCTCTTGGTCAATGTGCATCCAATTTTGAATACCGGCATTATTCACCAGCACATTCAGGTCAGAATGTTCCGATTCGATCCATTTAAATAATTTAACCCTATCTGATTCAAGTGACAGATCACATTGATAAGTAATCACATTATCAATGCGAGCAGCCACGCTCCTCAGAACTTCTTTTCTTCTGCCGCAAATGATGACGGTATTGTTTTCCTCAGCGAATCTTTCAGTAAGGGCCAAACCGATACCGGATCCCCCGCCTGTAATGAGAATTTTGTTGTTTGATAAGTTCATGTAGTTACATTTTAATTTGATGGAATGATGCAAAGGTCAAAAGGAATCGTTGATTATGGCTTGCAATCGTCAAACCAAAGTTTGCAAAAATCAAATAATCCTTAGGTCGCCTACCTCAAACAACCCTCCAAGGGTTTTGAACCCTTGGAGGGTAAGGATCAAAAAGATTTTTGAATCAAACTTCGTTCATTCTTGATTCCATTTCTGAACTTAGAAGGAGAGTAAGAAGTCTGAGCCTTGAAGAAGTTCGAGAAGTGAGCAATTTCTTCAAATCCCAGACTTTGAGATATCTCAGAGATATTCCAGTTGGTTTGCCGGAGGAGTATTTTCGCTTCCTGGGCAAGCCTGCCCCGTATAATGTCAGTCGTCGTTTTTCCCGTAACTTCTTTCAGGACTTTATTTAAATGGTTGACATGAATGCTGAGCGTTTCTGCAAATTCATGTGCTGATTTTAAGTGAATGCTTTGACTGGTCGACTCAACAGGGAATTGCCTTTCCAGCAATTCAACAAACAACGTAGCGATCCTGCTGGAGGCATTCAGGGATTTTTCAGCAGCACTGACGGGTTGAAGTTTCTGGCCAAAGTGTACCAATTCGATCAAATAGGTGCGAAGCAAGTCGTATTTGTACGAATAATCAGAAGTTAACTCCTTTTGCATTTTTTGGAAGATAGCCACCGCATTTTCAAATAATTCCCGATCAAGGTGATAGACAAAATCAGAACCTGGCTGAAAAACAGGTAGCTCATCCATATTGATACCTGTCATGGATTTTGACAGGAATTCATCCGTGAATACACAAAAAAATCCCTTTTGATTTGAGTCCAGCGGGTAATATCTATAAGGTACTTTTGGTGTGGCAAAGATCAATGCATAATCATGAATATCTACTATTTTGTCGGCGTATTCTACTTTGTTTCGACCGTTAACAAGGCTGATTTTATAGTATGTCCTTCTGTTGTAGGGCATGCTGGGCTTCACAGGGTTTTTGCGCCACATTTCCGTTATATCGAAAACATTGAAATGACCGATGTCCTGATTGGCATGATCCTCGAAATACCTGTCAATTTCCACATTTGATAAAAGCTCCCGGTAAAAGTCCCTGATCGATTTAACCTCCATGATAGTACTTGTAAGATTCAAATATTAAATAAAGATACGGAATATTGACATACGGGTTAGTTAGTAAAAACACTTATAAAAATAAGAGTGCTAAGTAGCCAAACTCCGGCATCATGATGAGGAGTGTATGGAAATGGCCATGAGTATTACAAAATACATGCTACTCAGATGGCTGAACATCTACAGCGACTTGTAGAGAAAATCCAATCCTAAATACCTACAAAAAATCACCTGCCGATCCTGTCAATTAAACCATTCTTTCACAGTCACACCAATAAATGGATAAATCCAGGTTTGAATGGTTGGTATATGTATCAGGTTGTTGGGTTTTAATAATAATTGTGATCGCTGTGTTGGTTACGAATTGAAAATTATTATATATTTACATATGTCTGAACATTTGAACAAATATGACATTCCGGATTGATCACAGTAGTCGCCTTCCTCTTCATTTTCAGGTCGAGGAGCTTATGAGAAAACTTATCGAATTACCTAAATATCAATCAGGGCAATTCCTGCCGGGAGAGGTCGAACTGGCTAAAAAGCTCGGTGTAAGTCGAAATACGATTCGGCAGGCTACCAATAAACTGGAATATGAGGGATTGATCGTCAGAAAGAAGGGTTACGGAACAAAAGTGGCCGAAAATTCCATGAACACACAGTTGGACAATTGGCATTCTTTTACCCAGGAAATGAATGAAAAGGGAATTTCGTACGCCAATTATTTGATCAAAGCAGAATTAGTAGAATGTGACGAAAAGGTAGCTGCTTTTTTTAATATCCCGATCAAAAAAGAAGTTGTAAAACTTTCCCGTTTGCGAGGAGACAAGAATGGCCCGTTTGTTTATTTCGAAAGTTTTTTTCATCCAAGAATAGGGATTTCTTTATCGGAAGATTTTAGCGAACCCTTATATAAGCTGTTGGAAGAAAAATACCAGACTCCGGTTACACTTTCTCAAGAGCGAATCAAAGCCAGACCAGCTTCGGATATAACTTCCAAAATCTTAAAAATAAAAAAAGGAGATCCCGTACTGATTCGGGAACGATTTGTCAGTGGACCAGGAGAAAAACCTGTTGAGTACAATATTGGATTTTATATCGCTGAGAAATTTACTTATTCAATCGAAATAAGACGATAGATGGAGAAAATAGCGTTGGGAATAGACGTTGGCGGTAGCCATATCACTTGCCAACTTTTTGATCTTGAGGAAAATAATCCTCTTTCAAATAGCAAACAAAGGTTTTCCATGGACAGCAATGGGCCATCTGATTCTATTTTAAATGGATGGGTCGAGGCAATACATTTGACAGCAGAAACCCTGGAGATTTCAGAACTTGAAGGTATTGGCTTTGCCATGCCCGGTCCTTTTGATTATGTAAATGGTATAGCAAAGTTTGAAGGTGTACCAAAATTCAGGGAATTATATGGAATCAACATAAAATCAGAATTGATCAGAAGAATGAAACTGTCCGACGAGTTCAAAATTCGCTTCTTGAACGATGCAACATGCTTTGCTGTTGGCGAATCATGGCTTGGAAAAGTCTCGAATTATGACCGGGTCATTGCACTAACACTGGGAACGGGTTTTGGTACTACTTTTATCAAAAACGGTCTTCCTGTGGCGGGAAACGAGGGAATTCCCAATGATGGATTTTTATACCACATTCCCTTTAAAAACGCTATTGCCGATGATTATTTCTCCACCCGTTGGTTCATTAATAATTATAATGAAAAGTCAGACACAACAATTTCAGGGGTTAAAGAGCTGGCTAAAATGGCCATGAATGAAAAAATAGCCAGGGAAATATTTCAAGAGTTTGGCGCCAATCTTGGAACATTTTTAGCTCCGTGGGTAAAACAGTTTAAAGCAAATGCGATTGTCATTGGTGGAAATATCTCCAGAAGCTATAAGTTGTTTCAGAAAACCTTAGAAGATCATCTTGGCAAAACGATTATCATGGTAAGCGAAATGGAGGAAAATGCTGCATTGGCTGGTGGAGCAAGACTCTGTGATAATGCTTTTTACGAGGAACTTTTGAAAACAAACATTGTCAAATAAGCTGAGATGAACACCAATAAAAACTACCGTGTAATTGCTATTCCTGTGCTACTCTCGTTTTTTGTCATGAGTTTTTGCGATTTGGTAGGAATTGGTCTGGACAATGCCAAAGCCGATTTTGAGTTGAGCAACACGCTTGCTCAGCTAATCCCGATGGCCGTATTTGTCTGGTTTTTTCTTTTATCGGTCCCGGTCGGGGTTCTGCAACAGCGCATTGGAAAGCGCAACATGTTAAATATTGGGATGATCCTCACTGCCGGAGGATTATTTTTACCTTTCGTATTTTATTCATTTCCGATTCTAATGGTTGGGTTTGCTTTGCTTGGTATCGGTAACACGA
This sequence comes from uncultured Cytophagales bacterium, assembly GCA_913057175.1. Taxonomy (GTDB): domain Bacteria; phylum Bacteroidota; class Bacteroidia; order Cytophagales; family Cyclobacteriaceae; genus CAJXNP01. The sequence continues at coordinate 269,744 of CAJXNP010000011.1, forward strand.
TCATCCAGGTGTCGGCTAATCCCTTGCTGATTGATGTCGTACCCTCCAACCGGGCTTCAAGTTTTCTCAGCTTTTCGCAATTCGTAAAAGCAATTGGATCGATGATAGCACCTTATCTGGCCACTTACCTGGCGATCAGATTTGGAAACTGGAAATTATTATTACTGGTTTTTGCGGTTGTATCACTGCTTTCGGTTTTATGGTTGCACTTAACAAAAATTAATGAAACACCTTCCGGTGAATCAAAAGCTACATTATCGTCATGTCTCAGGCTTTTGAAGGTAGGATACGTTGCCTGGATGGTACTTGGCATTTTCTTCATTGTGGGTATTGATGTAGGAATTAATTCGACATCAGGGCAATTTTTAATGGAAAAAATGAACATGGCTGCCGAACCGGCAAAACACGGAAGAAGCCTTTACTTTTTTGGAAAAATGGCCGGTACCTTTCTGGGAGCTATGCTCCTGACCCGGTTTTCTTCAAAGAAATTCTTTATCGTGTCATCCATTGGGACGCTGCTTGCCATAATTGCTTTTATTTATTCTGCCACGCCGTCATTTGCGTTAACTTTTATGTTTTTAATCGGACTGATATGTTCCAATATTTATCCTCTGATTTTTTCCCTTTCGATTAAACGGTATGAAAATCGGGCCAGCGAAATATCAGGGCTAATGATAATGGCCGTTTCAGGAGGGGCCTTAATCCCTCCGATTGTAGGCTGGGTTTCTGACCTTTCTAATGTGACAATTGCAATGTACATATTCCTTATCTGTGCAGGATACCTACTGTTTCTTTCAGTTTATGCATTAAAAAAATAATGATATGAAAAAGACTCTATTCATTTTAAGTTGGATACTAATTCTGGTTACTTGTCGGGAAAAACCGGTAAATGACCATTACAATGCGGTTCAATATGTAGATCCGCAAATTGGTTCCGTTCACGGCAGATGGTTTTTCTACACTCCTGCCTCATTGCCTTTTGGCATGGCTAAATTAGCCCCCCATACCAATGCTTATGAAAGCGTAGGCAGCTGGCTACCTGGGGGATATGACGATCGTCATCATTCAATCGAAGGATTTGGTCATTTCCATGAATTTCAGATTGGAGGTGTGGTTGTAATGCCAACAACCGGCGAACTAAAAACAACTCCCGGTACTCTAGAAGACCCGGATAGCGGATATCGCTCACGTTTTGATAAATCAGGGGAGCATTCAGAACCCGGATATTATTCGGTTTTTCTGAAAGACTATGGAATAAAGGCTGAACTAACAGCAACCGAACGGGTAGGATATCATCGATACACCTTTCCGGAGTCAAACCAGTCAAAGTTGATTTTTGATATTGGCCACAAACAGGGAGAAAGCAGCGATGTCACCGAAGCTTTTGCTCAATGGACAGATGAAAATGTGGTAGTTGGATATGTTGAAACCTATCCTGAATACGCAAAATTTTGTGATCCGGGCAATCTTGTCAAAATGTATTTTGTAGCCAGACTAAACAAAATGCCGCAGGGAGTTGGAGTTTTCACAGATTCTACCGTTCAGCAAAATTCCAATCAAACAAAAGGGATAAAAAACGGCATCTACCTAGAATTTGAAACATCCCGGGATGAAGTAATCGAAATGCAGGTTGGCTTGTCCTATACGAGTGTCGATAATGCCCGGCTTAATTTAGAAACAGAATCCAAATCTCTTTCATTTGATCAAGCCCAGGAAGTGGCAACTAAAAAATGGAATGAAATGCTGAACCGCATCCGGGTTGAAGGAGAAAACAGGGAGGATATAACGAAATTTTACACAGGTTTATACCATGCCTTGCTAGGACGAGGTTTAGCGAGTGATGTTAACGGGCAATATAAATTAAATGGCGAAGGGATAGGTCAGATCCCACTTGATAAGAATGGTCAACCAGAATATAACCACTACAACACGGATGGCTTTTGGGGTGGATTCTGGAATTTAAGCCAGCTATGGGCATTGGTCTATCCGGAATACCTTAGTCAGTACGTTCAGTCCAATATTGATTTTTACAAAGAGACCGGTTGGTTGCATGATGGGGAGGCAGCAGGTACGTTCACCAATGGCGTCCAAACCAATTTCCAGGGATTGTTGATTGCTGCTACTTACAATAGTGGGATCCGTGATTTCGATATTGAAACAGGTTACGAAGCAGCATTAAAAAATGAAATTAACAGCAAGGACAGGAATCTGGGAAATGGGAAATATGACCTGCACTGGTTCAAAAAACTGGGATATGTGCCCTACATGGACACAACCATTTCAAATGGATGGGTATTTAATTTTGGCGCCTCCCATACTTTGGAATATTGCTTTAGCTCCTATGCAGTATCCGAATTAGCAAAAAGCCTTGGCAGATCTAATGATCAGGAAATACTGAAAAGACAGGCTAATTACTGGCAGAACATTTTTGATGATGAAACGAAATATATCCGTCCTAAACTGCCCAATGGAGATTTTATAAGCGATTTTGATCCCATGAAACCATGGGCGGGATTCCAGGAAGGAAATGCATACCAATTTACCTGGTTTGTACCTCACGATCCTGCCGGGCTGATTGAAAAAATAGGAAAAGATCTTTTTAACGAACGACTGGAAAATACATTTAGCGAAAGCCGTAATTCAATTTTTGGAGGAGGAAAGGATGTGGATAGTTTCTCAGGAGTTCAAAAATTATACAACCATGGAAACCAGCCTTGTCTACACCAGGCCTGGTTGTTTAATTACTCAGGAAAACCCTGGCTAACCCAAAAATGGACCCGACTTATCTGCAATGAGTTTTATGGGACGGAACCGCTTCACGGCTATGGTTTTGGCCAGGATGAAGACCAGGGACAATTGGGAGCCTGGTATGTGATGGCTGCTTTGGGGCTTTTCGATGTTCAGGGACATGCCTCTGCTAGTCCGACATTTCAGTTTGGAAGTCCTCTGTTTGATAAGATGTCTATTCAGCTGTCGAACGATCCTTCCAAAACATTAATCATTGAAACAAAGAATAATTCAGACAAAAACCTATTTGTAAACAGCGCTCAATTCAATCAAAAACCCATTGAGAACTGTTGGATAGAACGCTCACAACTAATGAATGGTGGAACACTGGTATTCGAAATGGATTCCATTCCCAATACAGAATGGGGTAAAAAAAATCCGCCACCGTCCATGAAATAAGCTTAGTAAAAAGACAAAACAATGAAACAAATAATATCCGCAGTAGCTGCTTTTATGTTGTTCAGCTGCAGTTCAAAAAAAGTTGATGATCAGCTAAAACAGGAAATTCTGGCAAACGAGTACTTTCCTTTTGTGAAGGAAAAAGCCCTCGAAGTTGTGAAAACAGGCTTCAATGCCGGTGATGGTTATGGAGAAGTCTGGATACGAGATTACAACACATTTATTGAATTATCGGCAGAAGTATATCCAAATGAAACATTGAAAGAAAACCTGCGCGTCTTCTTCAGGTTGCAACGCGAAGACGGAAATATTGTTGATGGCTTTATTCCACAGGAAAAAGCTCAACAGGTTGAAGGAGGATACGAATACATCTATACCGATCTCGAACCAAACTATTGCGGACACAAAAATACCGTTGAAACAGATCATGAAACTTCATTGGTTCAGGCAGTCTATAAGTATGTTACAAAGACCAGAGACAAAGCTTTTCTGGAAGAAAAGATTGGCGAAAAAACCGTTGCCCAAAAACTGGTTTGGTCCATGGATTTTCTTCTAAATCATCGCTGGAGTGAAGAATACGGCCTTATCTGGGGAGCAACAACGGCAGATTGGGGCGATGTACAGCACAGTCACCCCTGGGGAGTATTTATCACAGATGACACAAAGGACTGCCTTGATATTTACGACAATGCCATGCTGATCATATCGCTGGACAATCTGATTGAGCTAGTTCCGTCAACAAGAGAAAAGTGGCAACCCATCCGGGACAGGATTGCAGAAAATATAATGAAACACCTTTGGGATAAGGAAAATCAAAAGTTTATCCCACATGTCTATTTGGATGGCTCTCCTTTCCCCTCAGATTTCAACGAAAATGAGATTTTCTATCATGGTGGAACTGCGGTTGCCATCGAAGCAGGTTTGCTCAGCAGAGAGCAGGTGAAAGTTTCCCTTGACAAAATGATTGCAAATGTAAAGGCATCGGGCGCCGGTTCTATCGGACTTACCATGTATCCTCCTTATCCTGAAGGATCGTTTGAAAATAAAGGAATGTATCCTTATGGATATCAGAATGGAGGAGACTGGACATGGTTTGGAGGTCGCATGATCCAGCAACTGGTGAATTATGGCTTTATTGAAGAAGCTTATCAACAGTTGTTGCCCATGGTGAAGAGGGTAAAAGACAACAATGGCTTTTATGAATGGTATACAGTCGATAACCAACCGAAAGGTTCCGGTACCTTCCGGGGATCAGCCGGAGTTTTGTACAAAGCAATTTTGATGCTGGAAGAATCTGTAGAGGAAAATAGTAAAGAGGATTATAAATGAACAAACATATCAGAAATACGGATCAATATTTACTTCCGGTTAAAAAACCGATAAATCAGATCGGGAATTACGATTTATATCCTTCACTGAAGCTGGAAAGTGGGAAAATAGGCGTAGGATTTGAAAGTCTTGCGAGCCAGATCACTGACCTAAAAACAATCATTATTGATGGCTATGTTGGAGTATTCTTCGAGAAATTCCGAAAAGCTCTTGATGTTGAATTAACAAAGCTTCACAAAAAAGTTCATTGGATTGATATTTGTTCCACCTTGAAAAATGAGGAAGAGATCAACCAAATGATTGCACCGTTTTTAGGAGGCGACGATCCGATATTTGGAAAACGAACTACACTAGAGTTAATCGATTTTTTCCAGCCGGCATCACTAAATGCAATAACGCTTGATAAAACCGCTGACCTTAACATCATTTATGGTGTGGGGGCGAGTCTGACAGGTATAGAGGGCACATTGGTTTACATCGATCTTCCAAAAAACGAACTTCAATTCCGGGCACGGGCCAAATCAGTTACCAACATTGGGGCTTCGCAACCTGAGGACATCAAACCAATGTACAAACGGTTTTACTTCGTCGATTGGATCGTACTGAATAAACATAAGCAGGAAATTCTATCCAAAATTGATTATGTAATTGATGGGCAAAGGGTTGATGATATCACCTGGATAAAGGCTGACGATTTGATCGAAGGGCTTAAAACCATGGCCAACAATGTATTTCGGGTGCGCCCATGGTTTGAACCAGGCGCATGGGGCGGGCAATGGATAAAAAACAAAATTGCCGGCCTGAACAAAGAGGTAATAAACTATGCGTGGTCTTTTGAATTGATTGTTCCCGAAAACGGCTTGCTTTTTGAAAGTGATGACAATCTCCTCGAAGTCTCCTTTGATTTCATCATGTTCAGGGAAAATGAAGCTATTCTTGGAAATCATGCTTCAAACTACGGCTTTGAGTTTCCTATCCGTTTTGATTTTCTTGACACTTTTGATGGAGGCAATCTTTCCGTTCAGTGTCATCCAATGTCGGATTATATCAAAAACCACTTTGGTGAAAATTTCACCCAGGAAGAAACATATTATATTCTCGATGCCGGCAACAACGCAAAATGTTTCCTTGGCTTCCAGGAAGATGTTGATCCAAAAGCTTTTGAAGCTGATCTGAAACGCAGTTTTGAAAAAAAAGAACCGATCGACATAACCAAACATGTACAGATCCACGATTCACACAAACACGATCTGTTCCTGATCCCTCCCGGCACAATCCACGGTTCGGGTATCAATAACCTGGTACTTGAAATAAGCTTAACACCCTACATTTTCACTTTCAAAATGTATGACTGGCTGAGGCTCGACCTGGATGGCATGCCACGCCCTTTAAATATCCAAAGGGGAATGGAAAACGTCTGCTTTGAACGAAAAGGACAATATGTAAAGGATAAACTCATTTCCAAGCCTTGTTTGCTGGATGAAGGGGCTGACTGGAAGCTATACCACCTCCCGACCCACGAGAAACAATCCTACGATGTGTACAGGTTTCACTTCCATACAAAAGTAGAAGTTGAAACGGAAAACCGATGCCATGTACTATCGCTGGTTGAAGGCACTAGCATAACCGTTGAAACTCAAAACGGAATGAAGCAACATTTTAGTTACGCCGAAACATTTGTTATTCCTGCTGCTGCAGGCAAATACAAAATCGTTAATAAGTCAGCAAAAGAGGCAATAGTTGTTAAAGCATTTTTGAAATAGAAGTAATGAAGGCAATGAAAATAAATCAAATTCCAGGTATCCTTATATTAATAATTTCAATATCGTGCTCAGTTAAAAATACAGATCAGTCTGAGCTGGCCCATAAAATTCTTTCAGACAGGAACCTGCATAAAGTTGACAGCATGGCTCGCCAGCTGATGAAAAAAGGTTTTTATGCCGGCTCGGGATACCAGATGGTGTGGGCTCGTGATCTGAATACTTTTATTGAATTATCATGTGAGGAATACGACCAAAAGATCATCCGTGAAAACCTGTTGATGTTTTTTCATTTTCAGCAGGAAAATGGAGAATTGCTCGACGGATATGTGCCACACGAAGCCTTTACATGGGGTGATCCCCACACCTATGAATCGGCAACGGCTCCTGGTCATATTGGCTTTAAAAACACGGTTGAAACCGATCAGGAAACATCGTTAATCCAGGCAATTTTTAAATACATATCCAAGACGAACGACACAAGTATCCTGGATGAAGTCGTTGCTGGAAAAACAGTAGCTGAGCGGTTGGAGTGGTCAATTGACTACCTTTTTACAGAAAGATATTCTGAAAATCATGGGTTGATCACAGGGGCAACAACATTCGATTGGGGGGATGTCCAGGTTGAAGGCGGCGCTGTCGTTGATGTCGACGAACTTACCCATTGGAGCATGGATATTTACGACAATGCCATGCTTGCCATTGCCATCGAAAACATGGGCAATTTAACTTCCGACCAGGAGAAAAAAGATCATTGGAAATCGATCCATGCGGAACTTATGATGAACATCAAAAAACATTTGTGGGATGCAGAAAACAGTAAGTTCATCCCACATATCTATATCGATGGCTCACCGTTTTCGGAGGGTTTCGATGAAAATAAAATTCACTACCACGGGGGAACCACAGTTGCCATTGAAGCAGGAGTGTTAAACGAAGAGGAAATAGCCGCGACACTTGCACATATGAAAAAGAATGTAAAATTGTCTGGCGCTCCATCTATAGGTTTAACCCTTTACCCTCCCTATCCAAAAGAAGAGCTCAGAGAGAACGTTTCTCCTCCTTACGAATACCAGAATGGCGGGGACTGGACATGGTTTGGTGGCCGGATGATCCAGCAGCTAATTGCTTATGGGTATGTTGAGGAAGCATATACTCAGGCAAAACCCATGTTTGACAGGGTCATTAAAAACGAGGGGTTCTATGAATGGTACAAAATTGATGGCACTCCTGCCGGATCAGCAGAATTTAAGGGCTCAGCCGGAGTGCTGGCAAAATCGATTGAAATGTTTTACCAATGGGCTGAAGAAAACAAATAATGTCGTGAATTGGAAAATCAAATGAGGGCGGGCACGAACGAGGGATGTCTCACGACAGTTCGGGTGAAAAAACCTGTTCAGGCGATAGTCAAACCGTTCCGAGGCAGATGCCATACTTCAAGGCTCCAACAGAGGCAATCTCTATTTTCAAGTACAAACACAAACGGGTCGTGTCACAACAAGACAGGTTGTAAGTAAAAACACCCGATAACGACTAGGATTTCAAAACAAATTAATCATATTTATTATGATGAAAAACACCATTACCTTTCTCCTGGCTTTAACTATCTTTTATAGCTGTCTATCAACCCTTCCTGATAGCTCATTTGAAAAGGACCTTGTATTCCTCAAAAAATTTAAAGAAACAATTGTTCTGAAAAACAATGGAGGTCTTTCACAAATTGCGGTCATCCCGGATTACCAGGGACGGGTCATGACCAGCACTTCCAACGGGGCTGAGGGTCGGTCCTACGGCTGGGTCAATGATGATCTGATTTCCTCGGGCGAATTCACCAAACACATGAATGCTTTTGGTGGGGAGGATCGATTTTGGATGGGACCGGAAGGAGGCCAATTCTCCATTTTCTTTGAAAAGGACAAGGCATTCACCCTTGAAAATTGGTTCACTCCTCCCCAGATCGATTCGGAACCTTTTGATATCATTCAGCAAAATGATACCAGTGTTGCTTTTAGAAAGCAAATGCAACTCACTAACTATCAAGGATTCAATTTTGATATTGAGGTCAACAGGATCGTTTCAATTTTCAGCAAAGAAAACATTGAAAAAAGCCTGTCTGTCTCCATTCCTGACCAGGTTTCTTATGTTGGTTTTCAATCTGACAATTCCATTACAAATATTGGGTCTGAAGCCTGGAGCTATTCAGGAGGATTGCTCTCAATCTGGATTCTGGGCATGTTTGTTCCTACTGAAAATACGGTAGTGATCATTCCGTACCGGGACTCTCTGGATCTGAATACCAGCTATTTCGGCCCGATTGGGTCTGATCGACTATTGGTCACAGAAAATGTGGTTTTGTTCAAAGGCGATGGAAAATACCGCTGCAAGATAGGTTTGCCTCCAAAAAATGCCCTGCCCGTTTTAGGAAGCTACGACATGGACAACGAGGTTCTCACGCTGGTTCAGTACAGTTTCGAAGGAGATTCCTCCTATGTCAATTCATTGTGGGAACATCAGGAAAATCCCTATTCCGGGGACGTAATCAATTCTTATAATGACGGCCCGCTTGAGGACGGCAGCATGCTGGGACCTTTTTATGAACTTGAGTCATCGTCCAGCTCCCGGGAATTAGGAAGCGGTGAAATGATCCAACACATTCACAGAACTTATCATTTTGAAGGAAGCATAGATTCACTCAGTCCGATCGCAAAGAAAGTATTGGATGTCAACTTATCTGAGATAACCTCTAAAGTTAAATCCAGTTGGAGGTAATTGTTAAATTTCAGCTTACGCAATTGTTCGGGAAAGCGTGTAATAAATGGACTTGAGAATTTGTGTCATGCCAATGCAGACAAAAAGCCAGGTCAGACGATAGTCAGACCGCCACAGCGTCAGATGTGATAAACCCTGGTTCCTTCATCATCATCCACCATCCCCGGAAATTATCCGAAGATCCAAAGAATTCACTAATTAGAAACGACAGCAAGCCTTAGAGTCCTTGCGCGTGACGCTGTGGGAAAGTAATGTGCAGTAAGTGGGAATTTGTTCTGATGAATATTCCATTAGAGAAAATATATATAGACTCTACCAGGAATATGGAAATAACAACTTATTGTTTAATGATTGTATAAGACTCCAAATCATTCCCGTTTATATCTGAAAGTAACAAAAGGTACAAGCCAGAAGAAAGTCCGGATAGGTCAAATATTCTTTTCAAATGTTCATTTTCAGCTACCCTCTGTTCAAAAACAATCATTTGTCTGCCGATGGCATCTATTAATTTTAATTTAAGGGTAGGAGCATCATATTCGATGTTCAACACATTTGAAACAGGATTTGGATAAATTTTTATCGATACTTGAGAATTTAAACCACCAGTTTCAATTACATTCATTTCCCCCTGGATGAATCCCTGTGTAAGAACAACAGATGGATTTTCAAGCAAGCCAACTACTGCTTCTCCGATTGAATATTCTAACATCACACTTCCAGCTGTTACTGAGGTACCAGTTACATTCACTACACTGCGATCTAGCGATTGGGAATGTGACCGGTTTATAAGGTAAAATATCAGAAACAGTGATGTAATAGTTATCCTAAATAACTTCATGTTATCGGTTATTTTACAATGATAAGGGCTTCAAGAGCTTCAAGTCTTTGTTGCATATCCTCAATCAGCTGTTTTTGTGATTCAATTACTGCCTGTTGTTCCTGGATGGCTTTAATTGCTATCACGCCGAAACCAGAGTAGTCCAGTCCATATAGATCATCCACCTTTGAATAGTGTACTAACTCAGGAAATAACGAAGCAACTTCCTGGGCAATAAAACCGATCGTTTTATCTGAAGTGCCGTTACCTATGTAATGGTACTTTAAAGGTTGAAGGTATTTTAATTTTGAAAGTACAGGAGACAAAATCTCTATCCCGCTCTTTAGACGTAAGTCAGATGATTGAACATAAGCCCCACTACTAGCATTAAAAAAACCACGCAGGGATCCGCCAAAATGAAGACGGAGGCCAAAACCATGAGTTATGTCCCAATCTTCATTAATGCCATCGCTGATCCGTAGCCCTGTACCAACCGTTTGCGAGCCTTGAAAAATTTGAAAGCGCCCGGATGGTGTTGAAATATTTATTCCTACATTACCGTTTCCTCTGACAGTCATAATATCACCATAGCTGCTATGATAAAAATTGAGCTTATCGTCGGAATTATTAGATTCATCTGTATAACCGGAAACTGACCAGAAATTTTCTGAATTAGTATTCTGGAATGTAAGACGTGCAAAATCCTGTTCAACTTCTGTGAGGGCTAAATGCGCTTGAGAGATTGTACTATTGGATTTAATTTCCAGGTAAGCTGTTGGAACTGTGATGTCACCGATGCCTATCTGTCCATTTTGTTTCATGATCATCCGCGGGATATTTGTATCAGTTCCTTCCTCGCTGCTGAAAAATTGAAGATCTGCGCCACTGTTGAGTGTACTAATTCTCCACCGATTTCCACCATCCGGATATCCCAATTCGAATGCACCTAATAAAGTATTGATAAACATTTCACCATCTACGTGAAGCAGTTTTTCAGGCTCCGCTATTCCAATTCCTACAAAACCGCCACTTGTAACCAAAGCCGGACCATCTCCATTAGTTTCAAACAATCCTGCGATCCCTCCAGAGGTAGCGCTTCCATATACACCAACTCCAGTTGCGTTATCACTACTTCCCCACACACCTGCAAATGGATTTTCAGCCGAAGAAAGACCAGCTATACCGTAACCAGATTCTGAATTTCCAAGGATGGCAGACCTCGTTAACCCCTCAATACCTGAACCATTACCCTGGATGCCAGCCAAAGCCAGTCCTTCACCAGAACTACTATTGATAACCTGAAAACCTGTTTTATTTTCCGCTGAAATTATTCCCTCAAAAGGTAATGTAATCGAATCGGCCTTTTTGGAATGCAATGCGTAAGGAACGGAAAGAAATGGCAAGGTACCCATGTCAAAATAACCATCTCCGGTATCGATTTCTACATTAAGGTGATGTGCGTCATTACCCCAGTTTATTTCCGTAAAATTACCGTTAGTAGTTGTTCCTTCGCCAATGGCTAAAGTAAATAAACCCTGTGAGTTTGTTGAAAGTGTATGTTCTTCTTCAAATACCAGAGTAGTTGGTGTTTGTCCGCTGAATATAGTCAGTCGCACATTGATATCCTGATCAGCTTGAGGATTGCCATTATTATCTCGAATAATAGCCTGATAATTGATTGCGTCTGGTGACTGGGCTTTGAGTATTAATATACTCATTATCCACAATATGAAAGTAAATAAGACATTTTTACTCATGGGTTTCAAGTTTTATATGTTAAACAACCATGACAAAAATTGAATCTAATATGAAGGTTTAGACGTGAAATTTATATTAGTAATTTAAGGTTAAACCAGTAAAAAAACAATTTCAAGAGTTTAAAAATTGGATGCTGCTGTTCATAGGAGTCAAGCCAGGGTTAGGAATAAAGAAGATACCTTATCCATAGCAAAATTGCACCTCCTAACATCAGGCCAAACATAAGCCTCAGAGTCCTCTGAGATCGACTCTTATAGAGAGTAATTGAATGAAAGCAATTTGTTTTACACAAATGCAGGTAAAAAGCCGGGTCTGACGATAGCCGGGCCGCCCCGGTATCAGATGTGATAATCAATGACTTCCGGGCTGGAGTTCAACAACCCGGTTCCTTCATCATCATCTATCGTTGGAATTATCGGAATGTCCCGAGAACTCCTTTTTAAGAAACGACTGCAAGCCTCAGGGTCCACTGCGTGTGACTTTGAGAGAGTAGTTGGAAGCAATCGATTTTCTATAATTTCTTGACTTTCATCTTTTTACCGGAAACCAGACAGGTTTTTATATCCAGATCGCCCAACTCCCACTTTACAAACGGATCTCCATTTTCCAGACCGATGGTCCCGAATCCTGATGCGCAGCTATAAAATGACCGGAAGTTATTCCCGATCTTTGAATCGACAAAAAGTACCTTGTCCACAGCATCGTATCTCACTCCCGTCAGGCTTTGGATCAAACCGTAACTTGCAAGAGCTCTTGCATACCAGTTGCCACACTCATATTCATTGAAAGGATTTCGTATTCTCCCATCATACCGTTTTCGTATCTCACGAACAATTTCCAGTCCTTTGTCCACTTCACCCATCGCGATCAGGTGCGATGCAACCTGGTATTCGATTCCCGTCCACACCTCATTGCTGTAAACAAACGGTAAGGTGAGCTTTCCCCCTTTGGGCCAGGTACAAAGAAGCACACCCCCTTCCTTACCCATGGCAAAAGAGGGCCGTTGGGGGTTTACATGATTGGAAAGATCTTTTTTAAAATTGTATTTGTGTACCGCCAGCAGATGGCTTTTCAACTTTTCCTTGTCAAGGAAATCTTCCAATCCACACATATTGGCCATCCAGCATCCCAGAATTCCGTCAGAAAGGCACCCTTGTCCGTATTGATATTTGGGTCCTTCCTTCATGAGCAGTGATCGGGCCTCATCAGAATAATTTAACTGAAGAGATTTGTTGGGATCTTCTTCGGTAGGATCTTTTGCTTCCAAACCTTTCCAGACGATTTTCTGGATAAAATACTCTCCATCGTAGAGTTCCGATTCCATATATTTTGTGCCCTTTTCCAAAAGCTGCTCGTATTTTGAAACATCCGCACTGACCTCCCGACCCATGATGATGATCGCCGACAAGGCTCCCAGGTAAAAGCTGGTACACATCCCATCGGGGCCCCAAAACTCGATGTCGTAGGTATTGTGATGTGGCTCTTCCAGGACTCCCTTTCCCTTTGGATCCCAGGCCCTGATACAGTAATCCATGCTTTTCTTCACTTTCGGCCAGAGCCGCTTCATCCACCCCGTATCTCCAGATATTCTCCATTCACGATACACCTTCATGGACCCTCCCAGCTGACCATCGGCAGCAGCATGAAAATCATGGGAAGGTTCCTGAAGTGGCAGAGTCGCCCGAAACGTCTGGTGGCCCTCTTCATTCTGACTGATCAATAACTCCGTTTCACGCAGTGTTCTCTCCAGGTCGGGGAAAAGCCTTGAAATAGCCTGGGCGTAATTCCAGACATGCGTACAGCTGCCATGGCAACATCCGAAATCATCTCCCGATCCTTCGTAAGCCCATAATTTTCCATCCCGCTGGCGCAGAACCGTGGTTGATTTAAGAATGGTAAGATTTGCGGCTACCGCTTCCATAACTTCATCAGGGAGTGACTGGCCGTAAAAACAATCTGAAAATGACTCGGTCTTTTCTTTGAGTATCTGGTAATTGTTTTGCCAATAATCCGTCACCTCCCCTATTCCGGCAAATCTTTTGGAATACCAGGGTTCATAGAAAAAATCTGAATAGTCGTCACAGCAGCCGGTACTTTGCTGACATTCAGCTTTCAGTTTCTTGAGCTCCTCTGTTTCACCCAATCCGGCCCGAATGGTAGAATGTGGTACATACCATGAAAACAAGAGGGGAACCGTTGTTTCTTCTCCGGGACCCAACACGATAGGAACGTAGAGTGAGGCTCCATTTGCGCCTTTTGTCTCCGGATCATTGGGAAGGGTACATTCTGTAATATCCTTCCAGATAACCGTCTTTGCATCAAACCATCCTCCTCTAAACAGGCTATGATCCACAACCGTATCCTGTCGAGTGGAAAAAATGGCAAAATCGCTTTTGTATTCCGGATGTCCGGGGCGGCAATCCTGTGACAGGACAAATCCATTTTCAACAGATCCTACCGAATTGCCATCCTCCCACTTTCCCCAACCGGTAGAGATCCGAAGAAAATTAAATGCATGGTAGGAAAAGACCGCTTCAATCCGTTCACTAGAAACATTGCGAAATGTATATTCCAACGCAGCCACCGGTAGGCTGGAGTTGTCTTCATCGGTCGGAATAAAGGGATTCCAGGCACGAATGGTCGCTTCCAGTGGATATGCTTCATCTCTCAGGCTGACCATTCCAAAAGGAAACTTTGCCTCAAAGGAAGACACGGCAAACCTGGGATATCCATACGAACTCTCCCCTAACCCGTTTCCAGCACCCTGCTTTCCAAATACCTTCCAGCCTGGTACCGGACCCTCCAGCACTTTAGCTCCATTTTCCATTCCTTTAACAGAAATGGCTCCCATCATAAATGGTTCGTTTCCAAAAGCCGGGGTATGTCGTAGAGAAAAATGTGAAAGGCATCCCGAACCCTCTATACAAAACATGCCCGTTCCAAAGCCACCAATCGGGAAGGCTATCCGGTCCAGGCAGGGCTCCGTATAGGGTCCATTGAACTTACGGTCAGTAGCATTTGAAACTGATTTTTCTGTTTTCTCAGACTCTTTTTTTACTGGTTGTTCCTTAGCCTCTGAAGTATATCCCATGAGAAATGCCGGTGCGCCAGCAGCCAGGGTCGTCTTTTTGAGAAAGTCGCGTCGCTTAACTTCTTTCATGATGGATTAGTTGGGTGGTGTTCTCATTCAATCTAGTGAATTTTTGCCGCTCTTACTACTTCATTTCATGAATGCCACCAAATTCTGCTTATGCCCCGGGCATTAAAACTGTGTGCTCTTATGGTTATTGGAGAAAAGTCACCATCATTCAAACCGATAGGGTAAAATATTTTGAAATAACAAAAATCCGGTACTATTACATATGGTTAACCAGAATCTAAATCTTCCCATAAACCGCGTCCCTGAATTGTTTGTGTACGCCATTGCTGAATGGAAAGATCTGCACAAAAAGCACGACAGTCAGCTCATTTTTCGGATCCACCCAGAATAAGGTGCTGGCCGCTCCGTCCCAGAAAAACTCGCCCACCACGCCATTCTTTTCCTCGGGGGATTGAGGAGGTTCCGTACGGACCGCAAAATCAATTCCAAATCCAACCCTTCCCTTAGATTTTAGCCAAAGGCTATCTTCTACTGCTGGTAAATGATTGGTAGCCATGAGCTTTACGGACTCCGGATTGAGAATGGTATTGCCGTTGTAGGTCCCTTCATTAAGCAGCATCTGCGCAAACTTCATGTAGTCATCGATGGTCGATTTTAGTCCCCACCCACCTGGTTTCATTGGCCAGTCCTGGTAGTTAAGGGTGTGTACATTTTCATCGGGGACTCTGAACAGTCCACTATCAGTTCTTTGATAGATAGCTGCCACCCGGCTTCTTTTTTCTTCCGATACGAAATAGCTGGTTTCGCTCATTCCCAACGGATCGAGCACCACCTCCCTCATGTATTCGTCAAAAGGCTTTCCGGCAAGTTTTTCCGCTATGTAAGCCTGCACATCAACTGAAATGCCATATTCCCAGCGCTGGCCAGGCTGATAGCCAAGTGGTATTTTGCTGAGTTTATAAGCCATATCGGACAGTGTTGTTTCAAAATTTAGCAGATCTGCATTTCCGGCCAGACTATCTAAACCAAGATCGGAGCGTCGAGAAAACCCGGCAGTATGTCGTGTGATATCCGCGATGGTGATCGCCCGATTGGCCGAATCGAGGATCATTTCACCCGATTCAGTAAGGCCGGTAACAACCTGCATGTTCGTGAATTCCGGGGCATATTTTGAAAGAGGATCTTCCAGTTGAAAATCA
Organism: uncultured Cytophagales bacterium; assembly: GCA_913057175.1. Classification (GTDB taxonomy): domain Bacteria; phylum Bacteroidota; class Bacteroidia; order Cytophagales; family Cyclobacteriaceae; genus CAJXNP01. The sequence goes on from CAJXNP010000011.1 coordinate 285,662, forward strand.
CCATTTTCGTACAAGGTCATCAGGGTAACACCGGTAATGGGTTTGGTCATGGAATAGATTGTGACGATCGTATTTCTCGCCATGAGTACACTAGCTTCCCTGTCAGCGTATCCTGCAGCATTGAAGTAAACTTCCTCTCCTTTTTCAATGATCAATGCGGATGCACCTGCGACCATGCTATCAGTAACGAAAGATTGAAGTGTGGCATCGAGCCGGTCTTTGGCATCCTGGTCGATGACGAGATCTTGTTGTGTTTTTTTATCCTTTGTTGCCTTGTTACAGGCGCCCATGGTGACAATTACGATAAGAAGATATGCTATATTTTTCATGCGTTAAAGGGGTGAGTTCTTTCTTCTACAAAATTGTATTCAGGTCAAATTAAAAAAATATGTGGCAATGACTGTTTCAAAATTCTCTAATGGAGAATAATCGATATGGCTAATGGAAAAACATTGATTGACGTTTCGAGAAACTTTTTGTAGTTCTTCTCGCAACTCTGTGTGATAGCAAAAATGCTGAAAATTATGTCACAAAGGACACCAGAAAGGTATGGAGATTCACATAGCTTCGATCTAAAATTCGGTGGTAATATTCAGTCGGATCCCCTTTACCCCATATCCGTCAAGCTAATCAAATAAAAAAAGCTGATACTCAGCGAATTGAGCACAGCTTTTTAAAATGATATA
>CAJXNP010000012.1 GCA_913057175.1 uncultured Cytophagales bacterium
CCCGAAAGCGGATGCAAAGGTATGAATTCTTTTCCCTGTTTTCCAAAATATTCCTTGAAAAAATATTAAGGAATTTTCATAATCTTCAAATACGATAAATTTTGGATGATTTTAGGTCAATTTTTTTTTAACCTTCACAAAAACTTTTTAACCAAATCAAGAAAAGCCGCCGTTTTTCATGACACTTTTCAACAATACGAAAAGACCTTGCTGAGGTTTCGAAAATAGCCGTTTTCAAATTCTCAAACCATAGATGGAGATGAAATGTTTCGTAAGATGGTCTGAGATCGTTTTGGCCCAAGGCTAACAATGGAAATTGGGGTTTTTAATTTTTCTTCCAGATATTCTATATAGTTCATCAAAGGTTTGGGGAACTGGCTTTCCTCCGTTATATCATCAGTTGGACAATTCCAACCTTCAAGCTTTTCATAAACCGGCGTAATATCCTCCTCACACATATCATAAGGAAGCTGATCAGTTATTGTTCCATCTGCTAATTTATAAGCCGTACAAGCCTGGATTTCCTTAAATATATTTAGCACATCTGCTTTCATCATGATCAATTGAGTAACTCCGTTAATCATGATAGCGTATTTTAGTGCAGGCAGATCAATCCATCCACACCTTCGGGGCCGACCAGTAGTTGCTCCAAATTCGTTCCCCTCTTTTCTCATTGCTTCACCAATCTCATTATCCAGTTCCGTTGGGAAAGGACCACTTCCAACCCTGGTACAGTATGCCTTGAATATGCCAAAGACCTCACCAACTTTGGCTGGAGCAATTCCTAAACCTGTGCAAACACCCGGTGTTGTGGTATTTGAACTGGTCACGAAAGGATAGCTTCCAAAATCAATATCCAATAAAGAGCCCTGAGCCCCTTCAGCTAAAATTCTCTCCTCATTTTTCAAACTGTCATTGATAAAATAGGACGAATCGATTAACTGAAATTGCTTAATAAACTCGATAGCCTCAAAGAATTCTATTTCTAACGATGTCACATCGTATTCAAACTTATATAACTCGAGGATTTCGATGTGTTTACTTACCAGCTTTTGATATTTACTTTTGAAATTCTCTAGTAGTATGTCTCCAACACGCAAACCAACTCTGGCAATTTTATCCTGATAGGTAGGACCAATACCTTTAAGTGTTGATCCGATTTTTTCATTGCCCTTTGATGCTTCGTACGCAGCATCCAGCAATCTGTGCGTGGGTAGAATTAATTGTGCTTTCTTAGATATATAGAGATTCTTTCTTAAATCCAGATTAAATTTGGCTAAACCGTCTATTTCTTTTTTCAGAATGACGGGATCAAGCACAAGCCCACCGCCAATTACATTTTTGGTTTTCTCACGAAATATTCCCGATGGAATCTGATGTAAAACATGTTTGATATTATCAAATTCAAGAGTATGACCGGCATTTGGACCTCCCTGAAATCTGGCAATAACATTGTAATTAGGCGCCAATACATCCACAATTTTTCCTTTGCCCTCGTCTCCCCATTGAAGGCCTAAAATAACGTCTACTTTCATCTGTTTACTTTATTTATTTTTGAATGGTACAGATGCCTGCCAGTCGGACAGACAGGGAACCTTTGGCGACCAAAAAAATCATTACCTTGTTTATCTAATAATTTTTTTAGTCGTTTCCATTTCATTGATTTACACTCTTTTTTATTTGTGAGATGGCTTCTTCAACATTTTCAGAAATCTGAAATATGGAACTTAGCTTGGTGATCATTAACAATTTCTCGACTGTTTTGGAAGGTTTTACTAAAATCACTTCACCCTCCTTGTTTCTGAATTTGGTCAAAAGAGTTATTAAAACGCCAATCCCACTGCTATTGATATACCTGACATTGGATATATCTATGACACAATAAAAAATATCATCATTGATATGGTCATTTGCCAATGATACCAATTCAGGACCGTGGTTTTCTCCAATTAGATCCCCTTCAAAAGTCAAAACCAGTATATTATCGATTACTCGATGGCTGTATTGCATAAAGATAGATTTTTGGTCTTTTTTAAAAAGCCCTACAAAGTTAGGTAAAGGTGGAATAAATCAAAGACATTGAGGATTCTTATTACGCTACTGATTCAGGTCGAATCTATTTACAGTCTCCACACCTTCAATTTCTAATAATTTATGAATTAAAGTGTCCAGATGCACTGTATTTTGTATGTAGAGTTTTAATTCTCCATCGAAAATACCTTCAACTGTTTCGATAGATACGGACTTCATATTGACTTTAAGTTCATTGGAGATGACCTTTGTAACATCATTCACTATTCCCACCCTATCTGTACCCCTTAATTTTAAACCCACGAGAAAAAATCCGATTTTCTGGGAAGCCCACCTTGCTTTCACTACCCGGTGCCCGTGCTTGGACATCAATTCAACTGCGTTTGAACAATTGGTTCGATGAATTTTAATTCCTTCCTGGGAAGTAACAAATCCAAATACGTCGTCCCCTTCAATCGGATTGCAACATTTGGCGAGCGTATAATCAACCAGATCCATGTCCTCACCAATCAATAGAATATCACGATTTTTGCCAGTTACCTTGCTGATTTGCTTTTCGAAGGATTTTGCATCCGAGACATTATTAATTCTCTTTTTTGGTCTGGGCCGATAATCCTTGATCTTCTTAACCTCGCTTGGATCGATTATTCCCTTTCCGACTTTATAGTAAAGATCTAGAGCGCTCTTTTCTTTGAAGTAAGCCAAAAGCTTTTCAACGGTCTCATTATTTATATCCTTCTTGATTTGCTTCAACTTTCTTCTTATAATATCCTTCCCATCAGAAGCGGCCTCCTTCTTATATTCCTTCAGGACATCCTTTATTTTACCTTTGGCCTTTGAACTGACGACAAAGTTCAGCCAGTCTTCGCTGGGTTTTTGCTTATTAGATGTGAGGATTTCAATCTGATCACCTGTTTTCAACTTGTGTGTTATAGGAACAAGCTTCTGATTGACCTTGGCACCAATGCATTTCGCTCCAACTTCAGAGTGTATTTCAAATGCAAAGTCGAGAGCTGTTGAACCAGCAGGTAGTTTCTTTAATTCCCCCTTTGGGGTAAAAACAAAAATTTCCTCGCTAAAAAGATTTTGACGGAAGTCTTCGACAAATTCAAGAGCTGAGCTATCATTTTTCTCCAGCATCTCCCGGACTTTTTCTATCCAGATCTCAAGATTAGATTCATTAGCTGAAGGGTTGTCCTTGTATTTCCAGTGAGCTGCATATCCCTTCTCGGCAATATCATCCATTCTTCTTGTACGAATTTGAACCTCAACCCAGGTCCCTGTTTTACTCATTACCGTTGTATGGAGCGATTCGTAGCCATTTGATTTTGGCGTACTGATCCAATCTCTCAGTCGGTCTGGGTTGGGTTGGTAAAAATCCGTTACAATAGAGTAAACCTGCCAGCAAGCTGCTTTCTCTTCTTCAGCTTTTGCATCCAATATAATCCTAATGGCAAACAAGTCATAAACCTGCTCGAATGGAATGTCCTGCTTTTCCATTTTATTCCAAATGGAAAAAACAGATTTCGGACGGCCTTTGACAGTAAACTTGTAGCCCCGATCTTTTAATTCGTTTTGTATAGGATGAATAAAATTTCTAATGAATCGATTTCTGGAAGTTTTGGTCTTGCTGATTTTATCGACGATTGAGTTATAAGCTTCTGGCTCTTTATATTTTAAATTTAAATCTTCCAATTCGGATTTTATAGCATATAATCCCAGCCGATGGGCAAGAGGTGCGTAAAGGAATATAGTTTCGGATGCAATTTTTAACTGTTTATGACGAGGCATGCTGTCGAGAGTCCGCATATTGTGAAGCCTGTCTGCAAGCTTTACCAAAATCACCCTGACATCTTCTGAAAGCGTGAGGAGCATTTTTCTAAAATTCTCTGCCTGCATGGTCGTTTCACCTCCCTGCCCGGTGAATCCCGAAATTTTTGTAAGACCGTCGACAATCTTTGCTACCTTCTTTCCAAAATGTCTCTCAATGTCTTCGATTTCTAATTCCGTATCTTCGACAACATCATGCAATAAGGCGGAAATTATGGAGGTGGTTCCAAGTCCGATTTCTTCAACGCAGATCTGAGCAACCGAAAGTGGATGAAAAATATATGGCTCTCCCGATCGACGACGCATATTTTTATGCGCATCGTTTGAAGTATTAAATGCTTTTTTTATCAGCTTCGCATCATCATCCCTGAGAAATGGTTTTGCATGTCGCAATAACCGTCTGTACCGCCTGATAATTTCTTTTTTCTCCTCCTCAATATCTATTTCGATCATTCTCTATTTATTCGTAAATCACAAGAAAAAAAGAATTGCTAATCGATTGACAATTTAAAGTAAATACCTACCTTTGCATTCCATTTTTGATAACGAGGATTTTGAGGTATTCGATTGCAATTTAGCAAGAAGATTTTCACAATCCATAAATAAAATTGTATTGCGGATGTGGCGAAATTGGTAGACGCACTAGACTTAGGATCTAGCGCCGCGAGGCATGGGGGTTCGAGTCCCTCCATCCGCACGTTTAAGAACCCTTGGTCGCGATAATACATAATTCTCGATTAGGGGTTTTTTACTTTATGTTTCATATAAAAACTATTACACCTTGGATATCACTTTAGACAAAAGTTCAAATACTGAGGCTTTGATTAAAATTAAACTAATCGAAGCCGATTATCAAAAAAAATTTGATGAAAAGCTAAAGGAATATAGTAAAAAAGCCAGCATTAAAGGCTTCAGGCCGGGAAAAGTCCCTAGCGGACTGATTAAAAAGCTATATGGAAAATCTATCCTGGCAGAGGAAATTAATAATCTATTAATTAAGTCTCTTAATGATTATATCAAAGAAAACGATATTAAAATCATTGGTGATCCTTTACCAAAAGAAATTGAAGAGGAAATAGATTGGGACAACCAAAAGGAATTTGAATTTGAATACAATGTTGGCCTGGTTGACGAATTCAATTATGACCTTGACTTCAAAGTGAACCGCTACAAAATAAAATTGTCTAAAAAAGAATTTGACGAGGTAGTCGAAAACCTTCAAAAACAATATGGGAAAATGACTAATCCGGACGTAAGTGAAGATGGCGACTCCATTTTCGGTTTGCTTGAGCTTTCTTCGGATAGTGAATTTGCAAAAGATTCTGTATTGTATATTGACAAATTAGCAAAGAAAAACAAATCCAAATTTGTAGGTGTAAAGAAGGATGAAAAGATCGATATCGATCTAAAGAATCTATTTGAAGAAAAAAGCGATCTCGAGGTTTTTACCAATAAATCCGAGAAAGAACTGAAGGAACTTAAAGGAGACTTCACATTTACTGTTAAGAATGTCAACAGAGTTGAACCAGCAGAATTAAATCAGGAATTTTTCGATAAAATATTTGGTAAAGATTCAGTCAAAAGCAAAGAAGAGTTTATTGAAAAATATCGATCGATTATTGAAGAAAATTTAAACAAAGAGTCTGATTATTTCCTTTCCCAGGAAATTCAAAAACATCTACTGGATAAAACTAAAGTAGAAATACCATCTGACTTTTATAAAAAGTGGATCCTCAAAACCCAGGAGAATGTGACAGCTGATGAGCTGGAAAAAGATTTTGAACACTATATCCGGGACCTTAAGTGGAATCTTATTAAAAATAAGATCACCGAAGACCTTGAAATAAAAGTTGAGAACGATGATGTGCTAAACAAAACCAAATCCATGTTCAGAGAGCAATTTGGAGCACAGCTTGGTGAAGAGATGGAAAAGAACCTCGATGTGTTTGCCAATAACTACCTCAATCAAAACAATGGCGAAAATTACTACCAGATCTATAACCAGGCCCGCACGGAAAAAGTAATGGACGCCATCAAGGAAAAAGTAAAAATCGCTGAAAAAGATATAAGCAGAACTGAATTCGAGAAAAAAGTCCAGGAATAAACTCATTTACGTACTTTTCGTAAAAGTCCTTTTAGCGAAGGGCTTTTTTTTTATTTTTGTAACCTATCATTATCTCTAAAAATAATAACATGTATAACGAAAACGAATTCAGAAAATATGCTGTCAAGGGGCAGGGATTGAGTGGTACGTTGGTAGATGACTATTCTAATGCAGTAAGAAATATGACACAATATGTCATCGAAGAACGTCCCGGAAACTTCCGTGCAATTGATGTGTTTACGCGATTAATTTCTGACCGTATTATTTTTCTGGGTATGGCAGTTGATGACCAAATTGCCAATATTATCATAGCTCAATTATTATTTCTCCAATCTACTGACCCGAAAAAGGACATAATTATGTATATTAACAGTCCGGGAGGCTCTGTTTACGCCGGCTTAGGTATTTACGATACCATGCAATATGTCAACCCGGATGTTGCTACAGTTTGTACAGGGTTAGCCGCATCGATGGCTGCAGTACTACTTTCAGCTGGTTCAGATGGAAAAAGAACATCGTTACCTCATTCGAGGATTATGATCCACCAACCAATGAGTGGAATGCAAGGACAAGCGACAGATATGGAAATCTCCTTAAAGCAAACCCTTTCTGTCAAAAAAGATCTTTATAATATATTGTGTAAACATACCGGACAGAAATACGAAAAAATAGAAAAAGACTCAGACCGGGATTATTGGATGATGGCGCCAGAAGCGAAAGAATATGGCATCATCGATGAAGTATTAGTGAATAAATAAAATTACCATGTCACAGATTACCTGTTCATTTTGTGGAAGACGTAAAAAGGATGTAGACCTGATGGTCTCAGGTATCCATGCTCATATTTGTAACCTTTGTATTGATCAGGCTTACCAAATCCTACAGGAAGAACAAAAAACCAAGGAGCAAAACGACAAGCCAAGTTTCAACCTGGTGAAGCCCATGGAAATGAAGAAATACCTGGATGAATATGTAGTAGGACAGGATGAAGCTAAAAGGGTGATCTGTGTAGCAGTTTACAATCACTACAAAAGATTAATGCAAAAAACCGATATCGACGATGAAATTCAGATTGAAAAATCGAATATCATGATGGTCGGTGAAACCGGGACGGGTAAAACCTATCTGGCAAGAACCCTTGCTAACATGCTTCAGGTTCCGTTTTGCATTGCAGATGCTACTGTACTGACAGAAGCAGGTTATGTTGGCGAGGATGTGGAAAGTATTCTTACCAGACTTCTGCAATCTGCCAATTACGAAGTCGAAGCTGCAGAACGTGGAATTGTCTACATCGATGAAATAGATAAGATTGCCCGAAAATCTGATAACCCTTCGATCACCAGAGATGTAAGTGGAGAGGGTGTACAACAGGCATTGTTGAAATTATTGGAAGGAACGCAGGTGAATGTTCCACCTCAGGGAGGCCGTAAACATCCCGATCAGAAAATGATCACGGTTAATACCCAAAACATTTTGTTCATATGTGGAGGCGCTTTTGATGGAATTGACCGACTGATAGGAAAAAGATTGAATACTACCCCGTTAGGATTTACGAATGATGCCGAGCTGCGGGATTTGAATAACCTTGACAGTAGCAATTTGCTCCAGTATGTCAACGCGCATGATCTAAAAACTTACGGACTAATCCCGGAATTGATCGGTAGGGTTCCTGTACTAACTTATCTCAACCCATTAGATAGAGAAACATTGAAGATGATCCTGACTGAACCAAAAAATGCGTTAACCAAGCAGTACACCAAACTGTTTGAAATGGAGGGTATCAAACTCAAGTTTGACAAGAAAGGCCTCGACTATATCGTTGATATGGCTGTTGAATTTAAACTTGGCGCAAGGGGGTTGAGATCCATTTGTGAAGCTATTATGACCGATGCAATGTTTGAACTTCCATCTACCAAAGATGTGAAGGAACTGACAATCACAAAGAATTACGCTGTTGAAAAATTTGAGAAATCAAGATTGAAAAAGCTACGAGTAGCTTAGGCCTGATTCAAGTATTCCAGGATTAACCGGGCTGTTTTATCCGATGCATTTTCATCACCAAGAATTGATTTAATCTGTTGGTATCCATTCTTGATTTTGTGGTAATTCCTGGGCTTCATCATTTCATTAAATGAAGTTATCAGTGTTTCGAAATTACAATTGTCTTGCAACAATTCTTTTACAACTTCCTGCCCGGCTATTAAATTTACCAATGAAAAATGTTCCAGCTTAACCAGCCGGCTACCGATGAAATAGGTCAGCGGCGAAGTTATGTATGCTACAACCTGAGGTACTTCAAATAATCCTGTCTCCAAAGTAGCAGTGCCTGAGGTGACAATGGCTGCACCAGCGTGAGTTAAAATGTTGTAATTCTCTTCAAAGATCAGAACCACATTCGTCCTCCATTTGCACCCATCATAAACTTCGGAAGGTAAGTTTTTGACCCCCGCAACTATAAAAGTTTTTTCCTTAAAATGATCTGCCACCTCAAGCATGAGAGGTAATAACTTTGACACTTCCTGTTTTCTGCTACCAGGTAACAGAGCGATGTATCCACTTTTCAGATCATGATGGCGCAAAAAAATACTGGAAGGTGTGAATGCATTCACTGCATCAACAACTGGATTCCCTACATAATCCACTTCCATATCATATTTCTTATAAAAATCCTTCTCGAAAGGAAGTATGCAATACATCTTGTCGACGTATTTTCTTATTTTTTTTGCTCGTGATGAATTCCATGCCCATATTTTAGGGGAGATGTAATAGTGGACTTTTATATTTTTCTTGTGAAGCTTTCGGGCCAACCTGAGATTAAACCCTCCGAAATCAATCAATATAACTACATCCGGTTCGAAATTTATGATGTCTTCTTCACATTGATCAAGGAATGAAAGAATGGTGAATAATTTCAAAAAAACTTCCCAAATACCCATAACGGCCATTTCCCGATAATGCATCAAAAGTTTTGCACCGGATTTCTCCATCTGTTCTCCTCCCCAACAACTTATTTCAGCTTCAGAGTCAATTTTTTTCAGGGATTTGATCAGGTTAGATCCATGAAGGTCGCCGGACCGCTCACCGGCAATCAGGAAATATTTCATACAAGGTTGTTATTCGCCAAAATATTCGGCATAGTTGTTCTGGGTTTCTTTCAGCTTAATGCAATGCAATTGTACTTTATCACTCGTTAATGTCGAAATTTTTGGCGATAAAATTTTCCAAAACTCGACTACCAGTGTTTCACAACTTGCCATTTTGCCCTTCAAAAAATCAACATCGAGGTTTAAATTTTTATGATCAACTTTTTCGAGGATCTCCTCTTTGATCAGTTTATTCAACTCCTTAAAATTCATTACAAAACCCGTATCAGGATCAGGCGCTCCCTTCACCGTAACAGTCATATCAAAATTATGTCCATGCCAGTTTTCATTGGCGCACGGACCAAAGACCTCTTTGTTTTTCTCTTCGCTCCACGCAGGATTATATAATTTATGAGCAGCACAAAAATGGCTGTCTCTGCTTATGTAAACCATACTTCTATCATTTGCGCCGCAAAGATAATAAGAATATGAACCAGAAATAATTTATTGCCAGTGAAACACGAAATTCACTTCCCAAAATTTATAAATAATGTAAATTGCCAATAAAAAGAATATGATCATAGTGACAGGCGCTGCTGGCTTTATTGGAAGCTGCCTCGTGAAAAAGTTGAATGAAGAAAATTTTAATAATATTGTTGCCGTTGATGATTTTTCGAATGAGCTGAAAAATAAGAATCTTGAAGGCAAAAGACTTTATAAAAGAGTTGAAAGAAAAGATTTCATTCAATGGATAGATGAAAATCAAAAAGAAATTGAGTTTATTTTTCATCTGGGAGCCAGGACTGATACGACGGAATTTGACAAAAAATTGCTTTGGGAGCTGAATACTGATTATTCTAAATCAGTGTGGAACAAATGTGTGGAATTCCAGATCCCACTTGTTTATGCATCATCCGCCGCTACTTATGGTGCAGGAGAATTAGGATACAATGACGATCATGATACCATTCCGGAACTAAAACCTCTCAATGCCTACGGTGAATCCAAAAATGAATTTGACAAGTGGGTCCTTCACCAAAATGAAAAGCCCTTCTTCTGGGCTGGACTAAAATTTTTTAATGTTTACGGTCCGAACGAATACCACAAATCAAGGATGGCATCGGTTATCTGGCATTCATATCATCAGATAAAGTCGACAGAACAAATGAAATTATTCCGGTCTCATCGGGAAGATATCAGGGATGGGGAACAGCAAAGGGATTTCATCTTTGTGAAGGATGTTACGGAAGTATGTTATTTCCTGATGAGAAGCAGGAACAATTCGGGAATTTACAATCTGGGAAGCGGAAAAGCCCGTACTTTTCTCGACCTTACCAAAGCTGTTTTTAGAGCAATGGATAAACGTGAAAACATAGTCTTTGTTGATACACCAGCTGATATTCGGGACAAATATCAATATTTTACAGAAGCTAATATGCAAAAATTAAAAGGTATTGGATATTCAGTTCCCTTCACTGATTTGGAAAGCGGTGTGGAGGATTATGTGAAAAATTATCTTTTAGTAAACGAATACTATTAGATTTTACAATTTAATTACCCATTGTAATGGATAAATTATCTGACAATTTCATTAATTCGATTTTAAACATTTGTTTTTGTAAATTGTCTTTAAGATATTACTAAACGCTTTAGATCTAAAAATGTAATGAAAGGCTTAGAAGGGATAGTTTATAAATTTTTCACACTAATTTTTTTAGTGCTATTATTTTTTGGCTGTGATGAAGAAACACTCCAAACAGGAAATGATGGAACAATCCGTCCCCTGACACCCGAAGAAGAGTTTTTCGTCAAATCTTCTAACCAATTTGCCTTCTCACTTTTACATGACAACAAAACCTCAGGTGAAAATATAAGTATTTCCCCATTGAGTGTTGGCGCTGCGATTGGTATCATCAGTAACACAGTTTCTGATAATGATTTTTCAGACTTTAGAAAACAGGTCGGGCTACCAGATCTCCCAAGGATTGAATTTAACAAGGCATACTACGAGGTTAGCAACATGCTGCCATTAATGGATGAAAATATTCATCTCAATTTTTATAATTCTCTCTGGACCAACTACAGTGTATCTGATCACAATGACTTTTACACACAGGTGCTTGCTTACTATAAAACGGATATTCAGGAGATCTATCCTGGCAAATCATTCGACCAAAAACATATTAATAAATGGTCTGAGGTGAATTCAAAATCTCTGTTTAAGAGCATTCAAAAATTTAATTATCTTTCTGATTTTCAGATAATTAATCTTGGAATATTTGAGGCCTCTTTTCTTGAAAATAGAAAGACACAATTAGTTCAAACTGAATTTGTTGACCTAAATGGAAATGAATCCACAGTAAAAATGAACTACATTCCATCAATGAAAGTCGGTTTTGAAAAAGTAAATGGAGTGAACCATCTTCAACTACCCATCAGCAATGAAAGCTTCACCCTTGAAATCATCATGCCGGAACAGATGGATATTGCCGATCCAATTTTATACAATACTGAACATCTTAACCTGGTGGAGACTGGATTAGTTTTACCCGATATCAAAAGCACATTTGAATTAAAATTAAATGAGTACTTTGATCGCCATATGATCAATCAGCACTTAAGTAAAGGGTTGACAGACAATCTGGATATTCAAAGCAGCAGCCTGAGCGATTATTCTTATATCAATAAAACTCTTGTTCAGATCACAGGACAAAATCAGCAAAACACTCCAGCATTGTTATTAGAAAAAATAGATGATACCGAAGATTTGATCGTTATCAACCGACCATTTTATTTCTTCGTGAAGGAAAAAAATTCTGACCTTATATTGTTCGAAGGAGTCTACGCCAGTCCGAAATAAAATCTTTGAATTATTCAATTTTCGATTTTAAATATTTCAAAAAATACTTGTTTTGGAAGATATAATTATAAATTTTTGTTAAAGAACAAACAGAAATTTATGAATAACCCCTTAGCATATCTTTCTCTGTTTAAATACAGTTTCCTTTTGAAAGAAAGGAACAGCTAAGTTGGGTTTAGAATATTAGCGAGCCATTCCCAACCAGGAGGATGGCTTTTTTTTTAAGTTTAGTTCAAAAGTTTTCGCTATGGATAAGGTATATATTTTTGATACGACATTGAGGGATGGGGAGCAAGTCCCAGGCTGTCAGCTAAATACTGAGGAAAAAATTGAAATCGCCAAGGCTCTTGAAGCTCTTGGAGTTGACATCATTGAAGCAGGTTTTCCGATTAGCAGCCCTGGTGATTATAAATCCGTGATCGAAATATCCAAAGCTGTCTCTGAACCAGTGATTTGCGGACTGACAAGGGCAAAAGAAAAAGATATTGAGGTAGCTGCTGACGCTTTGAGGTTTGCCAAAAGAAAAAGAATTCACACGGGTATCGGTGTCTCAGATTTACATGTTCTCACAAAACTGAGGTCCACCCATGACAAAGTTTTACAGCAAGGAGTTGATGCAGTAAAGTACGCGAAGAAATATGTTGAAGATGTCGAATTTTACGCTGAAGATGCGGGAAGAGCGGACTTGAATTATCTTGTTAGAGTTATCGAAGCCGTAATAGACGCTGGTGCGACCGTCATCAATATTCCTGATACAACCGGCTATAATTTACCCTGGATCTTTGGAGAGAAGATCAAAAGCATCATGGAAAATGTAAAAAATGTGCACAAGGCCATCATAAGTGTTCATTGTCACAATGACCTTGGGTTGGCAACTGCAAATACCATTTCAGGAATAGCAAACGGGGCCAGGCAGGCTGAGGTCACCCTGAACGGCGTCGGTGAACGGGCTGGTAATACTTCATTAGAGGAAACAGTCATGATCCTGAAATGCCATAAGCATCTTGGGGTCGACACAAATGTCAATACAAAATTGCTCAAACCAACCAGTGAATTGGTTTCTTCTATGATGAGAATGCCCGTCCAAGCCAACAAAGCTATTGTTGGTAAGAATGCTTTTGCCCACTCATCCGGAATTCACCAGGACGGCTTTTTGAAAAACAGAGATAATTATGAAGTGATCAAACCGGAAGATGTAGGAGTGGAGAGATCTGATATCATACTTACTGCTAGGAGTGGTCGCCATGCATTGAAATATCGATTAGAAAGCATTGGGTTTAAAATTGATGATCCGGAAAAACTGTCAAGATTGTATGATAAATTTTTAGATATGGCCGACCGAAAAAAGCAAATCGAAGATGCAGACCTTCGAATCCTGATGAAATCTGAAATGGTGAAAAAATAGGAAGGTTTATTTCCAAAGGCTTTATTCCTTTTTTCGAAATACTTCTCAGAGTTATGGACATTTCAAAATCAATCTTTTGAGAAGATCTTAAGAAGATCTATTCACTTTTTGGAGAAAAATTTGATTTCACTTAATAATTGTTTAAGTCTTCACTATTTTTCAATATTAAATTCTCCTTATTTAATTGAACCACTACCAAGATGAAAATTTTTTCATCCAAACAAATACGCAAAGCAGATCAATTTACCATAGAAAACGAGCCAATAGAATCCATTAGATTAATGGAACGGGCGTCTTTGGCATTCGCAGAATGGTTTTGTCGCTATTATCCAAAAAAGGGCAGAGTTTTTATTTTTTGCGGAACGGGAAATAATGGTGGAGATGGTATGGCGGTTAGTCGCATACTTTTATCAAGAGGGTGGAATGTGCATGTCTACATAGTAAATCCGGATTCGAAACAATCAAAGGATTTCACTATGAACTACCTTGCATTGAAGGAGGTTTACGAAATCAATTCCATCAAATCTAAAGAAGACATTGAAATAGAATTTAAGGAAAGCGATAAGATTATTGATGCTATTTTCGGATCGGGATTATCGAGAAAGATAACAGGATTATATGGGCAAGTTATCCAAATGATCAATCATTCAGACGCTGAGATCATTTCAATCGATATTCCAAGTGGTCTGTATTCAGATAAGTCCAGCACCTCCAAAAACATTGTTCATGCAGACCAAACAATCTCCTTTCAATTTCCAAAACTGGCATTTCTTTTGCCTGAAAATGGCAAGTATGTTAAGAAATTTAATGTCGTTTCAATAGGTCTGCATGAAGGCTTTATTGAAAAGGAGCAAACTAAATACTTTTTGACAGATAAAAAGCGATTCAAAGACCTATTCAAGAATCGAGACAAATACAGTTATAAAAATCAATACGGCCATGCCTTGATAATAAGTGGAAGTTATGGAAAGATGGGCGCTGCTATGTTATCATCGAAAGCTTGCCTGCGTTCCGGTATCGGATTGCTTACAACACATGTCCCTCAATGCGGATACGAAATCATGCAATCAACACTTCCAGAAGCCATGATATCTATTGATGCTTCGACACGGTTTATTGAAAATCTTCCTGAAATGGACAAATATAATGCTGTAGGAATTGGTCCTGGCATTGACACCCAGGTTTATACAGCAGATGTTATCGATGCTCTTTTTACTAATTTCCAACACCCAATTGTAATTGACGCTGACGGGATCAATCTTATTGCCAGGCATTCTGATTTGATTGAAAAGATCCCTGAAAATTCTATTTTAACTCCCCATCCTGGAGAATTTAAAAGATTGGTTGGAGACTGGAAAGATGATTTTGACAGACTAGCTTTGCAGGAAAAATGGTCTAAGGAACATAAAGTAATTATCGTATTAAAAGGAGCTCATTCTTCAATAAGTCTGCCAGATGGAAGAGTCTTTTTTAACTCTACAGGAAATCCGGGAATGGCTACGGCCGGGTCCGGAGATGTATTGACAGGAATTATCACGTCCTTTTTAGGACAGGGATTCACTCCTGAAGATGCTGCCATCGCCGGGGTGTTTATCCATGGAATTGCAGGTGATATTGCTAAGGAAAAATTAAATGAGACCAGTATGATCGCCGGAGATATCATTGACAATATCCCTGATGCCATCAATCATCTCATTCAATAATTGTATTTATTTTTCCACCAGCTTTTTAATCTCTTTTTCATCTCCTCTTCCCTTGCATTATTTCCCGGCTCAAAAAATTTTGTACCCCTTAGCTCATCAGGTAAGTATTCCTGTTCTTCAAAATTCCCGGAATAGCTGTGCGAATATTTGTATCCCGAACCATAGCCTATGTCCTTCATCAAGCCGGTTGGTGCATTTCGGATATGCAATGGGACAGATAGATCTCCTGTTTCTCTAACTTTCTTTTGTGCCTGATTGATTGCTTCATAGCTGGCATTGCTTTTCGGAGAACTGGCTAAATAAACTACACACTGTGATAGAATGATCCTCGCTTCCGGATAACCAATTACGTTTACTGCCTGGAAACAATTATTGGCTATGACTAAGGCTGTAGGGTTTGCATTTCCTATATCCTCAGAAGCGAGAATCAGCATTCTACGAGCAATAAATTTCAAATCTTCTCCTCCTTCTATCATCCTCGCCAACCAATAAACCGCAGCATTTGGGTCGCTGCCTCTAATAGATTTGATAAATGCTGAAATAATATCATAATGCTGCTCACCTGCTTTATCATAAATCGCAATTTTCTGTTGGGCGATTTTTGTCACAACGTCATCCTTGATTTCAATGAGGTCATTTTCTCTTAGTGCCTCAACAACCAGCTCTGTTAATGTCAGAATTTTTCGAGCATCACCTCCCGATAATTGCAATAATGCTTTGTCTTCCAAAACCCTGATTTCTTTTTTGTTGATCTCAAAATCTTTTATCAACGCATTATTTACAATCTTTAAAAGATCATCTTTTCCAAGAGGTTTTAAAATATAGACCTGACAACGTGACAATAATGCTGAATTAACTTCAAAGGAGGGGTTTTCTGTTGTGGCCCCAATTAAAGTGATAACTCCCTTTTCTACAGCTCCCAATAATGCATCCTGCTGGGATTTATTAAATCGATGGATCTCATCAATAAACAAGATGACATGACCGGTTCTCCTGGCCTTGTCAATTACTTCTCTAACATCTTTTACTCCGGAGCTTATCGCACTAAGCGTATAAAATGGCTTCTTGATCTGATTAGCAATAATATTGGCTAAGGTTGTTTTCCCCACTCCTGGAGGACCCCATAAAATCATGGAAGGTATTTTACCATGCTCAATTGACTTTCTTAGAATGCTATCTTTTCCAACCAGGTGATCCTGACCAATCAGGTCATCTAAAGCAGCAGGTCGAACACGTTCAGCTAATGGAGTTTGATGGATCATTTACGGATAAATTTATAAAGTTTTATCAAACATAAGGAACATAGAAATGAGCATATAAATTTTTATTACAGGTACAAACAACTTTTTTTGATCAAATAATGTTATATTAATTAAGTCATCTGTCTGATCAATGCATAAAAAAGGCCATTCTATGAAGAATGGCCTTTTTTATTGGTTATAATCTCAAATTTTATTTAGAACCGGGATAATAAGCTGTTTCTCCTAATTCCTCCTCAATTCTGAGCAACTGATTATATTTTGCCATTCTATCTGACCGTGATAATGAGCCGGTTTTGATTTGACCTGCATTTGTAGCAACAGCAATATCAGCGATTGTTGCGTCTTCTGTTTCACCAGATCTGTGTGAAACAACTGCAGTCCAGCCTGCTTTATGGGCCATTTCGATAGCATCCAGTGTTTCTGAGAGCGTTCCTATCTGATTCACCTTAATCAATATGGAGTTACCGCACTTTTCTTCAATACCACGTTTAAGGAATTTTACATTGGTCACTAATAAATCATCACCTACAAGTTGGCATTTATCACCGATCTTCTTTGTCAGGAGTGCCCAGCCTTCCCAATCGTTTTCTCCAAATCCATCCTCTATCGAATCAATCGGATATTTTTCGACAAGTGATGCAAGATAATCAACCTGTTCTTCTCGTGATCTGACAGCGCCTGACTCTCCTTCAAATTTATTATAATGATATTTTCCATCCTTATAAAACTCTGATGAAGCACAATCTAAAGCAATTGTAACATCGTCACCTGGTTTGTAGCCGGCATTTTTTATGGCATCTAATATGCTTTCCAGTGCTTCTTCTGTCCCCCCGGAGAAATTGGGAGCAAATCCACCTTCATCCCCCACAGCAGTACTTAATCCTTTCTCTTTGATAATTTTCTTCAAACTATGGAATATTTCGGCTCCCATTCTTAAAGCCTCACTAAAGCTTGGAGCCCCAACCGGCCTAACCATGAATTCCTGAAAAGCGATAGGAGCATCGGAGTGCGATCCCCCATTGATGATATTCATCATGGGAACAGGTAATGTAAATGCATTCACTCCTCCAATATATCTAAATAATGGAAGACCTAATTCTTCTGCTGCTGCTTTGGCTACTGCTAGTGAAACTCCTAAAATCGCATTGGCTCCAAGTTTACTTTTTGTTTCGGTACCATCCAATTCAATCATGATTTTATCGATTAACTTCTGATCAAATACAGATAGTCCGATTATCTCTGGTGCGATTAGTTCATTTACGTTCTCCACTGCTTTTAGCACACCCTTTCCGAGATATTTGCTTTTATCTCCGTCTCTCAATTCTACCGCTTCATTTTCACCTGTAGAAGCCCCGGACGGAACAGCTGCACGTCCATATATACCAGTTTCAGTTACTACATCAACTTCAATAGTAGGATTACCTCGAGAATCAAGGATTTGCCTTGCATGAATGCTTTCAATTAAACTCATAGTTCTGGAAATTATTTATTAGACATTAATTGTACGAATTTGTCAAACAGATACCTTGAATCGTGCGGACCTGGTGATGATTCAGGGTGGTACTGAACGGAAAACACATTTTTCTTTTTCAGCTTGATACCGGCAACGGTGTTGTCATTTAGATTAAGATGTGTAATCTCAACATCTTTCGAATTATTGATTTCTTCCCTGGAAACACAGAAACCATGGTTTTGAGAAGTTACTTCACACAAGCCGGTTTCAAGGTTCTTTATCGGATGATTTAATCCACGGTGTCCATGATGCATCTTAAAGGTTGGAATTCCACTTGCCAAAGCAATAATCTGATGACCCAGGCAAATACCAAATGCAGGTTTTTCGCTCTCTATAATTTTCTTTACAGTCTCGATGGCATAATCCATCACCGCCGGATCGCCAGGGCCATTTGAAATGAAGTAACCATCCGGATTCCATTTTTCCAGCTCTTTGAAGTCTGTTTTAGCAGGAAATACCTTGCATACACAATCTCTGGCTGTTAGGTTTTTCAGAATGCTGGTTTTGATTCCCAAATCAAGTACTGCTACTTTATAAGTTGCAGATTCATCACCGTAAATAAACGGTTTTTTGGAGCATACCTTAGAAGAAAGCTCTAATCCAACCATTGATGGTACTTTTTCTAATAATTTTTTCAATTTCTTGGGATCATTTTCCTCTGAAGAAATAATCGCATTCATGGCCCCTTTGTCACGAATATGCTTGACGATTTTTCTTGTGTCAATATCCGCAATACCCACAACATTATTTTTCACCAGATAATCCTGCAAAGAACTTGTAGCTGTGTTTCTCGAATATATATTGGAATAATCATTTACTACCAAACCGGATATTTTTGGGAATTCAGATTCCTGTTCAGAATCTTTCGCACCGTAATTACCAATGTGTGAAGTGGTATTTACGATAATCTGACCAAAGTATGAGGGGTCAGTGTAAATCTCCTGGTAGCCAGTCATACCGGTATTGAAACAAATCTCACCTCCGGAAGTACCCCGTTTACCAATAGCTTTACCTTCAAAGATCAGCCCATCTTCTAACATTAATACTGCTTTTTCACCAAAATTATAAGTCATAGTTTTCTGTATAAATGTTCGACAAAATTAAGATTTAATACCAAACTTTTTAATGATTCTAAGCATATAATAAATCAATTTTTTAATAGCAAAAAAATAGGGATTAAACTAACGTCTAATCCCTATTTTTTATCCTCAGATTTGAAAACTCTACTTTTTCTCCTCTGTATCTTCATCGTCTTTTTCTTCTTTTTTTGGTTCTTCAGAAGCTTCTTCTTCCGTCTCAGACTTTTTAGCTTCTACTTTTTCTACCTTTTCATCTTCGGTAGTTTGTTCAACTTTAGCTTCCACGCTTTCTTCAGCTATTTCAACCTCTTTCGCTTCAGCTTTAGGTGTAGCTTCTTTTTCAGCAACTTCTTCCTTAGCCTCTTGTTTTGGCTCTTCAACTACAACATCATCAGATTCCTTTTTCTGGTTTGTTGCTTTTTGTTTAACAGCATCAGTTTCGCCTGTTGCTGAAGAAGATTTTTTACCTCCCCTTCTTCTTGTTTTCTTCTTGGCTGTTTCACCAACGCTATCAGCCAATAGCAGTTCATTATAGTCTACCAACTCAATGATACACATTTCAGCATTGTCTCCCAGTCTGCTGCCAGTTTTGATAATACGAGTGTATCCACCTGGTCTTGTAGCTATTTTCTCTGCAACTTCATCGAATAGTACTCTGACAGAATCTTTATTTTGGAGATACGAAAATACAGTTCTTCTTGAATGAGTTGTATCGTCCTTAGATTTTGTAAGAAGCGGTTCTACATATTGCCTCAACGCTTTTGCTTTAGCAACCGTAGTTGAAATCCTTTTATGTAGAATCAGGGAAGACGCCATGTTTGAGAGCATCGCCTTTCTGTGTGGAGCCGTCCTTCCTAAATGATTAAATCTCTTTCCGTGTCTCATCGCTATTATTCTTCTTCAAGTTTGTATTTAGAAAGATCCATTCCAAATGTCAGATTCTTTTCAGCTACCAATTGCTCCAATTCAGCCAATGACTTCTTACCAAAGTTTCTGAATTTCATCATATCAGAAATTTCTAGTCTTACCAAATCGCCCAGTGATTTTACATCCGCTGCTTTCAAGCAGTTGTATGCTCTGACAGAAAGATCAAGATCACTCAATGGAGTTTTCAGTAATTTTCTCATGTGAAGCATTTCTTCATCAACAGCATCTGGTTCTTTCTGATCTGCTGTCTCAAGGATCATGGTTTGATCAGAGAACAACATGAAATGCTTAATAAGAATATTGGCTGCTCCCTTCAAAGCATTTTCAGGGTGGATGGAGCCATCAGTTTCCAATTCGATCATCAACTGCTCATAGTCAGTTTTCTGCTCTACCCTTGTATTTTCAACATTGAATTTCACATTCTTAATAGGAGTGAAAATTGCATCTATTGGAATGAAGCCAAATATTTGTTCAGAAGGCTTATTTTCTTCTGCCGGAACATACCCTCTTCCTTTTTCCACACTCAATTCAACTTCAAACTCGGAAGATTCGTCCAGATTACATATCAACAAATCCGGGTTGAGGATTTCAAATGAAGAAGTATATTTTGCGATATCTCCTGCCTTGAATTCCTTTTGATTTTTCACCGGGATAGTGATCTTCGATTCTACGGTATCTGAAACTTTTTTAAACCTTACCATTTTCAGATTAAGGATAATTTCAGATACATCTTCTACTACACCTTCTATTGTTGAGAACTCATGCAAAATGCCGGGTATCTTAATACCGGTTATTGCATATCCCTCTAAAGAAGAAAGTAGGATTCTTCTTAGGGCATTTCCAATTGTTACTCCGTAGCCTTTTTCCAGTGGTTTAAAAGTAAACAAGCCTTTGAAGTCATCGGCCTTTTCCATTACCACCTTTTCAGGCATTTGAAATGCTAGTATCGACATTTTATATTTTCTTGAATGTGTAAATAAATATGATTACTTAGAGTAAAGTTCAACGATTAGTTGTTCCTGAATATTTTCAGGTATCTCCTCACGCTGGGGCAGATTAATCATTTTACCTGACATCTGACTATTATCCCATTCCAACCATGGGTATCTTTTGGTACTACCTCCTGCAAGGCTTTCGTTGATCGCTGTTAAGGATTTAGACTTTTCTCTTACGGAAATGATATCACCAACCTTCACTGAAAACGAAGGGATATTTACAACATCTCCGTTTACATTTATATGTTTGTGAAGAACAAATTGTCTCGCTGCCCTTCTGGTCGGAGCAATTCCCAATCGGTAAACAACATTATCTAACCTTGATTCTAAAAGTTGAAGTAAAACTTCACCTGTAATACCAGATTTACCTGATGCTTTTTCGAACAAATTGGCAAATTGTCTTTCTAAAACACCATAGATATATTTTGCTTTTTGTTTCTCGTTTAGCTGAATAGCATATTCTGATTGCTTTTTCCTTCTACCCCTTCCATGAGACCCGGGAGGGTAAGGCTTTTTTTGCAAGGCTTTGCTATGGCCAAAAATAGGCTCGTTAAATTTTCTGGAAATCTTTGATTTTGGTCCTCTGTACCTAGCCATTTTTTATTTCTTATAGATAATTAAACTCTTCTTCTTTTCGGTGGTCGACATCCGTTGTGCGGCAATGGTGTAACATCATGGATGGATGTCACTTCAATTCCAATGCCCTGTATTGTTCTTATAGCAGATTCTCTACCTGCGCCTGGTCCTTTTACAAAGACATCAACTTTTCTTAAGCCAAGATCAAATGCAGCTTGTGCACAATTCTGAGCAGCCACTTGCGCTGCGTAGGGCGTGTTTTTCTTTGATCCTTTAAATCCCATTTTACCGGCAGATGCCCACGAAATCACCTGACCTACAGAATTGGTCATTGAAATTATTATGTTATTGAAAGAAGCCTTTATGTGTGCCTGGCCAACCGGCTCAACATTAACAACTCTTTTTCTTGCTTTATCTTTTCTCTTTTGTGCCATTTTCAATCAGAATTATTTAACAGCTTTTTTCTTGTTAGCCACAGTTTTTCTTTTTCCTTTTCTTGTCCTCGAATTGTTCTTGGTTTTTTGTCCTCGAACAGGCAATCCTTTTCGGTGTCTCAATCCACGGTAGCACCCGATATCCAATAGTCGCTTGATACTTAATTGGATCTCTGATTTTAAAACTCCCTCTACTTTATATCCTTCTGAGATGATAGTTCTTATGGCATTAGACTCATCATCTGTCCAATCCTTTACTTTTTTATTGTGATCTACACCAGCCTTATCAAGTATAGCCTGTGCAGAACTTTTTCCGATTCCGAAGATATAGGTCAGTGCTATTTCTCCTCTTTTATTATCCGGAATATCAACTCCTGAAATTCTTGCCATAATTATCCTTGTCTTTGTTTAAACCGTGGATTCTTTTTATTGATCACATATAATTTGCCTTTTCGGCGAATTATCTTGCAGTCGCTGCTTCGTTTTTTTACAGATGCTTTAACTTTCATTTTCTTTATTTATATCTGTATACAATTCTTCCTTTTGTTAAATCGTAAGGTGACATTTCCAACTTCACCTTGTCTCCTGGTAAGATCTTAATGTAATTCATCCTCATCTTACCGGAAATATGTGCTGTAACCTGATGGCCATTAGCCAGTTCAACCCTGAACATCGCGTTTGATAATGATTCCACAATCGTACCGTCTTGCTCTATAGAACTTTGCTTTGCCATAATTATGCTACTGCTACTTGAGATCTTCCTTTTATTTTACCTGATTTCATTAATCCTTCGTAGTGTCTCATCAACAGATAGCTTTCAATTTGTTGCAAGGTGTCCAGCACAACTCCAACCATGATCAACAAACTTGTTCCTCCGTAGAATTGAGCAAAATTTCCCTCAACACCAAGTTTCATTGCCAAACCTGGAAATATAGCCACTAAGGCTAGGAAAAATGAGCCTGGTAGTGTGATTTTAGTTAAAATATTATCTATAAATTCTGAAGTAGGCTTACCAGGTTTAATACCTGGGATAAACCCACCATTTCTTTTTAAATCGTCTGCTATTTGATTAGGATTGATCGTAATGGCAGTGTAAAAGAATGTAAATACGATGATCAACAACCCTAATGATAAGTTGTATGCTAATGTGGTTGGTGCATTAAATTGGCTACCAATACTTTGAACAAAATCACTCTCCGGGAAAAACTGAGTTAACATTCCCGGCAAGAACATAAGAGACTGCGCAAAAATGATTGGCATAACTCCTGAAGAGTTCACTTTTAATGGCAAATACTGGCGCTGGCCACCATATACTTTATTGCCAACAACCTGCTTAGCATATTGGATTGGAATTTTCCGAACAGCTTGTGTTAATGCTACAACTGCCATTACAACGAAAAACAATCCAACCAGTTCAATGATAAATAAAAGTGCACCACTTAATTCACCCCTGTGCAACCACTCTGCAAAAATTGATCCGGGGAACCTTGAGATAATTCCAATCATAATCAGCATGGAAATACCATTACCTATTCCTTTATCAGTTATCTTTTCTCCCAACCACATACAGAAAATCGTTCCTGCTGTCAGAATGATCATAGAAGTAAAAGTGAATAAGGTTCGATCGATTAAGATAAATTCAGGCTGTATAGTACCGGAAACATAAACACTTGACTGAACCAAACATATTGCGATGGTTAAAACCCTCGTAATCTGATTGATTTTCTTGCGTCCGGAATCCCCCTCCTTTTGCATTTTCTGGAAATAGGGCATAGCAACTGTCAATAGCTGAATGACAATTGAGGCCGAGATATAAGGCATAATACCCAAACCAAAAATAGAAGCATTACTAAATGCTCCTCCAAGAAAGTTGTCCAACATTCCAAGAAATCCCTCAAATCCCTGTCTGTTCGGATCAAGAATAGCCACGGCATCTACGCCTGGCAAAACCACCTGGGAACCTAATCGAAAAATCACGAGAAATCCAAGCGTGTTAATGATTCGGACCCTCAGCTCCTCGATAGAAAAAATGTTCTTTATGGTTGTGAAAATTTTCTTCATCTTAAAGTTCGGTTACTGTACCCCCTGCCTTTTCAATTGCTTCCTTAGCGCTAGTAGAAAAAGCATGAACAGTAACATTTAGTTTCGCTTTCAGTTCACCTCTTCCCAACACTTTTACTAAATCTCTTTTACCGATAATTCCGTTTTCAATCAAAGTATCGATTGTAATATCGCTTCCTTTAATTTTTTCAGATAATTCCTGTAAACTATCTAAGTTAACAGCCTTGTAAGCTACCCTGTTAAGATTTTTAAAACCAAACTTTGGCACTCTTCTCTGAAGTGGCATCTGACCTCCTTCAAAACCAAGTTTTTGAGAATACCCAGATCTTGATTTAGCTCCTTTATGACCTCGGGTTGATGTTCCTCCTCTGCCTGAACCCTGGCCTCGACCGATTCTCTTCTTTTTCCTTACGGAACCTTCAGCTGGTTTTAATGTATGTAATTTCATCTTCTTACTTACTTACTGTAACTAAATGTTTTACTTTATTAACCATTCCCTGTATTTGAGGTGTTGCTTCAACCTCAACAGTTTTGTTAATCTTGCCTAATCCTAGCGCTTTAATCGTAAGCTTTTGATCTTTAGGCCTTTTAATCGTACTCCTCGTCTGGGTTATCTTTATCTTAGCCATTTCTAACCGTTAAATACTTTTGTTAAAGAAACTCCTCGTGTCTGAGCAATGGTAAAAGCATCTCTCAATTTCGCCAAACCATCAAATGTTGCTTTCACAACGTTGTGTGGGTTTGAAGATCCTTTTGATTTTGCCAGTACATCTTTTACTCCGGCACTTTCCAATACAGCCCTCATTGCACCACCGGCAATTACACCGGTACCAGCAGAAGCTGGCTTCATCAACACAAACCCTCCTCCATATTTTCCTAACACTTCATGAGGTAAAGTGTGATGTTTTATGGGTACCTTTACCAGGTTCTTTTTAGCGTCATCGATTCCCTTTGTTATGGCATCAGTGACCTCGTTAGCTTTTCCCAATCCGTAACCAACAACACCATTACCATTCCCTACCACTACAATAGCTGAAAAGCTAAATCTTCGACCACCTTTTACAACTTTAGCTACTCTCTTTATAGCAACAACTCTTTCTTTGAGTTCGATTTCGCTTGCTTTGATTGATTTAATATTTTTCTGGGACATAATAATTTCTTAAAACTTTAATCCTCCCTCTCTAGCTCCCTCAGCTAAGGCTTTGATATTTCCATGATAAATATATCCTGATCGATCAAATATCACATCTTTAAGCCCATTTGCTACAGCTTTTTCAGCCAAAGATTTTCCAACCTCTTTAGAGACAGAAATTGTGACATTCTTTGATTTATCAATTTCAGCAGACGACGCTGACACAAGAGTTTGTCCTAACTCATCATTGATGATCTGGGCATAAATTGCTTTATTACTTTTGTAAATGGCAACTCTTGGCTTTTCAGCAGTTCCACTGATCTTACGCCTAATTCCTTTCTTAATCTTATTTCTTCTTAATGTCTTATTAGTGGCCATAGCTATAATTATTTAGCAGCAGTCTTACCAGCTTTTCTTCTAATGTGTTCACCTGCAAATCTTACACCTTTACCTTTATAAGGTTCAACAGTTCTCAGAGATTTAATTTTTGCGGCAACATGGCCGATTAATTGCTTGTCAATGCTTTCTAAGGTTACAGTTGGGTTTTTCCCTTTTACTGTCTCAGTCGTAACTTTAATCTCATCAGGGATAGCAAAGAAAATATTGTGTGAATAACCGAGGTTTAACTCTAAAACATTTCCTTGAGAAGCTGCTTTATACCCAACCCCAACCAATTCCAGTTCTTTTTTATATCCCTCACTAACTCCCACAACCATATTGGCTATCAGAGAACGATAAAGACCATGCAAGGCTTTGTGTCTTTTTTGTTCTGTAGGTCTTTCTAAGCTGATTTCACCATCATTCACTTCAACCTTAAAATCCGGATGGATCTTCTGGCTCAACTCTCCTTTAGGCCCCTTCACTTTAATGGTAGACTTCTCAATCTCTACACTAACTCCTTCGGGGATATTTACGGGTTTTTTACCTATCCTAGACATTTTAAAATCAGTTTAATAAACGTAACACAAAACTTCGCCACCAATATGTTCTTGCCTCGCTTGCTTATTAGTCATTACACCTTTTGAGGTTGAAAGGATAGCTACACCTAAACCATTTAAAACACGCGGCATATCATCAGCTTTTGCATATTTTCTTAAACCTGGCGTACTAATTCTTTCAAGTTTTGTTATTGCAGACGATTTTGTCTCGGGGTTGTATTTTAAAGCTATCTTGATCTCTCCCTGAGCACTTGAATCATCTTCAAATTTATAGTTTTGAATAAAGCCCTGATCATACAACACCTTTGTAATCTCCTTCTTAATATTAGAAGCAGGAACAACAACTATTCTATGTTTAGCTTTTATTGCGTTTCTTACTCTTGTCAAAAAATCTGCAATTGGATCCATTTTCTTATTTTATTCTATCAGTTTTGCAAACGGCCTGCAAAGATAGTAGATTTTTCTTTTATATAAAACCTACCAGCTTGCTTTTGTTAACCCTGGAATTTTACCTTCACCAGCCATCTCACGGAAGGTTACTCTTGATATACCAAATTTCCTCATATATCCCTTAGGTCTTCCTGTAAGCTTACATCTGTTGTGCAATCTTACCGCCGAAGAGTTCTTGGGTAACTTATCAAGTCCTACCCAATCTCCTTTAGCTTTAAGTTCTGCTCGCTTCTCAGCATACTTTGCAACAAGACGCTCTCTTTTTCTATCTCTGGCTTTTAATGATTCTCTTGCCATTATTTGTTAGTTTTTAGTATTCGCAAAAGGTAATCCGAATGCTTTCAGCAATTCTAAACTTTCTTCATCAGAATTAGCTGTAGTCACAAATGTGATATTCATTCCACTAATCCTGTTTACTTTATCTATGCTTATCTCCGGAAAGATGATTTGTTCTTTCACACCGATGGTATAGTTTCCCCGGCCATCAAACCCTTTTTCACTAATTCCGCGAAAGTCCCTTACCCTGGGTAAAGCCACTGACATAAGCCTGTCCATGAACTCGTACATTTTCTCTCCTCTAAGGGTCACTCTTGCTCCAATTGGCATCTCCTCCCTTAGTTTAAAGTTAGAAATGGACTGCTTCGCTTTCGTAGCTACAGCTTTCTGACCTGTAATAGTTGTTAACTCTTCAACACCCTGATCGATTAATTTTTTGTCAGAAACAGCATCGCCGATACCTTTGTTGATTGAGATTTTAACAACTTTAGGAACCTGCATAACAGATTTATATTGAAACTTTTCCTTTAAGAAAGGAACAACTTCTTTATGATATTTTTCCTTTAATCTTGAACTAGCCATTTTTAATTAATTGACCTGATTTTTTAGAATACCTTTGTAATTTCCCATCCTCATCTCTCTTTCTTCCAACTCTGGTCGGATCACCGGAAGCAGGGTCAACAAGCATTACATTGCTTATGTGAATTGCTGCTTCTGTTTTGGTAATCCCTCCATTTGGGTTTTGAGCAGAAGGCTTATTATGTTTTGACATTAAATTTAAACCTTCAATGATCACTCTTTCCTTAGCTTTATTCACTTCCAGAACTTTCCCTTTCTTTCCTTTGGAGTTTCCGGAAATTACTAAAACCGTATCGCCTTTCTTTATGTGGAGCTTTGCCATTCTTTTAATTTTTATAATACTTCAGGAGCCAATGATACAATTTTCATGAACTGTTTTTCACGAAGTTCCCTGGCTACAGGTCCAAAAATCCTTGTTCCCCTTGGTTCGTTATTTTCAGTTAATAACACCGCAGCATTATCTTCAAATTTTATATATGAACCGTCTTTCCTTCTTACTGACTTTTTGGTACGCACAATAACTGCTTTAGAAACAGTTCCTTTTTTCAGGTTACTGGAAGACAAAGCTGATTTTACCGAGACAACTATTTTGTCTCCTACTGAAGCATATCGTCTTTTTGTGCCTCCTAAAACACGGATGCACAATACTTCTTTTGCTCCGCTATTATCAGCTACATTGAGCCTTGATTCTTGCTGTATCATCTTATTTAGCTCTTTCTATAATGTTAACTAATCTCCAACGTTTGTTTTTGCTCAATGGTCTTGTTTCCATGATCTTCACTGTATCGCCAACGCCACACTCGTTATTTTCATCATGGGCCATGAATTTCTTGGTCTTACCAACAAACTTCCCATATTTAGGGTGCTTTAGTTTTCTATCAGTAGCAACAACTATGGATTTGTTCATGCTGGTGCTAACAACTTTACCCACCCTTTCTTTTCTGAGTCTCCTGGTTTCCATTATTAATTATTATTTTCTTTTTCGTTCATTATAGTAAGAATTCTGGCAACAGTTTTTCTTACCTTATTGATATTGTTGGGATTCTCAATTGGTGAGACAGCATGAGCAAATTTTAATTTTTGCAGATGCTCCTTTTCAGTGAGCAGTCTTTGCTGTAATTCTTCTGCGGTTAATGATCTTAATTCAGAATTTTTCATCTTATTCTACGTAATCTTTTCTCACAACAAATTGAGTCTTGATCGGAAGCTTTTGAGCAGCCAATCGTAATGATTCCTGCGCCAGGTCTTTATTTACACCTGTCGATTCGAAAATCAAGGTGCCCGGTCTTACCACAGCCACCCAATATTCAGGAGCTCCTTTTCCTTTACCCATCCTTACTTCAGCAGGCTTTTTTGTGATAGGCTTGTCAGGAAAAATTCTAATCCAAACCTGGCCTTCCCTTTTCATCGCCCTTGTTACAGCTACCCTCGCAGCTTCAAGTTGACGACTGGTGATCCAACCTGGTTCAAGCGCTTTGATACCAAAATTCCCAAAGGATAGTGTATGCCCTCTCTGGGCAATACCTTTTACTCTTCCTTTTTGTTTCTTTCTAAATTTTGTCCTTTTCGGCTGTAACATAATCTATCTCTATTTTGCCTACTTACCTTCTTTTTCTTTTTGGAACATCTCCCCTTTTGCGGCCTACATTACTCTCACCAACGATATTCGGTGATAAGTCACGCTTACCATAGACTTCTCCTTTGAAAATCCAAACCTTGATACCGATGATACCATATACTGTTTGCGCTTCTGAAATAGCATAGTCGATATCAGCTCTCAAGGTATGCAAAGGAATTCGACCTTCTTTGTATTGCTCAGTTCTTGCCATCTCAGCGCCTCCTAATCGGCCAGAGACTTTCACTTTAATTCCCTGAGCACCTACTCTCATTGCTGAAGCAAT
Source organism: uncultured Cytophagales bacterium (assembly GCA_913057175.1). GTDB lineage: Bacteria > Bacteroidota > Bacteroidia > Cytophagales > Cyclobacteriaceae > CAJXNP01. The sequence continues at coordinate 29,140 of CAJXNP010000012.1, forward strand.
AGCCTGCTTCATAGCTCTTCTGTAGGAAATTCTGGCTTGTAATTGCTGAGCAATAGACTCACCAACTAATTTTGCATCTAGTTCAGGTCTTTTAATTTCAAAGATATTGATCTGCACATCTTTGCCTGTAATCTTCTTAAGCTCTTCCTTAATTTTATCAACTTCAGAACCACCTTTTCCGATCACTACACCTGGTCTGGCTGTATGGACTGTCAATGTGATTCTTTTTAAGGTCCTCTCGATGATTACTTTGGAAATTCCTCCTTTTGGAATCCTTGCCTGGATGTACTTTCGGATCTTTTGGTCTTCAATTAGCTTCTCGGAAAATGTATTTCCACCGAACCAATTGGATTCCCATCCTCTGATGATACCAAGTCTAAGTCCTACTGGGTTAACTTTTTGTCCCATATTATTTTTTACTGTCTTTTACTTCTTCCTGAACTTTTTCCTCTATTTGAGGTTGATTTAAACTATCAACGACAAGGGTTACGTGGTTAGATCTTTTTCTGATCCTGTGACCTCTTCCTTGCGGTGCCGGCCTTAGCCTTTTTAAGATTCTTCCACCGTCTACCTGAATGCTTTTAACATATAGATCAGCTTCTTCCAATCGAACATCTTCATTTTCCTGCTGCCAATTTGATATCGCTGATAATAATAGCTTTTCTAATCGAGCAGCTCCTTCTTTTGGTTCAAACTTTAAAATACTTAAAGCGTGATTCACTTTTTTACCTCTGACCAAGTCCGCTACTAATCTCATCTTTCGAGGGGCGGTAGGCACATTATTTAATTTGGCAACTGCTTCCATTTCTATTTTTTACCTTTATCCTTTTTAGAAATATGACCTCTAAAATTTCTTGTCGGAGCAAATTCTCCCAGCTTATGTCCAACCATATTTTCAGTCACATAAACCGGAATAAATTTGTTTCCATTATGAACCGCAAAAGTATGTCCGACAAAATCAGGTGAAATCATTGACCTTCTTGACCATGTTTTGATTACTGACTTTTTACCAGAATCGCTCATCGTTTCAACCTTTTTCTCAAGTCGAAAGTCTATGTAAGGTCCTTTTTTTAGTGATCTAGCCATTATTATTTCTTACCTATAATTAAATTATTCGAATACTTTTTAGGATGTCTGGTCTTTTTTCCTTTTGCTAAAAGCCCTTTTCTTGATCGTGGGTGACCTCCTGAAGCTCTACCTTCACCACCACCCATTGGGTGATCAACCGGGTTCATTGCAACACCTCTTGTTCTAGGTCTTTTACCTAACCACCTGTTCCTACCAGCTTTCCCATTGTTCACGTTCATGTGGTCTGCATTAGAAACCGATCCAACTGTTGCATAACATTTTCCAAGAACAAATCTCATTTCACCAGAAGGCAATTTAATAGTTGCATATTTGCCTTCCCGGGCAAGTAACTGAGCGTAGTTTCCTGCACTTCTTGCAATAGCTCCACCCTTACCAGGTTTGATCTCAATGTTGTGTACAATTGTACCCAAAGGAATTTTTGAAAGAGGAAGCGAGTTTCCGACTTCAGGGGCTATTTCATCACCAGATAGAATAACCTGTTCAACTTTTAATCCTTCTGGTGCAAGAATGTATCTTTTTTCCCCATCGGCATAAAACACCAAGGCAATTCTTGCAGATCTGTTTGGATCGTATTCTATTGATTTAACTGTTCCAGGGATATCCTTTTTATCTCTTTTGAAATCAATTACTCTCAATTTCCTTTTATGACCACCGCCAATGTACCGCATGGTCATTCTTCCCTGGTTATTTCTACCACCAGACTTTTTGTGTTTCACAACCAGAGATTTCTCCGGCTTGCTTTCTGTTACTTCGTTGAAAACAGGAGCAATCCTGTTTCTCTGTCCTGGTGTGATCGGTCTGATTTTTTTAATAGCCATTTTTATAAATTATATACCGCTATAAAAGTCTATCACTTCTCCCTCAGCCACTGAAACAATAGCTTTCTTATATTTAGGAGTTCTTCCTGAAATAATCCTTGACTTTGTGTACCTGGTCTTTTCTTTCCCAGGATGTATCATGGTATTAACCTTTTCAACAGTTACACCATACATCTTTTCTACTGCATTCTTAATCTCAACTTTGTTTGCCTTATTGTTGACAACAAAGCCATACTTTCCCTTTTCATTCAGGTCTGAGATTTTTTCAGTGATGATAGGCTTTATTAATACACTCATTTTCTTATTTAAATAAACTATCCAACTTTTCAATTGATCCTTCAAGGAAAACTACTTTATCAGAGTTTATTACCTCATAAGTATTCAATTCATTAACTACAGATACCTTTGTATTTTTTAAATTTCTGCTGGAAAGCAAAATATTCTTACTATTCTCCGGCAAAACAAACAGAGACTTTTGATCGCCAACATTCAATTTCTTTAGAATATCCAGATAAGATTTTGTCTTTGGAGCTTCAAATGAGAAATCCTCTATTACAGCAATATCTTTTGATTTAGCTTTGTATGATAAGGCGGATTTTCTAGCCAGTTGCTTTACCTTTTTGTTTAATTTGAAAGAATAGTCTCTTGGCTTCGGGCCAAAAACTCTACCTCCCCCGACGAAAACAGGAGATTTTATGCTACCAGCTCTTGCAGTACCCGTTCCCTTTTGTCTTTTTATTTTCCTGGTTGATCCAGTAATTTCAGCTCTTTCTTTAGCCTTGTGGGTTCCTTGTCTTTGTGCAGCAAGAAAACTCTTTACATCCAGATAAATAGCGTGGTCATTTGGTTCTACACCAAAAATATCTTTATTCAGTTTGACCTTTTTACCAGTGTCTTCACCCTTTATATTTAATACTGCTATATTCATTTTTCTTATTTTTCAAGAACCACATAAGAATTTTTAGCACCAGGAACAGAGCCACTAACCAGGATAAGGTTGTCTTCCGGGAATAGTTTTACAACTTTCAGGTTAATCATTTTTACTCGCGAACCACCCATTCTTCCAGCCATTTTCAAACCTTTAAAAACCCTGGATGGAAATGAACAGGCACCAATAGAACCTGGAGCTCTTTCCCTGTTATGCTGGCCGTGAGTGCTTTCACCAACTCCACCGAAATTATGTCTTTTTACAACACCTTGAAATCCTTTCCCTTTTGAGGTGCCAATTGCATCCAGAAAATCCCCTTCTTTAAAAACATCAGAAGGTTTTATTTCTAAACCCAGAGATACAGCTTCTTCAAACTCTACCCTGAAATCCCTAAACTCAACAACCTTCTTTTTAGGTGTTGTATTTGCTCTCTTAAAATGCCCAACCAAGGCTTTAGAAGTGTTTTTTAACTTCTTTTCATCAAAAGCCAATTGAACGGCATTGTAACCATCAGTTTCCTCATTTTTGACATGAGTAACCACGCAGGGACCAGCTTGGATCAAAGTGCAGGCTACACTATTTCCATTCTCATCGTATACACTGGTCATGCCGATCTTTTTTCCAATTATGCCTGACATTTTATTATTGTTTTTATTATTTATTTTTCTCTTTCCAAAAAGGACTGCAAAGGTAGTAAATTAACAGAACATACCAAATAATTTCTCACAATAAGAATTGGTAAAAAAAAGGGAACCAACATAAGTAAATGAAGGTTCCCCATTTAATGTATTTGTTAACTTAAACCTTTATTTCAACATCAACACCACTTGGCAATTCAAGCTTCATTAAAGCATCAACCGTCTTAGCGCTGTTGCTATAAATGTCAACAAGTCTTTTGTAAGTAAACAACTGAAATTGCTCCCTTGATTTTTTATTTACGTGAGGAGATCTCAATACTGTAAAAAACTCCTTTTTTGTAGGTAGAGGAATAGGTCCACTCACTACAGCGCCGGTAGATTTAACAGCTTTTACTATTTTCTCAGAAGACTTGTCTACCAAGTTGTGGTCATATGACTTAAGCTTAATTCTAATTTTTTGAGTCATTTTATCTTCTACTTAAAATTATTCACCTTTAGTTTTTGCAATCACGTCTTCTGCTAAATTTGATGGCACCGGATCATAGTGCGAAAATGTCAAAGATGCAGATGCCCGACCGGAAGATATCGTCCGCAGATCTGTCACATATCCGAATAGTTCAGACAATGGAACGTCAGCCTTAATGATCTGGGCGCCACCTTTGGTATCCATGCCTCTCATGATACCCCTTCTTTTATTCAAGTCTCCGGTTACTGGACCAGTGTATTCATCCGGGGTAACAACTTCAACTTTCATAATTGGCTCGAGCAGTACTGGCTTCGCTTTTTTAGCTGATTCTTTAAATCCAATTCTGGCCGCCAGTTCGAATGATAAAGAATCAGAGTCAACATCGTGAAATGACCCGTGATAAAGCCTTACTTTCATTGAGTCTATTGGGAAACCTGCCAAAGGACCATTTTTCATGGCTTCGTTGAATCCCTTCTGAATAGCAGGAATAAATTCTCTTGGAATGGCTCCACCAACTATTTCATTTGCAAATTCCAACCCTTCTTTATCATCTTCACGTGGTCCAATTTCAAATACTATATCTGCAAATTTACCTCGTCCACCTGTTTGTTTTTTGTAAACCTCTTTGTGGTCAACGTTTTGAGTGATGGCTTCTTTATAAGCAACCTGAGGAGCTCCCTGGTTAATTTCAACTTTGAATTCCCTCTTCAGTCTGTCTATAATAATTTCCAGATGAAGTTCTCCCATACCTTTCAAAACTGTTTGTCCAGTTTCGTGATCTGTCTCAACTCTTAGAGTCGGATCTTCTTCAACAAGCTTAGAGATTGCAACACTTAGTTTGTCAACGTCTGCCTGCTTTTTAGGCTCAATTGCATATCCGATAACCGGTTCAGGAAATGTCATTGATTCCAGAACTATCGGGTGCTTTTCATCAACAAGGGTATCACCTGTTTTAATATCTTTAAAACCAACCGCTGCGGCAATGTCTCCAGCTTCTACCGTATCAATAGGGTTCTGCTTATTGGAGTGCATCTGCATTAGCCTGGATATTCTCTCTTTTTTGTCGGTTCTCATGTTTAATACATAAGATCCCGAATTTAAAGTTCCTGAATATGATCTGAAAAAAGCCAGCCTACCTACAAATGGGTCTGTTGCAATTTTAAATGCAAGCGCAGCAAAAGGTTTTGAATTATCCGGCTCTCTTGGTTCTTCTTTCTCTGTTCTTGGATTTATACCTTTTACAGGAGGTAGATCCATCGGAGATGGAAGGTATTCGCACACACTATCCAATAGAGATTGCACTCCTTTATTTTTAAAGGCTGATCCACAAAGAACAGGTGAGAAAGACATATCGATAACAGCTTTTCTGATAGCTGCTTCCATTTCTTCCTTTGTTATCGAATCAGGATCTTCGAAGAATTTCTCTAACAAGACCTCATCGTATTCTGCAACACTTTCTACTAATTTTTGTCTCCACTCATCGACTGTATCAACAAGATCTTCTGGAATCGGTACAACTTCATATGTCATACCTTTATCCTCTTCATTCCAGATAATTGCCTTATTGGTAATAAGATCAACAACACCTTTGAAATTATCTTCAGCTCCGATCGGAACCTGTAAAGGTACCGGATTCGCCCCGAGCTTATCTTTTATTTCAGATACAACATTAAAAAAATCTGCTCCAGCACGATCCATTTTGTTCACAAAACAGATTCTAGGCACCCTGTATTTATCAGCTTGCCTCCATACAGTTTCAGATTGTGGTTCTACTCCGGAAACTGCACAGAATAGTGCTACAGCCCCATCAAGTACTCGCAAAGACCTTTCAACCTCAACCGTGAAGTCAACGTGGCCAGGAGTATCAATGATATTAATTCTGAATTCTTTAGTATCATCTGTTGCAGCACCTTGAACCGTAGGATACTTCCAGAATGTAGTTGTTGCAGCAGATGTAATGGTGATCCCTCTTTCCTGTTCCTGCTCCATCCAGTCCATAGTAGCAGCACCATCATGAACCTCACCAATCTTATGTGTTAAACCTGTGTAATACAGGATTCGCTCAGTTGTGGTTGTTTTTCCGGCATCAATGTGAGCCATGATACCAATATTTCTTAAATATTTTAAATCCTTCGCCATTATAAATTAAAACCTAAAATGTGAAAATGCCTTGTTGGCTTCAGCCATTCTATGTGTATCATCCTTCTTCTTCACTGCTGCTCCTTCACCTTTTGAAGCTGCAATAATTTCATTTGCCAATCTCTGCTCCATGGTTTTTTCACCTCTTGCTTTTGCATACCTAACCATCCATTTGATACCCAGTGATATCTTGCGATCAGGCCTAACTTCCAAAGGCACTTGAAAGGTTGCTCCTCCTACTCTTCTACTTTTTACCTCAACAACCGGCATGATGTTATTCAATGCCTTTTTCCAGGTTTCAAGACCATTTTCTCCCGTTTTATCCTCAACCTGATCAATGGCTTTATAAAAAATATTGTATGCAAGGTTTTTCTTACCCTGCAACATCAAACTATTTACAAATCTGGTTACCAAAGTATCCTGAAACTTTGGATCAGGTAAAACATATCTCTTTTTAGGTTTTGCCTTTCTCATATTCTATTATTTTTTCTTTGGCCTTTTAGCACCATATTTTGATCGACCTTGTAGCCTTCCTTCAACACCAGCGGTATCCAAAGCTCCCCGGATGATATGGTATCTTACACCTGGTAAATCTTTTACCCTTCCACCTCTGATCAGTACAATCGAGTGCTCCTGTAGATTATGTCCTTCACCCATAATATAGGCGTTGACTTCCTTTCCATTTGTTAACCTTACCCTTGCCACCTTTCTCATTGCTGAGTTTGGCTTCTTTGGTGTAGTTGTATAAACTCTTGTACAAACCCCTCTTCTCTGCGGGCACGAATCCAATGCAGGAGATTTAGATTTTCCTGTCAAATTCTTCCTTCCTTTTCTTACTAATTGTTGAATAGTAGGCATATTTATTTTCTATTATAAATAGGTCTTATTTTTGGGAATGCAAAGGTAGAGAAAACAAATCATTAAGCAAACAGTTTAGAACTAATTTGTTACAATAATTATGCTTCTCCCACCGTTCCCCCGAAGTTGATTGGAAATTTTGGAGCTTCCTCGGTCTTTTTTATGGGACCAAAGGTCTGTTCGTATTTCTCAATATTATCTTTTAATGCATTTAAAAGCCTTTTTGCGTGCTCAGGTGTGATGACAATCCTCGCCTTTACCTTTGCTTTGGGAACACCTGGCATTAATCTAATAAAGTCGATGACAAACTCACTGTTAGAGTGAGCTATCATCGCTAAATTAGAATAAATACCTTCGGCAGTTTCCTCCGAAAGTTCAATATTAATTTGATTAGGATTTTTAGGCTTTTTCTGATCTTCCATCTTAGCTTAACTCATCAATTTTCTCCTTACTGAAATCTTCCTGTGAAGTGACCAATGAATCGTATTCTTCCTGTGATGAAACAATGATGTTTTTGTAATCCCTCATTCCGGTTCCCGCAGGAATCAAATGACCAACGATTACGTTTTCTTTTAATCCTATCAATTTATCTCTCTTACCTCTGATAGAAGCTTCGCTCAGCACCTTAGTAGTTTCCTGGAAGGAAGCCGCAGAAATGAAGCTCTCCGTACCCAGTGATGCTTGCGTAATACCCTGAAGTGTTGGCCGAGAAACAGCAGGTTGTGCCTCTCTAACTTTAACTTGCTTCAGGTCTTTTCTTTTCAGAGTTGAATTCTCGTCTCTCAAACGTCGTGAGCTAATGATCTGTCCAGGCTTTAATGATTCCGATTCTCCGGCATCTTCCACCACCTTCATATCAAGAATAGCATCGTTCTCTTCCCTGAACAACCACTTGTCAACAACCTGTCCTGGCAAGAAATTGGTATCCCCCGCATCGATGATCTCAACTTTCTGCATCATCTGGCGAACGATCACCTCAATATGCTTGTCATTGATCTTCACACCTTGCAGACGATAAACTTCCTGAATTTCATTTACAAGATACTCCTGAACGGCTGTCGGACCTTTGATTGAAAGAATATCTGCCGGAGTTATTGCTCCATCAGACATTGGGAACCCAGCTTTCACATAGTCATTGTCCTGAACAAGGATGTGTTTTGACAATGGTACCATGTATCTTTTCTTGATTCCATCTTTCGATTCAATAAAGATCTCTCTGTTACCTCTTTTAATACCACCATAGGTAACAACCCCATCAATTTCACTTACTACAGCAGGATTGGATGGGTTCCTCGCTTCAAAGAGCTCCGTCACCCTTGGCAAACCACCCGTGATATCTCTTGATTTACCAATGGTTCGAGGGATCTTAGCAATAACACGACCAGCTTTTACTTCAACTCCCTCGTTTGCAGCTAAGTGAGCCCCTACAGGGATGTTATAGCTGATCTCGTCAGATTTACCTTTAATAATAATGGCCGGGTTCTTTTTCTTATCTTTTGTTTCAATAATTACCTTTTCTCTGTGACCAGTCTGCTCATCAGCGATTTCTTTGAAAGTGATGCCTTCTTCGATTGCCTCGAATTCAACTTTACCATCAATCTCCGACAAGATAACTGCATTATAAGGATCCCAGTTACAAAGCTCTGCTCCCTTTTCAACCGTATCACCTTCTTTAACTTTTAGGTAAGCTCCGTAAGGCACGTGGTTATTGATCAAAACCTTCTTGGACTTCGGATCAACGATCTTTATCTCGCCAGATCGGCCCATTACCACAGTAACTTTATCACCGTCTTCGTTTTTGGTATTAATGGTCCTCAACTCATCAAACTCGACAACACCACCAAATTTAGCCTTGATGTTTGCATCAACAGCAATGTTGGATGCCGTACCACCAACGTGGAATGTTCTAAGCGTCAACTGTGTACCCGGTTCACCAATAGATTGTGCTGCGATAACACCAACAGACTCTCCTCTTTGAACCATGTTACCAGTAGCAAGGTTTCTACCATAACATCTGCCACAAATACCTTGTTTGGTCTCGCAAGTTAATGCAGATCTAATCTCTACTTCTTCGATACTTGTTTCATCGATAATTCTTGCTACTTCTTCGGTAATTTCTGTATTCGCAGTTACAATTAATTCATCTGTGATTGGATCGAATACATCGTGAACTGTCACCCTACCCAGAATTCGTTCAGACAATGGCTCAACAATGTCCTCATTATCTTTCAGAGCAGTTACAACAATTCCTCTTAAGGTTCCACAATCTTCTTCATTGACAACCACATCTTGAGCAACGTCAACCAATCGACGAGTCAGATAACCAGCATCGGCTGTTTTAAGTGCCGTGTCAGCCAAACCTTTTCTGGCACCGTGTGTAGAAATGAAGTATTCGATTACATCCAGACCTTCTTTAAAGTTGGACAAGATCGGGTTTTCAATGATCTCACCTACAGAACCCATCAGGTTTTTCTGTGGTTTTGCCATCAATCCTCTCATTCCTCCTAGCTGCCTGATCTGCTCTCTAGAACCTCTTGCTCCGGAGTGCATCATCATATAAATCGAGTTAAACCCTTGATCATCATTTTCCAGACGCTTCATCAATGTACCTGTGATCTGAGAGTTAACCCTGGTCCAGATATCAATAACCTGGTTATACCTTTCGTTATCGGTGATCAGACCCATGTAATAGTTATTCCAAACTGTATCAACCTCTTCCTTGGCATTGACAATCAAATCGTCTTTCTCAGCAGGAACAATGATATCACCCAGTCCCATCGAGAGCCCACCTTTGTAAGCTGATTGGAATCCAAGTTCTTTGATATCATCAAGGAATGCAGCAGCTCGAGCCATTCCTGAAATTTTGAACACATCTGAAATAATGGTCTGAAGTTTTTTCTTAGTCAATAATTCATTGACATAACCAACTTCTTCCGGAATGAATTGATTAAATAATACCCTTCCGGCTACTGTTTCTATAACTTTAGATTCAAGCTCACCTTTATCATTTCTTACTTTTACCCGACATTTAATAAATGCGTGCTTAGAAATCCTATCTTCATTCAAAGCAATGATTACCTCCTGCGGAGAATAGAATGTCAATCCTTCACCTGGAACGGGATCCTTTTCAGATCCTCTTCGACCCTTGGTAACATAATACAGACCAAGTACCATATCCTGAGAAGGAACGGCAATGGGTGCTCCGTTTGCCGGGTTAAGGATATTATGAGATGATAACATCAGAAGAGACGCTTCCAAAATAGCCTCCTGTCCTAGTGGAACGTGAACAGCCATTTGATCACCGTCAAAATCCGCGTTAAAGGCAGTACACGCTAATGGGTGTAACTGAATCGCTTTACCCTCAATCAATTTTGGCTGAAATGATTGAATACCTAATCTGTGAAGAGTTGGAGCCCTGTTAAGTAATACAGGGTGGCCTTTCAGTACGTTTTCCAGAATATCCCAAACAACAGGGTCTTTCCTGTCAACAATTTTCTTAGCTGACTTAACTGTCTTGACGATTCCTCTTTCAATTAGCTTCCTGATGATGAATGGCTTATAAAGTTCTGCCGCCATGTTTTTTGGCAGACCACATTCATGCATTTTCAGTTCAGGTCCAACGACAATAACAGATCGACCAGAGTAGTCAACTCTTTTACCCAATAGGTTTTGACGGAATCGACCTTGCTTTCCTTTAAGCATATCACTTAAAGATTTCAAAGCCCTGTTTCCATCCGACCTTACAGCATTGACCTTTCTTGAATTGTCAAATAAAGAATCAACTGCTTCCTGAAGCATCCTCTTTTCGTTTCGAAGAATAACCTCAGGAGCTTTAATATCAATTAGTCTTTTTAATCTGTTATTTCGAATGATAACCCTTCTGTAAAGGTCATTCAAATCAGAAGTAGCAAATCTACCACCATCCAAAGGAACCAATGGTCTCAATTCAGGTGGAATAACCGGCACCATCCTTACTACCATCCATTCCGGTCTGTTTTCTATCCTGGTTCTGGCATCTCTGAATGCTTCCACAACCTTCAACCTTTTCAAGGCTTCTGCTTTTCTTTGTTGTGAAGTATCAGTTGCTGCCTGGTGCCTTAAGCTATATGAAAGATCATCCAGATCAATTCTGGATAGAAGCATTTCAAGCGCTTCTGCACCCATCTTAGCGATAAACTTGTCAGGATTGTCATCATCCAACTGCTGATTCTCCCTTGGTAGTTTATCAAGAATATCCAGGTATTCATCCTCCGTAAGGAAATCCATTTGGTTAATCCCATCCTCTTCTTTCAATCCAGCCTGGATAACTACATATCGCTCGTAGTAGATAATCTGATCAAGTTTTTTAGTTGGTAAACCAAGCAAGTAACCAATCTTATTTGGCAATGAACGGAAATACCAGATATGAGCTACCGGTACTACCAGCTCGATATGCCCCATCCTTTCCCTTCTTACCTTTTTCTCAGTGACTTCCACACCACAACGGTCACAAATAATTCCCTTATATCGGATCCTTTTGTATTTCCCGCAATGACATTCCCAGTCCTTTACCGGACCAAAAATCCTTTCACAAAACAATCCACCCATTTCAGGCTTGTAGGTTCTGTAATTGATGGTCTCAGGTTGAGTAACTTCACCATGAGAGCTTTCCAGGATTGATTCCGGTGAAGCAAGGCTAATGGTGATGTTATTGAAGTCGCTTTTTATTTTTTTATTTTTTCTAAATGCCATAATATTTTTATTTATCTAGGCCGTAAAGGCATTTATTATTTTAATCCAAAGTAATTTCTAGTGCTAACCCTCTCAGTTCGTGAACAAGAACATTGAATGATTCTGGAATATTAGGCTTAATCATGTTATCACCTTTAACAATAGCTTCGTATGCCTTTGCCCTTCCGATAACATCATCCGATTTTACAGTTAACATTTCCTGTAATACATTGGCTGCGCCAAAAGCTTCCAGTGCCCAAACTTCCATTTCTCCAAATCTCTGCCCGCCAAATTGTGCTTTACCACCAAGAGGTTGCTGTGTAATCAGTGAGTATGGTCCGATTGACCTTGCGTGCATCTTGTCATCCACCAGGTGACCAAGCTTAAGCATGTAAATCACACCAACGGTTACCGGTTGATCAAACCGAACGCCTGAAAGACCATCGTACAAGAATGTTCTTCCTAGTTTAGGTAGTTTTGCTTCTTTCAATTCTTTCTCAACCTCTTCCAGAGAAGCTCCATCAAAAATCGGAGTCGCATATTTTCTACCTAATTTCTCTCCGGCCCAACCTAGTACGGTCTCATAAATCTGTCCAATGTTCATCCTCGAAGGTACACCAAGTGGGTTTAGAACAATATCAACAGGAGTTCCGTCTTCCATAAACGGCATATCCTCCTCGCGGACAATCTTGGCGACAACACCTTTGTTACCGTGTCGCCCTGCCATTTTATCCCCTACTTTTAGTTTTCTCTTCTTCGCTACATAAACTTTGGCTAATTGAACGATACCTGCAGGCAATTCATCGCCAACTTCCAATGTGAATCTCTCTCTCTTGAACTTACCCGCAACCTCATTTCTCCTATTATTGTAGGATTTAACCAATGTGACCAATAAGTCATTTAGTTTCTCATCATCCGTCCAATTGTCAAGAATTACATCACCGATAAGGTTAACTTCTTCAGGAACATTGTAATTGCTTTCATCGCGGTAAACATTTTTTTCAGGGAATAAGTTTTCTTCGATAACTTTCGCATTGATTTTTACTCCCTTGCTAACTAGTTCATCACCGAATTTATGCTTAATCCCATTGCTTACTTTTCCATCAAATAAAGTCGCTAGTTTTTCGACCATCTGCGACCTGATTTTCAGCAAGTCATTAGAATATTTATTTTTAAGAGCTTCCACCTGCTTTTTAGCTTGCGCCCTTAGTTCCTTATCTTTTTTAGGTCTTGAGAAAAGTTTTGTATCGATGACAACTCCATCTAATGAAGGGGGCGCTTTAAGAGAAGCATCTTTTACGTCACCAGCCTTGTCTCCGAATATAGCCCGAAGTAACTTTTCTTCAGGAGTCGGGTCAGTTTCACCTTTTGGAGTGATCTTACCAATTAAAATATCTCCTTCTTTAATTTCTGCACCAACTCTGATGATACCATTTTCATCGAGATTTTTAACCGCTTCCTCAGAAACGTTAGGGATTTCAGAAGTCAATTCTTCTTCACCTCTTTTCGTATCCCTTACTTCTAACTCAAATTCTTCGATATGTAAAGAAGTAAAGATATCATCTCTGACGACCTTTTCTGAAATTACTATAGCATCCTCAAAGTTATAACCTTGCCACGGCATAAAGGCCACTTTCAGGTTTCTTCCCAAAGCCAATTCGCCGCCTTCTGTAGCATAGCCTTCACACAAAACCTGGCCTTTAGCAACTTTATCACCTTTCTTAACGATCGGATTGATATTGATACAAGTATCCTGGTTGGTTCTTCTGAATTTGATTAAATCATATGTTTTTATCTCTGCATTAAAGCTTGTCAAAGCCTGATCATCAGATAAATCATATTTTACTACAATTTTGGTTGCATCAACGAAATCTATCACTCCATCATTCTCCGCAAGGATGAGAGCCCGGCTATCCATCGCTACTCTTTTTTCCAAACCGGTACCAACGATAGGTGACTGTGGTTTCAATAACGGTACAGCCTGCCGCTGCATGTTTGATCCCATCAATGCACGGTTTGCATCATCGTGCTCCAGGAATGGAATCAGTGAAGCAGCAACCGATACAATTTGGTTTGGTGCGATATCCATGTAGGTAATATTCTCCTTGTCCATTACAGGGAAATCACCTTCATATCTAGCCTTAACTTTTTCATTAACAAAATTTCCACCATCACTAAGAGGGGCATTTGCCTGGGCGATATAGTGAGTATCTTCTTCCTCAGCGGTCAGATAAATCACATTACCTGACATATCTACTTTACCTTCTTTCGCATTTCGATAAGGTGTTTCAATGAATCCCATATCATTCACTTTTGCGTGAACACAAAGTGATGAGATCAGACCAATGTTTGGACCTTCAGGTGTCTCAATGGTACACAGTCTACCGTAGTGAGTGTAGTGAACGTCCCTTACTTCAAAACCTGCTCTTTCTCTGGAAAGACCCCCTGGTCCTAAAGCTGACATTCTTCTCTTATGTGTGATTTCAGCTAAAGGATTAGTTTGATCCATGAACTGAGAAAGCTGGTTGGTTCCAAAGAATGAGTTGATTACAGATGAAAGAGTTCTCGCATTGATCAGGTCAACAGGCTTGAAATCTTCATTGTCCCTAACGTTCATTCTTTCTTTAATGGTTCTTGCCATCCTTGCTAAACCAACACCGAATTGGCTGTAAAGTTGTTCGCCAACCGTTCTTACCCTTCTATTACTAAGGTGATCGATATCATCCACAACAGCTTTTGAATTGATCAGACCTATCAGGTATTTTACAATCTCTAAAATATCCGGCTTGGTAAGAACCTTAACATCTGATTCTATTTCCAGGCCAAGTTTTTTGTTGATGCGATATCTTCCTACTTCTCCAAGATCGTATCGCTTATCACTGAAAAACAGGTTTTGAATGATTTCCCTGGCAGTTGCTTCATCAGGAGCCTCAGTATTTCTCAACTGTCGGTAGATTTGCTCAACCGCTTCTTTTTCGGAGTTTGAATTATCTTTTTGAAGGGTATTATAGATAATTTGATAATCAGCAATGTTGATATCCTCTCTATGGACGATAATTGATTTTGAACCAGAGTCCAATATTGTCTCAACATCATCTTCTGTTACGACAGAATCTCTTTCCAGAAGTACTTCGTTTCTGTCGATCGAAACAACCTCTCCTGTATCCTCATCCACAAAGTCTTCCGTCCAGGTCTTAAGAACCCTTGCAGCTAATTTTCTACCGATAACCTTTTTCAGGTTCTTTTCCGTTGCTTCAATTTCCTCTGACAAACCAAAAAGATCCAGAATTTCTTTATCGGATCCATAGCCGATAGATCGCAGAAGGGTAGTTACAGGAAATTTCTTCTTACGGTCGATGTACGCATACATGACGTTGTTTACATCGGTCGCAAATTCTATCCAGGAACCTTTGAAAGGAATAATTCTGGCAGAATATAAAATGGTACCGTTGGTATGTTTACTTTGAGCAAAGAAAACACCTGGCGATCTGTGAAGTTGTGAAACGATTACTCTTTCAGCTCCATTGATGACAAATGAACCCTTTTCTGTCATATAAGGAATATTCCCAAGAAATACCTCTTGCTCAATTGTCTCAAAATCTTCATTGTCTTCGTCGTTGCAAGACAATCGCAATTTTGCTTTTAATGGAACAGAATAGGTCAACCCTCTGTCAACACATTCACCTACATCATATTTTGGTGGGTCTACCGTATAATCGATAAATTCCAAAACAAAATTTTCCCGACTATCCGATATCGGAAAGTTTTCACAAAATACTTTGTAAAGACCTTCATTTGTTCTTTTCTCAGCTGGCGTGTCCAGTTGAAAAAAGTCTTTAAAAGACTTTAATTGAACATCCAAAAAATCAGGATAGTCCCTGATCGTTTTGATACTGGCGAAATTCTTTCTTTCTGTCGTTTTCAATGTAGCCAAGTTTTTAGCTTTTTAAAGTGATAATTTATTGATTAGAGACTAATCAATGGAATGAGTATAAACAGGAAAAGACCTGACGCCAAATTGGTTTGGGGCCAGGCCAAATATCTTGCAAATTTTAATATTTGCTGTCAAATTTATTTAAGTTCTACTTCAGCTCCTGCTTCTTCAAGATCTTTCTTAAGACCTTCTGCTTCATCTTTTGCGATTCCTTCTTTAACTGGTTTTGGAGCAGTGTCAACTAGTTCTTTTGCTTCTTTCAAGCCTAATCCAGTCAATTCCTTCACTGCTTTTACAACTTTCAGTTTGTTAGGACCTGCTGCTTTTAGGATTACATCAAAGCTAGATTTTTCTTCTGCTGCACCATCATCTCCACCGGCTGCGCCACCTGCTACTGCTACCGGAGCGGCTGCTGCAGCTGGTTCAATTCCATATTCAGTTTTAAGAATCTCAGCTAGTTCGTTTACTTCCTTAACAGATAGATTAACCAGCTGTTCTGCGAATTCTTTTAAGTCTGCCATTTTTTAAATTTAATTAATTTCTAGTTAAAATATTACTCTCTTTCAGAAAGCGTCTTTACTATTCCTGCCAGCAGATGTTGTCCACTTTGTAACGAAGAAACAACATTTTTGGCTGGAGATTGAAGTAAAGCAATAACATCCGCGATAAGCTCTGTCTTAGATTTAAGACTGCTTAATGCATCTAGCTGATTCTCGCCAATAAAGAGATCGGTATCGATGGAAGCACCCTTCAATAACGGCTTTTCAATTCCAGCTTGCTTTCTGTATTCTTTTATGATTTTCGCAGGAATATTGCTGCTTTCAGGAGAAAACAAGATTCCTGTGAATCCTTTTAATACTGCTTCATTAAATGGTGAATAGTCTGTTTCCAATTGCTCCAGGGCTTTTTTCACCAAAGAGTTTTTTACAACGGAGTACTTAACACCTCTTTTATAACATAATCGTCGAAAATCATTGATCTGAGCAACTGACATTCCAGAAGCATCAGTTACGTAGAAATAACTATTGTTGTTAAAGTTTTCTAATAATTCTTCGATTACCTGAGTTTTTTCTTGCTTCGTCATTGTCTTAATTATATACTCGAAATGCTACTCTTGTCAATTGCTACGCCTGGGCTCATGGTACTGGATAGATAAATGCTTTTGAAATAAGTCCCCTTTGAGGAAGCAGGCTTCAATTTTGAAATCGTCTTGATTACTTCGTTTGCATTCTCAGCTATCTTTTCAGGAGTGAAAGAAGCTTTTCCAATGCTGGCATGAATGATTCCGAATTTATCTACTTTGAAATCTATTTTACCGGATTTAACCTCACCAACTGCTTTTCCAACTTCCAATGTAACCGTACCTGCTTTTGGGTTAGGCATCAAACCTCTTGGACCTAAAAATCTTCCCAGCTTCCCAACTTTAGCCATAACGGTTGGCATGGTAATGATTACATCAAAATCTAACCAACCACCTTCGATCTTCTGGATCATATCATCCAGACCTACATAGTCCGCTCCGGCATCCTTAGCCTCTTGCTCTTTGTCAGGAGTGCAAAGTACCAAAACACGAACTTCTTTACCGGTTCCATGTGGTAGTGCCACGACTCCTCTTACCATTTGATCTGATTTTCTCGGATCAACACCCAAACGAATGTCAATATCAACAGATGCATCAAATTTTGTAAAAGTGATATCCTTTAACATTTTTGAAGCATCTTGAAGAGAATATTCTTTATCAAGATCAAATTTCTCTGCTATTTCTTTTTGTCTTTTTGTGAGCTTAGCCATTTTTCAAAATCTTAATTGTTCCAGGGAGCTGAACCTTTTACCCGAAGTCCCATACTTCTTGCCGTACCGGCTACCATTCTCATAGCTGATTCAACCGTAAAGGCATTTAAATCCTGCATTTTTGTCTCTGCTATTGTCTTAACCTGATCCCAGGTCACCGATCCAACTTTACTTCTGTTGGGCTCTGAAGATCCTTTTTTAATCTTTGCTGCTTCAGTTAGCAATACCGCCGCAGGAGGAGTCTTAATGACAAAGTCAAATGATTTATCTTTATAAATTGTTACTAAAACCGGCAACAATTGACCTGGCTTGTCCTGTGATCTGGCATTAAACTGCTTGCAAAACTCCATAATATTCAGACCTTTACTACCAAGAGCCGGTCCAACAGGAGGAGACGGATTCGCTGAACCTCCTCTTACCTGAAGCTTTAAGTAACCTTCTATTTCCTTTGCCATTTTATTCTCTAATTACTCAATCTTGTTTTTCTACTTGCATATAATTCAATTCGACCGGTGTATTCCGACCGAATATTTTTACCATGACATTCAGTTTCTTTTTCTCATCAAAAACCTCTTCCACTGTTCCGGTAAATCCGCTGAACGGACCATCCATTACTTTCACGCTCTCACCAACAATGTAGCTGGTATCCATGCTTTCATTTAGTTCCTCTGCTTCGTCAACTTTACCCAATATTCTGTTGATTTCAGTCTGGCGAAGGGGAACAGGTGTTTTTGATGTTCCGGCGCTGTTGTTTCCTAAAAATCCAATCACTCCCGGAATACTATTGACAACGTGAGTAGCTTCACCGTGGGACAAATCAGCAGAGATCAGAACATAACCCGGAAAAAAGTTTCTCTCTCTGATCCTCTTTTTTCCGTTCCTCATCTCATATACCTTTTCAGAAGGTATCAGGATCTGAGGAATCCAGTTCTCCAGTTTCTGCCTGGCAACTTCGTTTTCAAGATAGGTTTTCACCTTTTTTTCCTGACCACTAATTACCCTGATTACGTACCACTTTAAATCACTCATAGTTTGTATTTAGGTTTAGAAATTATTGTAAAACCAAGTAAACCCAAATTCTAATGTTTTGTCAATTCCGAATATGACCATAGCGAAGATTAAAGAAGCAACAAGTACCAAAATGGTGCTGTTTTGCAATTCTGAAAACTTTGGCCATGTTACTTTCGTTGATAATTCCACGAAAGCTTCTCGTATATAGCTAACTATCTTATTCATATTATCTCCTTAGCACGGGTGGAAGGACTCGAACCCTCAGCCAACGGTTTTGGAGACCGCTACTCTACCAATTGAGCTACACCCGTATCAAAATGGCCTGCAAAGTTACGAAATAAAATTATAGAAACAAAAGCGCTCCTGACTAAAAAATCAAGAGCGCGTTATATGATAAATTTTATTCTAATCCAGAATTTCAGTAACCTGACCAGCACCTACGGTTCTACCACCTTCTCTGATTGCAAATCGCAATCCTTTTTCCATTGCAACTTTGTTGATTAGTTGAACTTCGATGGTAACATTATCACCTGGCATCACCATCTCTACACCAGAAGGTAGAGTGATCTCGCCTGTAACGTCTGTTGTTCTCAAATAGAATTGTGGTCTGTATTTATTGAAAAATGGAGTGTGTCTTCCACCTTCTTCTTTTGAAAGCACGTAAACCTCTGCCTTAAAGTGTTGGTGAGGAGTAACGCTTCCTGGTTTACAGATAACCATACCCCTTCTGATATCGGTTTTTTCAATACCTCTAAGAAGTAATCCAACGTTATCACCAGCTTCACCTCTGTCAAGGATCTTTCTGAACATCTCAACACCAGTAACAGTTGATTTAAGGTTTTCAGCTCCCATACCAAGGATGTCAACTGAATCACCAGAGTTGATTACACCTCTTTCGATTCTACCGGTAGCAACTGTACCACGACCTGTGATTGAGAAAACGTCTTCAATTGGCATCAAGAAATCTTTGTCAATCAAACGCTCAGGAAGAGGAATGTATTCATCTACAGCGTTCATCAACTCCATGATCTTCTCAACCCATTTTTCTTCACCGTTCAATCCACCTAGTGCAGATCCCTGGATAACAGGAATGTCGTCTCCAGGAAACTCATAGAAGCTAAGCAATTCTCTTACTTCCATTTCCACAAGTTCCAAAAGCTCCTCATCATCAACAAGGTCAACTTTGTTCATGAAGACAACAATTGCAGGCACACCAACCTGACGAGCAAGAAGGATGTGTTCCCTGGTTTGAGGCATAGGACCGTCAGTCGCAGCAACAACTAAGATTGCACCGTCCATCTGAGCAGCTCCCGTAACCATGTTCTTCACATAGTCAGCGTGACCCGGACAGTCAACGTGCGCGTAGTGTCTGTTTTCAGTTGCATATTCAACGTGAGCAGTATTAATAGTAATACCTCTTTCTTTTTCTTCAGGAGCATTGTCAATACTGTCAAATGCTCTTGCCTGTGATAAGCCTTTTTCTGCTAGTACTTTGGTGATAGCAGCAGTCAATGTAGTCTTACCATGGTCAACGTGACCGATAGTTCCTATATTAACGTGTGGTTTCGAACGATCAAAAGTTTCTTTAGCCATGTCTTAAAACTCTTAAAATTTAATACTAAGTTTTTATTTCTATTTAATTTGAGCCAATGATGGGATTTGAACCCATGACCTCTTCCTTACCAAGGAAGCACTCTACCCCTGAGCTACATCGGCAAACCAGTTTCTGATTTGCTGATTATTTTATTTTGTGATATGATCCGATAGTCATCGGATTTGCAATTTAGAAATCACAAAATTAAACAACCACCAAATCACAAAAAAAGAGCGGGCGACGAGGCTCGAACCCGCGACCTACAGCTTGGAAGGCTGTCGCTCTACCAACTGAGCTACGCCCGCTTGTATTTAGTGAATTATTGATTTGTATATTTTTCGATTTGACTCTACTACAGTTACGGTAATAAACAAGTCAATCACCAAATCACTAAATCACCAAATTCAATAGCACACTTTCGCTGAAGCTTCAGTGTGCGCAGTGGGGAGAGCAGGATTCGAACCTACGAAGGCTGAGCCAACAGATTTACAGTCTGCCCCGTTTGACCGCTTCGGTATCTCCCCTTACTTCTATAAAACAAAGACCATTTTTTATGCATTTTACCCACGCCTTGGGAAAATGGATTGCAAAATTATACGCTTTTGCTATTTATTCAAATATTTAAATGAAAATGTTATTAAAATTTTTCAGAGGGAATTTGATCAATTTAAAAACCTCAGCACGCGCTCATCTTTTTCACTTGATTTTATCTCCGCAAGCTTCTCCTTTGCATTCATATTTTCTTCAAATAATTGCAGGCTTTGAAGAGCCGCAATTCTTATATAATAGCGCGAATCATCACTTGCATATTTAAACAGCAGGTCGATCCCGTCATCAACCTTTTCTTTCTCAAGCCCCATCATGTATTGTCCTACCATCCTTAATAAATAATATTGTGTCTCTGTTTCACCACTTTTAATTTGATGTTTGTACCAGTCGTATTTTGTGGTGTCACTAGACATTAAAAAATAATTTGCGAGAGGCAAGACAATATTGACATTTTCTTCATTAATAAACTTCTCAATCAAAGGCTCTGCTTCTGTTTCAGAAGATTGCAGAAGAGCGTAGAGAGCCGTTCCGGAAACCAGGTAAGAGGAGTCATTTAATGATTCCTCATAAATGTCGGTTAAACTCTCACCATAAACCTCAAATAAGGTATAAAGTGCATCAGACCGAACTTCAGTTCTTTCAGCGTTTTGTGCCAGGTCCATCAATTCATCTTTCCATGCATGAACTAACGTATCTGCATTTTCACTCGCGTAAGAAATGGACATTCGCTGGATCTCACTAAACGGATCATTCAGCCCTTCATAGAATACATTCTGAACCTGGGCCGTTGAATCTGATAATATATGCTCATAAGCTTTCAGTCTTGCTACCACATTGCCCGCCTTAGAGGCCTGGACAATCCATTCTGATTTTGACAAAGAATGACTTACTTCGGCGACAATATCCTGGTCGCTGTTAACAAGAACTAAGTCCGGTTTTTCCTCCAATTCGTAGACAAACTGGTTATGATATGAATCAATT
The DNA here is from genome assembly GCA_913057175.1 of uncultured Cytophagales bacterium. Lineage (GTDB taxonomy): Bacteria > Bacteroidota > Bacteroidia > Cytophagales > Cyclobacteriaceae > CAJXNP01. The sequence goes on from CAJXNP010000012.1 coordinate 50,646, forward strand.
AAGACAAGTTCCTTCAAAACCTTTCCGTTATTATGGATTTCAACATCTACTGGCAACCGGTAAATCGGAAATTCCATTGAGTCCTGCTTTTGCCAGACATCTATGGTTAATAAATTTGTACTATCTATATAGGTATGACTAACCTCCAATTGTGGATGTCCCTTTGCTAAAAACCATTGGTTAAAAAACCAGTTCATGTCTTCACCAGATACTTCTTCAAATGCCAGCCGAAGGTCATTAACTTCCACATCTTTATATTCATGCTTTTTTAAATAAACATTAAGCGATTTGAAAAATGCTTCATCACCCAGATAATCGCGCAACATATGAAGGATCAATCCCCCTTTTGCATAAGAGTGGTTATCAAACATGTCTTCTCTATCATCATAATAAAACCGTACAAGGTCGACCTTCTTTTCCTCTGCCTCACTCAGGTAGGCATCTAATTCTTCGTATAGTTTATATTCAGCATCCGCTTTTTCTTCGTTGTGCTCTATCCATAAATATTCTCCGTAGGATGCAAAACCTTCGTTGAGAGTCAGATTTGACCAGGATTCACAGGTTACAAGATCTCCAAACCATTGATGCATGAGTTCATGTGCTATGATATCCTCATAATCCCCATCCAGCATTTCTCTCTTTGTCATTTGAAGTTCGTCCATGTAAAGAGAGGCTGTAGTATTTTCCATTGCGCCGCTCACATAATCTCTTACAACAACCTGAGAGTATTTGTTCCACGGAAAAGGATAGTCTAGCAATTCACTGAAGAAAGTCATCATCTCTGGTGTGCTACCAAATATATCCTTTGCATAAGGACCATACTCAGGCTCAACGTAGTAGCTGACCAACTTTTCGTTCCACTCATCTTCTACTATCGCAAACTCCCCGATTGCCATCATAAATAAATATGGAGCATGTGGTTTATCCATTTTCCAGTAGTCAGTTCGTGAGCCATCTTCATTCAGTTGCGAATAAATCAATTCACCATTGGAAAGGGTTTTAAATCTATCTTCTACAGTTATATAAATTTCCTGTGTTGTCTTTTGATTAGGGGCATCTATGGTTGGAAACCAACAGGAATTAGCTTCTGTTTCACCCTGTGTCCAGATTTGTTGTGGCTTGCCTTCCTCTTTTCCATCGTGATTGATAAAATACAAACCGCGGTCTTCTGTGATGGCTTCACTACCTCCTACCTGCAACTCGTAAGTCTTTGCGGTGTAATCAATGAAAATTGTAACAATATCATTTCTGCTGTATTCGCGATCCAGCTCAATATCGATTATATTTCCATCATATTTATAGGACAAGTCGCTTATTGAATCTCCATTGACAAGCTGAACTTTGTGCAGATCAAAACCCTTGGCATCGAGTGTCAGTTTACCTCGAGAGTAAAAATGCGGCTTTAATTGAACAGTAGCTTTACCAAATAAATACCTGTTCTCCCAGTCGAAAGAAACTTCGAGTTTTGTATGAACAAGGTCAAAATATTTAGTTTTTTCGGCACGATAAATTCTGGGCTCCTGCTTGACCAATATTTGTTCTACTGTTGGTTCAACAGGTTGTTCAATCTCTATCGTTTCAATGGTTGTTTGGTCAGGAATGGTTTTGGTTGATGTGCAGGATGAAAATAAATAAATGCCGATCCCCACGCATAATACTCTGTTCAATATTTTCATAATAAATCGATGATATTCTAAGTTGCGCAAAATAACTTATATTTAATTACTTAATAAAACATTTATGAGAAAGGTTGAAATCGATGGTTCGGAGTACAATGTGTCAGTAAAAGACAATCAATTTTATCTGAATGATCAACGAATTGATATAGACATCAAAGATATTAACCAAAATGAATATCATATTATTGTAGAGGATCAATCCATCTCAGCTAAAATCTTAGACCTGGATCAGAAAAATAACCTCCTTAAACTAAAAATTGGAGATCATACGTTTGAATGCTCGGTAAAAGATGTCCGGGATCAGTTCAGACATTTTATACAAATGGCCAATCCCTCTGAGGCTCAAACCAAAGCTGTCATCTCGCCCATGCCCGGGTTAATTCAAAAAATATTAGTCAAAGAAGGAGATGAAATTAAAAAGAATACTCCCCTGATCATCCTGAATGCCATGAAAATGGAAAATGTCATCAAAGCATCTGAGGACGGAAAAATCGAAAGAATTGATGTGAAAGAAGAGCAACAGGTCGAAAAGGGAAAAGTTTTGATTCAATTTTAATAATTTTTTATGTAAAACACTCGACAGTATTATATTTGCCTAATCAATAGCAGCGATATGAAATACAAGAGGATTTTACTCAAACTCAGTGGTGAAGCTTTAATGGGATCCAAACAATATGGCATCGATTCACTAAGATTAGAGCAGTACACAAATGAGATAAAAAAGGTAAAAGAGAAAGATACTGAAATTGCTATTGTCATTGGTGGAGGAAACATCTTCAGAGGAGTGCAATCAGAAAATGTTGGCATTGACAGGGTGCAGGGTGATTACATGGGAATGCTTGCCACGGTGATCAATGCCATGGCGCTTCAAAGTGCCCTGGAACAAGACGGTCTCTATACCCGGTTGATGAGTGGAATTAAAATCGACCAGGTGTGCGAACAATTCATCAGAAGAAGAGCCATTCGCCACCTTGAAAAAGGCAGAATCGTTATTTTCGGCGCCGGAACCGGCAACCCTTATTTTACAACAGACTCTGCGGCATCATTGAGGGCAATCGAGATCGAAGCGGATGTAGTGTTAAAAGGTACAAGGGTTGATGGAGTATACACAGCAGATCCGGAAAAGGACCCGAACGCTACCAAATATTCCAACATCACTTTTCAGGATGTGTATAAAAAAGGGCTAAATGTGATGGACATGACGGCGTTTACACTTTGCCAGGAAAACAATCTGCCAATCATTGTTTTTGATATGAACAAACCAGGAAATCTACTCAAGATTATAGAAGGGGAGGAAGTAGGGACACTTGTACATTAAGAAAATACCAACTAATTATGGAAGAAATAGAACTATATATCGAAGAAGCCAAGGAACACATGGATAAATCTGTTAAACATGTGTCACATGAACTGGCTAAAATCAGAGCCGGACGCGCCATGCCAAGTATGTTGGATGGCCTGAGTATTGAGTATTATGGAAATCCTACACCTTTAAACCAGGTTGCCAGTGTAAACTCCCCTGATGCAAGGACTTTGGTTATCAAACCCTGGGAGAAATCACTGGTTGGAGAAATAGAAAAGGCGATCATCAACAGCGATCTTGGATTGAATCCTCAAAATGACGGTGAACTGGTAAGGCTCAACATACCGCCATTGACAGAAGAAAGAAGGACCAATCTTGTAAAGCAGGTAAAGCATGAAGGAGAAAATGGAAAGATCAGCGTCAGGAATGTGCGAAAGGATGCTAATGACCATTTAAAAAAATTATTGAAAGAGCATGTGTCAGAGGATGAAGTTAAAAAAGCGGAACAACGGATCCAGGAGCTTACTGATAGCTATGTTCAAAAAATAGATGAATTAGTTGAGAAAAAAGAAGGTGAAATTATGCATGTCTAAATGTATAATTTTCTTTCATTGATAAATTGCTCTACTTTTTCCGGCACAAGATATTTGATTGATTTTTGTTGTCGGATTTTTTTTCGGATATAGGTAGCAGATATATTCACTAAAGGGGCATCAATATATTCCACACCCGGATGTTCTTTGTATTTATTTCCATCTGAATTGATCCTTGAATAAACCAGTAGCCCGTAGTTTTTAAGGATAACCTCATGGTTTTTCCACTTGTGAAAAGATTCCAGATTATCTTCCCCAATGATCAATTTATATTCATTATTCGAATGCTTTTCGGAAATGTAGGTCAAGGTATCGACTGTATAGCTGGGCAGAGGCAAATTGAATTCGATATCACTGGCTTTGAACCGGTCATTGCCCTCAATTGCTAACTCCACCATATCTATCCTGTCAAAATGATGAATGAGTGTGTTACTATCTTTTAGAGGATTTTTGGGAGAAACGATGAACCAGACTTCATCGATCTTTGCGTCATCCAATACGGTCTGGGCAATAATCAAATGACCGATATGGATGGGATTAAAAGAACCGAAGAACAAACCAATTGTCATGTATTACTTATTTATGAAGTTAAGAACCATTGACTCAGCCTCTTTCACGGTCTCACCCAGCTTATCATTAATAAGGGTTACGTCAAATTGATCCTCAAAGCCTAATTCATATTCAAACCTTTCAAGGCGCTTTTTAATGTTTTCCTCGCTTTCCGTTTTCCTTTCGCGCAGTCTTTTTTCCAATTCAGTAGTATCCGGCACTTTTACAAATACGGCTAATCCTCTATCGCCAAAATACTTTTTCAAATTTAACCCACCAACAACATCTACGTCAAATAACACATGCTTTCCTTCTGACCAGAGCTTTTCAACCTCGGAGATCAGCGTTCCGTAATAAAGCCCTTCGTAAACCTGCTCCCATTCTATAAATGCTTTCGCTTCGATTTTTTGCGTAAAGTCATCCACACTCAAAAAGTGATAATGTTCTCCATCCTTCTCTCCTGTTCTTGGGGATCTGGTAGTAGCTGAAATGGAAAATCCTAAGTAAGAAAAATTGTCCAACAGGTGCCGGACAATCGTAGTTTTTCCTGAACCCGAAGGAGCCGAAAAAATAAATGCTTTGCCTTTATTCATTTAATTAGATTGATCCGCTGATTCTTTCTTTTATCTCCTCAATTAAACCATTTGGAATGGGTTTGTAAAATAATTTAGCTTTAAGAATGGATTTTATTTCCAGATGCTGGCTACAGAGATCTTTGCAAACACACAGGCTACAATTATCCAGGGTCTCATAAAAATAGGTTTCTTCAGAATTACTTGCCTGGCCGTCGACAATTTTTTGCAGCAGCTCTTTTCTTTCTGTCTTGTCAAACCCGGAAGGGCATTCAAAAAATTTATCTTTGCAATGGCCTGGTATATCTTGTTTCATTTAAGTTCACGTTTAAATCCTTTTGATTTGGCATATTGCAGCAATTTATTTCTCAATATGTTTCTCGCTCTGTGAAGTCTCGACCGGACCGTTCCAATTGGAATATCAAGAATTTTAGACATTTCTTCATAGGTAAACTCTTCCAGATCGCATAAAATAATAACAATTTTAAAGTCTATTGGAAGCGAATTCAATGCCTTTGAAACCTCATCGCCAATAGCCTCCTTAAATGGATAAACAGCAATACTGCCTGTAAAAGTTTCCTGAGGTTCATCAGAATTATATACACTTTCCACATCCTGGTAATCAATTTTGGTAGGCTCTTTAATCTTCTTCCTGTACTCATTAATAAAGTTGTTTTTCAGGATCCTGTAAAGCCATGCCTTCGCATTTGTACCTTTGTGGAAAGAGTCAATAAATTTATAAGCTTTAAAGTAGGTTTCCTGAACAAGATCTTTGGCTTCATCCTCATCAAGGGAAAGTCGTAAGGCAAAGTTATAAATGGCAGCAGCGTGTGGAAGAAGCTCTTCTTGAAACAAATGGTCACGCTGAAGTTGATGGCCAATATGTTGTTCATTTCCGAATGACATGGGCATTAGGTGCAAAAGCTATGATAATCAATGTAACGCTTTTTGTTCCAATTCGGCGTGAATTTGCAACACTTGTGATAGTATAGGATGACTTTCGTCATTATTTATGATAAAATCTGCACATTTTTCCTTTTCCTCATCTTTCATTTGCCGCTCCATGATTGACTTTACCTGGTCTTCATTTCGATGGTCATCTCGTCGTAATATCCTTTCAAGTTTGATGGAATAGGGGGCCTTCACCAGAATTAATTTATCCAGCTCTTTATAAGAACCTGTCTCAATCAACAGCGCTGCCTCTTTGACTACATATTTACTTGCCTGAAGCTTACTCCAGGCATGAAAATCTTCGCGAACGGCAGGATGGACAAATGAGTTAAGTTTTTCCAGCTTTTCGGGGTTATCAAAGACTTTGCCTGCAAGGACCGTACGATTGAGCTCTCCATTTGATAAATATGCTTCTTCTCCGAATTCTGTCTTCACCTGGGTAATCAGATGCTGATTACTATTCATGAGGATTTTAGCACGATTATCTGCATCATAGACGGGGACATTGAGAATACTCAAAATCCGGCAAACAACGGATTTGCCAGATCCAATACCTCCCGTAATACCTACTTTCAGCATAATCTTATTGATAAATAATTTTTACAACCCGATCGGGTATGTCTATCTTTTTGATAAAACCGGGCTTTTTCACAAGCTGGATCTCAATAGTTGAATCATTGGCATTTAACTTATTGTAGTCAGCTATGACAGATATTTTAGCTGTATCCAGATTTTCGACCCGTGAAGCTGGCAGGTAAACAGTGGCGTCAGTCAGCCCTTTTGACATAAGAAAAACGGAATTGCCAGGGAAATTTTTTCTTTCTATTCTCAACCTGGTTTCCACAGTTTCAAACTCCTCGACCTGAAAAGAAACAGTAACTTCATCCGGGCTGCTGCTAATGGGCCCTTCCAGCTGATTGGTTACTGAAATCTGTTCAGAAATATTATCATCAATCTCTGTTTCCAAAAGGTTGAGGGTAACTACACCATTTAAATTGTTAACGATGGATTCCGGGCCGGTAATTTCCACACTATCCGGCTGGACGGAAATTTCCGAAATCATTTCATAATTATCAGCCAGCTGAATGGTGGTAGTATCTATCCTGACTTTTAATTTTGACGAAATTTTTGGCTCAATATCAAAATAAATGGTATCGTTAATGACAAAATTCACCTCAATATCTTCAAGCTGATCGGTAGCTATGTTGAGTAAATTGTATTGTGTGAGGAATTTCTGGGCAATGGGGTTTTCAAGATCAATTTGAATTGGGCTTCCTGAAAAACCCAAAGACCTTTTTAACAAATTCCAACCACCTCCCGTCACGTTAAGAGAAACTCTTGAAGGAAGACTATGCACACTTACCAGGCTGTCTTTGTTGTAATCAAATGTGATCGGAAAATCCATCCTGGTAGAATAATCCTTGTTCAACGAATTGAAGAACCAAAAAACAAATGCCAAAATAAAACATAACAGAATTACCTTGGCATTTCTTTTATCAAAAGAGGCCCTAAGGCCCCTCAATAATTTCAGTATTTCTTTAGATTGGCTCAAATCAAAATACTTCTATTTTTTTGTTTCAGATTTTTTGCTGGCTTCAAGAGAAATGGCTGTTTTTTCCATGGTCAGCTTCGTGCTTTTATCCACTTCAACAACAATTGTATCATCGGCCACAGAGAAAACCTTGCCATGGATACCACCAATCGTTACAACCTGATCGCCTTTCTTTATTTCCTCAATAAACTTTTTTTGATCCTTTTGCTTTTTTTGCTGAGGACGGATGAAAAAGAAGTAAAAGATAATGATGACACCACCTATTAAAATAAAATTCCCATATCCACCCATACCATCGCTGGCAGGTTGTGCCTGTAAAAAAATCTCGTTTAACATAATTGTTTATTTATCATTAATTGTTTTCAGTGATTAACTGCCTTTTGGTGTAACCATACCTTTGATGGTCAATTTGGTAATGGTAGGTTCCGTATTAGCAGTAATGGTAATCGTTTTTGTCTGCTGATTGGGTTTTCCCTGGCTATTGAAATTTACTTCAATCTCTCCGGTTTCGCCCGGAGCAATAGGTTCTTTTGGCCAGTTAGGTACCGTACAACCACAGGAAGCAACTGCATTTTTAATAATTAAAGGTGCTTCGCCTGAGTTAGTAAATGTAAATGTATGATTGACCATATCCCCTTCATTAACGGTTCCGAATTCATACATTGTTTCTTCAAATTTGAATTCAGGTACTTTACCGTCCGGGTTAGATGGCGTTTCTTCAGAAACCAAATTTGTTTCCAATGAAGTTCCTCTGCTTGCTGTATTATTTCCTTTCTCCAGCTGCGCTACTCTTTCTTCCAGGCTTTTTACTCTCTGCTCCATCCGCGAATCGCTGCAAGAGGATACAATAAAAGCCATTGCTAATAATCCCAAGAAATAATTTTTCATTTTCATGATGTTCTCTTTATATAAACTAATTAATTACCCTTTTTAATTTGTCCGATCAATTCATCGACATCTTCCAAAAGCTTTTCAGCCTTTTCCTTGGTGTCTGTGATGACCCGGTTTCCCTCTGTTTTTGCTTCACTCATAAATTCATTCTCTCCTTCGATCAATTCATTGATCAGTTCCTCCAGCTTGTTTTTATATTTATCAAGTAAATACGTCAGCTTGTCCCTGGTATTTGAACCTTTATCAGGAGCGTACAATATACCCAGAATGGCGCCAACCGAGGCGCCTGTCAAAAATGCTAAAAGTGTATTAGTGGTTCGTGCCATTTTACAATTATTTTGAATCTATTAAACCCCTGCCGCTTTTTTTAATTTCGCCCGAATTTATTAAATCTTCTGAAATTGCGTCCAATAAACCGTTAACGAATTTCTTACTCTTCGGTGTACTGTACGTCTTTGATATTTCAATAAACTCGTTTATGGTTACTTTAACTGGTATGCTGGCAAAAGTAATCATTTCACAGATTGCAGCCTTTAAAATTACTTTATCGAGTGATGCTAACCTATCTATCTTCCAGTTTTTTACCTTTTTTTCAATCAGATTTTCATAATAATCGTTCTCTGTAACTGAATTTGAAAACAATTCCATGTAATAATCAAGGTCTTCCTCCCAGTTGTAAGATAAAGGCGGAAATACAATTCCTTCAGGTTCCTGAAAGGATTTTAATGTTTTCAAAACCAGACTTCTGACAATCTGCTTGTTTTCCGTCCAGTTCAGATCCCGTTCTTCAAAATAAGTCTCGATCACTTCGTTCTTAAAAATGAGTTTTCGAATGATCTCATCTATCGCCTGAAAATCATCTTCTTCATTTGGCTCATTGTTTTTTAGGTATTGATCAAAAAATGGCTGTTTCCGGACAATATTCTTATACCAATCCCAGATTTTATCTTCATCATTCGCCCAGCTGGACTTTTCCCTTGTTATTTCATTTTCTACCTCTGGTGTTGAGAGAATTTTGGACAAAACTTTATTACTATACAAGGGCATGGTGGTGGAAGATTCCTGTCCAAACTTTTCTGACAAAGAAACCTTTTCCATCACCAGCCGACGATTCTGCTTGGCAAATTCATCGACCAGTTTCCAGATCAAAACCTGATTTTCTTTGATCTTGTCAAAATCCGAGGACAAACTTTTTTTGATTCGTTTAAAATCCTCGTCAATTAATTTCTTATAATATTTGATTGCATTCTGGAAGGACTCTTCGACTTCCGGGGAAGCTTTTTCGCTTTTTTTCTCAGCCTTGAAATGATCGTTAAAACGTAGGATAGCTGCTGCTTTTAATTCGTTCATCTTTTGAACATCATAAGGCTCCATCGAATTTAAGTCATGGGCGAAATCCTGCTGAATTTTTTCCCTGGCTAGTTCCAGGTTAGCCAACTTACAATTCTCATAAGCGTAGAGGTTTTTTACAGCTTTTATTCTTAATACTCTTCTGTTTACCATTAAAATAAATTATCAAAGAACGATTTTCTTAAATTACAAAGGTAGTTTTACTTTACCAATATCATTGATTCTTTTCGTTGCCAGGGCTATTGCGGCTTTCTGTGTATTGATATTTTCCTTTTGAGACTTATTCAAGATGCTCAGGGTAGTATCATAGATCTGCTCTACTTTAGCATAAACTCTTTGCTTGCTCCATCCTCCCAGGTAATCAATCCCCACGTTGATCAAGCCACCCGCATTGATCAGAAAATCAGGAGCATAAAGAATTCCTTTTTTCAATAGCATATCTCCATGTTTCACTTCATCCTCCAACTGGTTATTCGCTGCCCCGGCCACAATGTCACACCTGAGCAGGTCGATGGAGTCATCGTTAATGGTTGCGCCGAGTGCGCATGGAGAATAAATATCGATATCTGCATTAAAAATATCTCCGTTTTCCAACGATGTAGCTTTGTATGTGTTGCATACTTCTTTTACTCTTTCCGGAAATATGTCAGAAACATACAAGATTGCTCCATCCTTTGCCAGCAGCTCGCATAAGCTCTTACCGACATTTCCAACTCCCTGGATTAATATCTTTTTGCCTTTTAAATTGTCACTACCATAGACTTTTTTGGCACACGCTTTCATGCCCACATAAACTCCATAGGCCGTAACCGGTGATGGATCCCCACCACCGCCAATGGATTCCGAAAGACCTGAAACATGCCGGGTTTCCATTCGGATGTATTCCATGTCCCGGGGTGACATGTTCACATCTTCAGCTGTTACGTATTTGCCATTCAGACTCTCGACAAACTTCCCGAACCTTCTTAGCAAAGCTTCTGTTTTCATGGTGGATGCATCACCGATAATCACAGCTTTCCCTCCTCCCAAATTCAATCCTGAAATGGAAGCCTTGAAGGTCATCCCCCGTGAAAGTCTTAAAACATCCCTGATTGCTTCGTGCTCGGAGGTGTAGTTCCACATGCGTGTACCTCCCAGTGAAGGGCCCAAAACCGTATTGTGAATACCAATTATGGCCTTCAGACCTGTGTTTTCATCGTTGCAGAAAACAAGCTGTTCATGCCCCATTTGAGTTAACAACTCAAATGTTGCTTTCTCCTGCGAAATTGTAGCTTCGTTCGCTCCTACCATCAAATTTTTATTATCGTTTTTAATTGCTTTGTTTAGATTTGCACATCAGCAAGCTGACTTATTAAAAACTTCTGGGCAAAAATAGTATATTTTGCAGATAATTCCATTTTAATTCAGCAAGCTCACAAACTATTTATTTCATCAAACGTTTTAATGATTCTGTGAAAGAATTAAGCCATTTAAATAAATATTTTTTAAAGTATAAATACCACCTTATTCTTGGGATAATTTTTCTGGCACTGTCCAATGTCTTTCAGATCATTCCAGCTCAATTGGTCAGGCATGCGCTGGATCTCGTGCAGGAAAATTTTAAGATCCATCAATCCCTTCAGGGTCTCGAAATACAGACGGTTTTTAATTCCTTTATCGATAGTAGCATCATGCTTTATGGCATTCTGATCCTCGTTTTTGCGATCATCCGTGGATTGTTCCTCTTTCTCGTCAGACAAACTATTATTGTCATGTCCAGGCATATCGAGTATGATCTGAAGAATGAAATTTACTTCCACTACCAAACCCTTCCCCTGAGCTTTTACCGAAGGAATAATACTGGTGATTTGATAGCCAGGATCTCAGAAGATGTGAGCAAGGTGAGGATGTATATCGGCCCGGCCATGATGTATGGATTGAACATGATCATCTTGTTTGCCATGCTGATCCCCATCATGTTCAGCATCAATGTCAAACTGACATTTTATGCCCTGCTACCCCTGCCCATACTTTCACTGAGCATCTACTTTGTTAACAATATTATCAACCAGCGTTCTGAGGCTATTCAGAAAAAATTGTCCGATCTCTCTACATTTGTCCAGGAAGCCTTTTCCGGAATCCGCGTTTTAAAATCATTTGCCAGGGAGAATGATTCACTTAAAAATTTTGAAACGGAAAGCATTGACTACAAGGAAAAGAGCCTCAAGCTAACAAGGGTCAATGCCATGTTTTTCCCGCTGATTATGGCATTAATAGGTCTCAGCACCATTCTCACCATCTATGTAGGTGGCACGGAAGTTATCAAGGGAAATATTACATTGGGAAACATCGCGGAATTCGTCCTTTACGTCAATTTATTGACATGGCCAGTGACTTCACTCGGTTGGGTAACAAGTATTGTTCAAAGCGCAGCGGCCTCCCAAAAAAGGATTAATGAATTTCTGAAAGTAGAAAATGACATTACGTCAAAGGAAAACCTTGTAGAATCTGTCAAAGGAAAGTTGGAATTCAGAAATGTCAGCTATCATTATCAAGACTCAGGAATTACGGCGCTGAAAAATATGTCTTTTTCCGTGAATGAAGGAGAATCATTAGCCATCATCGGGACAACAGGATCGGGAAAAAGTACCATTGCCAACATCATCTGCCGTATGTTTGATGCAACGGAAGGGGAACTATTGATCGACGGAATGGATATCAGGAAATATAAACCTTCGTACATCCGGTCTCAGATCGGGTATGTGCCCCAGGATGTATTTTTGTTCTCTGACACTATTTCCAACAACATAGCCTTTGGTAGCGATGTCTTGGAATTTGACAAAATCAAGCAGGCGGCCAATGATGCCGACCTTTATAATAACATCAGGCATTTTCCGGATGGATTTAACACCATACTAGGTGAGCGTGGGATAACACTTTCCGGAGGACAAAAACAACGATTATCCATTGCCAGAGCAATCGTCCGGGAGCCAAAAATATTGATATTGGATGACTGCCTTTCTGCTGTCGATACGAAGACTGAAAACACCATTCTTAACAGCCTGAAAAAGATCATGAAAGACCGGACGACAGTTATTATCAGTCACAGGGTTTCCTCTGCTAAACTCGCGGATAAGATCATCGTAATTGATGATGGTGAGATAGTTGAAAAAGGCACAAATGAATCGCTCATGGCTTTAAATGGTGTTTACAAAGAGCTTTACGAAAAGCAGCTCCAGGCAGAAGAAACCGTTTCATAAAATCCTTACAACTAGGTCTTTACAAAATCTTTAGTTTTTCGCGATATATTACCTCTCTGTTTATTTAGGCACATAATTTGGTAAATTTGAAGCAAACAATTTTTACAACTATGAGGCGACTTGTTAATTATGGTGTGGGAATATTTTTTTCTGTGATCATTCTTTCCTGTTCTTCGGGAAAGAAGGCATTTGAAAATGGGAATTATTATTCCGCAGTTATGCAAAGTGTGGACAGGCTTAGGAAAAATCCGGATCACAAAAAATCCGTAGAAACACTATCTGAAGCTTATCCATTAGCTGTCAATTATCATGAGGGGATCATCAGAAATGTCCAGGCATCCGATGCACCTTTTAAGTATGGTAAAATATATGACAGCTACCAGGTGTTAAACCGCATGTACGATGAAATCCAGAGATGTCCCGGCGCTCTTAATGTCATTCCCAATCCAAAAAGCTATTTTTCGGAATTGACAATGTTTAGGGAAAGAGCCGCCGAAGAAAGGTATGAGGCAGGTATGCAGGCCCTGAACTTTGGAACCCGGGAAAGTGCAAAAGAAGCTTATGGTCACTTTGCCCAGGCTAAATCGTACCTGGCAACATACAGGGATGTCGACATGAAAATGGAAGAATCCAAATGGGCCGCTACTTTAAAAGTAAAGGTCGATCAGGTTCCTGTTCCGACATTCCAATATCAGTTTAGCGTGCAGTTCTTCCAGGATCAATTGAATGAATACCTTTTTCACTATGGTGAAAATGAGTTTGTCAGGTTTTTTGGTTTGGATGATGAAAATATAAATGAACCCGATCAGGTCCTGATCGTGCAATTTGATGACTTTGTTGTCGGACAAACCAACAACTATCAGTATGCAAAAGAAATAACCAAGGATAGTGTAGTGGTCGGAAAAGTTCAGCTGGAAAATGGTAAATCGGCTGATGTATATGGTACCGTAAAAGCAACCGTAACTGAATTTAAAAGAGAGGTTATCAGCAAGGGGTTGGTGAGCATGCGGGTGCTGGACGCCAATTCCAATCAAATCATTCTGCATGAGAAATTCCCCGGTCAGTTTACATGGACATCCCTGTGGGGAAATTTTAATGGAGATGAGCGAGCGCTGAATCCTGACCAATTAGCGATTTGCAGGAACAAGCCGATGGACCCTCCGCCACCGCAGGATATGTTCGTCGAGTTTACCCGTCCGATTTACGGGCAGATCACCAGCAAGATCAGGAATTACTACAGGAATTATTGATGGGTTAAAATTATATTCAGTATAATTTCCAGGATCATAGCGAATGGTCTGACGAAACTAAACAGCTATTTTTAAAACCAATTCTTCATGCTGTCATTTCGAACGAAGTTTGCCAACAACCAATGTTAATTGGTTAGTGGCTTACGGAGTGAGAAATCTGTGAGTGTTGGAAGTAGGGATAATATCTGGCCGAGGAACTTACCTTTACCCATGTCCATCCCGCAGATATCTCTGTGCGGTCGATATAATAACAGAACCCTTTGTTCATTTCGACATAGAGCTTTTCGCTTTTCGCGAATTGCGTAGTGGAGAAATCTATGGGTGATAGCAAAAGGAGAGGAGCCTGTTTTCCAGTTTCAGGTATCGTTTCACAATTCAAATTCCATTTACCATTCAGCTGCAGCAGATCCCTCCCTGCAGTCGGGATGACAGTATAAGAGGCTTTGTAATTTCGACATGAAGATTTCCGCTTTTTCGCGGATTGTGGAAGGGAGAAATCTATGGATGATAAGATGAGATGAAGATGTTATTTGTGATACACCTGATTTTCCTACTAAATCCTTTTTCTTCACTGCTTCCAGCGCCGACGGATCTCACCCTGCGGTACCAATGACAAGATAGTGTCTACTTCACCTCTTTCTCCTTATTTAAATACCCATAAAAATAAAGCGAGTGGCTGGTCACCGTGAAATCAAATGTGTCTTCCACTAATCTCTGAATTTGCTGAACCCTGGGATCACAAAATTCAAAGATCTGCTCAGTCTTTGTACAAATGACATGGTCATGCTGACGATAGCCGTGGGCCTTTTCATAAAGGGAAAGGTTTTTGCCAAACTGGTGTTTTTTCACCAAGTCACATTCCAATAAAAGGTCAAGTGTATTGTAAACCGTTGCGCGGCTCACCCTGTAATTCTTGTTCTTCATATTGATATAAAGGGATTCCACGTCAAAGTGACCGTCATTCATGTAAATCTCTTCCAGAATTGCAAAGCGTTCCGGAGTTTTACGAAGTTGCTTATCCTCCAGGTAGCGTGTAAAAATATCCCTGATTTCCTGAAATTTTTCGGGTGTCATGCGTTCTTTCCTTTCTTCCTGTAAAGTTACTCTTAATTAATAACGAAATAAAAGCTAATAGGTCTTAATTCGCAAAAATACAGTCAATTATCAATTATAAAACTAAAATAAATTGAGATTGTTCTCATTACTTGACCACTGAAATGTATATTTGCAGCCAAACAAATAGACACTTTTTCAACCTTTTTTATTCATGATCTTATCAGGAAAAGAAATAGAAAAGCACATCGGCAAAGACATCATCATCGATCCTTACGATCCAAAATTGCTCAATCCTAACAGCTACAACCTGCGTCTTCACAACGTCCTCATGACATATGACAATGATGAGCTGGATATGAAAAAACCCAATCCCGCAACTAAATTTGAAATAACAGAAGAAGGATTTGTCCTAAAACCCGGTCAGCTTTACCTTGGAAGGACGGTTGAATATACGGAGACGAAATCATTCGTCCCCATGCTGGAAGGCCGATCCTCAATTGGAAGATTAGGAATGTTTGTTCACGTGACCGCCGGTTTCGGCGATGTGGGTTTTTCCGGGTATTGGACTTTAGAGATATTCTGCATCAAACCCATCCGCATCTACCCTAATGTAGAAGTTTGCCAGCTTTATTTCCACACAATAGAAGGAGCTTACGAACTGTATAAAAGTGGCAAATATCAGAAAAACCAAGGAATTCAACCGAGCTTGCTGTACAAGGATTTTGAATAAAAAAGCCCGATTGTGACTAAGAAAATCGCCTATCTAACGGATAGCCACCTTGATGAGCAATTTCCAAAAGATCATGGCATCGATGCCCGTGAAAACTGGAACAGGGTGTTGCAAGATCTAAAAGAGAGAAATATGGAAGAAGTGGTTTTTGGAGGTGACATAGGTTCACCTGAATCCAATGAATGGTTCTTTTCCACACTAAAAGACTTTCAGCTGTCACTTACTCCTGGCAATCACGATACCTTTGATGAATTGTCAAAACATCTATCGACTGGTGCCAATCAGCATACCAGGGAATTTTATTATTCAAAGGAGGATGCCAATTACAAATATCTTTATTTGGATACCAGTTCGGGTAGAATTAGCCAGAACCAGATAGAATGGACCGAAAGAGAATTGGTTTCCGATAAGAAAATAGTTCTTTTTATCCACCACCCGGTCATACCCGTACCTTCAGAAATGGATTTACAATATCCACTCGGAAATCGGGAGAATCTGTCGGAAGCGTTAAAAAATTCCGATAAAGCCCTCACCCTATTTTGCGGACACTATCATTTTGATGATACCAGGATTGAAGAAAATATTACGCAAATCATAACTCCTTCCACCTGCTTTCCGGTAGAAAAGATCATCGGTGAGGTCAAAGTAATTACAGACGAATTTGGATACCGGATCATTGAATTTGATCAGGAAAAAATCAGTAGTGAATTGATTATGTTGAAGAGATAAATTGGCGTTAGAAGCTGGAAGTTTGACAGCAAAATTAATATTAGAACGTGAAAAAAGCGCTGTTTCACTAAGTGGCTCAAAGATTTCTCAAAGTTACACAAAGGATATCTCTGTGAGCCTCTGCGGAAAAACTTTGTGTAACTTTGTGGTATAACCCTTTTCTTTGAATGCTTGAAAAAATGAGATTATCAAAATACTTATTTACCAGAAAATCCAATTGAAATTCATCAGAAAAATATTTTCTACCATTCTCATCGGTCTTGTAAAATTTTATCAGGGCGCTATTTCCCCGCATTTCCCCAGCTCATGTCGATATAAGCCTACCTGCAGTAATTACATGATCGAAGCCATTCGAATCCACGGACCAATTAGAGGTGTTTGGATGGGATTAAAACGAATTTCGAGGTGTCATCCCTGGGGTGGACATGGATACGATCCGGTTCCTAAAAAGGAACACAAACATTAATTTTCCTTCTCTTTTTTATAGTAATCAATCGTCATTCGCAGTGCTTCCTCTTCTGAATATTTCGGTATATAACCAATCTCCATTCGTGCTTTATCTGAAGTAAAGGTAAAATCCGAGCACGTATAGACGACCGCAAAACGGCTGAATTTGGGGTTGTACTTTTTAACAGGCCGGGCTAAAACCGCCATCAACTCAGACACGCTTCCAATGGAATAAGCAAACCATCGCGGCAACCAGAGGTTCTTTGGCCATATCCGATATCCTGCACCTTCTACAACCTTATCGAAAAATTTAAAAAAATTGGAGCCAGGTCCGTCGGTAATGAAATATACCTGTCCGTTGATTGATTGATTTCCATTGAGCATTTCCCTGGCCGCCAGCAAATGAGCATGAGCCATGTTCCGTACATAAACATGCTGACATTTGCTTTTTCCATCTCCTAAACGCACATAAAAACCCTGCTTTGCCATGTCGATCAATGAGCCGATATGATACGGATCCCGTTCGCCATAAATGTCTGACGGTCGAAGGATAACCACATTTAAATCATCACCCTTCTCTTCCAATACTTTTTTTTCTGCCAGGTATTTACTTTCGCAATAAACGGTGATGTGTTTTTCCGGGTATGGAATGCTTTCATCAATATTTCTCAATGGCTTGCCTCCAAAGATGGCATCAAGTGAGCTTGTATAAATCAGGTTCTTTACTCCGTTTTCTTTGCAGCCTTTAATGACATTTTCCGTCCCTCCCACGTTTATATTGAGCACTTCCTCCTTTGATTTGGTACCCCAATCTACAATTGCTGCCGAATGGATAACCAGATCAACATCTTTACACGCATCGGAAACTAAAGCTTCATCACATATATTTCCTTTGACAAAATTTACTTTGGGGTGACCAGCATGCTCGGAATGTTTCAAATCGAATATCCTCAATTCTGGAACATTCAAGATGGAATTCCCTGATAAAAATTCCTCAACAATGGCGCTTCCCAAAAATCCGGACCCGCCCGTAATCAATACTTTTAGTTCTTTATTTCCCCTTGGCATAAAAAATTTGCTTTCGATCCATTAAAAATAGTGAATAAGTGGTAAGTTAAAAGCTTTAACGAGTTCATCTATGTTCAAGCAAATTTTTATTGTCAGGGGAGAGAAATCCGAGGAATATTTACTTTTCAAAAAGAGGGTCTTATCATTAACAAGCAATCTTCGGGACCGACAAAACCTCCTGGAAATTAAAACAACAGTCACCGATCAAAAGCCTCCTTTTCTTTCAATCATCCCTTTTAGTAAGGAAAAAATTGCCGTTATTTCTGTTAAAAGCTCAGAAAAACTCAAAATTCCGGAAATAGAAAACGCCGACGGATTTGATGTGGTTTTTAAAGTAGAGGAAGCAATACCTGTAGGTTATCAAAAAGATTGGCAGGATGGTGATCAAACGCCGGGAGTGGGGTTGCTGACATTGTTTAGGAAAAAGGAAAATATTGATTACGAAACTTTTATCGATCGATGGCACTATGGTCATACACCTCTGTCACTGAAAATCCACCCACTATGGAATTATAATCGGAATGTAGTAAAGGAAAAACTGGCTGGTTCCGAAACTTGGTATGATGGGATTGTGGAAGAGCATGTCAGAGATCCAAAAGAATTATTCAATCCATTTAAATTTTTCGGCAATCCCCTCATTATCATCCCGAGAATGCTGAATGTATACACCGATGTCAAATCCTTTATTGATTACGGAAGCATAGAAACCTATCTGGTAAATGAATACATAATTAAAAGTCAAAACATATGAAAACAAGGTCTGTTATTCTCTCGCTCATTTGTTTGCTCAATTTTTCCTTCGTTATGAGTCAGGAAAAACTTGTATTAGATTCATTAATGCCGGTAAGGGGGCTTTGCATTTCAGCTCCGCAAAGTGACAATATGGATCGCTTTCTGAAATTTATGAAAGAAGAACTGGCGCCAAACCATATCAATACCCTGATCTTAAGGGTAGATTACAATTATCAATACAAATCCTATCCAAACCTGAGCAATGAGAATGCTTTGACAGAAAAAGAGGTTAAAAAAATGGTTTCATCTGCTAAACAACTTGGCATCGAGCTAATCCCTCAAATTAACCTACTAGGCCACCAAAGCTGGGCAAATGATTTGGGAAATCTGTTGACAGAATATCCTGAATTTGACGAAACACCACATGTGAAAATGCCAGAAAAATATGAATGGCCAAACGATGATGGATTGTATTGCAAAAGCTATTGTCCGCTTCATCCTGATGTTCACAAGGTCGTATTTTCATTGGTAGATGAAATCATGGATGTTTTTGAAGCTAAGGCCTTTCATGCGGGAATGGATGAGGTCTTTTATATCGGTGATGATAAGTGTCCACGATGTGCCGGTAAAGACAAAGCAAAACTTTTTGCGGATGAAGTCACCAGGATAAGGGATCATCTGGCGACAAAAGACAGGGAGCTCTGGATATGGGGAGACCGTTTATTGGATGGTGAAACAACCGGCCTGGGAATGTGGGAGGCCAGTACAAACGAAACCCACCTTGCTATCGATATGATCCCAAAAGATGTCGTGATCTGCGACTGGCATTACAACCGTGCAGATCCAACGGCAGCTTACTTTGCCCTTAAAGGTTTCAGGGTAGTCACATGTCCATGGAATAAACCGGAAGTGGCAGTCGAGCAGCTTTCCCAAACCGTAACCTTGAGACAAACTGCAAATGAAAAGACCGCCGACAGAGTTTTAGGTATGGTGCAAACAATCTGGAGTCCTGCGAGTAGATTTCTGGACGATTATTATAATCCATCAGAAGAATCAAACTCTGGCCACGTGGAATGCACAAAGGCTTTTTTTGATTCGATAAATGCACTTGCAAAGTAACTTTTTAGGAATAATAGATCATGAAACCCCTGTCGAAATCAAGAATTCAATCAATCGATATCTTCCGAGCCCTGACCATGTTTTTCATGATCTTTGTCAACGACCTTCCCACATTAAAAAGTTATCCAAAATGGCTGGGTCACATGCCAGCCGATTACGACGGAATGGGTTTCTCCGATGTCATTTTTCCTGCATTCCTTTTTATCGTAGGCTTATCCATTCCTTTTGCCTTCCGGGCCAGGTTGAAAAAGGGCGATAGCAAAGTAAGCCTTATCTGGCATATCCTCCAGCGATCATTTGCACTGATTGTCATGGGTTTTTTCATGGTCAATCTGGAAAATATTAATGAAGAGCTGTTGGTGCTTGACAAAAGTTGGTGGATGATATTGATGACGTTGGCTTTCTTTCTGATATGGAACAATTATCCCGATAAAAAAGCCTTCGGTCGTGTCCCCCAGTGGATCATGATGCTGGCTGGTTGGATTATTTTGGGCGTACTAGCTCTCCTGTACAAAGGAGGAACAATTGCAGACCCAACCTGGATGCAAACCCATTGGTGGGGGATTCTGGGACTGATCGGATGGGCATACCTGCTTTGTTCATTGGTCTATTTGTGGATCGGGCAAAAATTCTGGCTGATGCTTCTCAGCCTTTTGATCCTCTACCTTCTTAACGTCCAGGAGTTTGTTGAATTGATCGGAAGTTTTTCGGGGTTTAAAATAGTTGTCAGCGCCTCCAATCATGCCAGCGTGATGAGTGGAGTCATCGTCACATTAATCTACATCAGGTTCCGGGAGAATGGTCAGACAAGCCGGTTCATTCTATTCTCATTTTTACTGGGATGTGCTTTGTTGTTTTTTGGATTTCTTACCCGGCCCGAGTGGGGAATTTCGAAGATTTTCGCAACACCATCCTGGACAGCTGTTTGTGTTGGAATCAGCACTTTTACCTTTCTTATATTATTCGTAATTGCGGATCTTTTTCAGAAAACCAACTGGGCAAAAGTCTTAGCACCGGCAGGAAGGAGCACACTAACCTGCTACCTTGTGCCTTATTTTGTTTATGGGATTTGGTGGCTATCCGATTTCACATTGCCAATCGCATTGCAAACAGGTTGGCTGGGAATCTTAAAATGCCTTGTTTTTTCATTTGTTATCATTCAAATGACATGGGTTTTGGAAAGGATTAACATTCGTTTAAAGATCTGAATGGATATCTTATCACATGCTGTATCGGGCTTGGCTGTGTCAACAGTAATTTCTTCCCAGATAAAAGTCAAATTCACCACAAAGCTTAAGTTCTGGCTGACAGGTATATTTGCTGCTGTTTTACCTGATTTCGATGTTTTAAGTTTATGGTCAAAATTTGATCAGACATTAGGTATTTGGCTAAATTTACAGCATACGGGCAATGAAATCTATTTCTCAAAATTTTGGTACTCACACCATGCGTTTATGCATTCCTTGCTTGCTGCTTTAATATTTGGTGGGACATTCCTTGCATTAGGAACTTTATTCAAAAGAAAAAATGATCTTAAAATTCGGATGTGTTTGCTGACTACCTTCATTCTTGCTTACTCTGCACATCTTTTTGGGGATATGCCAACCCCGGCGAGCGTTTGGGGTGGGGTGAAATTATTTTTCCCGTACGACGAATACATTGGAGGTTTTGGAAATATTTGGTGGTGGAATAATTACGACCTTTTCATGATCATGCTTCTGGTAGTATTGATTAATGTTGGAATTTCTATTGTTCAGGAGTTTAGATCGGTACAAATAAAAATTATTTCCTTGATCACATTCGCGATAGGTTTGACGCTAATCATGATTCAAATCAAGTCTCGTCCATTTGACTTTTCTTACGAAGGTCATACTGCAAATTACCTTCAATTTGAAGAACAATCGCAACTCCTTCAACAGGAAATTCTTGGTACTCATCTTTACAAAATGATGAATGATTTTGATAAGAAGTTGCCGTTTTATTTCTAATTCCCGGAAATCACCTTCAAAGCCTTCGGAATCACCCGTATTTTAATCGATTTTTTAAAAATCCTTGATTCACCATCCAGGTGAGTAACGATCTTGCCATTGCGTTTGATCTCGAGGTCTTCCAGGCTTTTGCTGTAATAATAGGGAGAATGGTGAATGGTCTTTTTAAACAACCTGACTGCAAGTTCCGGGGTTTTCCATCTTGGAAAATCTTTCACCACACACAATTCAAAAACCCCGTCATTATATTTGGCCATGGGAGCGATGTGGGCATTATTGCCGTACTGACTGGTATTGGCAAAACTGATCAGAAAAGCTTTTTCATGGTACGAATGACCATTCATCACAATCCTGTACTTTTTCCCTTTGTAGTTAAAAAATTTACGGGCAACCAACTTGGCGTATCCGCCCAGGCCTCTTTTTTTCTTTCCTTGAAATTTCCGGGCGATGTAAGCATCAAATCCCACTCCGGCCATATTAAAAAAATAGTTGTCATTCACCTTAATGGCATCAATCCGAATGGATGACATTCTTTTGATCACTTCCAATGCTTTGAAAGTCTGCATAGGGATCCCAAGCGAACGCGCTAAACCATTTCCCGAACCTGCTGGAATAATTGCCATCTTCTTGTTAGTTCCGATCAATTCTTTTCCAACCTCATTGATCGTTCCGTCACCGCCTACTGCAACAAATACATCGTACTTTTCCAAATTTTCCTTCACAATTTTGTCAGCCAGGAAATTAGGCTTTGTATAAGAAATATCAAATGAAAAAGTCTCTGGCTGGAGAATGGACAAAATTTTATCGTGAGTGAGATTGCTCGTTTTATTTCCAGCAGTTGGATTAATGATAAACAGTAGCTTTATCATGGGTTAATTATCGCTCAAGGTTAATGTGTTTTCTTTAATTTTATACGATATTAATATTGTTAAATCATTAACAAATCGTAAAAAATCTGGCTGGATCAACTTTGCCATGAAGAAAACCCACCACTTTATTATTGCGCTTATACAAAGTCAGTAACATCTTATTTAAAGGCTCTCGTTCATCACAATGAATTCAAATTCTGGCCCGGTTTTAGTATTAAGATTTCGACAAATAATTTATTTCAGAACGAGGGAAACAAAGTCTGGTTCTGAACGATTAATGTTAGAAAGTTTTAAAACATTTATTTACATGAGCAAACACATCATCTTTAGTATGTTGTTCCTTTTCGTTTCTGGAATGGTATCAGCGCAGGATAAGAATTTTATCGACCAAAATTACATTGAGGTAACGGGGACAGCCAAAATCGAACTCGTGCCTGACGAAATTTATGTGAAAGTCGTAATCAGTGAAAAGGACGACAAAACCAAACAATCTCTTGAAGATCTGGAGAGAAAAATGATCAAAAAGTTGGAAGATATTGGTATTGATATCAAGGAAGACCTGTCAGTAATCGATTTTACAAGCAACCTCGGAAAAGTCTTTTTAGGCAAAGAAGTTTTCACATCGAAGGAATATCAAGTCAGGGCAAGTACCGGAAAAACAGTTGCAGAAATTTACATGGAACTGGAAAAAATGGGAATATCCGATATCAGCATTTCTCAACTCGACCATTCAGAAATTGAAAAATATCGCAGAGAAGTAAAAATCGATGCCGTAAAAGCCGCAAAAGAAAAAGCTGCTCAAATGGCGGAAGCAATTGATCAGACTGTAGGAAAAGCCATTTATATCCAGGAAATGGATAACTATTACAGGCCGCTGCAACGGGAAGCAAATTATGCAATGGCAATGGATTACAAACAGTCCGAGCAAAAAATCCCCGAGCTGGACTTTCAAAAAATAGTACTGGAATACCAGGTCTTGACAAGATTTGCATTGGAGTAGATTATCTAAGTAAATCTCAGTTGAAAAACAATCAGGACTTCCTACAGAAAAAAATAATCTCATCTAAAGGTAGGGCAAAGCGCTCTACCTTTTCTTTTGGAAGCTTTTTAACGTAATCATCTTCGGTCACCTTAAATCCAACGCTTCGAATACGGTCAGCGTAGTCTTTCCCATACTTTCGTTGATGATCATCCTGACCATAAATGGCTTCCCTTTCTTTTGGGTCCGTAATGGAGGGATCTTCAAGGGTGGTTTCCAATTCTGGATAAACCGGTGACTGCATAATCGCCCACCCCCCTGGCTTCAATACCCGGTAGATCTCACTCATCGCTTTGATATCATCATCCACGTGTTCCATGACATGATTACAGAATACCACATCGAAGAAATTTGCCTCAAAGATAATCTGGTGGATATCCATCCTGACTTTGGCAAGGGGAGATTCGATATCTGCTGTGATGTAATTGTTTCCATGCAGCTCTTCAAACTTTTTCATGAAACACAGTTCAGGAGCAATGTGCAAAACTTTAAGCTTTTCAGTAAAAAAATTAGTCTTTTCTTTCAGGTACAGCCACATCAACCGATGCCTTTCCAGGGAAAGGGAATCAGGGCAAAGTGCATTATCCCTTTTATCTATTCGACCGTATGGCAAAAATTTTCTATATGTCTTCCCTGAAATGGGGCATTCCACATTATTTCCCCTATAGAAAAGTCCAATTACAGGCAAGACAAAGTGACTGACTTTCTGCAACGTCGTTCTAGGCACATTGCGTAATACATAACTGATAAGGTTTTTCATTTAAATCAAAATTAAAAATTTTCGTCTTGTCAAATGTAATCTGTGTATTTACCAAACCTGACGATGGGACTCATTTATTTTGATTGCTGGTATGGATAAAATCAAAAAATTCAACTAAGGATATTGTCTTAACTTCAGGAAATTCATTCCTCCCTACTAATAATAATTTCGCATCATTTGTTACCAAAAAATCTGCAGAGGAAGAAATGTAAGTGTCTACAAATTTATTGTCATCTGCGTCACCCGAAACTAAATTAAAATTAAAGTAGATAGGCTGCAATAATACATTTTCGGAAGTTAGCAAAACACCAAGCAAATTATTCGTTACTTCCTCCCCCCAAAACTCCAGAAACTTCTCTTCATATTCTAAAAGTATCTCGGAAGAGACACATAAGGTTAGTTTTCCTTCTAAAAACTTATCAAATAATTTTCTGAATTTAGATTTTTTACCAATGCAACTAATGAAACAATTTGTATCTAATACAATTTTCACTCAACTAAAAAATTATTTCTTGGATGAACTCCTCAACCATTCTTCGTAAATATCCGAATTATAGTTTTTGCTTTTTTCCTCTTTATCGATGGCTTCATCCAGTTTTTTGCGGAAATAGAAATTAAGCAATGATTTGACTTCTTTTAATTGTTCCTCATTGGTAATGTGCTTGAAACTCTTCAACAGCTCAACTTGCATCGCGGTTAACTTATTTCCTGTTTTTATCATAGCTAATTGTACTAATATACTGAAGTAAAGTTTATAATTTCGACAAAAAGGATTAATCTATTTCCCATCGACATAATCCTGCAAATAACTAAACTTTTTGGTTAACTTTCCTTTTTCGGTGATGGTTGCTCGCCCGATAACGCCTTTTGAATCGGTATTTAAAAGTGAAGGTAAAACATTTTCCATTAATTGCCGGCCAAAATCAGCAGATGATTCCCTCGGCAATTCGTTGGGCAGGGTGTCAATGGCCATGACAGAAATACCATCCTTGCTAAAAGGAGGTAATTCCTTCCTGGTATTTGGATCAAAATCATAAACGGGATCTTTAATCGTGGCCGCCCTGATCGTTGAAGGAACGGAACCGTCAATATCGCAGGTAATATCAGCTATGACCCGTATTTTGAAATCCTCATCCTTCATATCATCCAATTC
This sequence comes from uncultured Cytophagales bacterium, assembly GCA_913057175.1. Lineage (GTDB taxonomy): Bacteria > Bacteroidota > Bacteroidia > Cytophagales > Cyclobacteriaceae > CAJXNP01. Next base: position 76,265 of record CAJXNP010000012.1, read on the forward strand.
AAATAATTTTGGCGCTTTAGGATCCCAGTAAATGGCGTTGATGAGCATATCGGCTTGATGGGTAAATGGAAGGAAGTCAGAAATATATTGTTCAGGATGCTTAAAAAAGTGATCAAAGTGGAAAGGATGTCCTTTTTTATGGCGATAATATGTGTTGACATCCACTTGCGTGAAAACGGGTTTTTCAAATGTTTGATAAAAAAATGGAGCCGGTTCTACCTGTTTTATTTCCAATGCATTTAATATTTCTAAAACTCCCAGTGCCACTCGGCCTGTACCGGTTACGATAATTTTTTCCGGAGGCAGAATAGACTTTTTCAATTCGTTCAATAGCTCTTCGAGGTCTTTGCATTCATGTGCCCTTTTAAGGTGAAATAAATCATACTTTTTGCCAAAAGTCCAGATGGCATTGTAAGCCCCGACAATCCCTGCCCATCTGCCAAATGCAATGATCCTGATATTTTTCTCATCTTTCAGGCATTCGTAATCTATCAATTGAATGTTCCTTTGGAGGATTTCCTGCAAAAGAGTGCGATTATAGGATTGTTTCTTTATGGTATGTGAGAAGAAGAAATAAACCTTGCCAGAAATCAATTCACTAATCGGAACCTCTTTCACACCAAACAGCACATCACAATCATCCACGGATTCCACCACCTCAATTCCCTGAGATTGGTATTCATCATCAGAAAAGCAACGATCATTACTTTTCTGTACTACCCATGTAACAGAAGGATACTGCTTTTTCAGAATAGCCATGTGATCGGGAGTGAGGGGTGTCCGGGAATCTGTCGGCTGTTTTCCTTCCCGAATTACCCCGATTTTTTTAATTTTCATTTGTCAAAGCATTTATATTTTTATCTCAGAGGTTTTCGCTTGCTAATTTGTTTTCCGGTGAATAGGCTTTTCGGATATTGAATAGGCTTTTCGGATATAGTGATATAATTTGAATTCACTAAATTTGTAAAAACTAACGAATGAATAGGACTTTAATAAATAAATTATCTGAGTATTTTTCTAATCAACCAATTGAAAAAGCATGGTTGTTCGGATCTTATGCCCGGTCAGCAGAGAACAACAACAGTGATATAGATATTCTGGTAAATTTCATTCCAAATGCTAAGATTACTCTATTTAGGTACATCCATATTATTAATGATTTACAGAACTTGACAGGAAAAAAAATTGACTTGGTGGAAAATGGTCAACTTAAGCCATTTGCTGTGAATGGTGTTGATCAAGAAAAGGTTTTAATCTATGAGAGAAAAGCCTAGGGATAAAGATAGGCTTCTTCACATGATAGATGCTATCAACAATATTCTTGAATTTGTTGAAAACAAATCTTTTGAAGTTTATAAGAAAGATAAAATATTAAGATTTGCTGTAATTAAAAACCTTGAAATTATTGGCGAAGCGGCTTATCTTCTTACACAAGAATTTAAAGACAACCACCATTCAGTGGAATGGGAGATATAATTGGAATGAGACATATTTTGGTCCATGACTACTATCAAATAAGCGATGAAATAATTTGGGCTACAATTGAAACCGATCTCGATCCTTTAAAAAAAGAAATACTTAAATTTTTATCTCCATAAAGAATTGATCAATAAAGTTATTAATTCTCTTATCGCATTGAAGTCCTATGCCTTTGTTAAAACTTGTCATTTTTTGGGTGATCTACTACTTTTTGCACAGTTTTTTAGTAACAGAAAATGTGCAAAATTTTTTCCTAAATAATCTCAATATTTCCCGTCAAACTTTCAGATTAGTGTATGTCATCCTCTCATTAGTTTTATTCGTTGCCATATTATTTTACCTGGCCACGATGAATCATCATTATTTCTGGAATAATACAATTTCCAAATTTATGGGTCTCACGCTGACAACCTACGGCTTATTTGTTATTCGCAAATCCTACAGAAAATATTTTACAAAAGCTTTCCTTGGACTTGCTGATCCTGTCCTTGAGTCACGAAAACTTATCACCGAAGGCATTCAGGGAAGAATCAGACATCCGCTCTATGCGGGATCCATTCTTCTGATTATTGGATTTTTTCTCTATATGCCAACTCTTGAGAACCTGATTACTGTTCTAATTTCCTTAATTTATATTTTCATAGGTATTTACCTGGAAGAGAAAAAATTGGTCAAAACTTTCGGAAAGGCGTATTTAGAGTACAAATCGAAGGTGCCAATGATCATACCCCGCATCCGTAAGTAAAATTTACACCGAACAATTCAACAAGGTCAAACAATCTTTTTTTGACCACTTTTTGTTAAATTGAAGTATGAATTCATCCTTTTTTAAGAAGATCCTTTTGTTAGCGGGTCTTTTTTTAAGCTTTAGTTGCTTTTCTCAGAACAACCAAATTGATAGTCTGCTAAATTTATTGCCCAATACAACAGACACGATCAGGTTTGATGTACTTAGCAAACTGTTCTGGAGTACATTTAATACGGATCCACATCTCGCTAAAACTTATATAGACGAAGAAAGGGAATTAGCAAAAGACCTGGAAAATGAATTGTACCTGGGCAGGTCTTTCAATGACCTGGGGGTCTATTACTGGACTCAGTCACAGCTTGACAGCTCCATTTGGTCATTTAAGCAGGCATTGAAAGTTTTTCAGAAAATTGAGATTAAAGACCGGGAAAATGCTACACTGAACAACCTGGGGAATTTGTATGCAGATAAAGGAGATTACGACGAAGCCGTCAATTATTACCTGCAATCAATTAAAATTAAAGAAGAACTCGGTGTTAGAAGGGACCTGGCAACAAGCTACAATAACATTGGTAATATTTATGTCGAATCAAATGACCTTGAAAAGGGGAAGCAGTACTACGATAAAAGCCTGGAATTAGCTTTGGAATTTAATGATACTGCAACTTTAACAGTTTGCTATTCTGGTATTGCCATGATTCATCAAAACCAGAAAGAGTTCAGAAAAGCTATCAACTATAGTGCCAGGGCACTGAGTCTTAGTCGAAAATCTAACAACCAATATGCTGTAGCGCTGAACCTGGGAAACATGGGCCAAAATTATTACAGAATCTCAAATTTTGACAGCTCCCTTTATTACCTGGAGCAAGCTTCCATGATCAATTCTGAAATTGGCAATCAACATGCATTAGCGATCAACTACCGCGAAATGGCCAGGGTATTAATTGATAAGAACATGTTCAACCAAGCGCTGAACCAACTCCAAAATAGCTTAAATATTGCCAGCGAAATTGAAGCCATGCGTGAAGTGATGCACGGCTATGAAGTTTATTCTTATTTGTATGAGAAAAAAAGAGATTATCTACAGTCGCTCGAATACTATAAGAAATTTAAAACCGTACAAGACAGCATACTTAATGAGGAAACCAAACTCAAAATGAATGAGTTGGAACTAAGCTATGAAACAGAAAAAAAAGAAAAGGAAATTGCTGAACAGAACCTTGAAATTGAGACGTTGAAAAAGGCTGCCCTTATTGAGGGATTCAGGAGAAAATGGTTGATTGGAGGGTTGGTCGTGGCAGTAATGTTAGGTGGTTTGACCTACTACAGCCAAAGACAGCGGTTAAAGAGACAAAAACTGGAGAGTGAGAAAAAACGTCTGGAGGTTGAAAATGAGCTGACCATTAAAAAGAAAGAACTTACCACACACACGCTGCATCTCGTGCAAAAAAATGATTTGTTGGATGACCTGAGCGTAAAGCTCAGAGAGTTAAAAAAATCTCCTCAGGTTAATAAAACTGAAATAAACCATTTGATTCAAAAGATAAAAAGTGATAAGGTAGCAGATAAGGATTGGGACAACTTCAAATTATATTTCGACCAGGTCCATGAAGATTTTGATAATAAATTAAGGCAATATTTTAACGACCTAACCAGCAACGAAATACGTCTTGCTGCACTGATGAAAATGAAACTTTCGACCAAGGAAATTGCCTCCATTCTAAATATTTCTCCTGACAGCGTTAATAAAGCCAGATACAGATTGAGGAAAAAGCTTAATATGGATAGCGAAGACCGGCTGGAGGATTTTATATTGGCATTGTAAATAAAAAGAGGCTGCCACAAAAACTCATTTATGACAACCTCATATTGATACATTAATCTCCGTTTAGTCCGAATACATTTAACCTTCTTATTTCAGGCGTGTCAAACGAAAATTCACTTTCACTTCTCCAAAATCAAGTGCGTAATCAATCCCGGAATAGGGTATTTTATTTAATGACAATACCTCACCAGGATTGATATCGCCAAAATTTTCATCTGCATCAGGACTTACATCCGACTCTCTCATCTTTCCTCCCATCAATACATGAAAAGTTTGATAATCCGGTTTGTATAATTCGGTAGTCAGGCTCATTCCGATATTGGACGATTTACCTTTGGCAATGGAAACATAGTGATCTTCGTCTTTGTTCCAATCGAGTCTGTTACCAACCCTGTCATTGCTGCCATTTCTGACATAGGTCCATATGTGACCATAAACTTCACCGGCTGAGCCATTTCCATCCTGGCAGCTTACACAGGTAATGCTTTTTAGTTCAATTCTGTAAATCGGATAGGCTATATCGCAGGTTCTCACAAAATATTCCGAAGAGAGAACTACCCTTGCTACTGCATTGTCTTTCAAAAATCTTAACTTATATGAAAGAGGCGCTCCTGGCGAATCTTTGGAATAATTTCCTCCTGAAGAAATGTATTCGTAAACATCTGAAGGTCCGGAAACTGTTTGTGCAGCGTCATCCCCTGAACCACCTATGATCAGGGCTTTGATATTCGATTCAGCTAATACTTTCTCATAATCTGCATCAATGCTTCCTCCACCGGAAGCGAACGAAGCATCAAAAGCAGCCTTAATTTCCGTGCGTGAATAGTTGGTTTCAACTGTATAGAGAATCATCCTTCCATAGGTAACAGTAGATACATAAACAGGACTGGTTGACCCCAATGTATTTATGTCCGGCAGAGATGTAAATAATTCGGATGGATCTGAAGGGAGATCCATATCAATTGTGTAATAAACCTGTAGAAATTTCAGAACGAAACGGTTGTGGTAAGTGGTACTGGAAAAATCAAATGAAGAGGATACCTTAGCGCCGGCAGAACGATAATTTGCCCCAATCGCCAGATTTAATTGCTCCTTGGAATATACCTGGGATATTTCATAATTTACCTTGGCAGCCGTTGCGCCAGTCACCTCCTGATCAAGAATTTTCTTAATGCCTGCCCTTATCGTTGATAACTTCGGATCGCCAACTTTAACCACCGGGCTTCCGGCAATATTTTGCAGTGAGATGGATAGTGTGATAGAATCCCTGTTTGCAACGATGGGAAGATATTCACCAGTGGGTATACTTTCACCCTTGACCAAAGCTCCCGGATAAATGACGTCAGTGGTAGGATCGAGGGATAGCATTTCATCAAATCCAGGGGCTGCTTTATAATAAGCAGTGTAACATTCCAAAGATGTATCATCAGTGTCTCTTCCAGGGTCTTCCTGTTCCAATAACTCTGGTTCGGATAATTCCTCAGGCTGTGAAAAAAGATTCAAGGTAACAACCTGGTTGTTAAAAGCTCTTTGCTCATCTGATGATGGACCGGGATTCAATTCGTCATCCATGTTATCACAGGAAAACAGGACTAAAACAAATATCATGTAAGACAAATATTTGTTCACGGATAGGTTATTTATTGTTTTCATAATCAGAACATTTGGTTTCAACTGAATGGCAAAAGATTTTCTCTTGCATGCTCCAAATGTCCCTAAAACACTTTTATAAGCCTATTTTTGAAAGTAGACAAAGGGTGGACATATCTTTCGATGTGTGGTTTATGCGATGGACAAATGATGGACAAAATGAAAATTTTTGAGCCCTGGGAGTTTGGGTATTGGGTATTGGGCATTGGGCAAAATAAAAAGTGAAAAGTAAACTGTAATTAGTAAAAAGTGGATTAAATTACTGATTACAGAAGACCGATCACCGATTACTTCCTTTCAGCTTTGAGCTTTCAACTTTAACCTTCTCTGCCCTCCGCCCTTTAAGAATCAAGAGAGCTTTTTATCCTTCACATGCCTATCGAGAAACTCAATCACGCGGTCGATGTCCAAGCTAGGTTGGATCTCCCCAAGTGAATTGATCTTCACATCAAAACCTTCCAGTTCAGGGTTTACTTTGAGATTTTCTTTTTTTATTAGTTTGCTTTTTTTTCTCTTTTTCATGATCCGAGGGAAGAAAATGCCTTATCGATACGTCGAATTACGGCATCTTTTCCCACAATTTCTATGACGCCCATCAGGTCTGGGCCACCTCCCTGACCGGTTAGGGCCAAACGCAATGCCTGCATGACTTTTCCCAGTCCAATTCCCGTTTCTTCGGAGGTTTCGTTCAAAAGTTTATGTGCTTGTTCACCTGTTAACTCTGAATGGGTGTTTATTTTTTCTTTGAAGCCCTTCAGGAAAGCTATGGCTTCATCCTTCCATTTTTTGTTGGCTACTTTTTCATCATAGCTTTCGGGATCCTGGAAAAAGTATGTCCCGCTTAACCAAAGTTCTTTAGGAAAGGTAATTCTTTCCCTGAGAAGCTGCGAGATGGCCTCCGCTTTTTCCTGAGAACATCCAATACCTTCAGTTTTCAACTCTTCTATTAAATAGGCAGAAAGTTCCTTATTCGATTTTGATTTGATGTATTGCTGGTTAAACCATTGCGCTTTTTCAATATCGAATTTCGCTCCTGCCTTGTTGATCCTTTCAATGCTAAAAGCTTCAACCAATTCTTCGATAGAAAAAATCTCCTGCTCTGTACCGGGGTTCCAGCCCAGCAAAGCCAGGAAGTTTACAAGCGCATCCGGCAAATAACCCGCCTCACGGAAGCCCATGGAAAATTCTCCTGTCAAGGGTTCTGTCCAGTCCATCGGGAATACAGGATACCCTTTCTTATCAGCATCCCGCTTGCTGAGCTTGCCATTTCCATCGGGCTTTAGTAATAACGGTAGATGGGCAAATCGAGGCATCGTATCCTCCCAACCTAAAAATTGATAGAGCAAAACATGTAATGGCGCAGACGGGAGCCATTCCTCGCCGCGGATCACATGCGTGATTTTCATCAAGTGGTCATCCACCACATTGGCCAGGTGATAAGTTGGCATTCCATCAGACTTAACCAGGATCTTATCATCAATATTGGCTGTGTTGACCAAAACCCAGCCGCGGACCATATCGTTAAGCCTAACCTCTTCCTTTCGTGGTACTTTGATCCGGATTACATACGGTTCGCCAGCTTCCATCTTTGCATTTACTTCTTCTTCCGACAAGGTCAGTGAGTTCTTCATACTCATCCGGGTAATGTTGTCATAAACCGGATTAGCTACCTTGGCTTCCTTCAATCTTTCCCGCATGGCATCGAGCTCTTCGGGTGTGTCAAAAGCATAGTAGGCCTTATCCTCTTCAATTAGCTGTTGGGCATATTTCAGATAATGCTCCTTTCTTTCAGACTGCTTATACGGGCCATATTCCCCACCTTCCAAAATACCTTCGTCGGGTTGGATTCTCAGCCAATTCAAGGCTTCCTGAATGTATTCTTCCGATCCTTCTACAAACCGCGTCTGGTCTGTGTCTTCAATTCGTAAGATAAATTTCCCATTGTTTTGCTTTGCGAATAAATAATTGTAAAGTGCCGTTCGTACCCCTCCAATATGCAGCGCTCCCGTTGGACTTGGGGCAAACCGAACTCTTACCTCCTGGTTCATATCTGAAAAATCGTATTTAAAAATAAGGCCCCAAAGTTAGGGAATCAAAATCAGAAGTGGGAAGGATGAAGAGAGAAGTTTGGTGCGTAGTCCGAAAAGATCGGCATCGGGAAATTGGGTGTTCGACAAACCTGTATTCGAAGACCGATCATATAAGTTGTCAATTGTTAGTTACCAACTTATTTTTTCTCCTTACTAGGCTTTCCCCTTCCTATCCGAATGACCTAAATTTTTCTCAGGAGCAATGATATCTCTTACCAGCTGTTTGAGTTCAGTGATTTCCGGAAATCTCTGCTGTTCCTTTCTTGAAAAAACCAGATTCCCATCTGCAAAAACATTGAAAATTCCACCAGTAAGAGGTTTTAATGTTAGCTCCGAAATTTCATTCTGAAAAGTCATCAATAATTCCTGACCCATCCAGACAGCACGAAGCATCCACCTGCATTGTGTACAATACTCAATTTCAATTTTGTGATTTTGCATGATTAATATTAAGGATTAAATGCAAAACGGAAAAGAGTGTAAACAAGGAACTTTTATTGTAAGTTATCCGGCCAACTTTTCCTCACCATTGACAATCCATTCCTGAGCAGTATTAATACAAGGGAAATGCTGGGTTTTGCAAGATGTCAATGAGCCCAGTTCATCAAATTTCACTGCACATTCATTGCCGATAAGCGCAATTTTTTCGATTCGGGTTTTAATAAGGTTTTTAATGAATTTGTCCAGACACTCCCTTGAATTTTGAGAATTAAGAGAACAGTCACTAATCAGATATTTTGCATTATACTTTGAAAATGCATACTCAATTTTTGAAAAGAACTTTTGGACTTTCAGCCCTTCCTCGTTTTCCTTCAGTACGGCTATTATTGAATTGCTAACCCTGTCATAGCTGACATTCACATGTTCATTGCTCACGATCTCCACCATCTCCCCTTCTTCTCTATCTAACATCAATTATGTAAAAATTTAAATCAATCCTCGAAAAAAATATACACTGCAAATATACTTTTGTTTGCTAATTTTCGATGAAATTATTCAATTAATCGATATAATCTTTTAGAAAGTCTAATATTCAGAAACTTCATACGCTCTTTCAAAAGAGTTAACGATTTTCACTTCGATATTTTTGCCAAACATATTCGTTAATTTCCGAATTTGACCTTCCAGAATCTTCCATGATTTCTCATCAGATTCAACGCTTATAATTTTTCTGAGGCCGCATTTGGCCAGCGAGGGAAGAAAACGATGAAAAAACTCCTGGTATGTTTCCTGACTGTTCAGAGAAAATTTCTCCAAATTGTGAATTAATGTATTGACAAAATTTATTTTAAACCCTTTTAATACGGTATTGTAAATGATTGAGAATTCATCAGGATTTGTTGGTGTCCCGGACCATACAACTTTAATCGCCTTTCTGATCGGGTCATACTCTACAATAGCACTTTCCGTTTCCAATAATACCCCCATAAAATGTTGTTTGGATTGTTCTTCAAAAGTAATACCGTATAAAATAGGTATCCCGTTCAAAGATTTTACTATGTTACATTAATTGTTTAAACCATTAACATTTTGGATTTCAGGATGGCCACTTAAAATTATACCTGTCGTAATTAGGTTTAAGTGGTTAAAAATCAACCCGTTATTATTACTCTCCACTTAACATTTAATTCAATTTGTCATGGCTAATACTTATTCTATATGGATCGAATAGATAGGAATTCTAATAAATGTAAATATTACGATTAAAAACAAAAATAAACATTACATGTTATTCCGAAGTGAACTTATTCGATATAATATCATTCATAAGTTTTGCGATCTGATTAGTCGCTTAAGACTTACTTTCCATTTCTTTTGCAGATTTAAGCACCTTTTCCTTTAATCCTTCTTTAAAGGATTTCAGGTTCTCAGCGATTTTTTCTTCAAAAGCTCCAACAATTTGTGCGGCGAGGATACCAGCGTTTTTTGCCCCATCTAAGGCTACTGTTGCTACCGGGACTCCAGCCGGCATCTGCAAAATGGAAAGAATGGAATCCCAGCCATCTATGGAATTGCGGCTTTTTACTGGAACCCCGATAACGGGTAATGTAGTGAGTGAAGCTACCATGCCAGGCAGATGAGCAGCTCCACCTGCGCCAGCGATAATTGCTTTTAGTCCACGGGAAGCTGCATTTTTTGCATAGTCAAACATTCTGTCTGGTGTTCGGTGTGCGGAAACGATTGTGATCTCATAGGATACACCCAACTCCTTTAATACATCTGCCGCTTCTGACATGATATTTAAATCTGACTGACTTCCCATGATAATCCCAATTTGTGGCTGGTTCATGATATGATCTTTAAGGTATCTTTTACGATTCTGGCTTTTTTCTTTAATATATCAAGATTTTCATCGACAATGGTTACATGCCCCATTTTTCTATAGGGTTTGGTTATTTTTTTACCATACAAGTGGATATGCACACCTTCCATTGCCAGCGTTTCTTCGATCCCCACATACTTTGCATCTCCACTATACCCTTCTTCCCCCAATAGATTCACCATAGCAGATGGGCTTTTGATTTTTGTCGACCCTAATGGTAGGTTCAGAATGGATCGAAGGTGCTGTTCATATTGTGAGGTAATGTTGGATTCGATGGACTGATGCCCGCTATTATGGGGTCTTGGAGCAATTTCATTCACCAGGATTTCCCCATTTTTTGTCAAAAACATCTCAACGGCGAGAATACCGATCATATCCAGTTTTTGAATGACATCCAAGGCTACTTTTTCAGCCTTTTCCTCAATATCCAGAGATACATTTGCCGGTGAAAATAAAAACTCAACAAGATTTGCTTCAGGGTGGAAAGAGAGTTCAACAGCCGGAAATGAAACGATATTTCCGTCTTCGTTGCGGGCAACGATAACAGAAAGTTCTTTTTCAAAATCAATACTTTTTTCCAACAGCCCCGGGGCTTCAAAAGCATTTTCAATATCACCCTCATGAGAAAGTTTTAGTACACCCCGGCCATCATAACCTTCTTTTCCCAGTTTATTGAATGCCGGTAAAAATGAAAGGTGGTTTTTGATATCATCCTTTCCCTCTGTCAATATGAATTCCGCAGTCGGAATGTTGTGCCTTTGATAAAATTGCTTTTGGAGTCGCTTGTCCTGGATAAGTTCAATGACTTCCGGCTGAGGAAATACCTTTTTCCCTTCTTTAACCAATTGCTTGAGCGCCGCGGTATTAACGTTTTCGATTTCGATGGTAATGACATCCATCTGCTTACCAAATTGATACACTGAATCAAAATCGGTCAGCTTACCAACTTCAAATTTTGAAGCAACATTTTTACAGGGGGCGTTTTCATCCGGATCCAATATTGAAATGTCAATATTGAAATCGATGGCAGATTGAATGAGCATTCTTCCGAGCTGACCACCTCCTAAAACACCTAATTTTACATTCTGATCATACCTCATTTTCTCGATGCATTTCTTTAAAGCTGCAAAAATAAGGTTTTATTATAATTTTCATTTACTTAATATCAATCCCCATTTTCTTCATCAGTTCTATTGCATTAAAACTGGTACACGCACCTTTCTGCAATTTGTAATCGAAGAAGATCTCATTATTCACAATGCTGCTGTTAAAGCTATAATTCTTAATTTTTGGATTAGTCTGAGTGAGCGTTTGAAGTTCCAAATCGTGGGTGGATACCAAACCAATGGCATTGGACCTGCTCAATTGTTCGATCAGGGTTACGGCGCCTTTATGTCGGTCATGGCTGTTGGTGCCTTTTAAAATTTCATCCAATAAGTAAAAGGTGAGCTTTTTATCATTTAATGTTTGGATCAAAGATCTGATCCTGATCAGTTCGGCATAAAAGGTAGAAACATTTTCCTTCAGGTTATCTTTCGTCCGCATACTGGAAAACATCTCACAAGGATAGAAATCCATCTTTTCAGCGCAAACTGGCATACCACACTGAGCTAATATGAGGTTCACACCAATTGCCCTGAGAAAGGTGCTTTTTCCTGCCATATTTGAACCGGTGATAAGGGAGGAAGAACCTACACCATTCATCTCAAAATCATTGTTGACCCGTACTGATTCATCGATAAGAGGGTGACCGATATTTTTTACCATGAGACAAACTTCGGATTCTGAAATCGTAGGAAAGTCAAAGCCCGGATGGCTATATGAAAATGCGGTGTATGAAAACAACGTCTCAAAACACCCCAAAGTTTGAAACCATATTTCTATTTCATTCTTGTTGTTATGTTTCCATTTTTCTGCCAAATAGAGGAATAAAATATCAAGCATAAAAAAGGAATTGACCAGGGCATAAAACATGTTGCCACGATTAACAAACAAATCCACAATCCGACGCAATCTTTTAATTTCGTGGGAAGAGTTGGTTGAATGATGGATAAATTTTGACTGAAGGTTGCGAAGATATTCATTAGCAAAACTCTCCTTTTCAATCAGCCTGATCATTTCAAATCTGGCGTTAAGCTCATCCTGAACCTTTATCATTGCGGTGGTCAGATTTTGCATGGTTTTTAATTTTGGACCAAGCACGGATGCGCTAATAAATAGGAAGCTGAAAAGCCATAAAAAGCTAATGCTTCCTATCACTACAAAATATGAAGTGATCAGGATAAGGATCCAGACAACAGCCATTATGACAATCAAAAGATTCAAGTTTTTGGTCCTTTCACTGCTTTGAATCCATTCAAGAAATACAGCAAAGTTGGATTTTTCTTTTTTTACATTTGTTCTTCCGTAACTTTCGAGATTTTGTCGCCAGTCCAGTTTGTCTTTCAGTTCTTTTATAGCCGCATGACGGTTCTTGATTTCCCTTGGATTTTGATGAATTAAAAGGTCTTTAGCCAACTGGTTTTTCCCTTCGTCAGTGGTACACCTTGAAACTAACTGATAAATAGAATGTTGCCCAAAAATGTCGAGATCGTAAGCATAGGGATGATCGGGGAAAAGATATTTCTCCCCGGTTTCAAATTTGCTTAAATCAAGTTTAAGTCTTTGTATTTCCTCCTGATTAATTTTGGATAATGTTTTATAAAAATCCTTTTTATACCGGGCTCTTTGATGCTTTTTAACCAGCATACCAAATACAAAAAAGAAAAGGACCAAAAAAAGTATGGAGATTAAGTATAGTTCAAAACGGATGAAAATGATTAAAATAGCGGCAAATAACAGAAATGAAATGATTCTTAGCCAGGAAAGATTGGTCGATCTGTCCCGGTATAAGTCGGAAAGGTTTTGAAATTTTTTGACCCGGTCCTGAAAAATCGAAAGCATGGTTGAATGAATGGTTTAGAAAGTGAATATTAAAAGAAAAATCTACAACTTAGTTATCCAAAAGAATTTACAAGCTAAAAATATAAAATGAATAGCATTGCAGCGATTGTACTAGCGGCGGGATCAAGCAGCCGATTGGGTCAACCCAAGCAATTGTTAAAAGTCAGAGGGAAATCTCTCGTAGGAATTGCCGTGGAAAATTGTTTGAATTCCGGAATTGACAGGGCAATTGTGGTATTAGGCTTTAATAATGAAGCAGTAGTTGAAGTACTAAGGGATTACCCTGTTAAAACCCTGGTCAATCAAAATTGGGAAAAAGGAATGGGCCATTCGCTTTCTTTCGGTTTGAATCATTTGACTTCACTTTGGCCGGATATTGATGGTCTCCTTATCCAGCTTTGCGATCAACCATTTATTCCTGAAAGCCACTTTGTTAAACTGATTCATTTATTTTTAAAAGGGGAAAAATCAATAATCGCCTCCCTCTACAAAGATACTTTTGGCCCGCCACTAATTTGCGATAAAAGATATTTTCCGGAATTGGAAAAATTGGATGGAGATAAAGGTGCAAAAAGCATTTTTCAAAAATATAAGGAAGAATTGTACCTTGAGCCCTGTCCGGAATGTGCTGCGGATATAGATAAACCTGAAGATTTGGAACTTATCAGAAAGAAATCAGGTTGATATTCTTCCGGTTAATAGTTGGTAGATTATTAAAAACTTACATTAGTTTTTGGTTAATATTTTGCTTTATTTGACTTTTTAAGAAATTAAATTCAATTTAATATTGGAATAGTTAAATTTTTTAAGGATAGATTTTTTCGAATTGTTTTAATCCAGTCATTTCCACTGATTTTTTATATGACTCATTAAGACTTTTTAATTTAAAACTCAAAATTATGTTACATCACACTTCAAAATTGTTAGTGATACTATTTTTTCTGGTATCAGCAAATGTCTTCTGTCAACCTGATATGAAATTCGGAAAGGTTTCGAAAGAAGAAATTGAAATAAAGGAATACGCATTAGATCCTTCCGCTGAAGCGGTTGTATTATTTGACTACGGAAGCGCACAATTGGATTATTCAATGAATCAAGGCTGGAGGGTTAATTTTAAAAGGCACTGCCGCATCAAAATATTCAATTCGACAGGTTTCGATTGGGCAACTGTATCAATCCCACTTTATGATTATAATGGTATCGAGGATGATGCCGGGGTGATAAAGGGGTATACTTATAATTTGGAAAATGGTGAAATTACCAAAACCAAATTGGGGAAAGAAAATAAGTTTACTGAGCAACTGAGCAAGAGGTGGAAAGCACAGAAATTTACTATGCCGGATGTGAAGGAAGGATCGGTCATTGAATTTACTTATACGATTTCTTCGGATTATTATTCAGAAATCCGTGACTGGCACTTTCAAAAGCCTATACCTATTATGTGGAGTGAATATACAGTTAAGTACCCTGAGTATTTTAATTACCTGCATTTATCGCAAGGTTTCGAGCAGTTTCATACCTATGAGACAAAAACCGAAGGAGGTTCTCTCAATGCGGGAAACGGTCAATCACTTAGTTATTCTACAAAGGTTTTCCATTGGGCAGTTAAAGATATGCCTGCATTGAAGGATGAAAAATTCATATCAGATGCCAGTAATTTCTATCAACATGTGGAGTTTCAACTTGCCGACATCAACACTCCATGGAATGGTTATGAACCGGTACTGGGCACCTGGGAGAAAATTAATATTGAGCTGTTGAACAGTGATAAATTTGGCAACCAACTACGTCCAAAAGGTTTTTATAAAGATGTAATTGACAATATAAATTCTAAAACAGATAAACCCACTGAAAAAGTAGAGATGGTATTTCGCTATGTAAGTGACAATATCAAATGGAATAAAAGGAATACGTATTGGCCTGACGATAATACAAAGAAAGCATTCGATGAAAAGACTGGTAATTCCGCCCAAATCAATATGCTGTTAATTTCCATGCTGAAATCCATGGATATCCAGGCCTATCCGGTGATCATGAGTACAAGGGAATATGGATTGATCAATCCGGTACACCCGATTCTGGATAAGTATAATTATTTGATTGCAGAAGTGATCGTGGATGGCAAGTCCATTTTACTTGATGCCACGGAAAGAAACCTGCCACTGGGCATGCTTCCCAGCCGGTCATTGAATCAGCTTGGCCGAAGGATTTGCAAGGAGAATCCGGGGTGGGTGAACCTGGAACCAGGATTTGCATATGATGTACTGAATTTTTATACCGCTGTGATTAGCGAGGATGGGCAGTTGACAGGACAGGGACAGCGTAAAAAGGATGGATATAGCGCTCGAAATGTGAGGAATAAGATTGACCAGGACGGTCAGGATAAGTACATCGAAAGTGTAAAGGAGAAATTACCTGATTGGTCGATTGAAAACTACAATATTGAAAATTATGATGATGTGTATTCCAGCGTTAAAGAGAAATTTGATTTTTCAGTTGAAAATGCGGTTATGGCTGCGGGGAATATGATGTATGTCAATCCAATCTTTGATCGGGAGGAGAATGAAAATCCATTCAAAAAGGATGTTAGAAAGCTTCCGATTGATTTTGTCTACCCGGTTCATGAAAAATACATTGTAAACTTTGATGTACCAGAGGGATACGATATCGAGGAAATACCTGAAAGTATTTCTCTCACAACTCCTGACAATTCTTGTTCTTTTGTCTACCATGTTAAAAAATTTGGCAATAAAATTCAGGTCAATTACGATTTCAATGTTAACAGATCATTTTATGGTTCGCAGGAATATGGTCAACTCAAAGAATTTTTTGATATCGTTTATAGCAAGACAGAAGAACAATTAGTCTTAAAGAAATTATAATTTCATGATGATGAAAAGACAGATTATCGCAATCTTAGCAGGTCTATTGTTCATGCCGTTTATTTCAAAGGCTTTCAATGATAATCCTGCCTATAGCATAGATAACATTCCGGAAAATTTGTTTATTAATAGCCATACGATTGTGAGAGAGCATGAAATGAAATTCACGATTGTTGATGAAGGTAATTCCAGGTTAAAGGTCAAGGTGGTAAAAACAATTTTGAATAAAAAAGGGGATCACAACAATGCCCTCACAGTTTTCTACGACAAATTTGTATCAATTAATAGCTTGAGTGGGAAACTATATGACAGGAATGGTAAGTATATCAGAAAACTAAAAAATTCAGATATCGAAGATTACAGCGCGGTTTCCAGCTTCTCAATTTATGAAGATAGCCGGGTAAAGCATGCACGCATTTTCTATTCAGACTACCCATATACCGTTGAATTTGAGTATGAAGTGACCAAAAAAAGCATGCTTTATTATCCGGGCTGGAGTCCGGTAAACACACATTCAATTTCCGTTGAAAATTCCTCGTTTGTTGTTGAAGCTGCTTCAAATTTTGATTTTCGCTATCGCGAATACAATTTGGAGCAACCTGCTCAAGTTTCAATTTCCGGTGGCATAAAAACACATACCTGGCAAATAAAGAATTTTCAAGGATTTGAGTATGAATCAAACATGCCGGAGATGTCTGAAGTTTTTCCAAGGGTGTATCTGGCTCCTAATAGATTTGATTTTGATGGGATTCCCGGCGACGGCAGTACATGGAAGTCTCTTGGAGAATTTATATGGAAATTAAACAATGGCCGTGATGAAATACCTGAAACTGTTAAGAGTGATTTACGGGAGCTTACATCCGGTCTAAATTCCGATAAGGAAAAAATAAAAGCTATTTACCAGTACCTTCAAAATACTACAAGGTATGTCAGCATCCAGTTGGGAATCGGTGGATTTCAGCCATTTACAGCTGAATATGTTAAGCAAAATGGATATGGAGATTGCAAAGCACTGACAAATTATATGTACTCATTATTGAAAAGCATTGGCATACCATCGGTTTATACCTTAGTAAAAGCCGGAGATGATGAGCCTGATATTAAATATGATTTTCCAATGAATCAGTTTAACCATGTCATCTTATGTGTTCCAAACAAGGGGGATACTGTTTGGTTAGAGTGTACAAGTCAGACCAACCCATTTGGTTATCTCGGTACTTTCACGATGGACAGGCATGTGCTTTTTATTACCAAAGAAGGTGGGAAAATTGGAAAAACACCGTCTTTCGGTTATGACAAAAACCTTCAATACAGAAAAGGTGTGGTAAAACTTTTTGAGAATGGCAGCGCCAATTCCAATGTCGTGACAAATTATTCAGGATTGCAATACGAAAATGTATCCTGGACACTGAATGAAGGTAAAGAAGAGCAAAAAAAGTTTATCTATGAAAGTGTTGATCTACCAAGTTTCGAATTGAAGGATTTTGCTTTTTCATGTGATAAATCTCCATATCCTAAAGCAGAACAGAATTTGGAACTGGAAATACGAAGATTTGCAACTGTTAGTGGTCAGCGGATCTTTTTTCAACCAAACCTAATGAACAGGCAATCCAAAATGGATAAGCCCATGAAAGAGAGGAAATTTGACCTGGAATTGACTTTCCCTTATCTTGATATTGATACTATTGTTTATAACATTCCCGAAAACTATCACCTGGAATTTTTACCTGGGGAAATTAATATCAAATCCGATTTTGGTAGCTACTATTCAAAGGTAATCCAACAGGAAGGGCAGGTAATTTATATACGGGAAAGGAAAAAATATGAGGGAATCTACTCCGCAGAAAAGTACAATGATTTCGTCAAATTTATGAACGACATCGCTGAAGCGGACAAGCAAAAATTGGTTTTAGTAAAGGAGACGTGATATGTAAAAAGTTAGTATTCACAAAAAAAAGAGGCTGAAGGATTTCAATTTCAGCCTCTTTTTTTATGGACAGCAATTAGTTAAAACTTTCCAAACTTCAGTGTCAGGAAATAATTCCAGTCGTCAAAAGCATTTGCATCCGTATTAACTAATTCAAGGTCTTGTGTAATTCTGTAGGTAGCACCCATAGCTACCCTAAAGCTCCTTGCAACGTTTAGTTCTATTCCAACTCCTGGTTCGAAGTACCAGTATACATCATCGTCAACCAGGTAACTGTCGTGATAGTAGGTTTGCTCCCAATCCGTAACATATCCCAACCATCCGGCGCCACTAGCTATTGGAAAGGTGACATGAACTATATTGTTTGAAAATAGTATCGGCTCGATGAAGAGCCCGCCATATCCTCCCACTGCACGTGTGTTGAATATGGGATCTATGTCAGGGTATTCACCAGTTGGAATGATACCATAGCCCTCAATTCCAATTGCTACCGTACGATTAATGATCCATCCTCCCCGAATACCCGCCAGTACAATATTTTTATCATTGAATTTTGTGGCTTTAAAAGACAAGGCGCCAAAGCCTCCGGAATGCTTATTTCCATCTGACAGTGTTTGAATTTCCTCTTGCTGTTGTTTTCGTATTTCTGCTTTAGAGGGAGAGGACGGCTCCGGACTCACGGTTAATGTTTCGGTCCATACAGAATCATTGATTTCACTGGCCTGAACTTCACCCGAGAGATTACCTTGTGCGTTGCTTGGAGTGACACTTCTCACCCCATTGCTCATGGGGTCCAGGGTAAAACTTTTAGGAATTATTTCTACAGAATCCTTTTTTTCTTCCTCTGTGTAGACACTCTGCTCTTTTAATTCTGCATTTTTATCTTCCTTTTTTTCAACGTTCTCATCCTGAGAAAAAGACTGCACTCCTATGCTCAACAAAAAAAACAGTACAACAATTCGCTTCATTTTCAAATTTTTACCTTAAAGACAGTAGTCTTGATAAAAAGGTTTCCAATTGAATAAAATAAATTGTCTAGTAACTTTTTGCCAGCTTTTCTGCTTCGTTGAAGAATCCCAGAGCATACTGAAGGATTTCATTAGATTCATTGATAACCGGATAGAAATATTCATTTCCCCAGATACCTTTCGCGATTTCAGCTTTCGCCCGGAGTTTGATCAAATCTTTTGAACGTTCGAACCCTTTTTCATCAAATTCTACTTTGACGCTTTCGCCTGTTTTGACTAATTCATCAAGCATGTCGTCGGTGATTTCAAAATTGTTAAGGTATTCGTCAAAAGTCATCTTTTCCAGCTTCTTTTTATTCTTGTCCTGGTATTTCAAGGTGAATTCACGCATAGCATTTGAGTAAATCAATTTGCTGATATATGCAGAATTTTCAGCAGTATCCAATGCAACAAAAACATCCGGCATGATACCTCCACCACCGTAAACCGTACGGCCATGTTTCGTGTGGTACTTTAATGAATCAACGAACTTGATGCTATCTTCATGGAAATACTCGCCATGTGTGAAGCGTTTTCTCTGATCAGAATAGTAATCATTTAGATCTTCTCCGAACGGTTTTTGGATAGATCTGCCACTAGGTGTATAGTATCGGCTGATTGTCAATCTTAATTCGCTTCCATCCGATAGTCGGATAGGCTGCTGCACCAATCCCTTTCCAAATGACCTTCTTCCAACGATGAGTGCCCGGTCATTATCCTGAAGGGCTCCTGCGACAATTTCAGATCCTGATGCACTTCCTTCGTCTATTAAGACGATTACTGGCCCATCTTCAAATTTACCTTCACGGGTAGCCCTAAATTCAGCACTGAATCGCTTTTCTTTTCCATCCTGAGATACAATAACAACATCTCCACTTAGCATCTCATCAGCCATATTGATTGCACGGTCCATGTATCCACCAGGATTATTTTGAAGGTCGAGAACAAGCTTTTTCATTCCTTCAGCTTTTAATTCGCTGAGAGCTTCGACAAATTCATCATAAGTAGTAGCTGCAAAGCGTGAAACTTTAATGTACCCGATTTCATCATCGATCATGTATGAAGTATCCACAGAGAATTGCGGTATTTTGTCCCTAACAATGGTAAAAGGAATGAGCTCAACAGAGTTTCTTCGTTTTATTTCTACTTCAACTTCGGTACCTTTTTCTCCTCTCAACCGGTCAATAACTCCTCGATTGGTTATACCAATTCCGGCAACATTCTCGCCATCAACAGATATTATTTTATCACCTGCCTGCAGTCCTACACTTTCTGAGGGGCCACCTGAAAGGGGTGCAACTACGTAAATGGTATCTTTGATAATGTTGAATTCTATTCCGATTCCTTCGAATTCACCTCTCAGCTCTTCATTGGAAAGTTTGGCTTCTTCTTCGGGGATATAAACCGTATGTGGATCAAGGTCTTCCAACATTTTTACAATGGCAGTTTCCACAAGTTCTTCATTGTTGACCTCATCGACATAAGCCTGATCGATGGCATTCAGAACTTCACGGAATTTCATGATACTGGAAAGCAACGATCCGTCTTTTTGGTCATTTTTAGCTATACCTGCTCCGAGTAGTATTCCTGCTGCTAAACCTATGGCAAGGATGATCGGAATTTTTATTTGAAATTTGGTGTTTTTAATCTTACTCACAATGTCAGCTATTTAAATTTTGATGATTCAAACTGCTAATATACGCAATGATTTCACGAATATTTGGCAATTATTTAATATATGTCCAATTTCGGGTTACGAATGGTTAGAGAATTAGTTTAATTAATTAGTCAATGTGTATTAACCTAAGTTTCAAACCTTTATATTTGTAGATTGTTATCCGGATATTAAATGATTTCAAACAGGAAAATAACTGAATTAATTAACGAAAATTATGTCTACGGGTATGTATTATATTACCTGGGCATTCAATTTTATAATTATTCGGAAAAAACCCTGGAAGAAGCGTGTAGGGAAAAGGGATTGAATGTAAAGAATGTCATTAAAAATCTGGAAGCTGTCAGAGAACAATCGGAAGAAGAGAACATTGCTCTGAAAAAATATCCGATCGATCTGATCATCGAATACCTCATTCATGCCCACTATAATTTTGTCAAAAAAAGGCTTCCGTATTTAGCAAGATTAATTGAGAATTTACCACCCGATGCTTTTCTGAACCCGGTTATCAATGATCTAAAATTTGTCTTCCCGATTTTTGTCGAAGATTTCATTCAACACATATACCAGGAAGAAGATACCTTTTTTTACTATATCAGGTTGTTAAATAGAGCGCTCAGCAGAGATTGCAACATGTCAGAGTTGTATTATCAGATGGAAAAAAATACCATCCAGAATTTTGCTGTCGAGCATGATCTTCACGATGATGAAATGGAGGGCTTGCAGCATATTGTAGAAAGCTTTACGATTGATGAAGACTCACATCTGCTCTATAAAGTGACAATTGCTGAGCTAAAGAACTTCCAGAGAGACCTGAACATACATGCAGGGATTGAGAACGAAATTTTATTTCCAAAGGCCCTGGAGCTTGAGAAAAAAGTCAGAAACAGTATAAGAACCAAAATCAGGCAAAATTAATGGCCAGGATTATTGCCATCGACTATGGCAAAAAAAGGACAGGAATTGCTGTAACGGATCCATTAAAAATAACGGCTGGGCCACTTGAAACAATCCCCACCCAAAATATTTTCCCCTTTCTTGATGATTACATAAAAAAAGAACCTGTTGAAGGAATAGTTGTTGGCATGCCCAGAAAGCTGGACAATTCTGACACGCATACCACACAAGATGTCATTAGGCTCATTGAGAAATTAAAACAGAAATATTCTCAGCTGAATGTATTTGAGGAGGATGAGAAGTTTACTTCCAAGCTGGCAAAAGATGCTATGCTGATGGGTGGAATGAAGAAAAAAGATCGGAGAAATAAAGAAAATATTGATCGTATCAGTGCTGCGATTATACTTCAATCATTTCTATCAAGGCATTCTCTTTAACCTGCTGGGCTCTGGATCATCATGTACAAATAGGTATTGATCGACATAGAAACCACAAACAATCCCACCAATACATATTGCTCAAAAGCTTTTTTATAAATGATAAAAGGCAGCAAGACGAGAAGGTCAAAAATGATCATACCCGGAATTAGATTTTGAAATTCATAATTCTTCAAAAAAGCCGATGCAACAACAAAGGCATACAAACCGTGAATGGCGAAAATTAAAATATAGAAATACGCAAGTGTCTTTTTGCTCTTTTCATTTACCAGCTTCAATGACTTTAAAGAATCATTAAAACCAATCATTGAAAACGCCAATAAGGAAAGTAGTAACAAAGTGAATTTAATCGATACTGGCATTTCCCTGGAAAAAAAAAGTGCACTGGTAAAAACTAAAAAAGCAAATCCGCTATAAAGTGCATATTTAAGATAAGAATCCGATGATTTCCGATTCTTAAAATAATCAATGGAAAATTTTGCGAGGATAATACCGACCCCCAGTAATTCCATCATTTTTAATTTCAGGACAATAGGCATTTGCAAAAAGTAGGCAAGTGTCGTTAGCACATAAATGACAAATACCGTGTAAATCAGACTTTTCATATCAACAAAAAATTGGTTCGCGAAAATAAGTCGAGAAAAAGTGAATTAAAAATAGCAGATCAACTTTGTGGTAGCGATAGCAATTTTTTGATCCGATTCTTTATTTTTCAGGTGGGGGCTAGCTGAAAATTTTTTGAACAATCAGCAAAAAAACAATGAATATAATTCAATCCGTTATCTACATTGAACTTGATACTTGTATGAATCAATCTGTTTGAAAGATTTTAACAATGATTTATTCACAATTTCTGGAATGTTATAGAAAAATTTATTGAGATGTGTCCCGATACCATGGATTGAAAAAAGTGACATGTTTTACAATAAAAATGAATACTAAAATTCCCTGCACAAGCCATTTTAGTGAATATAAGTGAAAATTCGAGCAACCTTTCTATTGAACCGCCTATCAAAAAATCTAACTTTAACATGCATTTTCTAGTGGAAATTAGAAAGTAAATACCTCTTTCTTATTAAATTAAAGATGATATTTGAGCTAGGCTGAATATTAACCAAATAATCTTCTCAAATAACATGTCAAAAAACTTGGGTACGGAAAACTGGAAAAGGATCAAGTTCCCTAAAGGTTTCAAAACAAAAGCAAACTATCAAATTAGCAACTATGGAAGGGTGAGGAATATCCTGGAAGATGGATCATTCCACATAAAAAAACCCATTTTCCAAAATGGCCAGATCATTTATAAATTTACTTTCCCTGAAAAGCTTAATAATGATCAAAGGCTGATTCTGCATCAAAAAGCAGCGCATCTGGTGGCCAAACATTATCACATTGGCCTCTACAAAAAAGGGTGCTATGTCGTCTGGAAGGATTACAATAGATTAAATAACTACTTCAAAAACCTTCTTGTTTTGTCAGAAAGCGATGGTAGAAGCCACATAGCCAAAGGAAGATATCGACATCAGGATGTTGTTCAAAAGCTTATTCTGCCGAAGAATAAAAATCATGAGAATCATGATGAAGACGGAAAATTTAAACGGGTAGAAAGAGACGATGATTATTATAAATTGATAAGAACTATTCCTAATTATGAGATAAACCGGTCCGGAATTATCAGAAGGGCAGTACCGCCTTTTAAAGGAAAAGTGATCAAACCCAGGATGCATCCGAGTGGATTTTTGTTTTGTGACCTGAAGTATAAAAATAAACGATATACGGTATACCCCCACAAGGAAGTAGCCAAACAATGGAACATTAATGTGATGCCTGAAAGCCGCACGATCGTTAGCCACATTGATGGAGACCTGACAAACAACCATGCAGATAACCTGGAGTGGACAACACCAAAAGAGTCTGCAGAATTCACCAAGGCCAATAACAAAATAGACTATAAAAAGATCTGGGAAACCCGCCGAAAGAAATACGGAGAAACAGGATTTAGTAAAAGTAAGAGAAAGTAGTTTCTACTTACATTCAGAATTATTCATCTTTTAAGTCGTTATTAATTTTATTCACATTAGATAAAAGGATTATCTTTGTTGAAGGTGTATATGTTTTTTATTTGATAGGTGTATGTTCAGAATACTTTTTTTGTTACTCCTGCTGATTGGTTTTCAGTTTTCCCTGGCTCAGACAAACGGATCTCCACCATTTAAAACCCCCAATACGCATCATAATCCAAACCCCGATCCGAAATCGGATAAGCCGGAAGAGAAGAGCTTGAATTATATTATTAAGAAAGACACAAAGAAATTTTTGCCTGGAAATAAGTGCTTTGAAGATGCTACCAAAAAAATGGGGTTTATGTACATGGCAGTGCCGAAAGGCCAGTCATATTACACCTCAGAATTTGACAGGAATATGCATAACCTTGGGGTGAAGTTGAAACTGCTTTTCACAAGAGGGCCATTCTGGAAAATTAAAGTGAATAAAAAGTACAAGAAATGCCGGTATCCATACGGTGACGATATCGGATAATATCTCAATCCTGCAACACATTGACCATAAAGGTAGATTTCATCAAAAGCCAGGCGAGGAATAAAACAATCGCCCATTTAAGGTAAATGGAGTAATAATCTGTTGTATCCTTAAAATTGGTTTCTTTTATTTCGGCCTTTTCGTATTTGTCAATGAGGTTAAATACGTGCTCAAGAGCCTGATTGTTAGTTGCCCGAAAGAAACTTCCTTCACCAATCGAAGCGATTTCCCGCAATGTAGATTCATCCAGGTTATTATCAATATACCGGACTTGTCCGAACGGCCCTCTTCCCATAGGTACTTTACCTTCTTTACCAATCGCAATCGTGTAGATCTTTATATTGTGGGCATGGGCAAGTCTGGCAGCTGTCAGTGGGTCAATATTTCCGGCTGTATTGTCTCCGTCACTGAGTAGAATAACTACTTTTGATTTGGAATCAGATTCTCGCATTCTGTTGGTTGCAACAGCCAAAGCGCTTCCGATCGCCGTTCCCCTGGATTCAATTTTCGAAAAATCTATGTCTTCAATGTAGGTCCTTAAAAGCTCGTAATCGGTCGTAAGAGGAGCAAGTGAAAACGCATCTCCCGAGAAAATAACCAGGCCAATGCGATCCTGGAAACGACCATTGATAAAATTCATCGCAACATCTTTGGCGGCCTCTAGTCTGTTAGGTTCAAAATCCATCAATCGCATTGATTCCGAGATATCGACCACCAACATGATATCAATCCCTTCCGTCCATCTTTCTACCTTTTCATTGGATTTTTGAGGCCGGGCCAATGCGAGAAGTAAGCTTAATACAGCCAATGCTATTAACAGTTGGGGAATGAATCGTGTCAGGCTGGTAAGATCAAATTTTAATTTTCCTTCTTTTAAAGCAATGGTAAGCTTTGGAGAAATGAAGTAGTTAAGGACCCATCTTGCTATTAGAAATAAAATAATGATTGGAATGAGATAAAGAAAAAAACCAAACTCCCATTGGTAATTCTGTAAAACCCCTGGCAGATACCATTTAAGACTGAACCAATTTTCAACCTCCTGATCGAAATCAACCATGCTTCACCTCCTCAATTTTATGGTACAATCTGTCTGACGAAAATTGTTTCAAGTTTCCAAAAAGCTGGTGTATGTTGTTGGGTTTGATATCCCCATACAACCTCCTGTCTAATTGCTTTAACGTATCTTTCAAATCTTCATTTTGGTAGATCACAGAAATCTCTTTAGTGGTAAATTTTGTAATAGGTCGTTTTTCCAGCTTTTCGAGGTAATTTTTCCAAATGTTCAAGATGTGTTCTGTAATTGGCCTGGATACATCGCCATTGGCACTTGCGATCAATTGAGCAAATTCTTTCTCAAATTTCTCATAAGATCTTTTGAGTCTGTAGATCTTCAATTTTTGGTAAATGGTCTTACCGAAGATAATCGCCAGAACTGTTAAAACGAGAAGTACAAATGCAGCTCCAATGGAAAAATAAATATAATTAAACTGGGTTTTTACTTCTGAAAATTGAGTATTACTGGTAAGCGCCGGCGGAGTTTGTATGGAATCAACCACACTTTTAAAGTATAGGCTATCCGTATTAGAATAATAAGGTAAACTGTCTGCTCCCTCTAAAATAAAAACAGGAACCCTTAAGTAGAAAATGGAATCCAGTTCAAAAGATGCCAGTGTATAAATAACGCTGTCTTTTAATGTAGCAGAATCCAACCTCTTCGTAGGAAAATATTCCTTCTTTGAAAAATCGAAAGGAAAAAAATTGTATGAGCTATCCGGAAAGATCACTTTTTGATCAATAGGGTAGGAATAAGAAAGGGAATAGCTTACTTCCTCACCAATTTTTATAGAGTCTTGCCAAAATTCACCAGCAGGAGCCTGTGCCGAATTCTGCGCTGACAATCCGTAACCAATTACAAAAAGTAAAATCAATATAATAAAGCCTCTATGCAATTTTTCTTCCTTTATTCCTGATTTTAAAAAGTTTGATCAATTTCAAGACATAGTCTTCGTGGGTGTAGACATTCAGATAATTAGCTTGTGCTTTTCGGCAAAATTCTTCCAGATCAGATCTGCCTTTTGTAAAGGTATCCCTTATATTTTCTCTAAAAAATTTAAAAGAGGTATTAACCCAAATGGTCTTATTGGTTTCTTTGTCGATCAAGGGTACTATCCCAAGTTTGGGAAGATTGGTTTCCCTTTTATCATTGATGTGTATCACAATCAGGTCGTGTTTTCTCGCTACAGCTTTTAAGTTGTGCTCATATCCCTCATCAATAAAATCCGATACAACAATAATCACACTTTTACGCTTGACGAGGTTAAGAATGCTCAACAAAGCTTTACTCAGATTGGTCTTTTTCGAACCGGGAGTTAATTTAAGCAGCTCAGACAACATATAATAGGCATGCTTTTCACCCTTGGCCGGTTTGACGTATTTTTCTTTTTGATCGGAAAAACAAACAAGCCCGGTCAAACTTTGCTCTTTCACAGCCGAAAAAAATAAAACTCCACAGATCTCTTTTGCAATATCAATCTTGCGACGAGAGGGATTGCCAATGTCCTGCGAGGCGCTTACATCCAGAAGGAAAAAAACATTTTGCTCTTTCTCCTCTTTAAATGTTTTGACGAAAGTCCCATGCCCCTTGGCAGATACATTCCAGTCAATGGTCCTGACATCATCACCATATTGATACGATCTGACATCATCAAATTCAAGGCCCGACCCCTTAAAAACGGAGTGGAAATCGCCCTGCATCTGATTGTCAATCGCCTTCCTGATCCTGATCTGGTAATTCCTCAACTTCTTTACCAGTTCTCGCATAACTTCGTATTATCTTTTATTAATCAAACTTATTTAAATAATTTTGACGGGTGAAATTACAACATTTAATTTTATTTTTTAGCCTTTTGATGGCTTGTAGCAACTCTACCAGAATTCCCCCTGACCTATACAACAGGGAGGATATGGCAGTTATTATGCGCGATGTCTACATTTTGGAATTTAAAGTTCCGGAACTTTATCTAAGTAAGGATTCTTCCCGGGAAGTATATGATCTTTTAGAGAAAAAGCTATTTGAAGAGAAAGGATATGATTCTCTGAAATACAAAAAGTCATTGAATTTTTACCTGGAACATACGGATCATTTGGAATATATCTATACCATAATTGCTGACAGTCTTAGTTTGCAGGATAAAATGAACCAGATCCCATAAATGGTAAATCCACAGGTGTAAGAATGAATTTCCCGAAAAATATTGAAGAAAAACTGGGTTTTGATAAGATAAAAGAAATAATCCGGGAAGGTTGTACCAGTGAATTAAGCTCGCGAGAAGTTGATAAGATCAGGTTTTTATTTCAAAAAGACCTGGTCCAAAAATTAAACTGGCAAACAGTTGAGTTCAGCAAGGTGCTTGGCTCAGGTGAAAAATATGTTCCCATTCACCATATTGATTCCTTGCAACACCTGAAAAAGATAAAAATTCCAGGCTCCTTCACTGAAAGTCAAAACCTAAATGAGATCAGGATTTTTGTAGAAGGGGCAAATGAAAATCTAACTTATTTTTCCGAAAATCGATCAGAGTATCCGCAGCTTTTCAAACTGATTGAAAATAGTATCATCGATCAAAAACTTCCTGAAAAGATAAAATCCAAAATTAATGATAAAGGGGAAGTCAGGGATGATGCAACTCCCGAGCTGAGAAAAATAAGGAAGGATATCGTTTCAAGAGAGAATAAAACCCGAAAGATCATCAACGAAGTCATTTCGAAATCAAAAAGAGAAGGACAAACTCCCGACGATGCAAGTGTCACCATCCGAAATGGACGGTTGGTTATCCCCGTAAAATCTGAATATAAAAGAAACTTCAAAGGTTTTGTCCACGATGTTTCTTCCACAGGCCAGACCTCATTCATCGAGCCTGCAGAAATTCTTGAATTGAACAATGAAGTTATTGAGCTAAAGTACCAGGAGCATCGGGAGATTGTCAGGATTATGGTAGAATTGTGCGATCGTATCCGGGAAAATTATCAGCAGATTGAAAACATTTACTTTGCCTCCGCCAAACTTGATTTCATCAAAGCGAAAGCCAAGTTCTGTCTGAAAACAAAAGCTGTTTGTCCGGAAATTAATTCCACAAAAGTCATTGAGTATAAAAAAGCCCGGCATCCGGTATTGGAATCCAACCTTTCAAAGCAAGGGAAAAAAATTGTTCCGCAGGATATTCTATTGAATCCCTCGCAAAGGATCCTGGTAATTTCCGGCCCGAATGCGGGTGGAAAAACTGTCACATTAAAAACACTGGGATTGATGCAATACATGTTTCAATGTGGCATTCCAGTCCCGGTAGATGAAGGCTCCTCGACATGTCTGTTCGAAAGTATTTTTATTGATATAGGCGATGAGCAATCGATCGAAAACGACCTGAGTACCTATAGCTCACATTTGAAAAACATGTCGCACTTTGTGCAATTTGCCAATAAAAATGTTCTTTTTCTGATAGATGAATTTGGCACAGGAACAGATCCAAAGTTTGGTGGTGCAATGGCAGAGGCTATTTTGAAAGAACTGTTAGCATCGGGAAGTTGTGGCGCCTTGTCTACCCACTATTCTAATCTGAAAAAATTTGCTGACAACAAAGAGGGTATCGTCAATGCCAGGATGCGTTTTGACATGACCCATCTGGAGCCGTTATTTCAGCTGGAAATCGGAAAGCCTGGAAGTTCATTTGCATTTGAGATCGCTTCTAAAATCGGAATCCCGGAAAACATCATTAAACAAGCGAGAAAAATTGTAGGATACGATGAAGTTCAATTGGACAATCTCCTCAACGAATTGGAAAGTGAAAAGGGAGAGCTACAGAAAAAGCTTGAATCAGCGACAAAAAAAGAATCTCTTCTTGAAAATACAATCAAGCACTATGAAGAACTGAAGGAGATGCTGGATGAGAAAAAAAAGGAGATCCTTAACAATGCCAAACGGGAAGCCAGCAGCATACTTCAAACTGCTAATCAAAAGATCGAATCCGCGATTTTCGAGATCAAAAAATCAAAAGCCCAGAAGGAAACAATCAAAGAGCAAAAATCCAATGTAGAGGATTTCAAGGAAAAACTTAAAGTAGAAAAGACCCGCCCAAAAGAAAAGATCAAAGTATTGTCCGGTCCTTTAAAGGTTGGTGATAGCATTCGGATCAAGGGCAGTGAAGCGATCGGAGAGGTGACAAGGATTTCTAAAAAATCAGCAGAAGTCACTTTCGGGACCATCAAATCAAATGTCAACATCAGCAAACTAGAGAAGGTAGCTTATAAGCACAAAAAGCCACCACAATCCAGACCTGTCAAAAAATTGAATTTTGACATCAATGATTCCAAATCCAATTTTAGTTCTGAACTGGACCTGAGGGGAAGCAGGGTAGAGGAGGCGTATGGTAAACTTAAACAATTTATGGACAATGGGATCATGTTTGACTCACGGGTGCTCCGGATCGTTCACGGTAAGGGAAATGGGGTTTTACGGGGTTTTATCAGGGATGAATTGTCACAATACCGGGAAGTGGAAAAGGTAGAAGATGAACATGCTGACCGGGGCGGTGCGGGCGTGACGATTGTTTATCTGAGGTGATTATTTGTAATCGAGGATATTCAGCTGATTATTACAAAAAGAATATTCCTCGATGGAATTCGAGCTCACAAAAATGATTTTTTCTTTTTGAATTTGATCGATTTGTTGATGGTACCAGTCATATCCGTTTTTGTCAAGGTTAGTTGCGGGCTCGTCCAGTAGGATAACCGGGCTGTCACAGAAAAAGGAGATTCCCAACTTCACTCGCTGCCTCATACCGGTGGAGAAATTTTTGATTTCTTTTTTTACTGCGTGCTCCAATTGCATTTTTTTTGGAAGGTCTTCCAGAAAAGTTCCGGAGTTGAGATTCTTAAATTTAAAATGAAAGGAAAGGAATTCCTCGAGAGTAAAATCTTCTATGATATCGAGGTACGGAGCAGTCATTGAAATGTGCTTATAGATCTCGTCATCTGGTATCACAACTCCATTAGATTGATAGTTTATTTTTCCATCAGTAGCCAAAAGGTTTCCTGCAATAATCTGAAGAAGGGTTGATTTTCCGGATCCATTAGGGCCGATGATCGCTGTGGATGTGTTTTCGTCAACCTTAAAATTGACATTTCTGAAAATCCACTCCCTGTTAAATCTTTTGCTTACATTTTCAAGGGATATGGTCATATTAAAAAATTACATATTGTTAAAGCCTTTCATGATTCCCCGTTCAGAACTTTTCACAAATTGGATGATATCATCTCTTTCAGAAGATGGAGGAATGAGGGCTTCTACCACTTCAAGGGCTTTGGAATTATTCAGGCCTTTTTGGAATATCTGGCGATATACTTCCTGGATTTCGTTGATCTTTTCATTGCCAAAACCACGCCTTCTCAAACCAACCGAATTAATTCCTGCGTAGCTTAACGGTTCGCGGGCGGCTTTTACAAAAGGAGGCACATCTTTTCTGACGAGCGACCCGCCTGAGACAAATGCATGAGCGCCAATTTTAACAAATTGATGGATAGATGATGACCCTCCGACAATAGCCCAGTCATCTACGATCACATGTCCAGCCATTTGGACATTATTTACCAGAATACAATGATTGCCGATAAAACAATCATGGGCAACGTGAACATAAGCCATTAACAGGCAATTGGAGCCAATTTTTGTTTTTAGCTTATCTTCCGTTCCACGGCTGATGGTCACATATTCCCGAATGACCGTATTGTCACCTACCTCTGTTGTGGTCTCTTCCCCTCCAAACTTAAGGTCCTGAGGAACTCCGGAAATAGACGATCCGGGATATATTTTACAATTTTTGCCAATCCTTGCACCAGACATAATGGTGACATTAGGGCCGATCCATGTACCATCACCTATTTCGACATTATCGGCTATGTAGGCAAAAGGCTCAACCGTCACATTTTCACCTAATTTAGCATTCGGATGTATGTAATTTAAGGTCTGACTCATTTCTTTCTAACGATGCTCGCTATCATAATGCTTTCTGTTACCAGGGACTTTCCAACAAATGCCCGGCCTTTCATTTTGGCTATTCCTCGTTTGATTGGCTCTAGCAGTTCGCATTCAATAACCAATGTATCGCCAGGCAAAACCATCTTTCTAAATTTACACTCTTCGATTTTAAGGAAATAGGTCCAGTAATTTTGTGGATCTGGTACCGTATTCAGCACAAATATGCCTCCGATTTGGGCCATTGCTTCGACGATCAATACCCCTGGCATCACAGGATTTCCAGGGAAATGTCCCTGGAAGAATGACTCATTATAGGTGACATTTTTCACCCCTGTTACTGTCGTATCATCCAAATGAATGATCTTATCTAATAACAGGAACGGAAGCCTGTGAGGTAATATATCTTTAATCTGGTTAATATCAAAAACCGGGGGAAGGTTGGGATTGTAATATGGAGCGGAGCTTTCGTCTTTCTCCATCAACCTTTTTAGTTTTTTGGCGAATGCTACATTTGCTGCATGACCAGGTCTTGCTGCCAGAATCTGAGCCTTTAATGGCCTTCCTGCTAAAGCAAGATCACCTACAAGGTCTAATAATTTATGCCGGGCGGGTTCATTCCTATGTCGCAGTTCGACATTGTTTAAAATCCCCTCTTTCTTTACTTCTACCTTGGGCTTGTTAAATAAACCAGCCAGGTAATCCAGTTCATTATCTTCAACAATTCTATCAACTACTACTATGGCATTGTTCAGGTCTCCTCCCTTGATCAGATTGTTTTTGTACAACATTTCAAGTTCATGGAGAAAGCAAAAAGTCCTGGAGGATGAGATCTCTTTTTCAAATTGGGAGATATCTGTGAGGGATGCATGCTGACTACCTAAAACCGGTGAATTGTAATCAATCATAACGGTCAACCTATAATCATCCAATGGCAAAGCTGCCAATTCTACATCACGGGCTGGTTCCCGGTAAAAGACGCTTTCTTCTACCTCATAAAACTTGCGCAAGGCGTTTTGCTCTTCCATTCCAGCACATTTCAGAGCGTCTACAAATTGCCTGGAAGAACCATCCATAATTGGTGGCTCAGGGCCGTCAAGTTGAATTAGTACATTGTCTATTTCCAAACCCACCAAAGCTGCCATGGTGTGCTCTACCGTATTGATCCTTGCTCCGCTCTGCTCAATAGTTGTTCCCCTCGAAAGATCTACAACATTGTCCACATCTGCATCTACGATTGGCTGACCTTCGATATCCACTCTTTGAAATTTCACTCCGTGATTAGGAGGCGCAGGCAAAAAGGTCATATTGGCATCAACACCTGTGTGTAATCCAACCCCGGAAATCGTGACAGATTTTTTAATGGTGTGTTGTTTAAAATACATTTAGACCGATATTAATTAGCCGGCAAATTTAGTATTTTTTCTTCAAGTTCATTAATTCTCTTATTTAATTCTGGCAATTTCCTGAAAACCGCCACGCTTTTGAAGTAAGGCCCTCTTTCCTGAGATGGGCTTCCCACTTCTATCTTTCCTGGTTCGATGGATTTCATTACACCGGCTTGGGCTCCAAGCTTAACGTTATCACTAATTTCGAGGTGACCGGCAATACCAACCTGCCCGGCAAACACACAATTATTACCAATAGTTGTCGATCCCGAAATTCCTGTTTGAGCGGCGATGACCGTGTTTGAACCGATTTCAACATTGTGGGCGATCTGGATAAGATTATCTAATTTGGTGCCTTTCCGGATAATAGTGGAACCCAATGTAGCACAGTCTATCGTCGTGTTGGCTCCGATACTCACATCTTCCTCCAATATTACATTGCCAAGTTGTGGAATGGTTTTGTATGAGCCATCCTCCTGTGGAGCAAAACCAAATCCATCCGAACCAATTACTGCTCCTGCATGGATAACACAGCGATGACCAATCTTACAGTCATTATATATTTTAGCCCCTGAATATATAATTGTATTATCTCCAATTGTCACATTATCTCCTATATAAGCCTGAGGGAATACTTTTACATTGCTTCCAATTTTGACATTGTTGCCAATGTATGAGAATGCTCCACGATAAATTTTATCTCCAACCTCAGATTTTTCACCAATAAAAGATGGGCTTTCAACACCTTCTTTACTAAAGCTGATGATCTTATAATATTCTTCCAATAAAACAGTAAAACTGCTGTACGGATCTTTAACCCTGACTAAAGTAGATTTTATATCGTGTTTAGGTTCGAACTCGTTGGATACGATGATGGCTGAAGCTTTGGTTTTGTATACAAACTCTTCATACTTGAGATTTGCCAGAAAGGTGATACTTCCCTTTTCCGCATCTTGTATTTTTCCCAGCGTGTGAATTTGTTCTTCGCCGTTCCCTTCGACTTCCCCTTTTAATATGGCCGCTATCTGATTGATGGTGAATTTCATGTTGTATTATAATTGAATGATTTTTAGGCGTTACAAAATTAAACTTTTAGGCCAGCATAGGTAGTATTTTTTGACGATTTTCCTCATGGCTTTGATATTTGGCAAATCGCTCGCCAAAGCAATGTCCACAATCTTACCTTTTTTGGTTAACACGTTGATTTTTTGGTCGCCACCCATATAGGCTGCATTGCTTTTTGCACCACAAATGATAAAGTGATCTATGTATTCTTGTGATGATCCTGATTTCAATAATTTTTTCCTTTTCTTTTCAATCTCACTTTTACTTACTTCCGATTCGTAAAACTTCACACTAAAAAGAGATCTGTTTAAAAGCATTTGGCAAAACCGGCTCAGCACAAAATCATTGGCATTTTTCCAAAATTTGATAGCACTTATAATATCATAATCATCCAGGTTGGCAAAAGCTTCTAGTTCATTTAGATTTAGTTCGATATTGTCTTTGGCAAGAAAAAGTCGTAGATCCGGACTAATACCCGAATGTGTTTCAATATTTACTTCCCTAGCTCGAAATATTATTTTCTTAAGCATCTGTTCTACAGCAACAGTTGTTTTATGAAGATAAACCTGCCAGTACATGAGCCTCCTTGAGCTAAGAAAATTTTCGATGCTGTAAATCCCTTTCTCCTCGATCACCAATTCATCCTTGTGAACATTCAGCAATTTTATGATCCTTTCCGAACCGATTGTACCCTCCGATACACCAGTAAAAAAGCTATCCCTGTTTAGGTAATCCAATCGGTCGATATCGAGTTGGCTGGACACCAACTGATTTAAAAACTTTCTATGGTAGGCGCCGTTAAAAATTTCTATTGCCAGGTCGAGAGAATGATTGAATTCAGTGTTTAATCTTGCCATGATGAGCGAAGATAATTTTTCATGGCTGACATTTTTCATCAGGATATTTTCCAGGGCATGAGAAAACGGTGAATGACCGATATCATGTAGCAGAATGGCAACGAGAGTTGCATTGTACTCATCTGTTGAAATTTCAATGTTTTTTTCCCTGAGATTATCCAGTGTTTCCTTCATCAGGTGCATGGCGCCTAAAGCGTGATGAAAACGAGTATGCAAGGCTCCGGGATAGACATAATCCGTTAAACCAAGTTGTTTGATCCTTCGCAAACGCTGAAACCAGGGGTGATTGATTAAATCGTAAATAAGTTCATTGTGGATGGTAATGAATCCATAAACAGGATCATTAATAATCTTTTTCTTATTCAAACTTGTGAGATTAATTTCGTTATTTTAAAATAAATAATACGTACCAGAGCGCTATGCAAAGATATAATATTTTATGGGCCGACGATGAGATAGAACTTCTTAAGCCACATATACTTTTTCTGAATAATAAAGGCTATGAAGTTGACCCGGTAACAAGTGGTCCCGAGGCAATTGAAGCTGCTGAAGAGAACAATTATGACGTCATTTTTTTGGATGAAAATATGCCGGGAATGACGGGTCTGGAAACACTTACACATATTAAAAGTATCAATCCGGAAATACCGGTAGTCATGATCACTAAGAGCGAGGAGGAGCACCTCATGGAGGAGGCGATCGGTTCAAAAATAGCCGATTATCTCATTAAGCCTCTTAACCCCAATCAGTTGTTGCTATCAGTTAAAAAATTGCTGGACAATAAACGATTGGTCTCTGAAAAAACGAACATGAACTACCAGCAGGAGTTTAGGAACCTGAGCATGGCTTTCAACGATGAGCTGGACTATGATGAGTGGGCTGATATATATAAGAAATTAGTTTACTGGGATCTTGAGCTCGGACAAAGTGAAATGGCTGAGGTGCTTGACATGCAAATCAGTGAGGCCAATCTCAACTTCTCGAAATTCATCCATGAAAATTATGAGTCATGGCTGAATGATCCGGATATCGATCGGCCATTGTTGTCCCACGAATTGATGAAAAAGAAGATCATTCCGGAAATCAATGACAACAGGCCTTTATTCTTTATTGTGATTGATAATCTCCGATACGATCAATGGAAAATTATCCAGAATCCGATCACCAACATGTTTAACCTGGAAAAGGAGGAATCTTATTATTCCATTCTGCCAACAACGACCGCTTATGCCCGAAATGCAATTTTTTCAGGAATGCTTCCGTTGGAGATGGAAAAATATCATCCCGATATCTGGGTAGGTGAAGATGAAGAGAAGGGGAAAAATCTCTATGAAGAAGATTTTCTAGCCAGGCAACTAAAAAGATTACGCCCTAATACCAAATTCAGCTACAATAAGATCAAAAACCTGGGCCAGGGAAAAAACCTTGCCGACACAATTCAGAATTACCTTAGCAATGACCTGAATGTCATTGTCTACAACTTTGTGGATATGCTGTCACATGCCAGAACTGAAATGGAGGTCATTCGCGAGTTGGCGCCTGATGAACCTGCCTACAGGTCACTTACCAGGAGCTGGTTTTCCCATTCTCCATTGATTGATATTTTGAGAAAATTATCTGAGAAAAATGTCAAGATCGTCATCACTACTGATCATGGTACTGTGAGAGTAAAAAAACCATTTAAGATTATCGGCGACAGGAACACCAATACCAACCTCAGATATAAGGTTGGAAAAAACCTTGCCTTTGATGACAACAAGGTCTTCGTCTGCAGGACTCCTGAGAAGTTACATCTTCCAAAAATCAACGTTTCTTCAACCTATGTTTTTGCCGTCGAGGATTATTTTTTCGCTTATCCCAATAATTATAATCACTATGTAAAGTACTATAATGACACATTTCAGCATGGTGGACTATCGATGGAGGAAATGATAATTCCGATAATTTCACTAAATTCGAAAAACGTTCCTAAATAGTTCAAAACAAACTTGTTTGGAAATAATATCGAATTCAATCAGTGATTTGCCGGAAGTCGCAAAGAAAATTTCTGATTTTGCTGGGAATAAAAATATTTGGCTTTTTTTTGGAGATATGGGTGCCGGAAAAACAACTTTAATCAAAAGCATCTGTCAACAAAGGGGTGTGCTGGATACCGTGAGCAGCCCGACATTTTCTTTGGTCAATGAATATGTGAATCTCGCAAGCGATACTATTTACCATTTTGATTTTTACAGAATAAAAAATCAGGAAGAAGCTATGGATATCGGAGTTGATGAATATTTCTTTTCAGATAATTTATGCCTGGTAGAGTGGCCAGAGAAAATCCCTTCTTTGATACCTGATAATTATCTGGAAGTTAACATCGAAGTGGAAAAAAGTGACAAAAGGATCATAATGTTGAAACACCATGGTTAAAAATCCCCGGCAAGGTTTTCAGGAATTAGCTAAGGAAAGTCAGCTTTATCCTCAGGAGCAGCTATTACAGGTAAAGGGTAAAAAGAAGAGTTTGTTTATTGGTATTCCAAAGGAAATATCCCTGCAGGAAAGAAGGGTGCCTTTAACACCCGGAGCTGTCAGGCTGTTGGCCAACAATGGTCATGAGGTCTGGATTGAATCAGGAGCGGGAAATCCATCTAAATTTACAGACAAAGAGTTTAGCGACGCTGGTGCAAAAATTGTTTACGATTCAAAGGAAATTTACAAAGCTGAAATAGTCCTGAAAGTAGAGCCCCCTACAAAAGAAGAAATAGATTGGTTTAAGCCTGGAAATACACTGATTTCCGCACTTCAAACCGGAAATATTACTCAGGAATACATTGCACAGATCAACAAAAAGAAAATAACAGCCTTAGCATATGAATTGCTGGAAGACAAGGTAGGAGGCATGCCGGCAGTACGTGCCATGAGTGAAATCGCCGGCAGCACGGTAATGCTGATAGCAGCAGAATTATTGATCAACACAGATTATAGCAGGGGCATTCTACTGGGTGGAGTAACGGGCGTACCTCCGACCAAAGTTGTGATCTTAGGCGCGGGAACGGTTGCGGAATATGCCGCAAGGGCAGGCCTGGGCTTGGGTGCTGAAATAAAGATCTTTGACAATCATTTGTATAAGTTAAGAAGAATTAAGCACACACTTGGCAATAGTGTGTTTACATCGACATTGGATAATCTTACCCTGAGAGAAGCTCTCAAAACAGCAGATGTTGTAGTAGGGGCATTGAGGAGTGAAAAGGGAAAAATCCGGTTTTTAGTAAGTGAGGAAATGGTGACAGAGATGAAGCAGGGATCGGTTATCATGGATGTGAGCATTGACCAGGGAGGATGCTTTGAAACCTCATACATTACTACTCATGATAAACCTACATTTATTAAATACGGAGTCATCCATTATTGCGTACCGAACATTCCTTCCCGTGTACCCAAGACGGCCAGCGCTGCTTTAAGTAACATTTTTACACCCATTCTCTTTCAGATGGCAGATGTTGGAGGACAAGATGAAATGATCTTTTCATTTAAGTGGTTTATGAAGGGTATTTATGCTTTCAAAGGAAGCCTGACCAATCAAAGCATTGCCAACAAATTAGGAATGAAATGCAAAGATCTGGAATTATTACTGGCTGCCAGATTCTAAGCTGCCCTTTTTGATGAAGCCAGTAAATAAAGTACAGCCATCCTGATAGCGACCCCATTTTCCACTTGTTCCAGAATAATGGAGTGATCCGAATCAGCAACATCACTATTCAGTTCTACACCCCTGTTAATCGGGCCAGGATGCATGATCGTGATCTGCTTGTCGAGTTTGTCGAGCATGGATTTGTTAATACCATAGTAAAGAGAGTATTCCCGGATACTCGGAAAATATTTGATATGTTGTCTTTCAAGTTGAATCCGCAATACATTAGCAACGTCGCACCATTGCAGGGCTTTCAGTACATCCAGCTCTACCTTTACTCCAAGTGTATGAATGTATTTTGGCAATAGAGTGTTTGGGCCACAAACCATGACCTGTGCTCCAAGTTTTTTCAAGGCAAATATATTGGAAAGTGCCACTCTCGAATGGAGGATATCCCCGATGATTGCCACTTTTAGCCCTTCAATCTTTTTGTGCTTAGACCTGATGGAAAAGGTATCCAATAAGGCCTGTGTAGGATGCTCGTGTGTGCCATCGCCAGCGTTGACGATATTGGCTTTGATGTGTTTTGACAAGAAATGAGGAGCGCCCGGGCTGCTATGCCGCATGACAATCATATCCACTTTCATAGCAAGAATATTATTGACAGTATCGAGAAGGGTTTCTCCCTTTTTAACAGAACTCCCGGAAGAAGAAAAATTAATCACATCGGCAGACAATCTTTTTTCTGCTAATTCGAAAGATAATTTGGTCCTGGTTGAGTTTTCAAAAAATACATTGGCGATGGTAATATCTCGTAGGGAAGGAACTTTTTTAATCGGCCGGTTGATGACTTCTTTAAAATTGTCTGCTGTTTCAAAAATCAACTGGAGGTCTTGTTCTGTTAGATTTTTGATTCCCAGCAAATGGTTTACACTTAAATTGGCCATGTTATTCTTCAATATTTACTAACCATATATTGTTCTTTTTAAATCCCTGTTCTTTCCATTCGACCGAAATCCGCTGAGAATGCAGGGTATTGACTGACTGTCCTACATAATCGGGCTCGATGGGTAAATGGCGCGTATATTTTCGATTGATCAGAACCAGTAATTCAACCTTCTGTGGTCTTCCAAAGGCTGTCATGGCGTCTAGTGCTGCACGAACACTTCTACCTGTATATAGCACATCGTCGACAATCACCACCTTTTTATCCTCTAAAATAAAGTCTAACTCTGTGGAGTTAGCTTTGAGAGGATTGTCTCGTCGTCGGAAATCATCCCGGTAAAAAGTAATATCGAGAAAGCCGAGATTTACCTTCTTGTTGACATACGTGTTGAGCTTGCTTTGAATAAGTTTTGCCAGGTAGATACCCCTGGGTTGTAAACCGATGATGGCTGAATTGGAAAAATCACCGTGGTTCTCAATCAACTGTTGACAAAGTCGGTTGATTGTGATCTCTAACAAATGCTGATCCAGGATCTGTTTTCTATGAACGGACATTTCTGGCGACAAATATATAAAAAATTGTTATATGAGAAATATATCCAACTAATAGGAAAGTAATCGTAGATTTATGGTGCGGGTTATGAGTTGCCGGTTGCGAGTTGGACAACCCGCAACTGGCAACCCGTAACCCAATTCCCCCTATTTCAAAATAACCTTATTGATGAAAAAGATATCAGTTTTCTCCGCGCCGATCATACTTTCGCTGTCTTTAATTTCCTGGATACCAAATGCAAAATAGGTCTTGCCATACCAGTCTTCCAGTCCACCATATTCGCTATTTACATCATCTTCATCGATCAATTCCTTATCCAGATTGGTTTTTAATTCGATTTGATCCTGGATATCCAACACCTGTGTTCCCTGGATGATTTTCATCCTGATCTCATTATTATAAACATACAAAAGTACGATACCATCATCTACGGGTCCGGCATGGACATAGTGTCTTAAGTTGAAGGTGACAATATCCTGGATCTCAAAGCTATTGTCCCATAATATTTTTCCTCTGTGATCAAATCCGATCACAACAGCATGCGTGTAGGCATATCCTTCAAAAAATGAACCGCCGGTATAGTAGGGGTTATATGTGGCATATCCCGGAGAAGTGTAGGAGTATTTGGGATAAAAAGCCTCCCCCACCATGATGTATTGATCCTTGTATTCTATGATATCATGAACAAGAAGCTTGTAGTGAAATTTATTCTTCTTTCCTTTTATTTTTCTCCGGGCAATTTTCTTTTTAATCCTGATCTCCCTTTTAGCTTTCAGGTAATTAAAAAAGTTTTTCAAGTCAGCATAATTATAGTAGTTAATTACGTGATCTCCATTAGATTCGATCGTTGAGACAAATATGCCCCTAGAAAGGTCTGACTTTTTGTGTGAATAGGTTCCTACAACAATATGCCTTTCTTCATTGATGGCTACCGATCTGCCATAGATCAGGCCATAGTCCCCCTGTGGTTGCAAGTCGTAGTCGATCAACAAATTTCCGTTTGTATCAAAGGTACGGAGGGATATCGATCTCTTTTTATCTGGAGTCTGGTGATTTAAAAGGACATTGAAAATGCCTTTTTTCTCTTCTACTTCCAACTGCATGATTTGATTGGGTTCGTTTCTGAATCCCGGTAAAACGATAGGTGTAGCGCTGCCAAATTTATAACAAACGAATGTAGGCCGGTTATTCACGTATCCCCCAAAAATCAGCGTTTCGTCAATGACTTCAAATTCCGTCATTTCAAGGTCGTATTCTGTTTCAAAATCAAAAACTTCCTTCGCCTGGGTCTCTTTTTCGAATCTTATTACCTTGAATCTTTTTGTCTTTAAGCTGCTTCTGAATAAAAAGTACACATAAGGGTCGATGAAATCGTACCCTACCTTTTTGTACTCCAGATCTACATAGTCAAAAAGCTCCCACTTAACCTGTAAGGCAGTATCGAGATGAATCAGTTCGTATTTGAAATCTCTTTTGGTCTCTTTGTTTTTGACCATTCTGGAAAGAAACAGGCCGTTTTCATCAGCGGAAACAATCAAAAAATCATCATCTTCCCGATCAAGTACTTTTTCATATCTGGCTCCCTGATAAACCTGTGAAAAGGCAGATGGCACCATGAAAATTGATAAAAACAAGTAAACCAAAAGTCTTGATATCATATAATTAAGGTTCCTTTTCCAATTCCCGATCATATTAATCCTCCCTTTAAAAATTTATTCTCTATTTAATTTAATAGTATAAAGTCTTTTATCGAAAAAAAGTATGAAAAATCAATTGTCAGGATGATTAGTTTTATTCACTTTTTGACAAAATGATGTCGTATTCTTCCTTTTTAACAGGCATTACAGATAGTCGGGAGTGAGTGACCAGCATCAGCTTTGAAAGCCTTTCATCTTTCTTTATTTCCTCCAGGCTAACAGACTTTTTCAGCTTTTCTACAGGAACAAGGTCTACTACTACCCAACGATCATCATCCGTTGTCGGGTCCTGGTAAAATTCCTTTACCACTTTTGCTATTCCCACAACGGATTTTTCTTTGACACTGTGGTAAAACAAAGCCAGGTCATCTTTTTTCATTTCTTTCAGGTTGTTTCTCGCCTGGTAATTTCTCACTCCATCCCAGTGGTCTCTTCCAAGTTTTACGAAATCATCCCAGGAATAAGTTGAGGGTTCTGATTTTACAAGCCAATAGTTCATAAGCTGATTGATAATTAGTTTAAACGTCTTCTAAAAAAACAAAATATTTGACATTTTGAGCAACGACTGAACGACAATTTTAAAATTGAACCATTATTCCTTCTATTTACATTTTAAAGATTATTATTTTAACGATCTATTTACACCAAACACATGATCTCAAAAAAAGACATCATCAAGTTATTTAAGCTAACCGCCTCGCTGATGGAAATTCATGGTGAGAATGAATTCAAGACCAGGGTTTATTCCAATGCATCATTTAATCTGGAAAAATACGAAGGCGAGCTAAATAAATTATCGAGAGAGGAATTGGCAAATATTGAAGGCTTGGGTAAGTCAATGGTTGAAAATATCACCCAAATCCTGGAAACAGGCACCTTCGAAAAACTGGAAGAGCTGAGAAAAGTTACTCCCGGGGGATTGCTGGATATTGCTGGAATAAAAGGACTAGGCGCCAAAAAAGTGAGAATGCTTTGGAAAGAACTGGGCATTGATACGCTTGAAGGACTCAGAAAAGCCTGTGAAGGTAATATCATTTCCGGTCTGAAAGGTTTTGGTCAGAAAACACAGGATAATATCATAAAGGAGGTTAACTACATTTTAGCCAATAAATACAAACTCCTTTATGAGGAAGCAGAGATCTTTGCGGATCAGATCCAGGAAATATTAGAGGAAAAGCTTCCTGATGTGCTGATCTCACAGGCAGGAGAATTGCGTCGGAAACTGGAAATCGTTGATGAACTAACATTTGTGATCGGGACTGATCGGATAGTCGAGGTTTATGATAAATTATCTGAAATTGATTCTTTTGAGCATACCTATACCGAAAGTGGTCCTTTTAACTGGCGGGGAAATTTGTTAGAAAATGGGGCAAAGGTTCATTTTATATTGTGCAGCAAGGAACAGTTCTACAACAAAGTACTTCTCCACACAGGTTCTGAAAAACACCTGGCACTTGCTACACACGAACAGAGCAATCTTTTCTCCATTATTAGTGAATCACCATTGAAAGATGAGGCTACTGCTTATGAAAAATTGTCCATGCAGTATGTGATTCCGGAGCTGAGGGAGGGATGGTTTGAGATAGAGCAGGCAAGAAAGAATGAATTGCCCAAATTGATCGAATTTGAGGATTTAAAAGGCACTCTCCACAATCACTCCACATATAGTGATGGGAAAAATACCCTGCGGGAAATGGCTGAAAAGTGTATTGAAATGGGCTATGAATACCTGGGAATTTCTGACCATAGCAAGTCTGCGTTTTATGCTAATGGTTTACAGGAATTTCATGTGAAAAAACAGCACGAGGAAATTGACCAGCTAAATAAAGAATTAGCACCTTTTAAGATATTCAAAGGCATCGAATCCGATATTTTGAATGATGGCTCCCTTGATTATGAAAGTGACATCCTTGAATCGTTTGACTTCATCGTAGCATCCATTCACAGCAACCTGAACATGGACATTACCAAAGCGACTAATCGTTTGCTTACCGCTATCCAAAACCCTTATACAACTATTCTCGGTCATTCCACAGGCCGTTTATTGCTGAGAAGGGAAGGCTACCCGATCGATCATAAGACGATTATCGATGCCTGTACAGAAAATGATGTGATCATCGAGATCAACGCCAATCCATGGCGTCTTGACCTCGATTGGCGGTGGGTGAATTATGCTTTGGAAAAAGGAATAACGTTAAGCATTAATCCGGATGCCCATGAGTTGGAGGGTCTGCGTGACATGTATTATGGTGTTCAGGTTGGCAGAAAAGGAGGATTGACAAAAGAGAAAACATTCAATTGCCTGGGAGTAAAAGAGGTCGAGGAGTATTTCAAAAAGCGAAAGGAACAAAAGCTAAATGGAAAGTAAATACCGGAAAATCCTCATCCTGCGCTTTTCTTCCATTGGCGATATTGTGCTGACGACTCCCGTCCCTCGTTGCATTAAAACCCAGTTTCCTGATTGTGAAGTTCACTATTGCACTAAACAGTCCTTTCGATCTCTAGTCGAAAACAACCCTTATATCGACAAGGTTCATATACTTAAATCAGGACTGAGAGATCTGATTAAAGAATTGAAGAAGGAAAATTTTGATTTCATTGTTGACCTGCACCACAATATCAGAACCAAGCTGATTAAAATAGCATTGAGGAAACCCTCTTCAGCATTCAATAAACTCAACTATGAAAAGTGGTTGTTTGTCCAATTCAGGATCAATAAACTACCGAATGTTCACATTGTGGATCGTTACCTGGAAGCCGCCTCGCCTCTTGGTGTGAAAAATGATAACCTTGGGTTGGATTACTTCATTCCTGAAAAAGATGTTGTAGAAAAAGAATGGCTTCCCGACGAATTTCAAAAGGGATATGTAGCAGTGGTCATTGGAGCTACCTATTATA
The DNA here is from genome assembly GCA_913057175.1 of uncultured Cytophagales bacterium. Taxonomy (GTDB): domain Bacteria; phylum Bacteroidota; class Bacteroidia; order Cytophagales; family Cyclobacteriaceae; genus CAJXNP01. Next base: position 120,732 of record CAJXNP010000012.1, read on the forward strand.
CCAAGAAGTTGCCCTTTGAAAAACTTGTTGAACTTTGCGATCGCATCTCAAAACCCATAGTTTTGATTGGAGGAAAAGAGGACAAGGAAATGGGAGACCGGTTAACAACATTTTTTAAAAAACATGAGGCTAGCGAGCATTTGGAAGAAAAACTGAAGGAACTAGGTAAAAAATCTGTCCTGTTCAATGCTTGTGGCAAGTTCAATTTAAACCAATCCGCAGATTTGATCAGGAAAGCAAGTTATGTATTCTCTCATGATACCGGGATGATGCACATTGCAGCAGCTTTTAAAAAATACACCTTCAGCATCTGGGGCAATACCATTACCCAGTTTGGCATGTATCCCTACAAAACCAAATTTATAGTTTTTGAGAACAACAAACTGGATTGCCGTCCCTGCTCCAAATTAGGCTATCACAAATGTCCGAAAAAGCACTTTAAGTGCATGAAGGACCTAGTGTTTGATTTTTATTTGCCGGAGTAATGGCAGAGGGCAGGGCGCGGAGAGGTAAGTGAAAAAAAGTGGGTAGTGAGGGAACAATACACGGAGTTAAAAACACGACATCGTCAATTTAGGTCTTGATTGACTATCGGATTTTTCTGATTTCACTTTCGAAATTTATGGGGATAAAGTATTTTAAAATTCAACTCCTGATTTTTTAAATGACTTTGTTTAACTAATTATCAGATTATGGCAAAAAAGAAAGAATCGCTTACTGACAAGGAAAAGCTTGAGCAGGAAAATAGTTTTTTGAAAATGAAGTTAATGGCGGAACAAGGAGCCACATTTAGTGAAAATGATGATTCCAAATTGAGCCCCGAAATAGAAAATAAGTGGCTCAATTATATTCATAATTATGAGAATATCTATAAAAATGCAAAAAAGGTTTCGGTTTTTGAATTTATCGGGAAGCCTGATTTCAGACCTGCAGGGCAATTAAATGACTCGGAAATATCCAAGGCATTGGATTTGTTGGTGGAGACGATGAGTTCTCATGGAGTAAACCTGGATTGTATTTGTGAATACGATGACCGTACGATTTACGAATTTGTAACAGAAGAATTATTTAAGCACGAAGTCGAGGATTTGAGGATGGAGGGAATGACGACAAATTTTATATATGAAGAGTTTTACCCAAATCATGAGTATGACCTAAACCGTCATACAGAGGATTTCTTTAATGCTTTGTTAACCAGGGAGTGGAGTGAATATGATACAAATTTTCTGTGCAATGAAGTTATTTCATCAAATGGAAAAGAAATAAAAGCTTCGGAGTTTGCGAAGCACATAAAATTATTCCAGAACAATTGGGAAAAGTTTACGGATTTTGAACAAAAAGTAAACGAAATACAATTCGATGTGGAAGAAGGGAAAGCCTCCGTCAATGCATGGGTTAGCTATCGTGTTGTCTCTTCGAATAGTCAGAAAACCAATTACCAAGGCAATTCATTGATACATTTCGAATTGGTTTATGATTATTGGTGCATCAAGAAAGTTGTAGTTCCCGGCTTCAACGACTATGATGCTAAAAGTTGAAAGTTCATCAAGTTGAAGGTGAAATCATCAATCTACGATCTACAATCAATAAATCACTCCACCTTCGCTGCAGCTACGGCGGCCAAGCAACTCACTAGATCTCCGCATCATCAAATAATTCACAAAGGGATGTTCCCATGCTTTTTTCTGGGAAGTTGATCGACCTTGTTTTGAAGCATATTGTAGGCGTAGATCAGTTTGTTTCGGGTTTGATTAGGGTAAATCACTTCATCAATATATCCCCGTGAAGCGGCAATGTAGGGATTGGCAAATTTTTCATTGTATTCCGCCTCTTTTTCCAGCAACTTCTTATTCGGATCCGGAGCATTTTTGATTTCATTTTTAAAAATGATCTCAGCGGCACCTTTTGCTCCCATCACAGCGATTTCTGCCGTCGGCCAGGCATAATTCAAATCCGCGCCAATGTGTTTGGAATTCATCACATCGTAAGCGCCACCGTATGCTTTTCGAGTAATAACCGTCACCCGGGGAACCGTTGCTTCGCTAAAAGCATAGAGCAATTTGGCACCATTTGTTATGATGGCATTCCATTCCTGGTCGGTTCCAGGAAGAAAGCCGGGAACATCTTCTAAAACGAGCAATGGAATATTGAAACAATCACAAAAACGGACAAAGCGCGCTCCTTTTTGGCTGGAATGAATATCCAGTACACCTGCCAATGACATAGGCTGATTACCGACAATTCCAATACTTCTTCCGGCAAGCCTCGCAAATCCAATAACAATGTTCTCAGCAAAATTTTTATGAACTTCCATAAAAGAATCTTCATCCACGATTCCATTGATCACATCCCGCATATCGTAAGGCTCGTTTGGACTTTCTGGAATAATAAAATCCAGTTCTGTGCGCTCTTCTTTTCCTTTTAGCTTATAATCAGCATTTTCCGGGATATCCTCACAATTTTGTGGAATGTATGACAGTAACCTTTTAATTCCTTCGATGCATTCTATTTCATTGGTACACGAAAAATGGGCGACCCCACTTTTTGAACTGTGTGCTTTTGCTCCTCCCAACTCTTCCGATGTTACTTCTTCATGTGTAACGGTCTTAACAACCTTTGGCCCGGTGACAAACATATAAGAAGTATTTTCCACCATAAAAATGAAATCAGTAATGGCCGGGGAATAAACCGCACCACCAGCGCATGGTCCCATGACAGCCGAGATTTGGGGCACCACTCCTGAAATTCGTGTATTTCGATAAAAAATGTCAGCGTATCCACCAAGCGAAACAACCCCTTCCTGAATCCTTGCCCCACCCGAGTCATTCAGACCAATAATGGGAGCGCCATTTTGCATGGCCATATCCATGATCTTGACCACTTTCTCGGCGTGAGCTTCCGAGAGTGAACCACCAAAGACCGTGAAATCCTGGGAGAAAACGTATGTCAATCTTCCATTTACCGTTCCGAAACCAGTCACCACACCATCACCCAGATATTTTTCATTTTCCAGGCCGAAATCCATGGACCGATGGGTGACAAATTTGCCCAATTCCTGGAAGGATCCTTTGTCCATTAAAAGCTCTATCCGTTCCCGCGCAGTGAGCTTTCCTTTTTTGTGTTGGGATTCAATTCTACTCTCTCCACCCCCTTTTAAGGCTTCTTCATTTTTGTTTTCGAGTAGGCTGTATTTCTCTTGATGTAGGTCTTTTATCTGATCGTTGTTTCCAGTCATTATCACTTACATTTCTTATAAATGTAAGTATTAACCAACAAAAAACAGTTAATAACACGTAAACTTAACCAACTTGTGAATTGAAATATCAGTTAAATGATTACTTTTGTGCGAAATTTTTTGAGGGATGAGTTATAGGATTGCAGTACTAGATTTGGGGACAAATACCTTTAATCTTCTGCTAGCTGATATGACTGAAGATAGCTACTCAGTTATCTACAGTGATAAGCTGCCAGTGAAGATCGGTTGTGGAGGTATTAATGAGGGTATCATTTCCATAGAAGCGAAGGAAAGGGCGATGGATGCGCTTTCGCAGTACAAAAGAATCATTGATTTATATGGGGTGAAGAAAATTTATGGCTACGCAACCAGCGCTTTTCGAAATGCCGTAAACGGAAAGGCACTGCGTGATGAGATTGAAAAAAGGTTTGGATTTGATATAAAGATCATCAGCGGAGAGGTCGAGGCGAACTTTATTTACTGTGGAGTAAAAGATGCGATGGACCTGGGGAATGATCCTGTGCTCATCATGGACATTGGTGGTGGAAGCGTGGAATTCATCATCGGAAATAACAAAAAAGCTCATTGGAAAAAGAGCTATGAAATAGGTGCCCAAAGATTGCTTGACAAATTTCATCACATTGATCCTATCCCCGATTCTGAGATCGAAAACCTCGAAAAGTACTTTAATGAAATATTGGACGAGCTGTTCTCAGAATTAAAAAAATATAATGTAGATACATTGGTTGGATCGTCGGGATCCTTTGACACATTAAGTGAAATATACTGTGCTGAAAATAAGATCCATTTCGACCACGATGCTCATGAATTTCCATTAGACATGGAGCATTACAAGGAAATTCACGAGGAGCTGATCCTGAAAAATAAAGAAGAGCGTTTGCAAATACCGGGGATGATCGAAATGAGGGTCGATATGATTGTAGTTGCCTCATGTTTGATTAACTTTATCATCAACAAATTTGATATTCAAAACATCAGGGTTTCCTCCCATTCTTTAAAGGAAGGAATGCTTGATTTGATACGCAAAGAATTATTTCACCAGGAGAAAATTGCCGTTTAGCACACATTTGAAACTCTAAATGTATTCCAGCAAAAAATTAAAGGAATTTACCCAAAACGTATTTCAAAAAATTGGCTGTCCGGCAGATGAGGCCAGCCTTGCCGCAGAGGTCCTGGTTTCCGCCGATCTTCGCGGTGTCGATTCCCACGGAGTAGCACGATTGTCAGGTTATGTAAGGCTCTGGGAGGCTAATCGTTTGAATGCCACTCCCAATATCAAAGTAACACATCATACACCCAGTACTGCAGTAATCGATGGAGACAAAGGCTTAGGACTAGTTGTTGGACCAAAAGCCATGGAAATAGCCATCGAAAAGGCGAAGGAAGTAGGCTCCGGTTGGGTATCCGTCAAAAACTCCAACCACTTTGGAATAGCAGGATACCATTCACTTCTGGCTGTTCAAAATGATATGATCGGGATCAGTATGACAAATGCCAGTCCACTGGTCGCTCCAACCTTTGCAAAAGAAAGGATGCTTGGAACAAATCCCATTGCTGTGGGTATTCCTGCTGGGGAGCAACCGCCATTTGTTGCGGATTTGGCCACCACCACTGCTGCAAACGGCAAGCTGGAGATCCTGCAGCGAAAGGGAGAAGACACACCCGAGGGTTGGGTGCAGGATAAGGATGGCCACCCAATAACCGATGCGCACGGTGTAAAAAAAGGTGGGGCTTTGCTTCCATTGGGAAGTGACAGGGAGCATGGCAGTCACAAAGGATATTGCCTGGGTTCGGTGGTAGATATTTTTTCTGCAGTACTTTCGGGAGCAAGCTACGGCCCCTGGGCACCTCCATTTGTTAGCTTTTTGCCTCTCGCGGACAATATGCCAGGAGAAGGATTAGGACATTTTTTTGGAGCGATGAGAATTGATGGATTCCGGCCTAAGGAGGAATTCAAGCAACATATGGATAACTGGATCACGCGGTTCAGAAATACAGAACCGGTAAGCAAAGATCAAAAAGTATTGATCCCTGGTGATCCGGAAAGGGAAATGGAACAGCAAAGATTGAATGAAGGCATTCCGCTGCACGAAAGTGTTGTGAAAGACCTGACCGAGCTGGCACAAAAACTGGAGCTTGAATTCTAGAAACCAGCGGTTACACCCACTCTAAATACCCAGGGACTATCATAAGGAACAGAATAATAGGAAGAGCCATTTCCGTAGGTGAAGTTATAAAGCGCAACAGCTGAAAAATAGACATTATTGGATATAGGCTGTGCAATCCCCCCACCTCCAAATACAGAGTTGTATCCCCGTCTTGAATCTTCATTTGAATAATAGGAATAAGAGTCATAATTAAGGTATTCGTATTCCAGTTGTGCGAAAATAGGGCCGTATACTTTTGCAATACCTAATGCCCTTGCTCCATACATATTAGATGAAAAATTGGCGTTTTTCCATTTGGAATACTGGTAAATGACACCTCCGGCAAGGGAAAACCTGGGAGTAAGTTTATAACCTACCAATGGAGAAAGGTTTACATAGCTGTATGTCCCAAATCCCATTCCAAATGATCCGCCAAAGAATATTTTTTCGCTAAGGGGCACCTTTGAATCCTCTTGCTGAGGTTGTTGCTGTGTTTGTACAGGCTGCTCTTGTGTTTGGGAAGGTTGTTCCTGCATTTGAGGTTGCTGTTCTTCCTGCTCTTGCTGTTGACGTTGTTGTGATGGATGGATGGGCTGATCCTGGCCAAATGTCACAAAAGCTATTGCTGTAAAAAATAAAGTGATAATTAATTTCATTCTTCCTCAACGATTATGTATACGTCTTCCGTTTCTTTTTTCATCAAATATTTTTCACGCGCATATTTTTCCAGCTTATCCATATCACTGAAAAGTTGCTCGCGATCGTCTTTCACTTCCTGGATCTTTTCGGTATAGTATTCCTTTTCATTTTCAAGCGTGTTCAGCTTTTTACGAAGCTGGTACTGGGAGTAAAAATCATTGGAATCAATGAAAAGCATCCAGAAAAGGAAGATCACCATGGTGATGAAAAAAAAGTTTTTCGTAAAAGGAGGAAGCTTGCTGAGCATGTTTCTTAATTTTTGTTAAAAGTAGGAAATAGTGCAGAGATTTAAAAAGGGAAATAACGGATAGGGTCGTGGAGATTTCAATTTATCGATATGAAGTTGGACGGTAGTCTAACCGATTTTATCTTTCCGGTCTGACTATCGTCTGACCTTAATTCATAAACTCACTCTACCACCATTTTCTTCATGTCCATAAAATGGTCCGTTCTTATGGAATAAAAGTAAACTCCCTGATCTGCATGGCCGGTTGTTTGCTGTTCAGGTTGCCAGGTTATTTCGTGCCAGCCTTTTTCAAAATGGTTCTCAATTTTATAAACACAAGTTCCAAGTACGTTGAAAATGGCAAAAAGAACATTTTCAGATCTTGGTACATAAATTTTGAAAGTAGTCGATTTACTAAAAGGATTGGGATAGTTTTGTAATAGTTGATAATGCAATTCCTCTTCTCCCAATCCGGTAATATTTTCTGAATGAGCTATCCAAAGAATGTTTTCCGATCCGTCAATTAAATAAGTTTCTGCGGGATCTTCGGATATTTCAATTTTTCCCGTTGGAGACTCATTATGCACGGATCTTAATTTTAAATTGAATAGTGTTTTATCGGAAACTTCGATGGCTTGACCATTCCCTTCTTCCCACATCAAAATCATTTTTCCTTCTTTGGGTGTATTAGTATCAAGTCGTCCACCTGCATTGTCGGGATGGACAGCCAAAATTTCAACTTCTCTGGGATCGTAAACCATTGTGATTTGCAAGGCTAATAATCTTTCCTGATCTGGGCATTGAAATTGTAAAAGGTATTCATTCGTCTTTTTGGTAGTTTTTAAATTGGAAACCAATGAAACACCACCAATTGGACGACTTGACTTCCAATAGCTTAGGTCTATGTCGCCAATTTTTAATGCTGTAAAATCGATTGAAAGCTCTTCATTTAATGTAAATGAATAATTCAATTTGTATTCAAAGGGATTCTCATCCAGGTTATTGGTGTCTGGCATAAATATCCAGGATTGATCCAATGGAAGGAGCTGTGTTTTCTTCAAAATCAGGTTTTTAATTGCTTCCAGATCTTCTACATCCACATCCTTACTAACATTAGCATCTGCCGCTATCAATTGATAAGGATTTTGTAAGAGGGATATTTTGTTTAAGTGTCTTTTTAATTGAATATAATCGATCAGGTTAATACCCTCTAGATGATTTCCAGAATCGGAATCAACTGAAAGGGAATAGTTATGATTTTTTGAAAGATTGAAACTGAATTCACCTAACTCATTCGATAAAACATTTTCTATACGGTCTCCGTCAAGAGTGACCTTAATTCCTTCAATCGCATCTCCAAATGGATTTAAGACCTTGCCAGAGACATTTACAATGCCCGACATGCTAATTGTTGCGTCAGATAATTTATTAACCGGAAATTCAATATCGCTCAACCCTGTAATTCTCATGGTTGAATCGATAAGGGAAATAGTAGATTGTGAGAAATTGCCCTTGTTTCTGAACTTCAAAACAAAAAGTATCGATTGATCATCGAGATTGTGGGTATTGATGTCATCACTCCATTTCAAATGTAGAATTCCATTTTGAATTTGCCCAACGTCAAAATCTTCAGGTTTAATTGATGGAATCGAAATGGAGTCGATATCCAACAGTTCCAATTCATCTTCATTCCATGAAAACGACATTTCCATTCCTGATACATCTTTAAAATGGTCGGCAGTTATCAACACTGAAATTTCGTCCGTTTGATCTGTTGATGCAGCCTTCAATGAGAGGTTAATCTGCTCGGCAAATAATAGCTCGAACCGATTCAAATATGAGTTTGGATTTTTCAGATCTACTTTAAATGTTTTGGTAAACGGCGGAAGGATCCGTATCGGCTTGCTCTCCTGATGGTCGATCAGATAAATATTTTGATCCCAATCAATATCCTCTTTCGATATCTCTATTTTATAAATACCGGATTGATTGACCCTGACATTGAGTGGGATATTATGGACGCCTGTAAATTTAGGAATGCTATTGATGCAATACTTATATCCTTCGACATTAGAGAATACATTAATATCACCTTCTAATTTCAGTGCATCAAATTCCGGATCGAAATCAAAGCTTGCTTCATCTTTAAACTTTATCACTGTTTCATCAGTCTGAAATTGTGGAGATCTTAGACGGATTCTTACAATGTTCTGCTCATGATTAGTTCTTAGAAAGGAGGGATTAGGTTGCGTTTTGCTATCCTCAGAAAATGTTAAGGATTGATTTTCTGAACTGGCTTTGACAAAAAAGGACTTTCCAGCTGGAATAATCTGGCTTCCTTCATTTACAGAGGTACCATCCACGTAAGAAGAATATCTAAGGTTTACCGGATCCCAAATAGCAAAAGAATTATTAATTTCATTCGTTTTTTCAATTAAATCCCAGTCCATTTCAGATGGATATGGATTTGCCACAAGATTCCATCCTCCTCCATCAAAAGCAGTCTCTGTGTAACTCAGGCTAAATATAAAATTGCCATCAGGATCTTCCCCATTACCAATAAAGGGAATTCCCTTGTTGTCTAGTTTTAAAGCCCCCTTTTTGAAAGCGGAATTGAAAATAAAGAAGTCTACACTTTTCTGCGACAATTCATAATCGCTTTGGGTAATGGGCAGCCATCCTTCCGTGCCTTGATTTGAATTAGTTCCAAGAGGTTCCTCATAATGATACATTACCTTATCTGCATTTGGAAGAGAATTATCCATTCCCTGGATTCTCAAGTCGTCCTGCCAATGAGTTACATTCTGATTTTTAATCGGCGTGGTCATAAAATACCAGCCCTGAGCGGGCTTATTGTCCACAAAATGCTGCCAGGTTATTTCACCATTCAGCTGTGCGCCGGATTCTACTTTCCTCAAAGATGCGGTCCGGTTGGCATTGCTCAAAAGAATAAAATCTCTATCGTCGTTTGTACCATCAACATCCAAGATGGAATTCTCGTTTAATTTCAGGCTCGTAACGATTCTAATCTCCGTTTCATTGAGTAAGCTTGTCGTGTTTGAATTGACCAGGTTTTGAATCCTCAAGACTTCGCTGCTATTAATTATTTGTGCTTCCAGACCATTAAATTCCAGGATGCCTCCCTGATCTGTAAAAACACCGTTGTTGGTAAAATTTCCTGAAAGAACCAGATGGGAATTTTGAGAAAGAATCAAAGTCCCTCCCTCTTCGATCAATACAAATCCATTTATAGTCATGGCACCTGAAACGGTAAAAGTTTCACCGGAAAGAATTACCAGGTCATTGCTTCCGGCAGTTATCAGGTTGGTATGGAAACTACCTGTGAGGGCCAAACCATTGATCGTAGCCTGGATACTGAAAAAATCCGTTGCTCCGCTATAATCCAATTCATTTGTCCATTCTGCAATTCCGCTTTCAGTGTATTTTGTTAGTTCATCTCCTGTTAACATTCCAGCTCCGGAATATAACTCAAGCATTATTTCTGAATTATCTTCGTCCATATCCAGGTTCCCATTTTCATCAACTGTGTGGATGGTAATGCCAAATAATTCCCCCGCAGTGTAACTGGACGGGTAGTCGCTAAAAGCAAGCTCTGTTGCAATTACATTGATGGTAAACTCGCCGGACAGAATTTCTTCATCAAATATCTCTTCAAATTGAGATGAATTGTAGTAATCAGTCAGGCAATTGTGTGCAAGTCCATTGCCATCAATTTTAAATTGTAAAACCTGGTGATCATGAACAGTTTCGCTTAACCAAATGGACAGTGTTACTTCGATCTCCGAATTATTCGAGATCACTAAGGCATCTGTTGCAAAACGAATGATAATGCTTTCGCTGACAATGGCTGTTTCCTGAATGGGAATGTCATCCCCTGTAGAAGCATTCTTGAGCTGCAAGTCACCTATAACAGATTCCCAATCCGCCGTATTTGCCGGACCTGGGGTCAGGTAAATTTGCGAAACATGTGTATCTAAACCGTCATCATTTTCGGCCTCGTCACTATTGTCATTGATGGTAAATGAGAAAACCTCGATAGATTCTTCCGGATTATTCGCAACAGAAGAAATCTCCATTGATTGAATTTGTCCGAATAAAGGTTTGGTAATCGTAGAATTTGTATTGGAAGTGACGACATTGAGAATGGAACTCGATTCTGATGCGTAATTTCCAGTATTGTCCTCCAATACAAAATAAAGGTCAAAAGCCTGTGAAGGTTCTAAACCGAGTATTTCATGATTCACAATCTCTTCGGCTTCTGTCATGTCCAAAGCGACGGTTGGATTTTCCATGATTTCCTGGATGGTCGGTTCAGTCTCGCCATGTGTTATTGAAAATATGTACACTTTTCCCGGTTCAGAAGCCGAAATATCAAAGTCATATCCATTGGAATGAATGAGACTGATTCGTGGATAGCCACCCAAAAATTCCGGCGAAGCCCCATCGTTTGGTTGTCCGATAACTACTAAATCATCGATTTGTAAACTCCCATTTCCATGGCTTCCATTGTAGGGATAGATCCGGAAGACAACTTCTTCCGAGATATTGTCGTATTGGCTCAGCGAAATTTGGAAGGTGCTAAATGATTCATTTATGTCATAAATTCCGACGCCAAGATCAGTTTCAAAATCATCTTCATTACTTCGAAAAACAAAGTTTTGCGGACCGGACCCCGATCTTTTTGCTTTAAACTGAATGGCTTCAATATTAAGGGTTTGATTAACTGTCGGTGTGACGGAAAATTCAAGGTAATAATGATCTTGAGGTTTAGTAATACTTGCCGTAAAACCACGACAGCTAAAAACATCTTCTGCTAGAATAGTGCTAAATAATTTAACATCTCCTCCTTTTTCAAAATTTGGAGGAAGGATAAATTCAGAGTTCCAGGTGGCAGGATATTCACCGGAATTTATGGTGTGATAACCCGTAAATTCAAAAAGTGAAAGTATATTTTGAAAGGTCAATTCTGTATAGGCTTCCGTGCTAAAATTTGACTGTGTAGTGAGAGCGATGGTTTCCTCTCTGTTGTATGCCAGGTTTACAAATTCTGCCTGTCCATGTGTGAGGTTTTGTACTTCGTATTGAAGGAAACCTGTTCCATTAGTCAAAAGTTGAACGGTCCCAGTAGCATCTTGATCGTGGTTGTTCAATTCGTCCGCTGCCTGGACAGTCAATTGAAATGGCACATCGACATATGAAGCTGAAGGAATGGAGGAAAAAATCAATCGATCAGCTACAACATTTATGGTATTGACATTCGTTTCGTTGGAAGTTCTTGCGCCACCGGCATCCGGTGAGTTAAACGGTGTGAAACTATTGGGTGGGTCACCACCTTCGACACCAATCACAATGGCTTGAAATTGACTGTTGTCCAAGACATTTTCTGAATAACTTACCCGAATGCTTAGTTCCGATTCGCCCTCATCTTCTGTTTCTATGTTCAAACCAGAGAATGTTATCTGATCATCTGAATCCACTTCGGAAAGTTCCGTTTCTCCCTGATAGAGAGCAATTTTATTGAGGTTGTTCCAACCTATTATTTCAAATTCAATTTCACTAAGCAGAGTAGTAAGACCATCGTTATTTCTATCGCGAATCAGAAACTTTCCAAGTTCCAGTGAATTGTTGGATTCTACATCATTGGTTTGATAATCGAGATACGAAAAATCATTTTTGGTTGGATAGGCAAAATTGGGATCTTCAATGATATCGGATAGTAGTGGGTTTTGGGTTTGAAAGGTGGTAGGATTGTCGATTGAACCATTATTCAAATTATAGGTAGCCTCAAAATCAGTGTTTTTGCAGAAGCCGTATTCATATGCCTTCACGGTATATGGCATCTCCTGAAAGAGGCCGGTGATGTTGACAGAATTGCCAGTTCCTTTATAAACCACGTAATGTCCCTCTCCCACCTCATCGCCTGAACCATATACAGGATTGGCAGTGTATTCAATTCCATTTACCGGATTGTTTGTGATCTCACTGCCTTCATGAACAACTACAATTCTGGCATGACCATTTCCGTTTTCCCAGGTTAACTGAGCTGAATTTTCCGTCAACTCATTGATGGTTAATTCTTTCGCTTGAATTTTGGGAGCCTCGCATTCCCTGCTTTCAATGGTAACATTGTCAATGCTCCATGTTGATGAATTTGGATTGGAATTTCCACTTGAGACATATTGAAAAGCGACATATCCACTGGTTGAAATTTTATCAGACAGATCAACCAGGCCTGAAAATCCCCACTCATTTGACCCTTCATCAGATGGGATGTAAGGCAACTCCTCCCATTCATAGGTTTCCAGCGCCGGATTCCCATAACCTGGATAGAGGTCACTGTACAACACTTTCAATTGAGGAAATTCCTCCCCTTCATCCAAACCGGAATTTTTGCTGATAAATGATAGTGTAGCATTTTCCATCGAACTGAAGTCGATCGAAGGACTAATCAACCAAGATTCTGTAGAGGATGAAGGATGGTTCCCATTGACCGAAAGAAAACCATTTTGACAAGTCCAGGAATTGCCCCGTATCAGAATGTTACTCCAGCCAGAAGGGATACAATTTTGAAAATCCTCAAAGAAATAAAGTGAAACATATTCTTTTTCGACAAAATCGGAGGAGTACTTTATCTCAATTCCAAAACAATTCACCTCATATACTCTGAAATAATAGGAGGTATTTGGGCTAAGACCGTAGACATCGATTGAAGGATCGTTTCCAAAGTAAATTATTTGTTCCCCACTATTTTGCCAGATATTATTGGGTTCTGATGGATCAAGTCCGTCCGTTGGCTCGGCAAACGCATTTGTGGAGTTCATGAGAACCAACCGGTTTTCTCCACCGCCATTATCCCATGTCAGATCAAATGAAGAAGAGGTAACATTTTCAAAGTCAATGTTGGTTGAAAGATATGTAGGTTTTAAGCACGTGAAAAATGAGGTTTCGACAGGAATTGATAGATAATTTTCTGTTCCATCATTTCCATTGAATTCAAAAGCATAAAAATAATAGCTGCTATTTGCTTCAAGATTGCTAATTGTGGTAGTGGTATTACTTCCAGAATAAATCACAAAAGCATCTTCTTCTATTTCTGTCCCGCTTCCAAAATCAGTATTGGCATTGTAGTGAACCCCATCTTGAGGATATTGCAAAAGAGGGCTGTCTTTTTTTCCAATGATGAGAATGGATTCTCCTGGATTGTCATTCCTTTCGATTTCCAGTTCAACAGAATTGGCATCCAGGACATTTGGCGATAAAGAAATCGGAGGGTTTGATGGTTCTGTATCAATGACGGTAAATTCAGAAGAGGCAGGTACTGAAAGAGAAGCTCCTGAGGCGATAGATGGTTCGAAAACCACACCGGTTTCATCCGAATCATATGTAATGGTAAGCGTTAATCTCCTGTTTCCGGTTTGAAATAATCCTGTATTGCCTGAAATGATATTTCCAATGCCATTTCCGGATATTTTATGAAGAGCAATATCAGTATCTTCACTCATGACAGCTGTTAAACCATCATCATCCTGAGCTTCAATCGTTACTTCAAATGGCTGGTTTTTTACGGGCAACTGTCCATTGTTGATGTTGGATATAACCAGTTGGGTGGGTGTGATCTCTTCTGCTGAGATGATGATGTTGTCGAGATAGAAGCGGCCACTTCCATTAGACGCCTGAGTTTGTGGAGCCAATCTGATTTTAATATTTTCACTGCTTTTTAATTCAATACTGTTAAAATCAAAAGTATGAGTTGAAAAATTATCTGTTATAGAGATGCCGGTTTCCGTGCTTTCGAGAAGATCAATTGTTTCGCCGTTATCAGAACTGTAGTATATCTGAATATCATTTGGACCAGTGCTTGTACTTCTGAAATCAATGGAAAGATTGAATGACTGGTATCCTTCTCCGTTAAAAGAAATTTCGTAGTAGAGACCCGGGGAATCCCACCTTGTATAATAAATAGCCGGATTGCTCAAATCAAAACCTGTTCCCGAACCTGTATTTGCTGTTATAACAGGCATCTCGTCCGTAAGGTTTAATTCAGTCAAAGAATTGCCAGGATTGGAATCCTCGTCATCAAAATCCCACTTGACGATTTCTGTCTGACCAAAAGAATGAAAAAAATTAGCGAATAATATCAGTGAACATATGAGAAAAACTCTGTAAAATTGTTCAGAATATTCCCTTGATGATAGGAAGTAGTTCATTCGTTTGGTTAGTTAAAAGATATTAAAAAATTGATTAACGTATATTAAACTTAATTAAAATTCATTTTTTAACAAAATAATGGTTGGATAAATATTTGATAAGACATTTGATTTTTAACAAATATCCTCTCAGCCTCCAGTGGTCTGTCCCCCGACAGACCATTCCCATAACTATCCAAATCCCGTATCCATGGTCTGTCCCCCGACAGACCATCCCAAAAACTACCCAAATCTATCCATGTAATGTGTGAGTATGCCAAACTCATCCTCTCCTGTTTCATAAAATCTAGCTGAAGACCAACGATAGTCTTCAGGAAATTCCACAAGATTCCATTTTTCTTGCAATGGATTAAGGTGAATGTATTCCAATTTCTGCTCTACCTTATCCTTTGAATCCATCAAAACGGCTAATGGGTCGCGTTGCCAGAATCGGTGATTTCTTTCGCTTGTTATTTTCTTAAAAAGTGGAATGACCTTCGGATGGTTTGCTCTCACGTCTTTTAGGAAATTGCTACTTGTCCATTTGTTAAATGATGCGTGTGGCATTTCTTTCCCATTTTTTGCCAACATTTCCCAAATGATATGCAGATGGTTGGGCATAATCACATAACCGTAAACAAGGATTTTATTTCTGCTTTTGAGCCATTGCAATTGATTAATGATCAGTTCCTTATACTTATCCTGGATAAGCAATTTTTTCCAGTCTTTAATGGTGTCCGTCCAAAAATAAACCTCATTGAGATCCATCCGGGAGTTTCGGATACTGTCATTCGCTATGGATTTCATGTTGCAGATTTGAAATTAAAATTGCGTTAATTACTTCTTTTTCGATTTCCATTCGGAAAGTGGTCTGTCGGGGGGTGGTCTGTCGGGGGACAGACCATGGATTAGGAGGGGAATTGATGAGGTTGAAATCCCCATCATCAAAATCCCACTTGACGATTTCTGTCTGACTAAAAGAATGAAAAAAATTAGCGAATAATATCAGTGAACATATGAGAAAAACCCTGTAAAATTTTACAGAATTTCCCCTTAAGGATAGGAAGTAGTTCATGGGTTTGGTTAGTTAAAAGATATTAAAAAATGATTATTGTATATTAAACTTAATTAAAATTCATTTTTTAACAAAAAAATGGTTAGATAAATATTTATTAAGATGCTTGATTTTTAACAAATATTCTCTCCGCCTCCTCCGACTCCATGGTCTGTCCCCCGACAGACCATTCCCATAACTATCAAAATCTATCCATGTAATGTGTGAGTATGCCAAACTCATCCTTTCCTGTTTCATAAAATTTAGCGGATGACCAACGATAGTCTTCAGGAAATTTCACAAGATGCCATTTTTCTTGTAACGTGTTGAGATGAATGCCCGGCAGAGAGGCAGGTATTCCAATTTCTGCTCCACTTTATCATTTGAATTTATTCTAATAGGTGAGTGATTAAATATCTTTGACTCCCGGGAGACAGGTCAAGGGGTAAAGATTTTATGTTGAATGGTGTTGATAAACTCTGTTTGAAAATTTATTCTGGAAGTGGCCTGTCGGGGGACAGGCCATGGAGACGAAATGGTCAATTTAATTTAGGATAGACTGGATCAATTCAAGTGGGGCTTGAAAACAAAAAAAGCCCGGTTTCGGGCTTTTTAAATTTTTCACTTCCAAAGTTTACTACTAAGCGGCTTTGGTTTTATATCTAGTCTTCCAAATCATAAAAACACCTAATCCTATTCCCGCAACAATTAGATAGACCAAACCGAAATCAATGGGAATAAACGGATCCTCTCCTGGATTTGGTGGAACTCCTGGTCCGGGAGTACCCTGTCCAAGAACCTCCTGAGAAGTAAATACAAATGCTGAGATTACAGCAATAAACGACAAATAGATTTTAGTTAGTATTTTCATGTTTAATAAACTGTTTAATGTTCTATTCACTTTACGTTAACGATTTCCTTTTATTATTTTTCGCTTAATGGATTGGCTACCATCTTCTATGATAACGAAATAGATGCCGTCCATTAATTTACTCACATCCAGGGTCGCATGCTTAGGATCAAGGATGTTGACATCATAATTTTCAATCAATTTACCATTGATGGCCAAAAGGACAAATCTCGATTCCGTCAAATTTAATTCAAAATTCTGATCGACGGAAATATTCAGGTCAGCTGCCACCGGCATGGGATAAAATTCTATTTCCGACAGATCTTCCAGACCTGTGATAATCATGGTGCGGCTTGTACTGGCAGCACACCCTTCTATACTAACCTCCAGGGTATATTCCCCATCTTCGGTTACTTCCAGCTCCTGACCATTCTCGCTTTCCAACAATACACCATCCAGGTACCATTGGTTGCCTGTTTCGTAATTGGATTGCAGCACATAATCATCGGCTAGTGTAATTTCAGGATCAACCGAATTGCCCATGACTGTTTCCTTTCCGATGAATAAATTTTCTTCACATCCGGTTAACTGGCCAAAAACTGTTAATTCTACATCATTGTATTCTAGTGGCACTTCATAGACAAGATTGCCTCCGGTGCCAGATTCGCTGAACAGTTCATTCATATCAGGATCCAAAACGGAATAGATGACATTTTCCTCTGTTCCCACTATTTCAATACTTCCTGTTGACTCATTACATGACCCCGCAGAGTTAAGTGCTAGCTCTGTGTTAAAGCTTTTGTCAATGATCATTTCAAAACGCTCTGAACCGAACGTGCTGCTATCGCTCGTACTGATAGTAAATTCCACTACCAGGTCATCGGATACATCGTATTGTTCACCTGTAAAATGATCGATCAGGGTCAATGGCTCTTGTGTAAACACATCACGACCGTTAAAGGTTAGATTATAGTTACCGTTTTCAGCATTCCAAATATCAAGGAAAACAGATTTAGGGCAGGTCACTTCTCCCAATCGATTGATGGCTAATCTCAATGAATCAGAAGACAAGGTTGAAATATTAAAGTTTGCGTTGTCCAGTTTTACAAAATCCAAATTGGCTTCATAACCATCTGTGGCCTCTTCAGCAATGACCAATGCTATTTCATCACTCAATGTAGCGCCGTTCATGGTAATGTATAATGCAGGGGCTTTTCCGGTTCGTATATAGGTAGCAGGATCAATTACCTTGTCTGATTCCGTAAATACGAAATCCATACCTGGTGCGGTCAGGCAGACCATCCAGAAAGACTGGCCCATTGCAATTTCAGCATGACCGTCATTAATTGACATATCACCATTGGCATCGTAAACAGCCACATTTCCCTCAGCATTGTTTCGAATGGCAAATGCAGTGGAAATGCTTCCGGGGGTTGCATTATGTCTCGCTTCCAGCGACTCCCAGCTGACCACAGATGGATAAGGATTTCCTAAAAGATTAAATCCATCATCTGAAGTAGTTCCTGATAGGGTAATGGGCACGGTGACATCGCCCTGATTGATTGGACCTCTAAGCTCTGTATTGACATTTCCCCCATTGTTCATAAAGGCATTGTATCCTTCACCCGGAGTAAGGGGGTCTTGATTGGTAGAACCTGTTAACGGATATTCCTCCCATCGATCACCAGATGTCCCGCCATTTGCCTCAACATATCGATACATAGATGGTCCTGCAGCGCTACCGGAAGCGCCGTCAAAATCACCAATGATTGGAAAATCATCCTGCCAGTCTGCTACCCTGGCATTGGTGACCGAAGAAGCGAGGAATCGCCATGTCCTGCCACCGGAAGGAATGAACCGTTGAACCGTAACGTTTCCGGTGACAGAAGCTCCCGAAGGGATGGTCGCAATTCCTCCGTCTCCGGAAGATGCTGAAATAACGGTGAAGACACCATTATCCGTGTTTCCATCCGCGTCAAATTCGGTGGTGCTTCCATTAAGGGTCAGGATACCAAATAAATTAGCTGATCCATTGACCCTTACTGCAGGAGGGCCCGTTGTGTTATTCACTGTGATATTATAGAAATCAGTTGTCGCGCTTCCACCTATTGTCTGGGTAGTACTTCCGTTAAATTCCACGGTATTTCCATCGGGGATGAAATCGCCATTGTTTATAAAATTCCTGATCAGAACAAGGGTTTCAGGTGAGGTCAATATACCTGATGCACTGATCCGTATGTTGTTAAATGTTGGGTTATTTGTTCCTGCAATTGAATTCGTCCCATTAAATACCACGGTGGGATTTTGTCCGGTTCCTGCATTAAAGGCACCATTGTTGGTCATCACCCCGTTGATAAATAAGTTCCCGCTTGGAGCATTAAGTGTGTTGCTGATCGTGAAATTACTTAGTGTAATCGGATCACCAAGAATACTGGTTGTGCCATTGAACACAATATTTGAATTAGAGGTGAATGTACCAGCGTCATTGTCGATATCACCACTTACATTAATTGTTCCGGATGATTGGGTAAAGGTTGAGCCCGATGCTACTGTCATATTGCCAAATGTAAATGTACCTGTTCCTGAGACATCTGTTGTACCAACAAATGAAACGGGCGTTTCCGTAAGTGTGGCAATCCCAGAATTGACAAAATTACCGCCAAGATTGATTGAACTTCCAGTTAATCCTACAAGTTCTCCATTGGTTATGGTCAGGTCTCCATTGATTTGTACATCATCATCCATTTCAACGTCACCACTACCACTGAGTGTCAGGTTATCCAGGTAATCAGGGTCAGTGGGAAGTTCAGGTCCGGTTTGAATTGTTCCTGAATTATTATACACCACATTGAACATTTCATCTGTGGTAGCTATTACATTATTGTTTGTCAGGGAGCCAAGGTGTGTTCTTGTGATCGTTCCATCAGGAGCCATGGTGATCGTTCCATCGTTAACCAGCGTTCCATTGTTTAAAAACAATTCATCAATGGTAACAATGGAACCAAGCGTTACGGAACTTCCAGATCGATTTAGGGTAAAAGTATTGAGTGCTGAACTACCGGCAAAGTTAATTTCACCATCAAAAGAAGCACTACTAGGTCCATTAATAAGAAGGGTGGAAGTATTATCCGAAATAAAATTACCACTAACATGATTGTATTCGCCGGATATGGTCAGATCTTGACCAGAAAAATCCAGATTTCCGTCATTGTGATTAAAGAAATCTTCTACAATTAAATCGGAAAGCAAAGTCACATTGCTCAGACCGATTCCATTTGCGAGAGTAAATGTACTCAAGCTAAAATCATCATCTGTCGAGCCTGCTAAGCCAAAAGAAATACCATCTGGAGCATCAACAATTAGCGTGGCAGCCGGGCTACCCCGCAATGCCCCGTCAGTTTGAATAACAGAACCGGTAATTGTTGTGGTTGTATTATCTAAATCCAAAACTCCGTCCAATAGTGAAAGTGTCTGGATTGAGGTAATAACTAAATTTTGATCTAAAATGACTTCTGTTGGATTATCAATTGTTAAATCGAGATCATCAGGATATCCATCTCCTAGTCTTTGAGTAGCTGATCCATTGTAAACCAATTCAGCTCCAGCTTCAAAGTTTCTCGTTGGTAGAATAATATTACCATTTGTGGATGGCGTCTCTTGAATGGCACCACCCTCATGTATTGAACCTAACCGTAGCGTTGAATTATCTACTAGAGTTAATGCACCACTTCCTGACAAAGCATTTGTGCCTAAGTCTAGTATTGAAGAACTATTTACATAAAAATTTAAATCAGTACTAATTGTTGCCCCATCAGTAAAAAATTGGGGAGAAGATCCTTCAAAAAAGATTGTTTGATCAGCAGAAGTGGTTTCAGTAATAGTGCCGCCTGTTAAATTGCAATCACCGGATAGATTAACGACCATGGTTCCTATTCCATAAGAAAGGTCTTGTGTACCACCACTTATGGTAAAATCACCCATAATGTCCAAAACTACATCCCCATCTCCTGTTAAAAAATTAAAACCGTCAGATATCTCAAAATCACCTCCAACGTTAACGGTAACATCAGCTGCATCACTAAAAGCAAAGTTTGTCGAAACCAAGAAATTTCCACCAACAACTAAAGATAGAGAAGCACTTTGTGTTAAACTAACATAGCCAGGTGCATTAATTATCTCAAAACTCCCAGCAACAGATGTTAATGCTCCACCTAAATCTATAAAAGCTTCCAGATCTTGATCTGGGGTATTCCATATAAAATTCCCAAATGCCTGATTTAAGTTATTTGGAGCTGTAGAATTTGTAGTGTAACCAATTATATTTACAGTTGAACCGGCATTCCAATTTGCTAAGGGTATGTCTCCGGCTAAGGATGTAAAAGTGTGATAGTATTCAGAATTAGCACCAAAAAATAGTCTAGTATTGGCTGCATTATTTATCGCCCCACTGTTTTCAATAATCCCATTTACCTGGACAGTTGCAAAAGAAATAGGTGGAGGAGGTCCATCATAAAATATTGTTAAAGTACCATTATTTGTTAAAGTGCCATTAATTGTTAAATCAGTGCCTGATCCAGCTGCAACTGTTAAAGCAAACCCATTATTAATGGTAACGGATCCAGTTGATTCGATAGTAGTTTGATCTGTTGATACATCGACTGTTACAATAACATCGTGTGTGATAGCTATTGCACCATTTGCACTCGTAGGAAAATTAGCAGTATTCACCCACGTAGAACCATCAAATTCCTCCCAGGTATCTGAGCTATTCCAGTTACCATCTTGCCTGGTTTGAAAGTCACCAGCGCTTTGCGCATGAATAAGTTTTGTGCTAAAAAATAGTAGGATAAAGATTAGTAGAAATCTCTGCATGTTCATAAAAATTTAGAGTTTACGTCCGGTCATAGTTGATCTAATAAAGATAGCAAATGTAACCAAAAATCGATATTTAGGTACACAAATATTACATCTTTCGTCTTCTACGATTCCATTTTTAGAATAAAAATGGAAAGTCATCCTGAACTTGATTCAGGATCTATTGAATGCATTGTTGATGTTAATAAAAAAACGTGAAGTAATATAAACCACCTAATCTCCTAAGGAACCGATGCTGAACTACCTGCCGGCCGATAAGGCTGGAATTCAGCATGACAGTAAAGTTGCTAAAAACAGAACCGTTAGCTGATGATGTGTGAAACCAAATGCCCAATTTCCCAATGCCCCAAATTCCATTCCTAAACCAGCAACAAGAAACCAATAACCCCATCAACTCTCCACCGCTTCCTGCGTCTCCTGCATTAGCTTTTGCTGGACATCGTAAGGAACGGGCGCATATTCGGCGTATTTGGCTGAGAAGCTGGCTTTTCCCTGGGTCAATGATCGCAGGGTCGTGGTATATTTATGCATCTCTGCCAGCGGAATTTTCACTTTGATGATCTGGTAGTGGTCCTTGCTGTCCATGCCCTGGATAATGGACCGTCTTGTCTGCAGGTCAGTCATTACTTCACCCATCAGCTCTTCGGGAACCATCACCTCCACATCGTAGATCGGCTCGAGGATCTTCGGATCGGCATTCATAAATGCCTGCCGGAAAGCCATCGCTCCGGCGATCTTGAAGGAAATATCATTGGAATCGACCGGGTGCATCTTACCATCGTACACCATCACGCGGATATCACGGACATACGATCCTGTGATCGGTCCTTCCTCCATTTTTTCCATCACTCCTTTTAATATAGATGGAATAAATCTTGCATCGATCACGCCACCCACTATGCAATTATAGAAGATCAGGTTACCGCCCCATGGCAGGTCAATCACTTCCTTGCCGCGAACGTTAAAGTCCGTTGGTTCGGCCATCCCTTCCATGTATGGCTCGATTCGCAAGTAGACTTCTCCGAATTGCCCTGCACCTCCCGATTGTTTTTTATGCCGATAGCTGGCATCGGCACCCTTCTGAATGGTTTCGCGATAAGGGATTTTTGGTTCATAAAGTTCGGCTTCTACTTCGTAAACATGCTTCAGCTTCCAGAGAGTTACGGCAAAATGGAGCTCACCCTGACCTGACAGGATCATTTGCCTGAGTTCCTTCGAATATTCAAATATAGTTGTTGGATCTTCTTCGTGTATGTCTCTTAAAACTTCCGCCAATTTTTCTTCATCCGCTTTGTGCTTGGCCCTTATGGCTGTCCGTATACGCGGATCGGGAAAGATCATGGGCTTGAATTCATAGCTTTCCGACTTTTCGTGCAGGGTGTGATTGGTATGTGTATTTTTCAGTTTGACTGTTGCCCCGATATCGCCTGCAACGAGCTTCTCAACATTGTGCCGGTTTTTACCGTCCATGATAAACAATTGGCTGAACCGCTCACTCGTATCAGTCTGGTTGTTTATAAGATCATCGCCCACTTTCAGTGTGCCAGATGTGACTTTGAAGAAATTGATCTTGCCGAGGAATGGTTCTACAATGGTTTTGAATACAAACAACGAAGTTGGTCCATTGGGGTCACATTTTACTGGCTGATCTTCGGTGGTAATTGCCGGGTTCATTTCAATGGCAGAAGGAGCGACATTGTCGATGAATCCCATCATCCTACCGCTGCCCATGTTGTTTTTCGCCGAAAGGCAAAATATCGGAAACACCTCGTGTTTCATCATACCGATCTTCAGCCCTTTCCTCATCTCATCTTCATCGAGCTCGCCCTTTTCGAAATACAGCTCCATCAATTCCTCATCATTTTCCGCTGCCTTTTCCACCAGTTCATTATGAAGTTCATTGGCCCTGTCCTTTTCAGAATCAGGGATGGGTAGTTTTTCGGGTTTCCCTCCCCCTTTCGGGAATTTATACAAAGTCATTTTCAGTAGGTCGATGATGGAATCGAACCCCTCACCCTGATTAACCGGATATTGCATCAGGACTGCAGGGCTGCCGAATCGTTTTTTTACGGATTCATAAGCTACATCAAAATTCGATTTGGGGTGATCCAGTTGGTTGATGGCGATGATAACCGGCTTTTGGAACTGGTCCACGTAGTTCCAGACCAGCTCGGTCCCTACTTCCACACCCTGCTGGGCATTGATCAGCATGACGCAGGTGTCGGCTACCCGAAGGGAAGAAACAATCTCACCCATGAAATCATCCAGGCCGGGAGTATCGATGATGTTGATCTTGTAATCGCGCCACTCTGTATGCATGGATGTGGCGTACACGGAATTTTCTCTTTCATGCTCTATTTCGTGGTAATCGGAAACGGTATTTTTGTCTTCCACCGTCCCGCGTCTGTTGATCAGGCCGGATTCGAATAACATGGTTTCGGCAAGGGTGGTCTTGCCGCTTTTCGCCCCTCCAATCAATACAATGTTTTTGATGTGCTTTTCGTCATATACTTTCATAATGATATGCGGTTTTAATTGGAAAATTTCAGAGAAAAAAATAACAGCGCTTTTCGGGCAACTGTCTTAAGTAAATCTAACTTTTCAAAAACGTAAAACCAAAAAATAATGTATGAAAACCTGATGAAAATCAGGGATTAAAGTGATAGAAGGTGAATAAAAAGGGAAGCCGGAAGTTGGAACCTGGAAGAAGGGAAAAAAGCTCAAGGGTGAAAGGAAGGAATGAATTTGCCTTATGTCTTAGCCTAAATTTTAAAAATCTCATTCGCTTTAACTAATTAAGCTGACGAAGCGCCCCTAAAGTCATCAGCACACGTTTTCGGAGGAAGAAGATATAACAATTTGGATTTAAGTTTCTCAGACAAAATCTCTAAATCGAAAAATATCGACATTTTTTTTGATGAAAACATTGTCAATTAATTGGATTCCGATAATCAAAATAGCCAGAACTCCAATTTGCAATCCGTAATTGGAAAAAAGAGAAAGGAAATCTTGGAATGTCTCCTTTGAAAAGTAATAAAATACACCTCCACCCAAGGCAATTAAAAAGACAGAAGCTATAGCATAAAATGCAGCCATTTTATAAAGTGATTGTAATTTTTTCCTTCTGAAAGCCTTTTTTGTCGTGACGGCAGCAAAGTCAGTGCTTAGGGAAAAATGAGGCTCCTGGTTCAATTCGCTTTCAACCATCTTATACAACTCAGCATCTTCCTCGAAAAATTGAAGAAAATCTTCCTTTTCATTTGAATTGCTAAATATCTTACTCTGCAATTCTTCTTCCTTTTTTCTGCTCATACTCATTTCCTTCTAATTAAACCTTGAGACATCAACATTTTCTACTTTTTTTTTCAACGCATCTTTCAACAGCTTCCGTGCCCTGAAAAGATAACTTTTCACCGTGCCTTCCGGCCAACCCGTAATTTCATAAATTTCCTTGTAATTAAACTCATTCAAATGAAAAAGGGTTAGGACCGTTTTGTATTGATAAGGCAATTTGTCAATTAAATAATGGATCTGATCCTTTAATTCCATTTTTTCCATCTGACGATGTGGATCCTGATCTGAAACATTCGAATGCTCATTTTCGGTTGTCAGTTCATTGAATGAAGTTTTCTTCTCTTTTTTAAGTGTATTCACAGCCTCTCTGTAGGCAATGGTAGCAATCCAGGTTGACAATTTTGAATTAAAATGAAAGCTCTCAATTTTGAGATAGACTTTCACAAACACTTCCTGGCAAACGTCCTTCGATTTCTCTTCCTCGCCGATCACACGATATACGATAAATGAAACCAGCCTTTGGTATTTTTTTACCAATATGGTAAAAGCATGCTCATTCCCCGCAATGATCTTCTCAACTAGTTCCTGATCGTGATCCATATTGCCCATGAGACAATGAACTTTCAGATAATGTTGCAAAAAAATTTTTTTTCTGCAACATTTTAAATCCCACCATTGTCACATGGTCAAAAAATTAATAATTATGGAAGAAGTCTTAATGGTCTTAGCGGTTTTTGGAAGTATATCTTTCACCATCGTTTCAATTATTCGGTCCATTTCCGATCATAAATTGAAGAATAAATTAATAGAAAGAGCTGGCGCAGATGAAAAGTTTAATTCGGCCCTATCAGAAAGCTTAAAATCAATTTCAGCTTCTGCTCATCCGGAAATGAATAAATATCCAGCTTTGAAATGGGGTTTATTGTTCTTTTTTGCCGGCATCGGCCTGATTACAATAGAATACCTCGATTTCAATTACAACAGTACGTTGCCATTCGGGATATTGAGCACTTCTATTGCACTTGGTTTCTTAGTCTACTATTTCCTCATCAAGAATGAGTTGAAGAGTAATGCTTAAAGGAAAACAGGCTTTCTCAAAAGAACCCCAATTTTCATCTTTTGAGAAAGCCCTTATTTTTACAACAGCTCATTAGCAATATTTGCCAACTCAGATCTTTCTCCTTTCTCCAGGGTTATGTGCGCATGCAACGGATGACCCTGAATTCTATCAATTAAATATGACAACCCATTACTTTGCGAATCGAGATACGGTGTATCGATTTGATAAATATCTCCGGTAAATACAATTTTCGTATTCTCGCCTGCTCGGGTGATAATCGTTTTAACTTCGTGAGGAGTCAGGTTTTGCGCTTCATCCACAATAAAGAAAATATTTGACAGGCTTCTTCCTCGAATGTAAGCCAGTGGAGTAATGAGCAGTTTTTCCTGCTCTACCATCTCGACAATCCGCTTGTATTCCTTATCCTGTTCCCTGAATTGATTCTGGATGAACTTCAGGTTATCCCAGAGAGGCTCCATGTACGGATTCAGTTTGGACTTTATGTCGCCGGGCAAATAACCAATGTCCTTGTTACTCAGGGGCACAATTGGCCTGGCAAGGTATATTTGCTTATAATTCCTCTTTTGCTCAAGCGCACCCGCTAGTGCTAATAATGTTTTTCCAGTCCCTGCAACGCCATTGATCGTCACCAGTTTTATGTTATCATCGAGGATCGCATTGATGGCAAATGTTTGTTCAGCATTGCGCGGCTTTATGCCATAAATTGTTTTCTTTTCCACCAATTCAAGAGCTTTTTCTTCCAGGTTAAATTGTGCAAGTCCAGATTTCCTGTTGCTCTTGAGAATAAAAAAACTATTGGCTTTTGGCTTTTGAATAGAAGGAACCTTATTTATATCAATTTTCTTGTTTTCGTATAAGTTATTGATTTCATCAGGTTCTATATCATCAACTTCCTGCTTTCCCAGGTATAGTTTTGAAAGGTCCTGGATTTTTCCTGTTTGGTAATCGTCTGCCTCCAGATTCAATGATTTAGCCTTAAGCCTCAGATTGACATCTTTTGTAACCAGGACTATCTTACGCCCAGGGGCCTCTTCCTGCAGCAATAAAGCTGCATTCAGAATTTTATGATCTGGTTTTTTATCATCAAATATTTTCTCAGCATCCACATGACTGTTATAATTCATCAGCACCTTAAACTTGCCTTTGGTCTTGCCATTTAGCGGAATCCAGTCGTGAAGCTTTTGTCCTGTCGACAATTCATCGATCATCCTGATAAACTCCCTCGCTTCGAAATTTTTGGTATCCGAACCCTTTTTAAAATTATCCAGTTCTTCCAGCACGGTAATTGGGATCCCAACATCGTGTTCCTGGAAATTCATGATAGAATCATGTGAATAGATTATGACTGATGTATCCAGTACAAAAATCTTCTTTTCCTTTCTTTGAGCCATAAAAATTATTGTGGTATTTGATTATTATAAATAAAGTATTCGCCGCGCTCCTCATGTACGATCCTTAAAACATTGGAAAGCACCAATTGAACCAGCGACTTTGAAGCTATTTTTTTTGACAGGTCAGCAAGCTCTGTGTACTGAGACAAGGTTATGCTTCCTTTTTGCTCCAGGTATTTTAATAGTAGGTTTTCTTTTTCTCCATAGTAAATCTTTTGACCACCCCTGTGTTTTACTCCTTTTAAGATCTCTATTGTTTCCCTGCTGGCTTGCAGGCTTTTGTCATTTTTCCTGATATAAGCTTTCCCCCATTTTTGGGCTGGTTTTTCCAAAGCATAATGTGGTCGTTTGCTGCTTTTATAAATTCTGTAAACCAAAACAGAACGTCCATTGTACAAAGCAATGTGATGAAGGGAGTATTTAATTTTAGGTTTACACAAAATATCGATTGATTTTTCGAGGATGTACTTTTCCTCTTCTGCATATTTCAATCCGGGAATACTTCCATTGTCGTCCACTCCCATCAATAAGTAGCCACCATCCGTATTGGCAAATGCAACCATTTCTCGGATAATCTTCTCAGGAAAATTGGCTTTTCTTTTAAATTCAAGGGTCTGTCCTTCACCTTGTCGTACTAGTTTCTGTACAAATTGAAGGTTATAATTGCTACTCATCTCTTCCAATAACTATTACCTACTTCACGGGGTTGGAGTTATACGAAAAATAAGATATAAGAACTTTAAATACTACCTTTTTTAATTAAAAAAATCCTCGTCATCATCGTCGTCTTTCAAACCGCGATCTGGCATCGAAAACATGCTGCTAAGTAAATCTTTGAAATGAAGGCCTGTCGCTAATCTTTGCCTGCTTAACATGCTGTATTCTGCCAATCCGTGTAATGCAAATTCCATCAGAAACAATTCTTCTTTTCCATTAACCTTGGCATGGAATTTTTTAATTAAATCGTTTAATCCGGGAATTTTTTTGAGGATGGATTCATATTCTTTGTCCGACAGATCATTTAGAATATCTATCTTATTTCCTTCGCCAAACCAGTCTACAATTTTCTTGTAGGGATTGTCTTCTTTTTGTTTTCTTACCTGATCCGGGTCAGGAAAATATGAGACAAATTGTGTGCGGATGGCCTTTCCAATCAAATCATTCGCAACAATACCAGGCCCCTCCTGTTCACCTTCGTAGACCAGTTCCACCTTTCCTGTTATGGCCGGCAAAACACCACCAAAATCTGATAGTCGAACGTGTGTCTTGCTCTCACCATTGATCAAAGCCCTTCTTTCTGCTGAGCTTTTCAGATTTTCAAAAGCAGAGATTGTCAGCCTTGCCGACACTCCACTTTTCGCATCGACATATTCATTGTCACGAGCTTCAAATGCAATTTGTTCCACCAGGTCTTTTGCCATTTCATTAATAGCAATTTTAGCTTCCTGGTCATCTTTTATTTTTGATTCTTGCTGTGTGATCTTTTTCCCGATTTCTATCGTTTTGGGATAATGTGTAATGATCTGGCTGTCAATCCGGTCTTTTAATGGAGTAACAATGCTCCCTCTGTTTGTATAATCTTCCGGATTGGCAGTAAATACAAATTGAATATCCAGCGGTAGTCTGAGTTTAAAACCCCTGATCTGAATATCTCCTTCTTGCAGGATATTAAACAAAGCAACCTGAATGCGGGCTTGTAAATCAGGCAATTCATTGATCACGAAAATCTCTCTGTTCGACCTGGGGATCAGCCCATAGTGGATAACCCTCTCGTCCGAATAATTCAATTTTAATGATGCCGCTTTAATAGGATCTACATCACCTATAAGGTCTGCTACAGAAACATCCGGGGTCGCAAGTTTTTCCGTGTATCTTTCCTCCCTGTGAATCCATGAAATCGGTGTATGGTCCCCATGCTCTTCGATCACCTCATGACCATACTTGGAAATTGGTTTCAACGGGTCATCATTCAGCTCCGAATCTTTAATTTTTGGAATATACTCGTCCAAAAGATAAACCATTAATCGGGCTATTTTAGTCTTTGCCTGACCCCTCAAACCCAATAAGTTGATATTGTGTTTGGATAGAATTGCCCGTTCGATATCGGGAATAACAGTTTCATCATAACCCCATATTCCTGTGAAAGGATTTTCCTTTTTCTGAAGCTTGCAAATCAGGTTTTCCCTTAGCTCGTCCTTGATCGATCTGGGTTGATAACCTGATGCTTTCAGTTCCCCCAGGTTTTTGATATTCAAGAGTTGTTTTGGTGGAATATCTCGATAATTCATCAATTATTTCTACTTAAAGTTTTTTCTTTTATTTCTTTTAAAATCTTCAAAGACCAGATTACCCAATCCCTGTAAATTGCTGTAATACGCCTGACCGTTATTTATTTTGGTAAAATCCCTCACAAACTGCTTCAAATAAGGATCTGATGCAATCATAAATGTGGTAATCGGAATATGAATTTTTCGGCACTGACGTGCCAGGTCAAATGTTTTGCTCAAAATTTTACTGTCAAGGCCGAAGCTGTTTTTATAATATTTTATTCCTTGCTTTAAACACGTAGGTTTACCGTCTGTGATCATAAATATCTGCTTATTTGGATTTTTCCTTCTCCTCAGTAAATCCATCGCCAACTCCAGACCAGCAACCGTATTAGTATGATAAGGACCAACTTCCAGGTAAGGAAGATCTTTAATTTGGATTTGCCAGGCATCATTCCCAAAAACAATAATATCGAGCGTGTCTTTTTTGTATTGTGTGGTGATGTATTCTGACAACGCCATGGCAACTTTTTTGGCAGGTGTAATCCTGTCCTCACCATACAATATCATGGAATGCGAAATATCAATCATCAAAACGGTGGAAGTCTGAGTCTTAAAATCCTTCTCAATAATCTCCAGGTCTCTTTCTGTTATCCTGAAGTCACTGTATCCACTATTTATCTGTGCATTTTTGATCGATTCCGTCATAGATATCTGATCCGGCGTATCGCCGAATTGGTAATCCCGTCTGTCGGCATTCGGTTCATCACCACGGCCGCTGATATCCGTTCGATGGTTTCCCCTTCGCGACTTCTTAAGTTTACCAAAAATCTCCTCCAGGGCGCTTCGTCGAATCGTCTGCTCACCTTTAGGTGTGATCTTGAATGACCCTTTTTCATTCTCTTCAGTGATGTATCCTTTTTTCTTTAAATCTTCAATAAAATCACCAATTCCATATTCACTGTCTGTCAGATTGTATTGTTTGTCCAGATTAGTTAACCAGGAAAGTGCCTCAGAAACATCTCCTGAAGTAATGGTGATCAATTGCAAAAAGATTTTCAACAGGTTGTCGAATGTACTTTTTTGCTGAGTTTTTGGAGGAATATATTTAGAAAATCGATATCCAGGCATAGCGACTATTCAATTTAAGAATTGTTTTCACAATCATTAAACTTAGAACGACAAAACTATGTTTTTCGTCGTAATATTTTTATTGTTCATTTTATCGTAGTTATGACTTAAACCTAAAGCTGTTTCTGATTCAGGATGTAAGCCGATTCTTTCTTTTTATTGATAAATTGAATATTTTTTATATTTTTTTGTGTTTTAAAGGTTTTAAATCAAAATTTTTTTTAAATAATGAAAAAACTGAGATTAATTATTTTAGCTGGAATGATTGTATCAATGGCGGGATGTTATAGCAGGACCTGCCCTACCTACACACGAAAACCTGAAAAAATTAAAAAGTTTGAGAACCTGGATACAGAAATATCCACAAAGGAATTGAAAAGAGTTTAATTCAAATAATCAAAATAATAGTCATTAAAACTAAAAAAACCAGCCTCGCAAAATATGTGAGGCTGGTTTTTTGCTATCAATAAATTTTTTATCAACTCTACAAAGGATCGCAATTACCTGCAAAGCATGCCAATTCTTGTGCCGCAGTTGTGTAGTCTTCCTCTTCGTATCGGTAGATCTTGCTGAAGTCAATTTCAGGAAAGTCTTTCACAAGTTTTTCATACTCTTTCTTATTGATCTCAACATATGGCATCTGATCAAATGAAGCATCAAATGCAGGAAGGAATGTCATCCCACCAATTTTATCCTGATTTTCCCAAGTCCACCTTATGATATCCAAAACCTCATCAGGTTTGTAAGTAATCGTCACACTCGGATTATGTTCTGTATAGTTCATTTTTGTTTGCAACCAATACTTGCATTGCTCCAATGCTGACCTTTCATTCCTGGTAATAGAGGCATCAGGCGATTTTACCGGAAAATGAACCACCCATGTATTGGCACTTTCTGCATCTTGTCCATTTTCAGGATCCATGGGCACTCCAGCATCTTTCAGGACTTTGTAAACAGGTGTGTGTGCTCCTACCCGAACATTTCGGATATAGTATTTCGACCATCTTGCGTGAATTCCCGGGGAACAATTTAACATCTGGCTTGAGTTTCCGGACGGCTTCACGCAAGTAATAGAAACAGATTGGTTAATACCTAAAATGCCTGCAACTCGTTGGTTAGTTTCGATGGCGACCTGTTGTAGAATTTTTTGGTTTTCCGCTTTCATCGCCTCGGGGCAATCGAGCTGACCATTGATATCAACACCTAAAAGTCTTTCCTCTTCACAATTCTTTTTCCATTCTTTTCTCAAACCCGGGAAATGAGTAGCTTTTGATTGAATTGTGCCAATAATTGTGGCCAACTCAACTTTCTCCTTTAACTCTTCGATGGTATCATTTTCTCGTGCAACTGCTACTGATAAGTTACAGAACTGGAATGGCCTCAAAACAATCTCACCACAGGGGTTTGTGCCGAATTTTGCTGCTTTCCTCCTTTCAGGCTTGGTATTTAATGCCGATTGACGGTTAAATATGCCAGGTTCCCCTCTTTCAGAATTAACCATGTCTAAAAGGAAAGTCGCAATTTCAGCCTGTGTCAATTCCCTGTTTGGCCAGACTGCAGAGTTATTGGCATTCCAGCGCTGGCTGTTCTTTCTCCAAAAATCTCCGTCTTTACAATGCCTCATATCCGAATCTTCATAATCAAACAGTGCGATCATAGCAGTCCTTCTCACCCCACCTGAAACAGCGGCTGTGCCAATGGAGCACATGATATCATGCGCATCAAGCGATCTGAGTGTGGTACCCTGACGAGATAAGATTTTATTCCTGGCAAAATCCAGCATTTTCTTCAAAGGTTCTGGCCCGGAAGCGCGACCTCCTTTTATTCTTAAGACCGTACCTGCTTCGCGAATCAATGAGTAATTGAAGTGAATATCTTTTCCAGCGAACCAATGCTCTAATCCCACACGCAAAGCGTCTGCCCATCCCTCTGTTGAATCTTCAATAACATATTGTGTTGGAGCCAACTCCTTATTTTGACGCTTAATTCTCGGTAATTTTTCGATGTAATCATTTTCGACAGAATAGCCAACACCGCAACCGCTCATAGAGATAATCAACGCCTCCACAAAGGAGTCGATACTATCTACAGGAAGATAAGAGCAATTGTAAATGGAAATATTATTTCTTCTTGCAGCTGGTCCAGCCATTGCCAGCAATCTCATAGAAGGCATAACTTTCATCTCCAATATAGCTTGCCTGACCCTGGCATAGGTCAATGGCCTTAACCTGTAATCGGATAATTCCTTCAAAAACTCAACAGTTCTGTCAACAGTTTCTACCCAGGTTTCCCTTCTTCCATTTTCATGGCTAAAACGGGCATACTTATCGTAAAACTGAAATTTTTGCAATTGTGTTGGGAAATATTGGTCTGATTCATCAAATGCCTTCTTAACTTCATCGGGCACAGGTCTGACCTCCCGAAGTTTGGCATGTTCCGCTCTGTACAATATGTACCGCTTAGCGGCTTCATACTCTCCTGCAGCCTGTAAAACCGTTTCGACAATATCTTGTACATCCTCTACTGTGGGCACTTCATATTTTGCAGAGACTATATTAATAACCTGTTTGGTTATCTTCCCAGCATCAAAGTCCTTTTTACCACTAGCATTAAAACATTTGACAATTGCATTTTCAATTCTTTTCTCGTCAAATTCCACCGTCCGTCCATCTCTTTTGACGATTTTTAGTGGAACACTAATTTCCTGCGATTCTTCGAGTTTTTTGCGTGCAGCGTCTTGATCAGATGTGGTGGGCGCTTTCATTTCCATCTTTGTCAATTTATAAAGTTTTAAAATAAGGGATTATAAAAACACACTAATTGTATTTTTTTAATGCTGTGTTTGGATTTGTCTTTGTTGAGGGCTGAAAAAACCTATTTGAATTGGTAAATATTTGAAGCTAAGACACTTAAATATTTGAGGTTTTTCAGTCAGCAAACTGGATTTGAAAATATATCTTTTATTCATTTTTTTCAATGATTTTTATAAATTTTATTACTAAATTTTATTTAGCTTTACTTTAAGTAACACATTTTAAGACTATTATGTTGCGTGTTTAAACAGATAGTTTAAACGAATTAGCCTAATCAACAAAAATTGGACTTTTCTAATGGAATAAATGACCTCTACTCCGGAGCCAAAAAATTTTTTAATATAAATTAAATCCAATTTTATATTATTTCGTTAATATTTTTATCTGCACTATTTTTAGCCCTATCTCCTTTTTGACTTATGGTCCAATGTTTAAGATTATTAAATATAGCAACCGAGAAGAATGGGCCAATGCAATCACTCATGGCATTGCTGTTATTATGAGTTATTTTGGCCTCATTCTGTTATGGATCAAATCCATATCCCGAGGCGATTTTGTCCAGCTAACAACAGCCATTGTGTTTGGTGTGGCAGCGATCTTACTTTTTACTGCATCGACTGTTTATCATATTTTGAGAAAAGGGAAGTGGAAGCATATCTTCCAAATTGTTGACCACATAGCAATCTATATTTTGATTGCTGGCACTTATACACCTATCACACTCGTTTTAATGAAGGATTTTGATGGTATTTACATTTTTTACCTTGTATGGGTGGTTTCAATCGCCGGCATCATTTACAAGCTATTTTTCTTCGAGAAATATAAATTGGTTTCAGTAGTATTTTATATCGGTTTAGGTTGGACTGTCCTGATCAAATTGGATGTATTATTATTTAGCATGCCTCCTGAAATTACTTATTGGTTGCTACTTGGAGGCATTTTTTATACCATGGGCGTCCTCTTCTTTCTTTGGGAAAAGCTAAAATTCAGCCATGCCATCTGGCATATGTTTGTCATCGCCGGTTGTTCGTGTCATTACTATCTTGTGTACAATTATGTAATCCCATAGACTATCTGGAATTTCTATTAGATCTCCTCCTATCCAACTCTCTTTTGATCAATAACAATTCTCTTGAACTTTGTCCTGCGATGGAAGTGTTTTCTTCCGCTCTTCTAAACAAGTAAGGCAAGGTAGTCTCGACAGGGCCATAGGGAAGATATTTAACCACATTATAACCGGCAGCAGATAAATTGAAAGAAATATTGTCACTCATTCCAAAAAGCTGAGCAAAGTGGATGCGTTCATCATCTTTTGCTATACCATGCTTTTTCATCAATTCTGTCAAATAGATATTCGAGTTTTCATTGTGAGAACCTGAACAAAAGTGTACCTGATCCAGGTTTTCCACACAATATTCAAGCGCTTGATTATATTGATCATCCGTAGCCTCTTTGGTAGGCATAATCGGATCTTCATAGCCCATTTCTTCTGCTCTCTCGCGTTCTTTTTCCATGTATGCTCCTCTAACAAGTTTTGCCCCAATTTTATATTTTCCACGAGCATTTTCAGCAATTGTCACTAAACTCTCCAGCATTCCTTTTCTATACATCTGATGGGTATTAAAAATGTATGCTATTTCCTTATTATATTCCTCCATCATGCTATTGACCAAACTATCTACCGGCTTCTGAATCCAACTGTCTTCACTATCAATAAAAAGTCGCACCCGATGATCATATGCGGCTTTTCCCAATTCATAGAATCTATTCCTGGCTTTTTGGTAAGCGGTTTGCTCTTTCGGACTGAGCGTTTCGTCCATGTGGACCTTATGCAATAAGTCTATAGAGGCCACTCCGGTAGGTTTAAATACGCAAAATGGTATATTTTTATTCTGGCTGGAAAGCACAATTGTCTTTTTTATTTCATCAACAGTATGGTCGTATTCATCATCATCATCTTTACCCTCCACCGCATAGTCCAATATCGCCCCAACATGATATTTTGACAATAGTCCAATCGTATTCAAACAATCATCGATCGATTCTCCGCCACAAAATTGGTTGAAAAATGTATTTCTGATAATTCCTTTTACCGGAGCTTTTATTTTAAAGGCTAAATTCACGATATTTGTACCCAATTTTACCAGAAGCTTGTTATTTATCGATGCAAACAGCAAATAACTTTTTCGTAACGCTTTATTGGTCTTATAAGAAAATGCCGTTTTGGTGTCTTCGAAGGAGATTTTATTATCCATACTGCCTCTGATAATTGCAATCCGTCTTTTTGTGCAGCTCAATATAGATATAAGAATAGAAATTTAATGACAATGAAAATAGAAAATTTAGAAGGTTGGGGCTTGGGTTTGAAAAAGCCTTTGGTTATCGCCGGACCTTGTAGTGCCGAAACCGAAGAACAATTGCTGGATACCTGTCAGCAAATCAAAGAACTGGGAATTACCGTAACACGAGCTGGTGTTTGGAAACCTCGAACCCGACCAAATAATTTTGAAGGGATTGGGACAGATGCTTTGAAATGGGCTCAAACTGTAAAGAAAGAAACAGGAATGTACTTTTCTACAGAAGTTGGCAATCCAAAGCATGTTGAGGAAGCCCTTAAACACGATATTGATATTCTATGGATTGGAGCGAGATCGACCGTGAATCCATTCACTGTTCAGGAAATCGCAGAATCTCTTCGGGGTACTGACATTCCTGTTTTGGTGAAAAACCCGATCAATCCGGATCTGGCATTGTGGATTGGGGCACTTGAAAGGATCAGTAATGTTGGGATTACAAAATTAGGAGCTATTCACCGTGGTTTTTCATCTTTCCAGCAAACCCGGTTTAGAAACCTGCCCATGTGGCAAATTGCCATTGAATTAAAAAATCAATTGCCCCAAATACCATTGATTTGTGATCCAAGCCATATTTGTGGATCAAGGGAAATAATCTTTGAGGTTTCTCAAAAAGCTATTGATCTGGATTATGATGGATTGATGATTGAGACCCACCGTGATCCCGACAATGCTTGGAGTGATGCAAAACAACAGGTTACACCTACTTCATTAGGCAATATTCTTAAAAATCTGAAATATAGAAAACCAACTTCCGAGGACATCGAATTCATCACCCATTTAGAAGAATTACGTGAGCAGATTGATCACCTCGATAAGGATCTTTATGAAACAATTGCTGCCAGAATGAAAATTGTTGATGAAATTGGCTTTTACAAAAAACGAAACAACGTAACCGTATTCCAGAAAAACAGGTGGAAGGAAATTTCAGAATCCAGAAAAGAATGGGCGGAAAAGCTGAATCTTAATCCTGATTTCATGGCGGAATTATTTAAAGTAATTCATGACGCCTCAATCAGAAGACAGGAATATATCATGAATAATCCATTAGAAAAGGTTCAGTGAAATTATTTTCAGAAAACGTCATCATAAACTACGATATTGAGGCTGATCTCAAACAGTTTTTTCACCAACATACATTTTCAAAAACGGCCGTTTTGGTGGATGAATGTACAAAGGAAAGCTGTTTGCCTCTCATTGAAGACACCTTACCCAAAAGTTATTATTTAATTGAGATAAAAAGTGGCGAGGAGCAAAAAAATCTGGATACATGTGTTTTCATCTGGGATCGACTTACAGAATTTGCATTCGACCGAAAATCCCTTCTCATCAATCTAGGCGGTGGGGTGATTGGTGATATGGGCGGATTTTGCGCAGCCACTTATAAAAGAGGAATTACTTTTATCAATGTTCCAACCACATTACTGGCCCAGGTAGATGCCAGTGTAGGAGGAAAACTTGGCATTGATTTCCAGGGGTTGAAAAATCACATCGGTGTTTTCAAAGATCCTCTTCGGGTTTTTATCAGCTCCAAATTTCTTGAGACACTCGATAGACGAGAACTACGATCAGGCTTTGCAGAAGTCATTAAACATTGTCTGATCAGGGATGCTTCTAAATTTGAAGAAATTTCAAAGAAAGAACTGGAGGCGCAAGATTGGGAAGATGTCATTGCTCATTCGAATCAAATCAAAAACGACGTAGTAGCGGAAGATCCTGAGGAAAAGGGATTGAGAAAAATCCTCAACTTTGGCCATACTTTGGGACACGCTATTGAGACTTACTACATGAACAGTGGCAACAGGATCCTGCATGGTGAAGCTATTGCCATCGGAATGATCTGTGAAACGTGGTTGTCAGAAAAGAAATTTGGATTGACCCCCGAACACACAAAAATGGTGATCGAGTACATTAAAAGTGTTTATGATCTGGATCGAATTGATCCAACAGCATTTGAGCCGATCCTCGCATTGACACTTCAGGACAAGAAAAATGAAAATAATATTGTCAAGGCCTCTATTTTAAAAGAAATAGGGAATTGTCAATTCAATGTAGAATTGTCAATGGATGAAATGAAAAGATCGTTGGAATATTACAATGAAGCAGTTGTTAATCAGATGAAATATTGATTCATTTCATCTTCTGACTTTTTCATGAAATTTTTAACGCTTTTTGCATTCTTCGAGAGGTTACTTCTTTTCAATTTTATTGAGTCCATATTTGCATATCGACCGGCAATAGAACCAAGAAGTATTCCTGACAACACTAAAGAAGAGAAGGTAAAAATTTTATTCATTTGGCTGAATTTTAATTGTTAACTTTTAAGAACCAGATAATCGTATAAATGAGTATTACGATTTCAATACAAACGTTAAATATATAAAAATTGTTCTATTTATTACATAAATATTACAATTAATTTTTCATACCTCATAAATTTTAATGATGCAGCTCGAAAAATTTGATTCCGTTTCGATTAAATATCTGAATAATCTTAAAGAAGAAAACATAAAGCTGGTATCCTCCAAAAGCGAAAGTAACCGTGCCCTGATTATCAACGCATTGGCATCGGGATCCGGCATGTTGGGGAATCTTTCCGAAGCTCGCGATACTCAAACCATGATGAAACTGCTGGCCACCACCAGTAAAACCTGGGACGTGCTGGATGCTGGGACCACCATGCGGTTTCTCACCGGTTATGCTGCCGCTAATGGGCTGAATAAAGTTCTTACTGGAACAGAACGAATGCAACAACGGCCTATCAAAATCTTAGTGGACGCACTACGGGAAATTGGCGTGGTTATAAAATATTTGAAGGAAGATGGATATCCTCCTATCGAAATTGTAGACTTTCCATCCCAGCTCACCAATCATATTAAAGTAAGAGGTGATGTAAGCAGTCAATATATTTCAGCCCTGGCCATGATCGCTCCCACTTTGCCAAATGGATTGACCATTGAACTGACAGGCCGAATTGGAAGTAAGCCTTACATTGAAATGACACTGGAGTTGATGAGAAAATTCGGAGCTCATGTCTCTTTTAATGAACATATCATTCAAATAAATCCCGTCAATTACAGTGAGGCTTCATACATCATCGAATCGGATTGGTCTGGCGCAAGCTATTGGTTTAGCTTTGCTGCACTGGCGGATCATGCAAAAATCAAGCTCCTGGGATTGAGGGAAAATTCCCTTCAGGGAGATATTGCCATCGTAAAAATCATGGACCATTTAGGTGTAGAGGCCAGCTTTGATCATGAGGGAGTCTCCCTGTCCAAAAAAGCAATGGGAAGCATTGATAAAATTGACTTTACGCATTGTCCCGATCTGGCTCAAACTGTTTGTGTTACATTAGCTGCAACAGGAAAATCCTGTGAATTAGTTGGATTGGAAAGTTTGCGGATAAAAGAAACAGACCGGATCGCCGCATTGCAAAATGAACTCTCTAAATTTGGAGGATATCTGGACGAAATTAATTCCAGCAGTTGGAAACTGATTCCTTCCGACCAAAATATTAAAGAAATAAAAGGTCTTAAATTTCATTCATACGAAGATCACCGGATGGCAATGGCATTTGCACCGCTCGCAGCAATAACTAACATAGAAATCGATGAACCTTTTGTTGTGAAAAAATCATACCCTGGATACTGGGAAGATCTTAAAAAAGTAGGATTTGAATTGAAATTCAACAGTTATTCTTTGAAGGAAGAAAACGGAAAATAGATTTCCAGCTTATCAGATCTTGAGATGCTTCCGGGATTTAAGCCTGGTTTGCCTTCAGGAATTTCTTCATTTAACTCATTATAATAATCCACCCAAATCTCAAAGGTCTTTTTTGTTTCAGGATCTTTAAATGTCATCGGCGCAAGTTCAAAAAGGGATTGTCCATTTGCATCATGATAAAGGAGGTAAACCAA
Source organism: uncultured Cytophagales bacterium (assembly GCA_913057175.1). Taxonomy (GTDB): domain Bacteria; phylum Bacteroidota; class Bacteroidia; order Cytophagales; family Cyclobacteriaceae; genus CAJXNP01. Next base: position 160,294 of record CAJXNP010000012.1, read on the forward strand.
TTCCGAGCAATAATAAGTATCACTATTTATATCGAAAACCCTATCGTACTTCTTTCCGAGATAATTATTTGACTCCTCCTCAATTGTTAAAACAGAGTGCTGAAACTCCGGTTTTAACCTCCCGACAACAACCAGCGGGTTTCCGAATCGATCTTTATTTCTGTCCAAAAATTCATCGATAGGTGTTTCGGTAACACCCGTCCGTATCGCTTCCAGAACCACAATTTTATCATCTTTCATTTGAACAATGCCCACATGGCTGAAGTCCAAACCATTTATGCCATCCGTCACTTTGTTGATCGCTTCACAAAATGATCCACAATCCGATTGCTGAAAAAGCAGATCTCCTACCTGAAATACAAAGGTTTTGCTTTGCGCAAATGAATTCCCAGCGCCAGCAAGTAGCATTAAGAAAGAAATAGTTTTAAAAAAAATTCGCACAGTTACTAATGCAGATATTTGAAATCATGTCCACTCTTAAGTTGAACTAAAAATTCATAAAAAAGATTGATCACATTTTCAACATCATCTTTATGAGCCATTTCAACCGTCGTGTGCATGTATTTCAAAGGAACAGAAATCAAGGCAGTTGCCACACCTTCATTGGAATAGGCAAAAGCATCAGCATCCGTTCCGGAAAATCTCGACAACGCCGCTCGCTGATACGGTATTTTTTTCTTTTCCGCAACATCAAACAGCATGTTGATTACATTATGATGAATGGCAGGAGCAAAACTCAAAACAGGTCCTTTGCCGCATTTTTGTTCACCTTGCTTGATCTTATTGTACCCAGGAGCTGTAGTATCATGCGTGACATCCGTCACAATAGCCACATTGGGTTTGATCTTTTCGGCGATCATCTGTGCTCCCCGCAATCCGATTTCTTCCTGTACCGCATTTGTGATGTACAGACCGAAAGGAAGTTTTATTTTCTTCTCTTTCAGCTTTCTGGCTACTTCGGCAATGACAAAGCCTCCGATCCTGTTATCCAATGCACGGCCAGTGTAGTATTTTCCATTTAGTTCAGTCAACTGATCATCAAAAGTTACAACCGATCCAACTTTTATCCCCAGTTTGGCCACTTCCTCATCCGAAGTTGCTCCGCAATCGAGCACGACGGACTCTTCATCCATTTTGGCTTCGTCGCGCTTTTCACGAACGTGAATAGCCGGCCATCCGAAAACAGCGGGCACCACACCTTTTTCTCCATGAATTTTTACCTTTTTGGAAGGAGCAATAACAAAATCCGATCCACCATTCCTGATCACATAGATGTATCCTTCCTTTGAAATATAGTTGACAAACCAGGAAATCTCATCAGAATGCGCCTCGATAACCACTTTGTATTCAGCATCCGGATTGATCACGCCGACTGCTGTCCCATAAGTATCAGTGAAATAAGTGTCAACAAAAGGTTTGATGTAATCCAGCCAGATCTGCTGTCCGGATTGCTCAAAGCCGGTTGGTGATTCGTTGTTGAGATATTTGTATAAAAAATCTTTGCTCTTCTTGTTCATTGTAGAAAATTTAGGGTGCAAATTTAGTTGTTAAAAACAAAAAGTAAAGAAGGGAAGCGGGATCAGTCCAAAAAACTGTGGAACAGTGATTATAAAATACCAAAATGCAAAAGGTCAGATAACAAATAAATCACAAAAACAAATATTCAACCTCCAAATATTTGATAATCTGATCATTGTAAAGTGTCATTTATTTGTTGTTTGCGTTTTTGAAAAATGATGATTTTATCAATAAAACTTCATCATTCCTCAGAAGTTTTGCTTGATCCTGAAAGTGCAGATTAAAACAAAGCTTCTTTAATATTTAGACCAACAGAATCTGCAATTATGATCATCCCAAAAAGAATAAATACAAATCCTGTAAACCCAATTAGCTTGTTTATTTTCTTAACCGAAATGATCCCATTTATTCTTTCAGAGAATATGGATTTTAGGATATCCATAGAAAAAGTGATAGCTAAAACGCCACTAAAAAACCAAATGGATGCTCCCGGCTCTTTTGCTTCGTAAATGGTTATCATAGTCAACCAAAATACAAACAAAGCGGGATTCAAGGAATTTATAACCATGCCTTTCACGAAGTGCTGAATATATCCTAAAGGATGAGTATTCAATAACTTCTTTTGAAAATCTGTCTTTTGGTAAAAAACTTTATAGAGACCTATTCCTAAAAATATTGCCGCTGCTACCAACTTTACTATTAACAAATCGGGTAAGAAATCTGTCAACAATTCGGAGAAAAAATGCCCAATCAGAATGATCACCACATCACTAACAAATACACCCAATGACACACAAAACGCCATTTTTGCCCCCCTGGTCATACCCACCTCAATGATGGTGAATAAAACCGGACCTATAGAAATAGAAAGTACTAAACCTAATGTAATGCCCTCAAAAAAATAATTCCCCAAAACAATTATTCAATATGCGAAGCAATACGAACAAAATTTTCCCAATCCTTTAATTTTTCACCTTTTATCACCCTTGGAAATTTATTTTGGGCTCCATCCCTCCCGTTTATTTTCATATATTGATAAAAGACCTCGCCAGGCAAAATGTCAACAAAAACTTCTTTCAGCGCATATCCCCTTTCAACGGCATAATCTTCATTTACTTTTTTAAGCGCAGCATCCAATGACAATTTTAATACCTCACGATCAACTTCATTGTCACAACCAATGTACCACTGATGGGCAAATGTGGAATGAAATGGCTTTCCCGCAACGGTGAATTCACGAATGCCAATATTGAGTTCATTTTCTACCATTTTGATTGCCTGATTCATATTGTCAACCGACAAATGCTCTCCACATAAACTCAGGAAATGTTTTGTCCTTCCGGTAATAATAATTTCAGCATTTTCAACATCCGTAAATTTAATCACATCACCAATGAGGTATCGCCAGGAACCGGCACATGTCGTTAGTAAAATTGCATACTCAACACTTTTTTCAACCTCATCAATTAAAAGAGTTTCCGGTTGACCAATAATATTTCCATCATGATCAAAGTTCTTTTCATTAAATGGAATGAATTCATAAAAAATCCCATTATTCAGAATAAGCTTCATCGATTTGCATTTCGGTCTTGACTGGAAAGCAACAAAGCCCTCTGAGGCCAGGTAAGTCTCAATGTACTGAATTGGCTTTCCTAGTAATTTTTCAAATTCAAATTGATAGGGTTCAAATGCAACTCCTCCATGAACCAACACAGAAAAGTTTGGCCAGATCTCGTGAATATGTTTCAATCCATAATGATCAATGATATTTTCTATCATCAGCTGGATCCACGCAGGTACCCCCACAACAAAACCAATATCCCATTCATGAGCTTTTCTTGTTATCTCATCTAACTTGTCTCCCCAGGTCTGGATCTTAGATATCTTCTTTCCGGGCTTATAAAAATGTTGGAACCAGAAAGGAATTTTACTTGTCGTAATTCCCGATAGATCACCATCATAAAAAGAATCAGCTTTTTTAAGACTCGTGCTTCCTCCCAACATCAGAATACCCTTATTAAAAATATCGTCAGGAAGGTCGTACAATGCCAAAGAGAGCAACTGTCTCATGCTGGCCCGTTTGATGGATTTCAACATTTCCTTGGTGACAGGAATGTATTTCGATGCGTCACCGGATGTCCCGGAGCTTTTGGCAAAATATTTTACTTTTCCCGGCCAGCAAATGTCTTTTTGGCCAAAGCGTGTTTTATGCCACCAGTTTTCGAATATACTATCATAATCAAATATCGGAACACTGTTTTTGAAGGTAGTGTAAAATGCTTTTGGTTCGGAAATTTTGAACGACCAAAGTGCTGAATCGAAATTATAATGTATCCCAAACTTCGTGTTTTTAGCAGCGATCATTAATTTTTTTAGCTGAGCCTTTTGCAGGTCAAGGGGATAGGAATATTTTTGTTCAAGATTTTGTCGCAGGACAATTCCCTTTTTCAGAATAGAACCAATAAGTGACATATCAAAAAATTTATCGTTCCAATCTATGACTTTCATGTAAATGGAGATTGAAGAAAATATTAAGGAATTTCAAAATTATCTTTCCAATAAGAACTGTAAGTTAATTGCCGTGAGCAAAACCAAGCCTGTCGGGGATCTTCTGAAAGCATACCAGGCTGGACAAAGGGATTTTGGGGAAAACAAGGTTCAGGAATTACGGGATAAACAGCCTGAGTTACCACCTGATATCCGATGGCATATGATCGGGCACCTTCAATCTAACAAGGTCAAATACATTGCACCTTATGTGCATTTGATCCATTCGGTGGATTCCCTAAAATTATTGATGGAAATAAACAAACAAGCAATCAAAAATGACCGGATCATTCCTTGTTTGCTTCAATTACATATTGCAGAGGAAGAATCAAAATTTGGCTTTGATGAAAATGAGTTAAAAGAAATGCTCGATTCCATGGATTTCATGAATTTATTAAACATCAAAATTATCGGTTTGATGGGAATGGCCACTTTTACGGAAAACGAACAACAAATCAGGAAGGAATTCAGAAGTTTAAAGAAAACTTTCGAATTCTTTAAAAATCATTATTCATTACCAAATGCGGATTGGAAAGAAATTTCTATGGGAATGAGCGGAGACTACCAGATCGCTATCGAGGAAGGTAGTACGATGATCCGGGTTGGCAGCAGTATTTTTGGAGAAAGAATTTATCACACATAAATTAATCATGCAAAAAACATTTTTAATCATCGCTGGTATCCTTGGAGCGCTTGCTGTGGGACTTGGAGCATTCGGAGCCCATGCACTTCGAAATTTGTTGGAAAATAATAATCGCCTGGAAACTTACGAAACGGCCGTGAAATATCATTTCTGGCACGTCCTGGCCCTGATTGCCATTGCTTTGCTTTTCGAAAAAGCGAACGCAACCTATCTGCAATACTCAGGGTGGGCATTTATTACCGGTATTGTGATTTTTAGTGGCTCTCTTTATGCCCTCTGCCTGACAAACATTAGCAAATTGGGAGCAATCACCCCAATAGGTGGACTTGCACTTATACTGGGGTGGATATTTCTTGTTCTGGCAGTAGTAAAAAACTAACCTTCTTCCTTTTGTGGGGGCAATACCATTGCCATGATTTTAATTCTTGAAGTAGAACCTCCAATATTGGACTGAATGGTAATGATCTTATTTTGTCTTCCTGATTTGCCTGTGCTATTAAACCTGACCTTTATTTCGCTGGATTCGCCAGGCTGGATCGGCTCTCTTGGCCATTCAGGAGCAGTACATCCACAAGTCGTTAACACATTATTTAATATCAATGGAGCATTACCTGTATTGGTAAATGTAAAGGTGTGTTCAACCTTATCGCCCTGGTAAATATCCCCAAAATCGAATTCCGTTTCGTCAAATGAGATTTGTGGCCCATCTGCTAATTCGGGAGCTTCCTGGGGTTCCACCTGCGCAACCACCATTCCCATTGAAAATAAAATTGCCATGAAGGAAAACACTGCTTTTTTCATAACCTAAGTTTTTAATTATTGAAAAATCGATCGTCAAAGTTAATCAAATATAATTCATTTGTCGCCCTTGTTAAGGAAGTATATAGCCAACGCAAATAATCCTGATCTATTTCAAAATCTCCCCGTAAGCCCTGATCTACAAATACAATATCCCACTGGCCTCCCTGAGACTTGTGACACGTAAGTGAATAGGCGAACTTAATTTGCAGCGCATTCAGGTATTCGTGGTTTTGCAAGGCAGATCGAAAGTTTTTTTTCAGCTTCCCGGCAGAGACTTCTTCTAATACTTCATTGTAGAGCTTCTTTTGCTGCTGCGGATCCAACGCTGCAGATTTACTGTACAAAGTGTCCAAGATAACCTTTACATCAAAAGCTGGCATTTCCGGGTAATCAATTAATTTGACACTCAGCGTACCAAACCGAAATCCATACTTTTCTTCGAAATCAATGATTTTTTTAATTTCAAGGAAGTCACCATTAGCAATAAACCCTGCTTCTGATTCAGGTTCCAGATAGAAATAATTGTTTTTTACTGCCATAATAATATCTCCTGCCTCAAGCTCTTCATCAAAAAATAAAATATTTCTTCTGATCAATTGATTGTATTGGACGGCCTGCCAGTTTGAGCGGCAAATAATGGTGGTTCTTTCCACTCCATATTTATCGTAAGCATACCTCAGGCCATCTTCCAGCTTTTGCGCATTGATCCTGTAAATGTCTTTAAATCTCCGGGTGTAAAACTGGATATTCATTTGATTCCTTTTCAACAGATCCCTCAAGTGAGTGGCATTTTCCAAAATGCCGGATTCCCGCTCCTGCCTGACCACTTCCGTCAATTCGACAGATTTGACATCCAGTTTATACTGTCGCATCAGGTAGTCAACGTCCAAGCCCGGACTATCGGAATTACCTACGGGTGGAAGTTGCGCACCATCCCCTATGACTAAAAGTTTGTTGCTTTTATTTTCAAAAACATAATTGATCAGATCTTTGATCAGATTCTGGCTCATAAAACCATTGCTGTCTGATATCATGGATGCCTCATCAACAATAAATACAGTATTTTTATTATAATTCTTTGAACGCTTAAACATCACCTCCCCGGAATCCCGATCTACAGCACGCTTATAAATGATTTTGTGAATGGTAAAAGCTGGTTTTCTGGAATAGGCATTCATTACCTTGGCTGCTCTTCCGGTAGGGGCCATAAGTACATACTTTAAATTAAAGAGAGGCAAAACTTCAGTAAGACTACTGATAATTGTCGTTTTACCCGTTCCTGCATATCCCTTTAACAAAATACAATTTTGAACATTGGTGTTTTTCTCTGTGAGGGAGTTGAACAATTGAAAAGCGATGGTTTGCCCATTGGTTGGGGTGTATGGAAATTTACTGGATATTATTTCTGAAAGAACCGGCAAAATTGTACAAATAAGAGTATTATGGGAACTAAATTAAACCTCAAAGATATTCATAAATTTTGCTCATGAATCAACAGGCCGAGGAAGTTTCAAGAATGTACGGAAATAAGTTAAGAGTAAGAGTAAGCGGGATCTGCATTGAAAACAATGAAGTCTTGTTAGTCAATCACCAGGGAGTGAATGTCGAAAATGAATTTTGGGCTCCTCCAGGTGGTGGAATGGATTTTGGTTTTTCGGCTGAAGAAAACCTAATCCGCGAATTCCGGGAAGAAACGGGTCTGGAAATAAAAATTAATAGATTTTTGTGTGTTAATGAATTTATAGGGCCGCCGCTTCATGCTGTCGAATTATTCTTTCTGGTAGAAATTACCAATGGAAAATTAAAAGTAGGTTTGGAGCCGGAATTTAAAAAAGGAATAGAAATTATTAAAAATGTAGAATTCAAAGATTGGAATTGGATACAAAAATCTAAAGCTGCAAATTTGCATAACTTGTTGAATATCATAACCAGCATTAACGATCTGTCAACGCTGAAAGGATACTTTTTACAAAAAAAAAATAAATGAAATACAAATAGGATTAATTGTATTTTACCTCACAAAATAGTTATAATTGCAGAAAGTAAACTGAATCAAAAATGAGCCTGACAAAAATAATTAGCATCTTTTTCTTCGTCATTGCACTTGGCCTTGCCGGTTATCTGGCCTGGAGTATAAATTTTAAAATCGAAGAGGATGCTCGAATCGAAAGACACGAAAATAAAGTAATTAACAAGCTGAAGATGATCCGGGATGCCGAGATGGCCTATTTGGCCAATTATGGTAGCTATACCGGAAACTGGGATACACTGGTTAATTTTATCGACACTGGTAGATTATACATTACCCAAAGATCAGAAGAAATTTTCACACTTGATTATGGTGCTGATTCTGTTAAAGTAACCATTGATACTATCGGTCAGGTTTCAGTGAAGGATTCCATTTTTGTAACCAAGCATTCGGTTCCTAGTTTATTGGAAGGCTCGATAGAAAGTATTGATGTTTCACACGGCCAAAGGGTGAAAAAAGGTGATGTTCTTTATTCAGTCAGAAATGCAAACGGAAAGGTTCTCAGCATGAGATCACCTCAAAATGCAACCGTTCAATCTATTAAAGGGCGTGTTGGTCAGGAAGTTGAAACTGAAGAGGAAGTTGTGACAATAGCCTATCCCAGAATTGATAATATTCAAAACCTTCCCTATTTGCCAGATCAAAAACAAAATGGGAATAAGAAATTCGAATTGTTTGCCGGCAAGATTGTCAGGGGAAATGTTGTCGTAAGTGTATTTGAAGCTAAAGATACAGACCCTGTTAATCCTGCAAGGCGAAAAAGAGGAACTGAAGAAGCTAATCCTTTGAAGGTAGGTTCCCGAACTGACGTTTCAACAGCCGGAAACTGGGAATAATATTTTGATAAGCATAGAAAAAGATAAATACAAGCTCTTAAAGAAAATAAAGGACCCCAAGTTTAACATTGACAATCTTGAAAATTACTATTTGTCAATTCAACTTGGGGTTCGTGATTTTCAAATATTTATTTTTGACGGAAAGGATCGTAGAGCGTTACTTCTTGAAGATTACATATTCGAGGAATCAAAAATGCTCACATCTCATCTCGATACACTAAGAACTATATTTGATAATCACCACTTGCTATTAGCCGGCTTTTGGAAAGCCGTCACAGTCATTATCAAAAACAGAAAATTCACCATCGTTCCTGAATCATTTTTTCAGAAAGAACAAGCCTACCAATACCTAAGCATTAATCATGCGATAGACACCGAATCCCATTCGGTCCTTTCTCTGCATCATCAGAAGGCTTCATTGGTTAATATATTTGGAATGGAAAGAGAGTTGGTCAATTTCTTTAACAATATTTACATCAATAAAAAGGTGAAGTACATGCACCAGGGAAGCCCATTAATCAATGGGGCTCTAAAGCTAAATGAAGATGCCTTTATTGTATATGTTGACCGTTTTAACCTTCACATTTCAATTACAAAGTCCGGGAAACTGACTTTTTACAATCAATTCCCTGTCAAAATTATTGAAGACTTTACCAGATATATCAAACTGGTTGCCAGGGATCAGGGAATTGACCTTTCACAACAAAAAGTCTTGGTTTACGGATTTGTAGGCCAGAATTCAACACAATACAACTTCCTAAATCAAAATTTAGCCAACCTTCAGTTTGGGGAACGTCCTAAAGGAATCCAATTTGGATACGTATTTGATGAGGTAGCTGACCATCAATTTTTCGATCTTTTCTCTCTATTTTCAATTGCAGGATAAATCATGGGAAAAAAAGTTGCCATATTCGCAGGATCATTTGATCCATTTACAATTGGCCACCATGATATCGTATTAAGAGGGTTAAACATATTCGATGAGGTTATTATATCAGTAGGTCATAATCCCAACAAAAAGCGATATTTTGAAATAGATCTTATGATGGAAAAAATATCTGAAACGTTCCAAGATAACGAGAACATCAAAGTGATCAAATACAATGTATTGACAGCTGAATTAGCAACAGAATACAAAGCCAATTTCCTGCTAAGAGGTTTAAGAAACACAACTGATTTCGAATACGAGAACAGCATCTCCCAGGTAAATAGAAATCTAAAAAATGATCTGGAAACCGTGTTTCTGATCACTTCTCCAAAATTCGCCTATATCAGCTCTTCTATTATCAGAGAAGTCCATAAATATGGTGGAAATGTGAGCAACTATATTCCCTATCAATTATAATCACATATTGTAGTAGCTTCTGAACACCTGTCTGATCGATGCATAGGAATTATATAAAGCCTGGTAAGCCTCCCGGTCATTCATCCACTTCAAATGCTCGATACTCTCTTCAATCTGAGGTTTCATTTCGCTGTCATCCAGACAGTGCATGGTGTACCAGTTAGTCTTCTTCAGGATCCGTTTACCGTTTCTTTTATAGGTGTGCCAGGTTGTGCAAATCTTTTTCCCAAGCTCTACTTTTATGTTACATTCCTCTTCTACCTCCCTTATTGCACCTTCCTTTGATTTTTCCCCGGGATCTAACTTGCCCTTTGGCAGATCCCATTTCTTGAGTCGGTAGATCAACAATACTTCTCCTTCCTTAAATACCAAACCCCCGGCAGCTTTGATAATTGTATACTTACTCTTGAATAACTTAATCACTTTACTGTAATCATCCACACTGAAAGTGATCTCCTCCAATTTTTTAATTTTATCCTGCTTAAGGATCCGTAAAAAAACATCCAGTCTTTTTTTATCGGCATTCTGGATCAAAACCACATCTCTTAAAACCCCAAAATCCGGCTCCGTTTGCTTACAATCTATGATATAATCGAAATGAGAAGTATCAATCAATTCTTCCTTTGAAACAATATTTACCGGAATATCCTGAATGAAAATTTTCATTAAATCATATTTATTTTGACAAGATTAACAATATATCCTTAATGAGCAGCTAATTTTTTTATTTTTGTGACCGACTTAAAATATTTGCAATGAACCAGGAGATTTCGAAGAAAATTGCCGGTGTACTTTTAGAAATTCAAGCCATTAAACTTAGGCCTAACGACCCATTCACATGGGCTTCCGGTTGGAAAAGCCCAATATATTGTGACAACAGAATGTCTCTTTCCTACCCGGATGCAAGAACGAAAATCAAAAATGCTTTATCAAATTCTATTCGGGAGAATTTTCCGGAAGTTGAGGCGATCGCTGGAGTGGCCACTGCTGGCATTCCTCAGGGAGCTCTCGTAGCCGAAGCCCTTGATCTGCCTTTCATTTATGTTAGAAGCAAAGCGAAAGTTCATGGCATGGGAAACCAAATAGAAGGCAAAGTCGTAAAGGGTCAAAAGGTGGTGGTCATCGAAGACCTTATTTCCACTGCAGGTAGTTCACTTAAAGCCATTCAATCACTTCGGGAATCTGAAATTGATGTTTTAGGCATGATGGCTATTTTTACATATGAGTTTCCAGTTGCAGAACAAAACTTGAAAGCTGCTAAAGTCCCTGTCTTTACCTTGAGCAATTATTCCACTTTGATCGATGTAGCCCTGGAACGCAAAATAATAGATGAATCAAACGTTAACCTGTTACAAGAATGGAGAAAGTCTCCCGAAACCTGGGGAGCTTCATAACTGGTATGTCAATAGATAAAAAATGCGAAGTTTCCATCAATCTAATTGAAAAGGGGATTAAATTTGAAATTATTTAATGAATTGAAACATGCTTAAAGTAATAACCAAATTTTTTGGTACCAAGTCTGAAAGAGACATAAAAATTATCCTTCCTTTAGTTGAAAAAATAAATGCAGAATACGATCGAATAAGGAATATTTCTGATGGTGAGTTGAGGGAGAAGACACGGGAGATAAAGAGTGAAATCAATGAAAAATTAAAATCAATAGACGATCAGCTGGATGGTCTCCACCGGCAAATAGCTGATCAACCTGATCTGGATATTCACGAAAAAGAGGACATTTTTAATCAAATTGACAAACTCGAAGAGGATCGAAATAAAAAACTGGAAGATATTCTAATGGATGTCCTTCCCCTGGGATTCGCCGTTGTCAAAGAAACAGCGAGAAGGCTCAAGGAAAATGAAAAACTGGAAGTTGAAGCCACCATGTATGATCGACAACTTGCCGCTGAGAGGGATTTTGTAGAAATAAAAGGTGATACAGCTATCTGGAAAAATCAATGGACAGCAGCAGGAAATACGATCACCTGGGATATGCTGCATTACGATGTCCAGCTGATAGGTGGCATCGTTCTTCACCAGGGAAAAATTGCTGAAATGGCTACTGGTGAAGGTAAGACGCTTGTAGCAACACTACCAGCATACCTGAATGCCCTAGCTAAAAGAGGCGTCCATATCGTAACCGTTAATGATTACCTGGCAAGGCGTGATAGCGAATGGATGCGACCTCTTTATCAATTTCACGAGCTCTCCTGTGATTGCATTGATAAATATGAGCCCAATTCTGATAACAGAAGGAAAGCTTATCAATGTGATATTACCTATGGAACCAACAATGAATTTGGTTTCGACTACTTAAGGGATAACATGGCGCGTGAGACGAATGACCTTGTTCAGCGAAAGCATCACTATGCCATGGTCGACGAAGTTGACTCAGTATTGATCGATGATGCACGAACACCTTTGATTATTTCTGGTCCGATCCCCCGGGGAGATGAACACCAGTTCCAGGACATGAAACCCAGGGTACAGAAACTAATGGATGCCCAAAAGAAATTGATTTCTCAATACCTGGTAGAAGCTAAGAAATTAATCAGCGAAAGAAATGAAAAAGATGGTGGGTTGCCACTTTTCCGGGCATATCGTGGATTGCCAAAATACAAGCCTCTCATTAAATACTTGAGTGAGACGGGTATCAAACAATTGATGCAAAAAACAGAGAACTTCTACCTTCAGGATAATGCTAAAATGATGCCTGAAGCTGATGAACCCCTGTATTTTACTATTGATGAAAAAAACAACCAAATAGAATTAACGGAGAAAGGATTGGATCTTATCACCGGAGAGGGGGAAGATTCCAATTTCTTTATAATGCCTGATATAGGAGATGAAATAGCCAAATTGGAAAATGATGGTGAGTTATCTGAACAGGATAAACTTCAGAAAAAAGAAGAGGTCATTTCTGATTATACGGAAAAAGCTGAAAGGATCCATACGGTCAACCAGCTTTTAAAGGCCTATGCTCTTTTTGAAAGAGACACTGAATATATTCTGGTTGATGGCAAGGTAAAAATTGTCGATGAGCAAACAGGTAGAGTGATGGAAGGTCGCCGGTACTCTGATGGTCTTCATCAGGCAATTGAGGCAAAAGAAAGTGTAAAGGTGGAAGATGCAACACAAACCTATGCAACCATTACACTTCAAAACTACTTCAGGATGTACCATAAATTGGCAGGTATGACTGGTACAGCTGAAACAGAGGCCGGTGAATTCTGGCAGATCTATAAGCTTGACGTAATAGTCATCCCAACCAATAAACCAATTGTCAGGGATGATAGACAGGATAAGGTTTACAAAACTGTTAGAGAAAAATTCAATTCCGTTGTTGATGAAATTGTCGAGCTAACCGAAGCAGGCAGACCTGTTTTGGTTGGTACAACGTCGGTGGAAATTTCAGAAGTCTTGAGCAGGATGCTTAACATGCGAAAGCTGAAACATCAGGTACTCAATGCCAAACAGCATCAAAAAGAAGCTGATATTGTTGCAGAGGCGGGCAAGCCTGGAACCATCACCATTGCAACAAATATGGCAGGCCGGGGAACGGACATCAAACTTACTGCGGAATCGAAATCTGCTGGTGGGTTAGCCATTATTGGTACCGAACGACATGAATCAAGGCGGGTGGACAGACAGCTAAGAGGTCGGTCCGGTCGCCAGGGTGATCCAGGATCATCTCAATTTTTTGTCTCTCTTGAAGATAACCTCATGCGACTCTTCGGATCCGACAGAATTGCCAAGCTTATGGACAGGATGGGGCTTAAGGAAGGAGAGGTTATACAGCACTCCATGATCACCAAATCGATCGAAAGAGCTCAGAAAAAAGTTGAAGAAAACAACTTTGGTATTCGAAAGAGATTGCTGGAATATGATGATGTCATGAATTCTCAACGTGAAGTGATTTACAAGAGAAGAAAAAATGCCCTGTTTGGCGAAAGACTTCAGCTTGATCTGGCCAATATGATGTATGACACATGTGAAGACATTGCTATCAGAAGTAAAAATTCTGAAGATTATGATAGCTTTAAGCTGAATGTCATCTCAGTTTTGGGAATGGATTTTAAAATTGAAAGAGATGAATTTCTGAAAACAAAACCTGAAGAGTTGGTTCAGAATTTATTTGCGGAAGCTGAAAATCACTACAAACAAAAAAATAAAATAATATCAGAAAAAGCTGTCCCCATTTTTCAGGATATCCAGAAGAATAAAGGAGCGACAGTTAAAGAAGTTTTAGTGCCTTTTACCGATGGGAAAAAACAAATTGGTGTTGCAACAAATCTCGAAAAGAACATTGAAACAAATTGTAGTGAATTAATTGAATCCCTGGAAAAATTCTCTGCCTTAGCTATAATTGATCAGGCCTGGAAGGAGCATTTAAGGGAGATGGACGATCTGAAGCAGTCAGTTCAAAATGCAGTATATGAACAAAAGGACCCACTCCTGATTTATAAATTTGAAGCGTTTGAATTGTTCAAACAATTTGTTGCAAAAGTAAACGAAGATACCATGTCGTTCTTAACAAAAGCTCAAATCCCCGTTAGAGATCCGAGCGAAGTTCAGGAAGCGGTAAACAGAAGAAGAGCACGTGAAAGCTACAAAACATCTAAAGAAGAATCTAAATCTTTGCTGAGCGGAGGAGGGTCGCAAGAGGGAAAAACCCGTCAGCCAGTAGAAAGGCATACCCCTGTAAAATCCGAAAAAGTTTACGGTCGAAACGATCGGATAACCGTTCAATATACGGATGGAACCATCAAAAAAGACGTTAAATTCAAAAGCGTCGAAGAGGATATCAATACCAATAAATGTGTTGTACTAGAAGATAAGTAATGAAACAAGTTTTTAGTCTATTGATAAGTGGCATGCTTTTGTGGCAATGTTCCCAAAAAACTGTTCCACAAGCAGATTATTCCGATTTCAAAGAAGATTTGAGTTCAATTAAGCCTCCTATTGATTCTATGGCAAAAGCTGAATCAACAGAGATTGAAAAAGCTCCCTATGCGGCTCCAACTTTTGATCAGACAAGAGAAATGAACGCATTGATCGATAGTCTTTCAGAAGATAATTTGGACAAAACTTTCAGGTTTTACACGGTACAGGTTTATGTTGGAAATAGCCGGGAGGACGCCAATGAAATACGGTCTAAGGTATATAAAATTATTCCAGATGAAACCCCTAGGCTGGAATGGTCGCAGCCAAATTTCCGCGTAAAGGTTGGCAAATTTGAAAGTCCACTCGATGCTCACAAAACTTTCAACACTTTGAAAAAATCCTTTCCGGGTGCTGTCCTGGTAAGTGAAAAAGCTTTTTTAAACGATTAACATGTCCCTTAAGCACAAGATTTCTCAACTAGCTGAACAATATAAAAGTGATATTGTCCAGATCAGAAGACATATCCATGCTCATCCTGAATTATCCTTTCAGGAATTCGAAACTTCAAAATTTGTAGCTGAGAAAATTAAATCAATTGGACTTATACCAGATACAGGAATTGCAGGAACTGGCCTGACAGTCGAAATCAAAGGAAAGAACCCCGAAAGCAAGCGCATGCTTTTGCGGGCAGATATGGATGCTCTGCCCATTATGGAAGCAAATGATGTTTCTTACAAATCAACCAATGAGGGTGTTATGCATGCTTGTGGACATGATGTCCACACATCGTCTCTTCTGGGATCGGCCATGATCCTGAACGAACTGAAAAATGAATTTGAGGGAACTATTAAATTGATCTTTCAGCCGGGTGAAGAAAAAGCACCTGGAGGCGCCAAGCTCATGATTGAAGAAGGCGTTCTTAATGACAATGGTATTAAAAACATCATCGGACAACATGTAATGCCATTTATTCCTGTTGGAAAGGTAGGTTTTAAGTCCGGACTTTATATGGCAAGTGCTGACGAGTTGTATCTTACGGTAAAAGGTAAAGGAGGACATGCTGCTCAACCTCATACATTGATAGATCCAATTTTAATTTCTTCTCATATTATCATTGCACTTCAACAAATCGTAAGTCGTCGTTCCAATCCAATTGTTCCATCGGTGGTTTCCTTTGGCAGAATAATCGGTGAGGGAGCGACAAATGTAATTCCCAATGAAGTGAAAATTCAGGGTACATTTCGAACATTGGATGAGAATTGGCGTGAAGAGGCTTTGCAGCTCATGAGCAAAATGGCAACAGGATTAGCAGAAAGTATGGGGGGGGTGCTCGATTTTGATATCGTAAGAGGGTATCCCTTTTTATACAATGAAGAAAAGCTTACAGCCAGAGCGCGCAATTTCGCCGAAGACTACCTGGGGAAAGAAAATGTAGTTGATCTCGATATATGGATGGCAGCAGAAGATTTTGCTTTTTACTCACAAAAAATTGATTCCTGCTTTTACAGATTGGGAACCAGAAACGAGGATAAAGGAATAACCTCGGGTGTTCACACGCCTACCTTTGATATCGATGAAGATGCTCTCGAAATCGGAATGGGACTAATGGCCTGGATTGCCATTAATGAAATCAACCGATAATATCCCGGTTTAAAACCAGGATCCGATTGTAGAATATACTTCTCTTCTGATTTCCTGGTTGATGGATAAAGCCAGGATGATAGATACTAACAATCCAATCATCGCAAATAAAAAGTCCTTTCCTATCATTGTAAATGCTTTAGAGATCCCTTTTTGGCGCTTAGATTTGGATTTGGTAAGATTGATAGCTACCTCTCTACCACCCAACAAACCAATGAACAACCATGTTGTACTCATAGGAAGTGTAGATTCGAAAAGTTTATAGTAAAGCAAAATACAATAAACGAAGTCAATGATAGTAGCTGATCTCACATCTGTTACGTCTGACTTCTCATTCACTATCTTTTGTATCTTATCACCCTTTAAATAGAATAAGAGCCCCAGACCAAGAAAAATATATAGAGTAAATACAAGGAATTGTGTCAGGCTCAAACTCCTGGGAAGAAAAATAGCAATATTTGCAGCATCCTGCATGATCCATACGGACCACAAAAGGCCACTTGTAATCCATTGAATGTAAATCCAGTGACTCTTAGGTTTATTTTTAAATAACTTTTTCAGAACTGTTGAAAGCAGCAGCCATATGAAGAAGGCCGTAAAGAAGGCCAAAACATAGCCCGAAACACTCTTCCAGGTTACTCCTATGATGGTCGATGCACTTGTAGTAAAAACATTGAGCAATAAAAAAGTGGTAGAAACCGGCATTCTCATTCTTGTCAAAATGAGTAAGATGATTGGTGCAGATAGTTGTAAAAATGAAAATTCACTAGGGCTTTCAGCAAATCCTTTGGATGTCAATCTTTGGTACGTAACATCACCATCAAATTTTATATAGCTGATCGTTACAGTGATTATAAATATCAATCCCATAAACAGCCACAAATGATACCATTTTCGTTGAGTATTGGATGCAATAAAGGTGCCGATAGTCTGAATGGAATCATTGGCAATAGCTGAATATCCCGCAAGCATAAAACCGACCCACATTGCGATATGAGGATATGGATAGGCCAGGAAACTTACCAGAATAAAGATCAGGATAAGGGCTAAAAAATTCTTCTCTTTTTTACCAGCGTCAAAAAATTTATACATGAATGTCAGCTTAGACGTATTTACTTTAGGATTCTTTTTTCCCATAAAAATACTCAATATTTAAAGCGCGTAAAGCTAATAATACTTTTCACTGGTAATATTAACAAATTGTTAATTTTTAGGTTTTAAATTCACTGATACGGGCAAAGAAATGTCCGTTTAAATAATTAAGGCCAATTTTTTTAACAATTTATTCATCTCTGGAATAAATCAAATGATAATTGAACTTTATTTTTAATTAGGAATAAAGATATCTTTGCGCTTTTATAAAATTAATTTTTGTTGAAAACAGGCAGTAGCAATAAGTATAGCATTTTTAGTAAGGCAATTTTTGTCGCTCTCATCCTTTTTGTATTCATCATTTCCATTGATCTCATGGTGATTTCCCTTGAGCATCTTGGAAAAGAAACCATAAAATCACTCATCGAAATTACTTCAAACCCATTTATTGGTTTGTTCATAGGATTATTGATCACTTCGATCGTTCAGAGTAGTTCCACTACAACATCCGTTATTGTAGCAATGGTTGCCAGTGGTTCCATGGAAATTCGAGACGCCATTCCCGTAGTGATGGGGGCGAATATCGGCACAACCATCACAAGCGACCTGGTATCACTTAGCTTTATATCTCGAAAAAATGAATTCAGAAAAGCGATCACAACGGCCACTTCTCATGATTTTTTCAATATACTTACTGCAGCAATCCTTTTTCCACTTCAATATTTATACAACATAATCGGCATACTTTCAGAAGAATTAACCCAATTGTTTACCTGGGTAGATCCCCGGATAAATCAAAACATTGAACAGGCATCTATACCTGTAGAGCTGGTGAACATTCCTTTAAGCAATTTATTTTATGATCTGATTGACAATCCCTATATCACACTTGTGCTATCTGTATTTTTTGTTTTTGCGTCGATAAAAATGCTTTCAAAAATTATCTATGCATTATTAATAGGGCCTACCAGACATAAATTTGAAGACTTTATCTTTAACAAGAAACTGAAATCCTTTTCATGGGGAATGTTGCTTACAGCATCCATTCAATCAAGCTCTGTCACCACTTCGCTTTTGGTACCTGTTGTTTCGATTGGTAGAATAAAAATCAAGGATGCATTTCACTTTATTTTGGGTGCCAATATCGGTACAACCGTAACAGCCTTTATAGCTGCAATTTTCAAAAACGAAGCAGCCATTAGTATCGCGATCGCACACCTGCTTTTCAACCTGATTGGCGTCGCGATATTTCTACCTTTTAATCCGATAAGAAATATTCCTATCTATATGGCAAATAAATTGGGAGTGATAACTCAGAGATTTCGAATAGTTGGGTTTTTGTATATCATTATTACCTTTTTCCTCATACCTTTTGCCTTAATATTTTTATCACAACTATAATAATTCCTATTTTTAGCAGAAATTAACTTGAACAGGTTGAATTTGAAACATACATTTTCATCTGAGCATCTCGAAAAAATATCCGAGCTTTTAATCAAATATCTTGAGATACGAACCGAGCTGATAAAAATTCAGCTTAAGGAACAAATAGCAAGGGTTATTTCTCAATTGATACTTGTATTTATACTGCTATTATTCTCATTTTTAATTATTCTGATGGCAAGTTTTGCTATCTCAATGTATTTGAATTACCTTCTTGATAGCCTCTATCTTGGTTATGTAATTTGTGCCGGATTTTACGTGTTGATTTTAATTCTATTAACCATAAATAGAAAAAAAATTATACGTAAGATAGTGCTAACAGTAATCGAGGAGGAGCATGAGGACTCTGAATTAAATAAAAAGTCATATGCCTCGGAAAAATGAAGCAAATCGGTATAAGGTCGAATTAGAGACCGAGGCTAAAAATCTTGAGAAAGAATTGAAGGCTGAATTTTTTGTTGTAAAAAAAGAAGTCAGAAAAAAACTTACCAAGGCATTGTTGATTTCAGGCGGAACACTAGCTACTATCGCTATTTTTAAACTTTTGACTTCAGATAAAAAAAAAACAGTAGAGAATAATCTGCATTCATTTGATAAAAAATCCACCGCCGGAATGCGAATAAAAGCAATTCTCATTCCGATACTTTTACAAATCGCTAAAAAGAAAATTATAGATATCATTAATTCTAAACCCGAAAATAGTACGAATGATCCTGGAACAACTGACTAACCTGAGAAAAACCGGTTCAAAAGCGATTGGAATACTTATTGATCCAGATAAGGTTGAGAGTGATCAGGGATTGATCAAACTGGTAAACATTTGTATTGAGAACCAGGTAAATTATTTTTTAGTAGGCGGTAGTCTTGTCACAACAAACAACACCAGCCACATTATTTCGACCATAAAAGAGCATAGTCAGATACCTGTTTTGCTTTTTCCTGGCCATAGCATCTATCTAGACCTTTCTGCCGATGCCATTTTATTTTTATCATTGATCTCGGGAAGGAATGCTGAATTATTGATAGGCCAACATGTTTTAGCAGCGCCAATTATTAAACGTAGTCAACTTGAAGTTCTTCCTACAGGGTACATGCTGATAGGTTCCAATAATGATACAGCCGTTTCATATCTGAGTAATACCATGCCCATCCCCTCTTCTAAAACTTCTGTTGCGGCAAGTACTGCAATTGCCGGGGAAATGTTGGGATTAAGACTCATTTACCTGGAAGCCGGCAGCGGGGCAACAGAACCCGTGCCTGAGAAAATTATTAAAATGGTTAAAAAATCGGTTGAAGCACCGATCATTGTTGGTGGAGGATTGAATACAACTGAAAAAGCGATCAATGCCATTAATGCTGGGGCAGACCTCATAATTCTTGGAAATGGTGTAGAGCAACATCCTGAACTAGTAATTGAAGTATCAGAACAAATTACCAACTATAACCGAACCTTAGATATTCATTAGGGATTCCCTTCTTCGCATTTTTCCTGCTGGAATACCAAACATCATTTTAAACCGCCGACAAAAATAAGCGGTGTCTTTGTAGCCGACCTCGTGACCTATTTCGCGAATGCTCTTTTTGGAAGTTCTCAGAAGACTAACAGCCTGTTCCATTCTTTGGTATTCAATGTAATCCTGTGGATTTATGCCGGTAAGCATTTTAAAATACTGTCCTACATAATCTTCACTTACGTTTGCTACATTTGCCAGTTTTTTATTTGACAAATCACCATTCAAATTGTCTTTGATGTAAGCAAAAATATCGATTAAGCGTGGATCTTTGAAGTAAGTGCTATTTGTTGCCAATTGCTCTACAAACATACCCTGCCTTAGTACATGCCTGATAATTTCAACAACCAGCTGATCCGTTACCAGTTTGATGATCCGTTGGTGACCGGCTTCATTTCTGAATTTTTCTTCGGAAACAGCCAATATGTATTCATTGAGCTTTTTGCTCTCGGGAATGACAAAAGCCGGGATATCCAGTGAGGCAAAAAAGTTGACTGAATCAAACACCTTGGCATCAAATGAGATATAAGAAAAGCTATCACCCACTTCCTGAAGCAAATCGGTATGCTTCAGACTTTGAAAGAAATGCTCTCTTCTTGAAATGAACTCATCATTTGACAGGCTGACTGGAGTCCCTCTGCCAAATGTCAGCGGTATATTTTTACCTCCCGGCACAAACAAAAACTCACCCTTTCGAACAACATTTTTATCCTTGCCATAGGTAATCTCACCTTGATTAATCCTGAATATTGTATTTTCAACATCATAAAAATTCTCAATAGTGATCGGTTGGATGACCTTTATGTTATTGATCTTTTTATAGTGAACGTTGAGCGATTCAATGATCTTGTTATAATCTTCCATCTTAGAAATGTGCAATAAACTACTAAAAGGATTCTTTAGCTAAACATTTTTCACAACACAAAAAAAATAAGCCATACGCTATGTATGCTTATAATGATATATCAAAAGTACAATATTATTCTGGATAAATCATAAAAAAATGTAAAAAAAGAAAAATCAATGAATGAGCAGTTCTCTGGAAATTACTATTTTTTGTATCTCGGTAGTTCCCTCATAAATCTGGGTGATCTTGGCGTCTCGTAGAAATCTCTCTACATGGTATTCTTTTACATATCCATACCCTCCGTGAATCTGAATTGCTTCATTCGCACATTTCATGGCTATTTCTGATGCGAAATATTTAGCCATTGCGGCCTCTTTTGTGTAATCCTTTTTCTGATCTTTCAGAAAGGCAGCCTGAAAACAAAGAAGTCTTGCTGCATCTATCTGAGTTGCCATCTCGGCAAGTTTAAATTGGATGGCCTGATGTTGTGAAATTGTTTTACCAAACGCCTTTCTTTCTTTTGAATAATTAATTGACGCGTCCAGAGAACCAGAGGCTATCCCTAATGCCTGTGATGCAATTCCTATCCTGCCTCCATTAAGGATCTTCATCGCCAGCTTAAATCCAAATCCTTCCTCGCCGAGTCTGTTTTCTTTTGGTACCTTCACATCCGAAAACATCAATGAATGTGTATCCGAGCCCCTTATTCCTAATTTATTTTCCTTCCTTCCAATGACAAACCCTTCTGATTCTTTCTCAATTATTAATGCATTAATGCCATTATGTTTCAGTTCCGGATCAGTTTGGGCAAAAACAATATATACAGAGGCTGAGTTGCCATTTGTGATCCAGTTTTTTGTGCCATTGACCAGGTAATGATCCCCTTTGTCTTCGGCAGTAGTCCTCTGAGATGTAGCATCCGAACCAGCTTCAGGCTCAGAAAGACAAAAAGCGCCGATGATTTCACCACTAGCTAATCTCTTCAGATACTTGTCCTTTTGCTCTTCGGTACCGTATTTTTCCAAACCCCAGCAAACCAGGGAATTATTAACGGACATCACTACACCAGCAGAAGCATCTATTTTTGAAATCTCTTCCATCGCAAGCACATAAGAAATCGTATCCATGCCACCACCATTGTATTTGGGATCAACCATCATTCCCATGAAACCAAGCTCTCCCATTTTTTTGATCTGTTCGCTGGGAAAGATTTGCTGTTCGTCCCTATCAATGACGCCAGGTAGCAACTCTTTTTTCGCAAATTCTCGTGCCGTTTCCCTTACAATTTTTTGCTCTTCCGTTAATTCAATTCTCATATTTTCAACTTTAATAAATAAAAAAAGGATTTGCCTTTTGCAGACAAATCCTGGTTAAATGAGGTGATTGAAAGATAGTTTTTTTAATCTCTATTACCAAGCAAAATCATGACATAGTATAGCAGCGTAACCAAAGAACCGATTGCAGCCACTACGTAAGTCATTGCTGCCCATTTAAGAGCGTCCTTTGCCATATACTGGTCTTGTTCACTAGCAATGTTTTTTGATTTGATCCATGCAAGGGCTCGCTTGCTGGCATCAAACTCCACTGGTAGGGTAATAAAAGAAAATAATGTCAATACCAGATAACAAGCGATTACTGCCAAAATGATTTTATCCCATCCGAAGCTATACAGAAACCCCCCTCCGAAAATTGCTATCATCACGATAATGTTGAGGATCCTTGCACTTACACTTTGGATTGGAACAAGCATTGTCCTGAATTCCAATGGACGATATGCCCGAGCATGTTGAACAGCATGTCCACATTCGTGCGCTGCTACAGCGGCTGCAGCAGCATTTCGTCCGTAATACACATTTTCACTTAAATTAACTGTCTTATTCGACGGATTATAATGATCTGTTAAATGTCCTGGCTGACAAGTAATCCCTACATCATAAAGACCATTATCCTTCAACATAGATGCTGCCACTTCTGCTCCACTCATATTAGACATTAATGTAGTCTTAGAGTACTTCTTAAACTTACTTTTTAGTCGTTGACTGACTAAAAAGCTAATGATCATGAATACTATACCAATTACTATTATCATCTTTTTATTTGTTTTTTTCTATTATGCTTTCTATCAATTTGGAAGTTGAATAACCTTCCACCAAATCAACAGTTTCTACTTTTCCACCATTGCTCATTACGATATCTGCTCCTACTATGTTGCTGAGATCATAGTCATTTCCTTTAATCAGAATATCCGGTTTCAAGGTTTTGATGAGTTCGATAGGAGTTTCATCATCAAACATTACCACATAGTCAACAAATTGCATTGCGGCAAGCAACCTTGACCTTGAATTCTCATTCACAATTGGTCTGTTTTTCCCTTTAATTTTTTTAATTGATTGATCTGAGTTTAACCCAACAACCAATAAATCACCTTTTTCGGCCGCTTTCTCCAGGTAATCTATATGGCCCAGGTGGACCAAATCGAAACACCCATTGGTAAACACTACTTTCTGGCCACGCTCTCTTTTTTGAATAATACTTGCCAGTTGACCTAAATTAACTATTTTATCTTTCGATTGCATTGTCTTTTTCATTTTTCGAAAGTGATAAACTAATGATAAAACTGATCCCACCTACTACGACGACAAACAGGAATTGTGAAGTATGTAAAACAAAAGCAAAAAATTTACCATCATCTTCTGAAACCCCATATAAAAACAGTACTGAACTGACAAATAAATGAAATGCTCCAACACCAGCCTGAACCGGGGTGGCCATTCCCAAGCCTCCCATGATTAGCACTAGTATTCCTGCATAAATACTAAGATCGGCCGTTGGTTCAAATGAAAAGAATACAACATAGCTCATGTAAAAATAAAGTATCCAAATGCCAACCGTTGAAAACCAAAATAAATACGGCCTTTTCAGTCTTCTTACCGCAAGGAATCCGTCTAAAATTTCCCTAACCACCGCCCTAAACTTGATATACAATGAATAGCGGTGAATTTTATAATAATATTTCTTAAATAGGTAGATGAATAAAAAAAGCAGAAATATCGCTAAAACGATCCCAACTGTCAGAATCAGGTAATAATGTTGAAACACTTTTACTTTCTCAAATACCTGCGGAAATAAGGTCGCTTTAAGTTTATCAAATTCGATCGCGAATCCGAAAAAAATAATGATCAATAAGCAGATCATATCGATAACCCTTTCTGCTACAACTGTACCAATTGAAACAGGCAGATCCACTTTATCAGTTTTTTTTAAGATAATACAGCGTGTCACTTCCCCCATTCTTGGAACCAATAAATTCGCAAAATAACCCACCATTAAAGAAATAAATGATCGAAAAGAACCAATTTGGAATCCAACTGGCTCAAACAATAACGACCACCTATACGCCCGAAGCCAATATGAAATAAGGCCCAGAAAAAGCGAAATATAGATATAAACTAAATTGACTTCCTTAAATCTTAAAAATAGCTCATTGAAATCAAGATCCCGATACACATACCAAAAGAGAGCAATGGCAATGACCAGGCTAAAGGAATACTTAATGAAAGAGATGAAAAAAATTTTCCTTCGGCTATTCAACTACTCTATTATTTTGATCGGGGAATATAATGATCGGTTTGTGGGACTTTGCAGCTTCAAAATCCATAGAGGCATACGAAATAATGATGATGATATCTCCGACCTGAGCTTTTCTGGCTGCAGGTCCATTTAAACATACCTGTCCTGAACCTCTCTTTCCTCTGATCACATAAGTCTCTAATCGCTCACCATTATTGATGTTGACAATTTGAACTTTCTCGTTTTCGATAATATTGGCTGCATCCATCAAGTCTTCATCAATTGTGATGCTACCAACATAGTGAAGCTCTGCTTCGGTAATTTTGACTCTATGAATTTTCGATTTTACTACTTCTATATTCATTTTAACTCCTCCCACTGGCCTGCAAATTTATATCAATTTATAGAAATATTATCAATTAGTCTCACCTTTCCTACGTAACCCGCAATGCACAGCGAAGCATTGTCACAGTCATTTAAACTGTCTATATTTCTCAATGTTTCACTATCAACGATCTCAAAGTACTCCAGTTTTACCGAGTTATCCTTTTGAAAGTTTTTCAAAATGACATCTCTGACTTCCTTTATCTTACCTCCATTTTTCAACATTTCCTGTGCCAAACGAAGCGACCGGTTAAAAATCAATGCTTGTTCTTTTTCTCGCTCACTCAAACGTTCGTTCCTGGATGACAAAGCCAATCCTTTCTCATTTCTAACTGTTGGTACTCCACAAATTTCCACATCTATATTTAACTCCTCGACAAGCTTTTTGACAAGTACAAATTGCTGAAGATCCTTTAATCCAAAGTAAGCACGATCAGGCTTGACTATATTTAAAAGCTTTGTAACGATTAGTCCTACTCCCTGAAAATGGCCTGGCCTGAATTTGCCTTCCATAATCTCCTCAAGGTACCCTAATCGGATTTGTACTATCCTCTCTTTCCTGTACATAGTAGAAACTTCAGGACAAAATACCACATCGCAGCAGTTTGCCTTTAGCATTTCAATATCTTTATCTACATTTCGTGGATACTTCTCAAGATCTTCAGGATTATTAAACTGAGTGGGGTTGACGAAAATGCTGCAAACAGTTATGTCATTTTCTTTTACTGATCTTTTGACAAGTGTGAGATGACCCTCATGAAACGCTCCCATTGTTGGAACCAAGCCAATTTTTTTCCCGTTAAGGCGTTTATTCTTCAGATAACAAGTTAATTGACCAATTTCCCGGAAGATTTCCATTTTGTTGTTAAATCTTGTTAAAAGGGGCGCAAATGTACGGTTATTTTTGTAAATGGTATGGAAAATCAAGGATTTATTCGTAATTTTGTAATCATTTCGGGAAACATAGCGATAAACTATATATAACATGTCTAAATTTCGTATTCTTTACGTTGCATCAGAAATCAATCCTTTCTTACAAACTTCAAACGTAGCCGAGCTGGTCAGGAAACTGCCCCAAGCTATGCAGGAGAAAGGAATGGAAATCAGAATTTTGGTACCTAGATTTGGTTTAATCAATGAAAGAAAGAACCGCTTACATGAAGTAGTAAGATTATCGGGAATCAATATTTCTGTTGGAGAAGAGGAAAAACCTCTTGTCATTAAAGTAGCTTCAATACCCAATGCTAAACTTCAGGTTTATTTTATAGACAATGAAGACTATTTCCATAGAAAAAGTGTTTTTCACGACAAGGAAAACAAATTCTATGAAGACAATGATGAAAGAGCCATCTTTTTCTGTAAAGGCGTTTTAGAAACAGTGAAAAAATTAGGATGGGCTCCTGATATTGTTCACTGCAATGATTGGATGACAAGCCTCATTCCAATGTATTTAAAAACTACTTACAAAAACGATCCTATTTTTAAAAATACCAAAACGGTATTTACTATTTATGACACACCATTTTCTCACAAATTCGAAAATGACCTGATAGAAAAGGTGAAAATGCTGGATATCGAAGATGATATGCTAAGCCCACTCAAAACCAAAGATTATGAAGGATTCATAAAAATCGGAGTGGAATATGCTGATGCTGTCATCAAATCAGAAGCAGCATTCAAAAACGGTTTAAATGCCTTACTATCGAAAGTCAGCGATGAAAAAAAGATTGACACAATAGAAAAAGACGAAAACTGCGAAGAATCTTATTATAATCTATATAATGAACTTGTGGGTTAGAAAAACAGGGCCAATCCTAGGATTGGCCCTGTTTCTTTTTGCCTGCGAGGAGCCAGGTGAAATTGGATTGGAACTGGAGCCGGATACCGGCGATTTTTTTGCTTCTTACATTGAAATTCCCATTAAAACTTCTGTCGGCTTAAGCGAGCCATATTTGACATCTGATTCTACTCACAGAATTAGTATCATTAACGTGGGGAACAGTGAAGATGAAACATTTGGCTCGCGGGAGTTAGTCGGATATTCAAATCTTTATGTGCAGGGAGGTGTAGGAAAAATCCCATCTACAGCCGATTACGATAGTATCGATTTAAGAGTCTTCGCCACCAATTTTAGAGGTGATCGAAGTAACAGCAATTTGCCGTCTAAACTAATGGTTCATCAAATCCTTGAACAGGTAAATAGAGAAAACACAATCAGCGATGAATACCAATATGAAATGTTGCCCCTCGCTGAGTTCGATTTGGATTCTCTGGAAGAAGAAAGTACAAAATCATTAAGAAAAAAGCTTTCAGATGACCTAGGAATGCAAATTTTTGATGAAGCTCAAAAAGATTCCTTAACAAATAGTGAATTGCGAGAGGTTATAGAAGGTTTGGCATTTAAACTTGATAATACAAACGAATTGCTACTGGGTATTGATCCATTTCGTGAAACCAGCCTTAACATCTACTATCACTATGACCCGGATACTGCAAGGGTAATGAGGATATTAATGACCGATATTCAATCATTTAATGTTTCGACAGACTACACAGGTTTGGAATTACAAAACCTAACAGCCAATAACCAAACCTACTCGAACACCGAAAACCTTTATTTCAATTCTTATGATGGTATATTTTCTGAATTGGACTTTACTCCAGTTTTGAATTTAAGTGACTCACTGGGGCCAATTATTATCAATGGTGCAGATTTGACCTTTGAAGACATTCCGGTTGATACAATTTATCCCATTCCTGCCAGTTTGTATGCGTTTGAAAAAGCCTCGGGATTTCCTTATAAGTCCATGGCATTTTTTCAACCGGATGCAATTGAGGTTCAGTTTGGACAATACCTGCAATTTCAAATGTCGTATACCTTGTATCCTCAAGATTCTGTCAACGGCAATTATTTTGTAAGTAATACCATCTCCAACGAATATACTCCGGATACAAGGGGGCCTGCCTTTGAAGATTTTATTCAATACCTGGTAACTGCGAGCGATGCAGCTGAAAAATCCAAAATAATATTGTATTCACCCGGAGTTGGCAGAACATACAATCAATTACATTTTAACAAGGACAACGTAAAGCTTAAGATATATTTTTCCTATCTTCAAAGTTCTGTTAATTAACCATTCTAATCAATTTTATCATGTGTGGTATTGTTGCTTACATAGGTGAAAGAAATGCTTATGAAATAATCGTTAAAGGGTTAAAAAGGCTGGAATACAGAGGGTATGACAGCGCTGGTGTGGCAGTCCTAAACGATTCCAGCCTAAGAGTTTTTAAGAAGAAGGGCAAAGTTAGTGATCTTGAAAACTTTATCGGAACTGAAAAATTGCCTTCTTCTATTGGAATAGGACACACCCGATGGGCGACACATGGTGAACCAAACGATATCAATGCCCACCCACACACAGATTCCAATAATAAAATGGCAATTATCCACAATGGGATCATTGAAAATTACAGTACACTAAAAAAAGAATTGACCAATAAAGGTCATCAATTTAGAAGCGAGACAGACTCTGAGGTTCTTATTCATTTTATTGAAGATATCAGAGACAATAATCAATGTTCACTTGAAGAAGCAGTACGATTGGCGCTTTCCAAAATTGTTGGTGCTTACGCCATTGTCATTGTTTCTGAAGATGATCCTAATACACTCATAGCTGCGCGAAAAGGTAGTCCTTTAGTGATAGGAGTGGGTAAAGATGAATATTTTATCGCATCTGATGCTACTCCAATCGTAGAATATACCAATGAAGTAGCCTATTTAAATGATTATGAAATTGCTGTCATTAAAAGAGACAAATTAAAAATCAAAAATATCGAAGATGTAGACTCTAATCCATACATCCAAACCATTGATCTTGAACTGGAAGCAATTGAAAAGGGCGGATATGAACACTTCATGCTGAAAGAAATATTTGAACAACCCAGATCAATTGCTGATTCTATGAGAGGAAGACTCAATGCAGAAAAAGGTTATTTGGTTTTAGGAGGGATAAGGGAATACTCTCATAAGCTTGAAAATGCGGAAAGGATCATAATTCTTGCCTGTGGAACTTCATGGCATGCCGGTCTGGTAGCTGAATACTTTTTTGAAGAGTTTTGCAGGATACCAGTCGAGGTAGAATATGCTTCGGAATTCAGGTATCGAAACCCTGTAATCAAAGAAGGAGATGTTTGCATCGCCATTTCCCAATCAGGAGAAACCGCAGACACCTTGGCAGCAATCGAATTGGCCAAATCAAAAGGAGCAATCATCTTTGGCGTTTGCAATGTAGTCGGAAGTTCAATTGCCAGAGCTAGCCATGAAGGCGCTTACATACATGCAGGGCCTGAAATTGGTGTAGCAAGTACAAAAGCTTTCACTTCGCAACTCACTGTTCTTTTTATGATTGCTATAAAGATGGCTTATAATAAAGGGACAATCAAAGAAGCCAAGTACCGGCAAATGTTGGTAGAGCTGGAACAAATTCCAAATAAGGTTCAGCAGGTGTTAGAGAATAGCTCGGAGCAAATTGAATTAATCTCAAAAATATTCATGTTTGCCAGAAATTTCCTCTATTTGGGAAGAGGGTATAATTTTCCTGTCGCACTAGAGGGCGCTCTGAAACTGAAAGAAATTTCATATATCCACGCAGAAGGATACCCGGCAGCTGAAATGAAGCACGGTCCCATAGCACTAATTGACGTAGAGATGCCGGTTGTATTCATCGCAACAAAAGACAGTTCGTATGAAAAGGTCGTATCAAACATCCAGGAAGTAAAAGCCAGAAAAGGAAAGGTAATAGCTATCGTTACGGAAGGAGATGACCTAATCCCAAAAATGGCTGAATATGTAATCGAAGTTCCTTCAACAAATGAAGCGCTGATGCCTTTGATTTCAGTCATTCCGCTTCAGCTTCTATCATATCACATTGCGGTATTGCGAGGGTGCAATGTCGATCAACCAAGAAACCTGGCAAAATCGGTAACGGTTGAATAGATGATTTGTAAAATTTACTAGCTGGTAATTTTGCTGGAACTCTCTTCCTCTTTTGGAACAACGGCGTCTTCTTTTATCATTTCTTCCAATTCTTTATCCTTGACCTCTTCTTCTTCGAAGTAAGATTTGATCATTTGCCGGGCTTCAGGAATAGAAATATTCGGATGTATTTTGCCCGCTCTGACAATTGAAAATTGGCCGGTTTCCTCAGACACAATAAATACCAGCGTATCCGTTGACTCACTCATCCCAATACCAGCACGATGTCTCAACCCAAAATGTGCCGGAAGGTTATCCTGATCGCTAACGGGAAGAATGCACCTTGCAGCAATAATCTTTCCATTGTAAATAATAACTGCTCCATCGTGAAGAGGGCTATGTTTATTGAAGATTGAAAGAAGTAATCTTTTCGAAATAATCCCTCCTATCCGGTCTCCCGAATCTGCATAAAATTTCAACTCAGAAAATTTAGAAAATACGATCAGAGCTCCGGTCTTAGTGGCACCAAGTGTTTTAGCGGCTTCCATAATCGGGGTTATGTTTAACTCGAATGCTGTTTCATTCTTTCTCCACGGAAATCGCTTAAATAAATTTTCTCTGCTAAGAGACGTAGATTTTCCGATAATGAGTAAAAATTTCCTGATCTCCGGTTGAAATAAAATGATGACTGCAATAACTCCAACACCCATAAATTGGCCAAGAATAGCGGTGAGTAATTCCATTTCTACCGCGCGTACGACCAAAAAGATTAAGTACAAAAACAGGAATCCCAGGAACACACGAACCGCCACGCTCCCACGCATAAGTTTATAAACCTGGTAAAGTAAAATGGTGACGAAAAATATGTCTATCGCATCAACCAGATCAAAGCTTAAAAATCCTATCTGAAATAGTAGTTTCAATTGGTAACCAAATTTGCTAATTCTACAACCTCTCTTGCCTCCTTTACATCATGAACTCTCAAAATTGAGGCTCCATTTCTTACAGCAAATGTATTTAATACAGAGGTGCCATTGAGAGCTTCATCGGGAGTCGTTCCAAACTTTTTATATATTAGGGATTTTCTGGATACTCCAACTAATAAAGGCAGTTTAAGAACCTTAAAATAATCCAAATTTTTAAGTATTTCATAGTTTTGATCTATTGTTTTGGAAAAACCTATTCCCGGGTCAATAATTATATCATTATGACCCATTTGATACAACTTTTTAACCCTTTTCTCAAAAAATTGAATTAATTCAAGCAAAAGATTTTCATATTTTGTTAATGTCTGCATAGTTTCCGATGTACCTTTCATGTGCATCAATATATACGGGATTCCCGATTTGGTAATCACATCAAACATTCCATCATCTGCATCACCACCCGAAATATCATTGATTATATCAGCGCCTTCGTCAATTGACTTTTTAGCAATGCCTGACCTAAATGTATCGACTGAAACATAGAGCCCCGGAAATTCCCTCCTGATCAATTTAAGCCCTTCCTGCAATCGATCCCATTCCTCCATTTCACTCACAATTTTCGCACCAGGTCTTGACGAAAATGCCCCGATATCAATGATATCCATTCCATCCCTAATCATTCCTTCAACCTTCTCAATTAATTCCTTGTCAGAAGTAAAACGGCTGTTTTTATAAAAAGAATCAGATGTTAAATTGACAATCCCCATAATCATGGGTTTCATTATGGAATGTACTTTTCCACTGATCTTTAGTGTCTTTTTTGAACAAAAAAAATTATCTTTCGCACCCAAAATATTAAATATTCTATCCTTAAAACGTATTTTTTGAATTGAAAAACAAAACAATCGACGAATATAATCAAGTAATCAAGGCCTGTAAAGATGTTTTTATAAAGAAAACGAAAGACTATGGGACGGCGTGGAGAATTTTGCGTTTGCCCTCGATTACTGATCAGATTTTTATCAAAGCTCAAAGGATCCGGACCATCCAGGAAAAAGGTTCACAAAAGGTTGAGGAAGGCATTTCAAATGAATTTATTGGGATTATCAACTATTGTGTCATTGCCATGATGCAAATTGTATTAGCTGATTCTGACGAAACCAGTATCAATGCAGAAAAAGTAGAAGAGCTGTACAACCAGCAAATTCATGAAACACAAAATTTGCTTTCAGCCAAAAACCATGACTATGATGAAGCGTGGCGGGATATGCGCGTTTCTTCCATGACGGATATTATATTGATGAAGCTTTACAGGGTAAAACAGATTGAAGACAATGAAGGAAAGACTATAATTTCAGAGGGTGTAAAGGCCAATTACCAGGATATCATCAATTACTCTGTGTTCTGTTTAATCAAACTCAGTTATGACAAGTAGAAAATACATTGACAGCATCATTTTAATCCTAGTCGGAGGATTATTTATTTTTTCAGGCTTAATAAAAGTCAACGATCCGGTTGGAACTTCTATCAAGCTACAGGAATATTTTGAGGTGTTTTCAACCGAATTCGCCTCATTTTTTCATGCATTTGTACCTTATACATTGGGGATGGCGGTATTTATTGTTGTCCTTGAAGTAGTATTGGGAGTAGCTGTTCTATTGAGATATAGGATGAACATCACAAGCTGGATTTTACTTCTGCTGATCATCTTTTTTACCATTCTAACATTTTATTCCGCCGTAACAGGAAATGTCACGGATTGTGGCTGTTTTGGTGATGCAATAAAGCTTACTCCCTGGGAATCTTTTATAAAGGATATCATTCTTCTCGTTCTCATTGTTTACATATTTATTAATAGAAAAAACTACAACGAACTTTTAAATGGACTAACTGGACATATAGTAATAGGAATTGTAACCATCTTGAATATCTTTATTGCCATTTATGCAATCAACCATCTACCTTTTATTGATTTCCGGGCTTACAAAATTGGGAACAGCATTAGCGATGGAATGAAACCGAGTGAGCCCCTTCGTTATAAATATATTATGGAAAGGGAGGGTGAAACTTTTGAATTCGAAACTTATCCGACCGACACAACTTTGGCTTTCAAAGACATGGTTTTGTTAAATGAAGATGCACAGCCCAAAATAACGGATTATAACATCTGGACAGATGAAGGGGATTATACAGAGGAATCGTTGACCGGCAAAAAGCTTTTCATTGTTTATCAGGATGTCAATAAAAGTGATTTAAGCGAAATCGAAAAAATAAAGGAATTGATCAATTCGCTCGAAGGAGAGCTGAATGTATGGATCATCACTTCCAATGATGCATCAACGATCGATAACTTCAGGCATGAATATCAAATTGCTGCTCCATATTTCTTTGGTGATGCAACCGTTTTAAAGGCGATGGTTCGATCCAATCCTGGCATTATGCTCCTAAACAATGGGGTTGTACTTGGCAAATGGCACTACAATGACACACCAAGCCCGGGCCAGGTAATGGAGCTTTTGAAAGCTGAACCCTAAACAAAAACTGTCGATATGTTCCTTATTTTTAAGTTGGTAGTTGGCAAAAGGCAGTTGGCTGGCTGGCAAACGCCGGCAAAGAACAACTTGCAAGAAGCAATATATGATCAATTTCGCCTTAGGCCTGTTCTCAACAAAAGGATCCCCTAATGTTAAAGTTCATATCCCGGCGATTTGTTTATGGCATTCTAATTATTTTCGGAGTTATCACATTAGTATTCTTTTTATTTCATGTCTTGCCGGGAGATCCTGTCACACTTATAGCTGGTCAAAGAAGTGACGTTTCAACAAGACAAGAGATCAGCCGGGAACTCGGACTTAATAAACCAATAGAAAACCAGTATTTATTTTTTGTCAATGACCTGTTGCCCATTTCGCTTCACAGGGATACGAAAGAAAATCAGGAAAAATATGATTTCGTTCGACTACTTAAGTATGAGAATAATCGTGTATTTGTAATAAAATGGCCTTATTTGAGAAGGTCGTTTCAAACCAACCGGGAGGTCACCAAAATACTACTTGAAAATATTGACGACACAATATGGTTGGCTTTAGCTGCGATGCTCTTTGCGACAATCGTGGGAATTTCACTTGGTATAATTGCCTCACTTTATCAAAACACTCTTCCTGATAAATTGATCATGGGAGCGACAGTTTTGGGAATTTCTATACCATCTTATGTATTGGCGATAATGATGGCTTTGATTTTTGGATACTACCTAAGTCCTTACACAAATCTGGAACTTACAGGTCAGCTTTGGGAAATCCATCCCTTGTATGGCAGACAATTACATCTTAAAAACATTATTCTGCCGGCAATAACTTTGGGAATTATGCCTTTGGCGATCATTAGTCAGCTCACCAGAAACTCAATGGTAGATGTGTTCAGCAAAGATTTTATTAAAACTGCGAGGTCAAAAGGATTAAGCAAAAGGAGAATTATTATTAAGCATTGCCTGAAAAATGCTCTCAATCCAGTTCTTACAGCGATATCAGGTTGGTTTGCATCACTAATGGCCGGGGCATTTTTTGTAGAATATATTTTCGACTGGAAAGGGATTGGCTACATTACCATCAAAGCTGTACAAAATCTCGATTACCCGGTAGTGATGGGTTCAACTATTTTTATCGCCATTGCTTTCGTTTTAATTAATATTTTTGCAGATATCATTTACGCCTGGTTGGATCCCAGAGTTAGACTACACAATTAATGAAAAAAATTTTTTTGATTGGTATGCCCGGAAGTGGTAAAACAACTATTGGCCAAAAACTGGCTGAAAAACTTTCCATTCCATTTTTTGATCTGGATGAAATTATCGAGGAAAAAACTGGATCAACCATAGACGAAATTTTTTCTCGTGAGGGCGAAGAATTCTTCAGAAAATTAGAATCCAAATATCTTGAAGAAGTAATAAACAACTACTCCTCATTTGTTCTGTCTACAGGTGGTGGCACTCCATGTTTTCATCAAAACATGGAACTAATCAAAAAGAGCGGAATTAGTGTCTATTTAGATGTTTCGGCCGAAGAACTAAATCGGAGATTGTTGCCTGGAATTTCACACAGGCCATTGCTAAAAAATAAATCAGAAGAAGAACTTTTAGAGGAAATAAAAAACAAGCTCAATGTTAGGTCTTTTTATTATAAACAGTCAGATCATCTGATCATAAATGACAATATAAATGTGGACTCCATCCTGGCTGTCTTAGAAGAAAAATCCTAAGCTAAATGCAATGTTTAAATTATTGTAATCCAAATCTGAAATTGGTGTAACGTATATGTCCTGTAAATTTTCATTGTCTTCCGGAGCAAAAGAATAAGGTGAATAAATGGCATTACCCATTGAATACGTAGACACCAGGTCAACAAAAAATTTAGGATTTCGATAACCAAGGCCAAATGAAAACTTATTGACATCTCTATCAGCCAAATCATTATTAACATAAGGGCTTTTTGTAAGAGCATAACCACCCCTTAACCGGAAATTACTTAGTCTAAATTCCGCACCTAATTTATAATTGAGCACCTTGTCATATTCTGCGTTGATGATCCTGTCCTGATCGTCAAGCGGATCAATTTCGCTATCCATGGAAATATTGGAATAATCGACATACTCGATATCACCTGTTAAAAATCCAGCCTTCCCTAAAAATACAGTTGCTCCGGCATTAAATCTGACAGGCGTGGTAATCTGGTAATCAAATTCAAAAATTTCACCTTCTCCATCTACTACCTGATTCAATACTGTATTATCATCGTATTCATAATTATTAAAATTTGACTCCATAATAATTTCACTCTGTTCTGACAGAGACAAAATCGTTGGCGATATTACCGATGCTCCAATTGTCAATTGTTTGACAGGCCGAACGATAAAACCGACCGTGCCATTGATACCAGTTCCCCTTGTTGAAATATATTCATATAAACTCATGCTTATCAGGTCGTCTCCAGGGTAATTTTCTTCGTAATATTTTTCAATATCGTATCGTAACGATTGGATACCTATTCCTGCACCCAGGTAAAGTATATCTTCAAAATTTGCTCCGTACGATATGCTCCATTGATTTTGACTTCCCTCAGAAATGATCTCATCATACTGATCCACAGGAAACTCTTCGCTTGGATATGGGAGAACTGTCCTATCCCAAAATAATTCATTTGTTTCCGTATCCTGAAATTCATCAATCAGATAGACATTGTACGCCATGTTAGTAAAAAGTGGCCAATTATTTTCGTTTATCTGGTTGGCATTTTGGGTGAAATGATCAATAATATCATTTAATGCATTTGTACCACTTATATTGTATTGATAGTTAAATTCATTGGTTTTTGTAAAGGATAATCCAAAAGTCCCTGAGATAAATCCAGATTCCTTTCCAAATGCTTTATGCAACGCCGCTCCAAAATGCTCTACATTAAATTTTGTTTTTAAATCCTCAGTTGAATTATTTAGATAGTTAGAATTGATTGAATAGGTATTGACAGATGGAGTTAAACTAATTTCAGATCTGTTGTAAAATCCCAATCCTGCTGGATTTGACAATGTTGAACTAAGGTCTCCTCCCAAGCTGGTTTGAGCGCCTCCGAGGGCTTGAATACGGGAAGTCCCTTTATAATCGTATTGACTAAACAATAATCCCAATTCATAATAGTCAGAAGCTCCTGGTACCAAAACCTGTGAGTAAGCTTTAGTTGAAGCAAAGAATATCCCTGCACTTATTAAAAGTGTAAAAACCTTTTTCATATTGAATGTGATACTTAAAAGAGACTATCCTACAAGATTAATAGCTATCTTCTACCTGACGATGAACTACTTGAACGCCCACTGCTACTACTGCTACTTGATCTTGAAGGTGTATACGAACTTCTTGATGAAGAACTCCTGCTAGGAGTGTAGCTACTATTGCTTCTTGAATTACTACCATTTGAATAAGAGCTGTTCCTTGAAGGTCGAGAGCTGTAATCTGAATTAGATCGACTAGGAGCTCGGTACGTATTCGAATTAGACCTATTGTATGAATCAGTATTAATCGATCTGTTGGAATAGCTACTTGGCCTTGCAGGTCGGTTTGTATAAGTACTACTATTACTCACCCTGGAATTTGAACTATTAATCCTGTCAGCATAGGAATTTCTATTACTTACAGAAGTTCTGTCGACACTGGATCTGCTATCCCTTGACCTGTAATTATCCCGATAATACTCATTTTGTAATTTGGAATAATCCCTCATTTTTGGATTATTAGTTGTTTTTGTGATACCATCACTATTTACAACCTTGGTATTTGAAGCGTTTTGAATTCTGTTGTTGTAATTTCTGGAAGAATTGGAAGTAGTGGTTCTACTATCTCTTCTACCGTAATTAATATTTTGATAGTGATTATGGTAATCATATGCATAATAATTATAGCCCGGGTAATATGGATTACCATATCCATAGCCATACCCAAATCCAAAACCTAACCCAACTCTCCAGGGATTGTATGCATATGATGGATACCCCCATCCTCCGTACCATGGATCATACCAACTTGAGTAAGGGCTGTAACCATAGTAACCGCCAGAACTCCATGAAAGCGAAACATTGTATCCGGAATACGGAGCACCATAAAAACTTCCCATGGTATAGCCTAAACCAACGTTCCATCCGGCAGGATTATAAAAAGGACTAATTCCATATCCATAGCCGGGATAGAAATTATTGGAAGAGGGGCTGTAAGAATTTCTATAGTAATCAGGCCTGTTAAGATTGCTGGAGTATTTGCCTTGCTCAGAAGTCAATAACTCTTCCTGATTTTTGTCAATCCTTTCATCAGTCTCTACATAGTAATCATCAGCTGAATATTCTTCGACATTGACTTCATTTTCAGTCTCGTTTGTAGTTTCGTCAGCTTTATAACGGGCTATATATTCAGGATTGATATTTTTTGAAGAATATTCTTCGGTGGTAAGTGGAACATCCGACTTGATCACATTTTCTTCTGCAGCTGTAGGTGAATATTTCTTTTCCTTCTTCACTTTTCTGTCAGACTTGTTAAAATACATATCATCATATTCTACATCCTGTGCGAATACACTTGATATGGTAAAAAGTCCCAATACCACTATTCCTGACCAAATTCTTTTTCCCGCTTTCATAATCACTAAGTTTATTTTTGTTCTAATGCGATTCTAATGTGTAAAGATAACGCTTAAAAGCCAATTTAAGTTATTTTCCTTTAGGTAAAAAGCTATATTTGCCTTTCAAATTACATTTTATATTTGTCACAAATATCATACCATTAATATATTATGAGTAAAGGTTTACCAAAAAGGAGCGAAGATTATTCTGCGTGGTACAATGAATTGGTAAAAAAGGCCGATCTGGCTGAAAATTCACCTGTTAGAGGTTCGATGGTGATCAAGCCTTATGGATTTTCCATTTGGGAGAAAATGCAATCGGCATTAGATAAAATGTTTAAAGATACAGGGCACACAAATGCCTATTTCCCACTTTTTATTCCCAAATCCTATTTGAGCAAAGAAGCGGACCATGTCGAGGGTTTTGCGAAGGAATGTGCTATTGTGACCCATTATCGGTTGAAAAATTCCGAGGATGGAAGAGGGGTAATAGTGGATCCGGATGCAAAACTGGAAGAGGAATTAATTGTCCGGCCTACATCCGAGACAGTTATTTGGAGCACTTATAGAAACTGGATCCAATCTTACAGGGATTTACCTTTACTGATCAATCAATGGGCAAATGTTGTCCGTTGGGAAATGAGAACAAGACTATTTTTACGGACAGCAGAATTTTTATGGCAGGAAGGTCACACAGCACATGAGTCCAAACAGGAAGCTGAGGAAGAGACAATCAGAATGCTGAATGTCTATGCAGAATTTGCAGAAAATTTCATGGCTTTGCCGGTATTAAAAGGGATAAAAACCGAAAATGAAAGATTTGCCGGCGCAGTTGACACCTATTGCATTGAAGCATTGATGCAGGATGGAAAAGCTCTCCAGGCTGGTACTTCTCACTTTTTGGGGCAGAACTTTGCAAAAGCTTTTGATGTAAAATTCGCAAACAAAGAGGGGGGCATGGATTTCGTCTGGGGAACAAGCTGGGGGGTAAGTACCCGCTTAATCGGTGGATTGATCATGGCTCATTCTGATGATAACGGACTGGTTTTACCTCCAAAATTAGCCCCGATACAGGTAGTAATTGTTCCCATTATCAAAGGTAGCGATCAGCTTCAGCAAATTGCCGAAAAGGTTGAACCTATTATTAAAAATTTGAGAGAAAAAAACATAACTGTCAAATTTGACGATCGGGATACGCACAAACCTGGTTGGAAGTTTGCGGAATATGAACTAAAAGGTGTGCCTGTTCGATTGGCAATGGGACCACGAGACCTGGAAAACGGGACGATTGAAATTGCCAGGAGAGATACATTTGAAAAACAGGTTTTGCCAATTGAAGAAGCTGTCTCAAAAATTGAGGAACTATTAAAAGATATCCAGGAAAATATCTTTACCAAAGCTTCTCAGTTCAGGAATGAAATGACTTCCGAAGCTTCTTCGTTTGAAGAATTCGAAGAACTGCTGGAGACAAAAGGGGGCTTTATTAAGGCACATTGGGATGGC
Source organism: uncultured Cytophagales bacterium (assembly GCA_913057175.1). Taxonomy (GTDB): domain Bacteria; phylum Bacteroidota; class Bacteroidia; order Cytophagales; family Cyclobacteriaceae; genus CAJXNP01. Next base: position 199,943 of record CAJXNP010000012.1, read on the forward strand.
ACAACAGAGACAGAAGAAAGAATAAAGGACAAAACAAAAGCAACTATACGATGTATCCTGCTTGATGAGCCGGAAGAAAATGGTAGCTGTATTTTTTCCGGGAAGCCTTCAAAAAGAAAAGTAGTTTTTGCCAGGGCTTATTAAAGCATTTTTAACTCGATTTAATATATTTACTAAATCTTTATTATGGTTGAGTGGCTGATAGTTATTTCATTAATTATACTTGGAATATCTCTTATTATTATTGAGATAATTTTTGTTCCCGGTACAACCGTGGTTGGTTTCGTAGGATTTTGCGTTGCCGGTTATGGAGTATTTTTAGGTTTTGTAAATTTTGGCACAACTACCGGAGTTATTATACTCATCTCTGCCATAATATTGTGCATCATATCATTGGTCATTTCTTTTAAATCGGGAGTCTGGAAAAAGTTATCTTTACATAAATCGATCGACAGCAAGGTCAACGAGGAATTTAAAATTGAATTACAAGTAGAACAGAGAGGAATTGCTGTTTCGGCTCTTCGTCCTGTTGGAAAAGCAGAATTCAACGACAGAGAGTATGAAGTACAAACCATCGGCGACTATGTTAGCGCTGGGTCACCGGTAAAGATCATATCAATAAAAGAAAGAAAAATATACGTAGAACCCCTAAATAAAACATAATGAGTAACATAATGATATTGGTTACGATCGTAGCCGCCATAATAGTTTTATTAATATTTCTGTATTTTGTTCCAGTCAATCTCTGGATTACGGCTATTTTCTCAGGTGTGAGGGTTGGACTACTTGAACTTGTTTTCATGAGGATCAGAAAAGTTCCACCAAGCGTAATTGTTAATTCCATGATCACCGCTACAAAAGCAGGATTAAAAGTTTCAACACAAGAACTTGAAACCCACTACCTAGCCGGAGGTAATGTAGGTTCGGTTATTAAAGCACTTATTTCCGCTGATAAGGCCAATATTAACCTATCGTTTCAACAAGCTACTGCTATCGACCTTGCTGGTCGGGATGTTTTCGAAGCAGTGCAGATCTCTGTAAATCCAAAAGTGATTACTACGCCAAAAGTTGCCGCGGTTGCCGCTGACGGTATTCAACTAATCGCAATCGCAAGGGTTACTGTACGCGCTAATATCCAACAACTCGTTGGTGGTGCCGGTGAGGATACCATCCTTGCACGGGTGGGCGAAGGAATTGTAACTTCCATTGGCTCCGCCTCAACGCATAAAGAAGTATTGGAAAATCCAGATAAAATTTCCAAACTGGTGTTACAAAGAGGTTTGGACGCAGGTACGGCTTTTGAAATCCTCTCAATTGATATCGCTGATGTTGATGTGGGAACCAACATTGGCGCTAAGCTTCAAACAGACCAGGCATCAGCTGACCTGAAGGTAGCCGAAGCAAAAGCCGAAGAAAGAAGAGCCATGGCTGTTGCCCTTGAACAGGAAATGAAAGCCAAGGCACAAGAAGCCCGGGCTAAGGTAATTGAAGCTGAAGCTGAAGTGCCAAAAGCAATGGCTGACGCTTTCCGTACCGGAAACATCGGTGTGATGGATTATTACAGAATGCAAAATATACAAGCAGATACCGGAATGAGAGATTCTATCTCCGGATCAGGAAAATCAAAAGGTTCAACTAAGAAATAGATCTCAATTGATTTAATATAAACTTAAAAGTCCCGTCGATGAACGGGACTTTTTATTTTACCTGAGAATTACCCTTCTTGCTAAAAAGATCACCTTCCCTTTCAACATTACGCAATTATCATCTATTTTTGCACCTCAAAATTTTTAGGTAGCAATGCAATTAAGCGAACAAGAATTAAGAAGACGCGAAGAAAAAGCTGAACTCGAAAAGCTTGGGATCAACCCCTATCCCTCAGAAACATTTGAAGTAAACGTAACAGCGAAAGATATTCATCAGAATTATGAAAAGGCCAAGACCGATTATAAGAATATTTCTATCGCGGGTCGCTTAATGAGTAGAAGAATTATGGGTTCAGCATCGTTTGCTGAAATCCAGGATTCAACCGAAAGAATCCAATTGTATATCCGACGTGATGATATTTGTCCAGGTGAAGATAAAGCCCTGTACAATACTGTGTTCAAGAAATTGATGGACATCGGGGACATCATCGGCATAAAAGGCTATGTTTTCACCACCCAGGTTGGAGAAATATCCATTCACGTCACGGAATTGAAATTGCTATCCAAATCATTAAAGCCTCTTCCAATTGTGAAGGAAGGAGTAGATGAAGCCGGCAATAAAAAGGTATGGGATGCCTTCAAGGATTCAGAACAACGGTATCGCCAGCGATATGTCGATCTGATTGTAAACCATGAGGTGAGGGAGGTTTTTAAGCAAAGAACGAAGCTCATCAGCTCCATACGATCATTCTTATCTGACAAAGGATACCTGGAAGTGGAAACTCCAGTATTGCAACCTATTTATGGCGGCGCCGCAGCACGACCTTTCACGACTCATCACAATACGCTGGACATGAAATTATACCTCCGTATTGCCAATGAATTGTACCTGAAAAGGTTAATCGTTGGTGGATACGATGGCGTATTTGAGTTCGCTAAAGATTTCCGGAATGAAGGAATGTCGCGATTTCACAATCCGGAATTTACCCAGGTAGAACTCTATGTGGCCTACAAAGACTATGAATGGATGATGGATCTTGTCGAAGCCATGGTCGAAAAAGTAGCTTTAGACCTTCATGGCAAAACGGTTGTACAGGTTGGAAAACACCAGGTCGATTTTCAACGACCCTGGAAGAGATTTACCATGTACGAAGCCATCGAGCATTATACCGGGATCGATATTTCTCAAATGAATGAAAACGAACTCCGTGAAACAGCAGGAAAATTGAACATCTCACTGGATGAATCAATGGGTAAAGGCAAAATCATCGACGAAATATTTGGTGAAAAATGTGAAGGACAGCTGATCCAACCAACATTTATCACAGACTATCCGGTTGAGATGTCACCTCTTGCCAAGAAACACCGGACAAAAGAAGGTCTGGTCGAAAGGTTTGAAGTGATCTGCAACGGAAAAGAAATTTGCAATGCATTCTCGGAATTAAACGATCCAATTGACCAAAGAGAGAGGTTCGAAGCACAGCTGGAATTGGGTAAACGTGGCGATGAAGAAGCCATGGTTCTGGATGAAGACTTCCTTAAAGCTCTGGAATTTGGAATGCCTCCAACTGCCGGATTGGGAATCGGGATAGACCGGTTGACCATGATCATGACTAATCAAAATTCCATTCAGGATGTCTTATTCTTTCCGCAAATGCGACCCGAAAAGAAAGTAGAGATTGTGGATATTGCACATCAGCTTGAAAAATTAGGAGTTCGGAAAGACCTTATTCCTGTTATTCAACAAATGGGTATCATTAGTATAGATCAGCTAAAAGCGATCAAACCCGGAAAACTACACAATGACCTGTGTGGGTTGAGAAAGAAATTAAAGCTGGAAAATGTTGAAAACCCGACTCTGGATGAAGTAAAAGGCTGGATCTCCTAATTGATTTCTATTGGTTCATCAACAGCTTCTTCCGCTGATTTTGTTTCTCCACTTTCAAATTGCTCGAAAGCAGAAACGTCATCTGCAACACTTTTAAAAATGGCCAGTATGATGCTAACGTCATCAATTAATCCTATTCCTGGAATAAAATCAGGAAAAAAATCGACTGGCATGATGAAATAGATCAGCCCCCCTATCATAAGAATTAGCGTCCGGGTTGGAAGTTCCTGATAGGTACCCTTTAGATAGGATCTGATCATTCTGATAAAGGTTGCTACCTTATCAAGGAACGATCTCATTTCTGACTTGAGACCATCAATGGAACCAATCTTGCCTTCGGTGTTTATTAATACTTTGCTGATGCTTTCCTTGTTACTTGCAATTTTACTTGCCCTCCGCATCGCACGTCTGAAAGCACCTGTTCTTTTGAAGAAATTCGCCATAATTAAAACAATTCTCTTATTTCATTCTTGATATACGATAAAGTGCGATTTATCGGATCGTCACTTTTTGAAACGTAGGCACTGATTATTTCTTTTGCCAGATCTGTACTTTTTGCATCCTCTTTTTGTTTTTCCGCAGAAGTATTGATCATGGTAATTAAATCTTCTGTTGTACTTTTAACCAGATCCCACGCTTCATTACTCATATAAACTTGCTGAGAAAGGTTATGGTTTAGTTCATTCCTGATTTCATTAATCAAAAGGTTGTGAAAAGTCTGTGCATTCAAGCCCGGCTCATTGATCCTGACCAGTAAACTTCCTGGATTAATCCTTTCCAAATACAGGCTCATTCGCTCATAAGCTTGCAACCTTAAAGGAAGGACCACCTTATTGTTTTCAATTTTATAATCAATGGCTTTTCCTTTTAATTCTTTGGAGATCATTGATTTTATTGTTAGATAAACAGCGTATAATACCAGGACAGCAGGAAGTATTATCTTTGCAAATTCAATTAGAATATCCATATATCAATTGGTGAATCATAAGTTCTGGCTCTAAAATAGCTAAATTTATGGCATAAATCCGTATAAGTGAATAATGAAAATCAATCCGGTTAAAATATCAAAACAAGCGATAGAAGAGATCAAAAACATTCAGCAAAATAAAAATATTCCTGAAGGGTACAAACTAAGGATTGGCATCAAAGGAGGTGTAGGGTGTGCCGGTGTTAATTATGTTATCGGGTTTGATCAACCCACAGAATTTGACAACGAATTTGAAATGGATGGCGTTCCCGTGATTGTTGATAAAAGACATACTATGTTTTTAATAGGAGTCAAACTTGATTTCTACAATGGTTCGGATGCGAAAGGCTTCCGGTTTTCTAAATCCGAAAATCTTTCGTGATTGTAACCTTTGCTTTTTGACAAAGCCCACCCAAGGGCGGATTGAGTTTTGAAATAGATAAAGTAAGTGATTGAATGGAAGGAAATTTGGATGAAATCCGATCTTGTATCCTGTACAGAACATTCTCCAACAACTTCGACGGCTTGTCCATCTCAGCCCTTATTATTTGATATACTGTTTCGTAATTGATGGTGCGATCAAGATCGTCTTTTTCGGAAGCCGATTCAAAATCAACTTTAATGAAAACATCTACCGTAAATTTGTTGCCAAGTTTTGTTTCTTCTGTATAATACCCGTGGTGGGCAAAAAACTCCAGACCTTCAAGAGAAATGATTCCCATTAATCGATTGTATCAAAAAAAGAGGTCTCTTCTTCGGAGGTCTTTTTAACTGTTAGCTTATTATCTTCCTTTCTAATTTCAGCAGCTTCTGCAAGATCAATACGCTCCTTCATCTTATTAAAAATGGGATTTTCTTCATTGGAATAAGCAAAGTCACGCGCCGATTTGATATGCTTCTCGATGTTGAATCGCTCTTTTTTGATCTTTACTTTCTCAACTCTTTCCAATGTATCACTTGTAAAGTTCTTCAACTCAGTGAGGAGATTCTCTTTTAACGTCATCAGCATATTGTAGCTCTGTTCTAGAGATTTGACCTCGTCGACCATATCCTTCACAATTTGGCGGGCTTCTTTTTCAGAATTATTGATGATGGATTTGGCCTTGTTTTTAGATTCGGCAATGATGTTTTCAGCTTTCAGTTTTGTTTCCTGAATCTGCAATTCTGCTGCTTTGTTTGCCTGCTCGATCATGCTGGCACCTGTATCCTCAGCTGCTTTAAGCGTTTTATAAAGGGATGTTTCTACCTCCCTCAGTTTCTTATTCTCATTATCAAGGGATTCCATTTTAATGGCCAGCGATTTATTTTCATCCATCATCTTCTCCCATTCCTGAGAAAGGCTCATTAAAAAAGCATTTACTTCATCTTTATCAAATCCCCGGAATACCTTCTCAAAAGTTTTTTGCCTTATTTCTAGTGGTGTGATCTTCATTCTTCTATTCCCTTAAATAATCATATCCTAATTGCTCGATGTGGCCAATTTACAAATTAATTCTTTAAAATGTTCAATTATTAATCATTTAACTCCAAATCCCACACACATATTGTGCGATCGTCGCTGCCCGATATAATGAAGTTGTTATATTTTGTCCAAATCAATTTGTTCACAGACGAAAGATGTCCTCCATGCCTTGAATGGTCGATCACCTTAACAAGTTTTCGCTTATTAAAATCCCATATTTTGATGGTTTTATCTTTAGATCCCGATGCAAAAAACAGGTTGTCCGATGTAAATGAAATATCGTTAACGGTAAACATATGGGCGGGAATGGATTCAATGAGATGGAAATTGTTGTGGGTATCCCAAATTTTCAATTGTGCATCTCGCCCACCACTGATCATACTTTGACCATCGTTTGAAAATACAACTTTAAAAACTGAGTTGGAATGACCCTGTATTGGTTTGATATTTTTCTCCTCAATATTATAAATCTGATTGTCGCTTGCTCCCACCAATAAATTATTGCCTTCAGGATTGACGGTGATGCTTCTCAGGCTTTGACTGGAAACATTCAGAGAGCTAATTAATTCATAAGTTTGAATATCCAAAACAATCAATTTGCCGTCCCCGCAAGCCACATAAATTTCATCACCGTTCGCTTTGATATCAAAGATAATCGACTCGGTAAATTTCAGGGATTTAACAGATTCCTTGCTTTCCGGATCTACAAAGTGTAAACCAAAATTATTCTGGCCGATCACCAGGTAGTTCTTGGTCTCCAGGAAGTGCAACGCATAAACCGAGCCGTCTACCTTCGCAATGACTTGTCCGTCATCTTTTGACTCCAAATCCCACCTTGCTACCAATCCATCACCTCCCGAACTGTAAAAAATATTAGGCTGCTCTCCTGCTGACAATGCGTAAATACTGTCTTTGTGCCCTTTAAATTGATGTATTTTATGAACATTTACCTTCATTATAAATTCTGCTGTTGTATTTTTTTTATTTTTGCCGAAAAGAGCTCCACATGCCGAAAGTAAAATTAGAGAAAATCAATAATAATTCGATTTGGTGCTTATGGAAAATAACCGAAACAATGGAGCAGATGTTGCGAAATACCATCTTAAGTGAAGATGGCCGGACAGAAATTGAAAACATCAAACATCCAACCACAAAAATTGAATCTCTCGCATCAAGACGTTGTATCCAGGAAATAGCCAAAGAACTGGAGATTGAATATGCCGGAATTTACAAAGATGATCACGACAAGCCGCACATCATCAATAACAAGTTTCATATCTCGATATCGCATTCCTTCCCATATGCAGTAGGTATTTTACATAAAAAACTTCCTGTCGGAATAGATATAGAAAAACCAAAGGAAAAACTACTTAAGATTTCAGAGCGCTTCCTTAGCAGAGACGAATGGCTTTATGCAGGGGATGATATCAAAAAAATCTGCGTGTATTGGACAGGAAAAGAAGCTATTTATAAACTCAATGGAAAAAATGGTTTGAGTTTTAAAAACAATATTTTTATTCACCCTTTCCAGCTGAAGAAAAGAGATGTCATCAAGTCGGAATTAATTCTCAATGGAAGTTCAACTAAAATCGCCATCAGTTATCGGTATCATGACGGTCATTACATTGGCTTCTGTTTTTAAAAATCCCCTTGATTTAAATCTCCTCCATCCATCAACACTTCCAGGATCTGTTTAACTTCATCGGATTTTTGATATTCGCCAATTTTTTCAAAAGAAAGAATCAAATTTCTAAGCACTCTTTTCACTATGTCAACATTGGCGCATGGCTCATAAAAAATGTCAACAGGATTTAAATGCAACTGGGCAATGTAATTGTCTATATCCTTTTTTGAAAAGATCAGGCCTTTATTGAAAGCATTGATGTAAAATTGTACTTCTTCCGTTTTGTAAGTAAGAATGAATAGATTTGGAAGATTCACTCCATAAACGGGTAAACCAAGTTTTTGCGCAACCAACATATAAACAATGCATAGGGAAATAGGATTTCCTTTCTTGGTTTCCAGCACGACATTGATCATCGAATTCCCGGGAGAATGAAAATTCTTTGAATTTGCTCCGAATTTAAATTTATTGAATAATACATTGTTCAGTGCTTTTATCTGATCAAACGGATGAAGATCCGGTTGAAAATTTCTCCACGCTTCAAAATATATCTGCTCGACTTCCTGTTTTAGAAATTCCAGTTCCAAATCCGGATATTGATAGGTTGATACAATCCATGAGCCCTCCAGCAAATCCATTGCTCCGCCTTCTTTCCACTGAAAAAGACGTTCCTTCAGGTTATCAAATTGAAGGGTGTGAATAAGCTCTTCTATCCTCCTCTGAACCGTGGGGTTAAAACTGGTTTCCCATTCCCTTTCCAAAAACGGAATGACTTGATTTCCAATTGAAATGATCTTCTCCTCAACATGGTTGACAACGTCACCATCCTCATCGTCCAACAGCGAAACCAGCGCTTTGAGCTCCTTTTCCTCAATTATCTTTGTCATAAAATCCACTTAATATAAAGTTGCAACCCTATAATTTCAGGAAAACAATGAACACCTGAAAGTAAAGTTAACATTACTTTGTCAACTGTCTTTATTTATTCTTTTTGCCGAATACGGAAACCTGCACATATCTTCCCGGATTGGCTTTGAAGTCTACCAACAAACTATCCAGGTCTGCAACAGCATGATTCAGGTTGACATAGAGGGAATCATCATGCATGAGCTTTCCAAGTGTACCTTCCTGATTGGCTATTGCAACCATATTTTTGTTGATATTATCCATCATCACCTGGGCTTTTTCAAGGGTAGCATTTAGCTGGACATTTTTGAGTGTGTCCATCACCGTATTGGCATTATTGACCATTTTCCGTGTGTCAGACAGAAGCAAAGTCAAACTGTCTGATGACCTTTTGAAGCTCAGCATCGTAGATCGAAGCACATCATCGTTTTTTTGCATGAGCAATGAAGCAGAATTTGCCGCAGATTGTATGGAAATAAGGGTTTGGTTCAAATAATCAGTAGAATTTTTCAGGCTGTCTATCAATAAATTAGCATTGCCAAGGGCAGCGGTAACTCCCTCCTCGCGATATGTTATCAATGTATCTCCATCCTGGTGATAAGGAGCAGAGGTTCCATCGAGATTTAGCTCAATAGCATTTCCGCCCATCAGTCCGACACTGATTAGCGTAGCGGTGGTTCCCTTACCCAATTTAATATCACTCTCGATGTCGATGATTACAAGTAATTGGTTTTTTTCGTTTTGTATCAATTCAATGTTGTCTACCCGGCCAACAGCCAGTCCATTGATGAAAACCGGGTTGGATGGTTTTAATTCACCAATTTTATCATAGATAAGATAATAAGTATTGGTCGATTGGCGGAAGTCTATCCCTTTCAGGAAATTAAAACCAAAATAGAGGATTGTTATAGAAACGATGGCAAGAACTCCTACTTTAAATTCTTTGGATATTCGCACAAAAATTAAATTTAGTTGACAGATTCAATTTCATTTTTATAGTCTCTGAATGCTCTAAAAATACCTGATGCTATATACGTCTGACCTAATTTATCGTTGAGATACTTCTCTTCTTTATTGTTTGTCAGAAATCCAACCTCCACCAGAACGCTGGGCATTGAGGTCTGGTACAAAACGACAAACCCTGCCTGCTTAACACCTCGACTGTGGCGTCCTACTCTTTCGGTAAATTGTGTTTCAATCTTATCAGCTAAATTTAGACTATTTTCAAGGTTTGCGTTCTGATAAAGTGAAAATAAAATATATGATTGCGGGTCATTCGGATCAAACCCTTCATATTTCTCACTATTGTTTTCTTCTAATAATATCACACTATTTTCTCTTTGCGCTACCTCGAGATTTGCCTCAGATTTATGCAAGCCCATCACCCAGGTTTCCGTACCATAGCTTCTTTCCTTATTCGCCTCCACAGCGTTGCAATGAATGGAAATAAATAAGTCGGCGCCTTTTTTATTAGCAACGGTCGCTCTTTCCTTCAAACCAATGAATTCATCTGTATTTCGGGTGTAGATTACCTCGACATCTTTTAGGTATTGCTTGATGGTTTCACCAAGTTCCATTGCAATTTGCAGCGCAACATCTTTTTCTTTTGAAAAAGACCCGCTTGTTCCATTATCTTTGCCCCCATGACCGGCATCTATTACAACAACATCGACATGTATGTCTCTAACTTCAAGAGTATTGAAAGATCCGAGGACAAATAATGCTATAATGAGACCTGATCTTATAATATTCTTCACGATTCCACGATTGTAAGTATATGATGCAATAATTTTATGTAAAATTGATAATTTTTCTGAAAATCCGAAAAGAGGGGTGAATATTTTAAAATTCTGTTTCATAACACTAATTCTACTTTTTTATCTCACAATCAGCTTTGCCCAGATTGAGGATGCTATTATTGCTCCTGATTCGCTCGGTAATACAATTATCAGTCCAATTGATACTTTAGTTAATCCTCTCGACACTTTACAATCCATCCAGGACAGTATCCGGTCAAAATCTGATTCTATTAAAACCGCCCACAAAAGCTCAATAGAAACGACCATTGATTACTCAGCCACTGATTCTATTAACATCGATGACCTCAATAAAATTGTAAAACTCTACGGAGATGCAAAAATTGTTTATGGCGATATTGAACTGGAAGCTGCACGAATTGAGATCAATTACAAAACCCAGATCATGACCGCCACAAGCTACACCGATTCTTTGGGTGAGGTAACTGGCAAACCAATTTTTAAGGATGGTGGAGAAACATATTATACAGAAGAAATAGCTTACAATTTTAAATCGGAAAAAGCAATCAGTAAAGGGGTAGTTACCCAGCAGGGCGACGCAAATATGCGTGGGACAGCCGTTTACAAAAATCCTCGTGATGAGTTATTTATTCAACATGCCATCTATACTACTTGTAACCGTCCCGAACCTCATTTTCACATCCAAACAGAAAAGATCAAGCTTTTGCCCAATAACAAAGTCGTCAGTGGTCCGGGTTACATTGCTGTAAAATCTATCCCGACTCCTATTGGTTTTCCCTTCGGAATTTTTCCCATGCCAAATAAAAAAGCCTCAGGTATCATCGTTCCTTCTTATGGCGAGGAAAAGAGACGAGGGTTTTATCTACGGGGTGGTGGATATTATTTTGCCATAAATGACTACATGGACCTGGAGGTATTAGGCGATATATACTCGACCGGAAGCTGGGGGGTAAGCCTTGCTTCCTCCTATATAAAAAGATATGCTTATAGTGGACGAGTTGGAATACGGTACAATAATCAGACGGGACAGAACGAGTACGATTCCACACGACAAAAAGACTTTTGGGTAAACTGGAGCCACTCTCCCCAGTCAAAAGGTAACAGCCGGTTTTCTGCATCTGCCAGCTTTGGTACCTCATCCTATAATCAAAATAATCCAACGATTGATGCAAGCAATACGATCAAGCAGGATTACAATTCGAGTGTATCTTACTCAACAACATTTCGGGGCACTCCGTTCAGTCTGTCGGTCAGAGGAAGGTTTCAACAAAATGTCAACACAAAGGTTGTTAACTTACTGTTACCAGAAACTTCACTTAGCATGAACAGGATCTATCCTTTTAAAAATGTAAAAGGAGATGCTTTAACTTTTCTGCAAAAGCTGAGTTTTTCGTGGAACATGAACTCAACCAATAGAATCAATAACGACGCTATTAACCCACCAAGCGGTTTTGAAATTACAGACTTTGACGAGGAAGAAAATGATGTCATTCCATTCCAGCCAAGCAATTTTTCCACCTTGATGGAAAGAGCGCAGAATGGGGTTCAACACCGTATTCCGATTTCTACCACGGTCAAAGCCTTGAAATTTTTCACCTTCAACCCATCGTTTAACTACGATGAGACGTGGTACTTCAAGAAACTAAACTATGAATATATTGAGGATCTGAACGCCGTTGATATCGATACCCTATCAGAATTCAGCAGGCTTTACCGATATAACTTCGGGGCTTCACTAAATACCAACATTTACGGACTGGCTTACTTTAAAAATAGCAAAATACAGGCGATACGTCACGTTATGCGACCCAGTGTTTCGATGAGCTTCGCACCTGATTTTTCTGATGAAAGGTTTAATTATTACCAGGAGGTTCAGATTGACTCTTTGGGCAACAAGGAAAGGCTATCTAGATACGATGGTTTTGTTTATGGCACACCTACTGCCGGTAAAAATGCAAGCCTGAGCTTTTCACTTGCCAACAACCTTGAGATGAAAGTCAAGTCCAAAAAGGACTCTATCAATGAGTTTACCAAGGTAGCTATCTTCGAAAACCTCTCCATGAGTACCAGTTATAATTTCCTGGCGGATTCATTTAATTTATCCAACATAACCATGAGCGCGCGTACCAAGCTTTTTAAAAACAAGCTGGACGTGAGTCTTGCTACCACTATTGATCCTTACATTTATCAGTTGGATAGCACTTATACAACCAGCAGTGGAGATGAAAGGGTTGCTCAAAAGAGGAGGGATATTTATGCCTGGAACAACGGCCAGGGGATTGGTCAGGTATCCAATGCCAGATTGGGTTTAACCATAAACCTAAAACCGCCGGGAGCAAAAGACACCTCTGAACGGATCGATGAAATGGATGACGAAGGGTTGACACAAGAAGAACAATTGGTGAGGGATTTTGTTAAATACAATCCGGAGCTCTATGTAGACTTTGAAATTCCCTGGTCCTTAAACATTAATTACAACATCAGCTATACCAAAAGAGGCTTTGAAGATGCGCAGATAACCCAGGTCATGAGGTTCTCAGGCCAGATTACATTGACCGAATTCTGGAATGTTGGCTTCACAAGTGGGTTTGACTTTGAAAGATTGGAATTCACACAAACAAACTTCCGGGTTTCCAGAGATCTGCATTGCTGGCAAATGTCATTCAACTGGACTCCATTCGGGCGATACGAATCGTATAATCTTACCATCAACGCCAAATCGAGCTTACTCCAGGATTTAAAAGTGAATAAGCAACAAAGCTGGTTTGACAATTAATTCCATCCTCATTGAAAATTTCCCTCTTTTAAATGCTTACTGAATATTTATATTTGTAAAGCTTTCAAACATACGTACTTATCTAACAAATAATTGACTGATATGTTGATAAAAAGTTGTTTATTTGCTATTTAGTGAGCTACAACCCATTTTGTGATGAAGTTTAGGTATTTATTTTTAGCATTTTTTCTTCTTTTTTCTTTAGCTGTAAGTGAAAATGCATCTGCGCAAAAGAAGAAATCTTACTTGAAAAAGAAGAACAGACAGATCTCCAAATATAGAGGTGGTTCTATTCACTTCTCTAAAAACAAGAGATATTTGTCTGGTGAGTTGAACATTAATTTCAACAACTATTTTGGAGACCTCGCTCCGAAAGCAAAATGGAGCAGTACCGACTTGTCTTTTACGCGGCCGGGTGTTGCCCTATATGGAGTTTACAGGTATACACCCAATTTTTCGTTTCGGACTGGATTATCCTGGAGCAGGATCAGGGGAGATGATTTTGAATCAGCTGATGCAACAGATCCAAATGCTGTTTACCGATATGCGAGAAACCTCTCCTTTCGAAATAATTTATACGAAGCTTCATTCCAGGGAATGTGGGACATCTTCGGAAACCACGGAACATTCTTAAATAGGGTTCCATGGACGCCTTATGTATTTGCAGGTATCTCGGTCTTCTATCATGAACCAAAGGGTCTTGCACCTGAGCTAGACAGAAATGGAAACCCATTGCCTGAGGCAGGAGAGTGGGTAAAGCTCCGCGAACTTGGAACCGAGGCTCAACATAGCACAGTTTCTGAGGTCAGAGGAAAAGAATATGGCCCCATCCAACTTTCTGTTCCTGCTGGTATAGGCGTTAGGGTACAGCTAAATAAACGACTTGATTTCGCCTTTGAAATAGGGTACAAATTTTTATTCTTTGATTATGTTGATGATGTTAGTGGTCTATTTGTTGATTTGGGTTCACTAGATAGCGAACTTGCCAAAGTTATGTCTGACCGCTCACTAGAACCAACAGCTGTGAAATCAGGCGATCCAAGAAATTTTGAGCTAATCAATACGGTAACCCGAGAAATATCATATGTTTCCAAATATGATGGAAACACATACAATACCCTGGCAGGATACGGACACGAGTTTCCTGACAATACCAGGGGAAATTCATCAGATAACGACCATATTTTAGTTACTTCATTTAAGCTTACTTATGTGATAACAGGCAGTTTCCAGAGAGCTAAGTTTAGATAACCACACAAAACCGCATCTTATGAAAACACTTTTTCAAAAGTTAATAGGCATTTCTTTAACTGCTTATATTCTTTGTTTCTTACCATCTATACTGACTGCAAAAACCAATACTTTTCAGGATGATATTCCTGTACTGGTGGAAGGTTATTATTACCTGGTAGCTGGAGCATTTAACATTAAAAATAATGCGATCCGGTATTCCAAAGCGATTAACGAAAAAGGAGAAAACTCAAGGATTGGAATAAATCCTGAAAAAGATCTACACTATGTTTATGTGATTAGTACCGATGATTTTGAATTTGTCAAAACTAAATGGGAGGAATACAGGGATAGAAGTGGGTTTTCAGAAGCTTGGGTATTTAGTACGGTACCACAACCTGAGATTATTGTGGCAGAAGAAGAAACTGATACAGAAGCGATTGAAATATTTGAAGAACCTGAGGAAAGTGCACAGCCACTCATTGAAATTCCTGTTGTAGTAGAAGAACCTGTCGATGGCGACGGGTTTAGATATGTCTTTGAAGTCATTAACAGCACAACCCTGAAAGAAGTCCCGGGTTACGTTACTGTCGTAGATCCACTGAGAAATAAAGTGATTACAAGTCTTGAAACAAATTCCTCACAAATTGTCCCTGATCCTGGCACGGCAGAAAAGAAGGTTCTTTTTGTATGTGATATTTTTGGTTTTGTAAAGCAGCAGACTGAATTGAATCTTGAAGACCCGATGGCTTCCGGTGAGCAGAACGTCTTTCAAAGTGAAGATGGTGTAACCACTGTGAGGTTTGAGCTGATCCGACATAAGGCGGGAGATATCATTACAATGTACCAGGTCTATTTTTACAATGATGCTGCTATCATGAAGCCTGAGTCACAATTTGAACTAAACAGCTTGCTGGACATGCTTCAGGAAAATGAAAAGCTTACCATAAAAATTCATGGGCACACTAATGGGAATGCCCCAGGACCTATTGTAAAAATGGCTGAAGATGATAACAATTTTTTTACTATGTCTGATAACAATATTAAGGGTTATGGATCAGCCAAGGATCTTTCACTGGAGAGATCTAAAGTGATCGGTCGATGGCTCGAAGATAAAGGTATCGATCGGAAAAGAATGGATATAAAGGGATGGGGAGGTAAAAAACAACTCTACGACAAAAAATCAGATCAAGCCAAAAGAAACGTTCGTGTTGAAATTGAGATTGTAAAAGATTAATTATCAATTCTGAACATAAGAAACGTGCCGCTTTTTCTCAACAAAAAGAGTTGACTGGGCTTAGTCAAACCATTTTCAAATTTTTTATACTTATCCAAATTTTAGTTTAAATTTATACTTGAAAAAGGAATTGAAAAAACAACTCACAACCTGTTATGAAAAAAATATTGAAGATTTTGGCAATTTTATTGCTAATCGTTGTCATCGCTATAGTCGCTGGATTTAGCTACTTGAAATTTGGACTACCAAATGTTGGTGAAGCGCCAGATATCACCATCGAAAGAACCCCTGAACGTATTGCGAGAGGTGAATATCTTGTCAAGAATGTCATGGCCTGCCTCCATTGTCACTCCACCATGGATCATTCAAAATTTGGAAAACCGCCTATTCACGGTACCGAAGGTGCAGGTGGAGAGGAGTTTAGCATGGAGCTTGGATTTCCAGGAAATTTTTATGCAAAAAACATAACTCCTGCAGCGCTTGGTGAATGGTCAGATGGTGAAATTTTCAGGGCAATTACTTCTGGTGTAAGCAAAGATGGCACTGCACTGTTTACCTTAATGCCCTATCAAATGTATGGCAGGTTAGACAGAGAAGATGTTTATTCCATCATTGCATTCATCAGAACGCTTAAACCTGTAGAAAAGACAATACCTAAATCTGAACCGGTATTTCCGGTCAGCTTGTTGATCAATACAGCTCCAAAAAAACCTGAATTCTCAGAAATACCGGATAAAAGTGATATGGTAGAATACGGAAAATACATGGTTACTGCGGCTGCTTGTTACGATTGCCACACCCCGATGGACGACAAAGGAAATTATTTTGATGATCTTAAATTTTCCGGAGGATTCACATTCAAAATGCAAACCGGAGGAACTACGAGGTCAGCAAACATAACTCCCGATAAAGAAACCGGAATAGGAAATTGGACTGAAGAGTATTTTGTTAGCAGGTTTAAGCAATATGCCGACTCAAGCTATGTTCCGAAAACAATTGGAAAGAATGAGTTTAATACCGAAATGCCGTGGCTAATCTATTCGAAGATGGATACAACCGATCTGGTGGCGATGTATCACTATTTAAAAACACTGACCCCGATAAATAACCGGGTTGAGAAATTCACTTTGGATGAATAAAAAAGGGGCATTTCAGCCCCTTTTCTTAGTCGAAAAAATCACCTGACTGCTAAAAAGCGTGAGGATTTCACCAAACGGATAAATTCAGCACGATAACCCTCTTCGTCTTTCCCTCTTGCATTTTCTGCCAGTTCGATCACCGAATCAAAGTCTGCATCCTGCTTAAACTTAGATTCCCTCAAAATCATGCCATACTCTGCAACTGCCGCCGAAAACCTGAAATTATCTGAAGTTTGAGTCAGGTTCACGTTGTGATCAACCACCACTTTCTCCAATAATTTGCTCTTATCGCCTTCCGGATCTTTGTAGCGGAATTTGATCGTCATCAACTCATTTGACTGTGAATTGTTGACCTGAACTTTATTTTTCTGGTACTTTAATGGATCCACCGACCTGGTAAATTCACTTTCCACTCCAACCGGAATGATTTCATACAGCGCAGTAACTGTATGACCAGAACCCATTTCACCGGCGTCTTTTGTATCATCATTGAAGTCTTCATCAGCCAGTATCCGGTTTTCATACCCGATCAAACGATAAGCTTGCACTTTTTCAGGATTGAATTCGATTTGTAATTTTACGTCTTTGGCAATCGTAAAAAGTGTGCCCCCAAATTCATTGACCAATACTTTCTTTGCTTCCTGGATGTTGTCGATGTAGGCATAATTGCCATTTCCTTTATCAGCGAGAATCTCCATTTTATCATCCTTGTAATTACCCATTCCATAACCCAAAACAGTTAAGAACACACCTGATTTTCTCTTCTCTTCAATCAGCCTTTCCATTTCCGCATTACTGGATGATCCAACATTGAAATCCCCATCGGTAGCAAGAATGACCCTATTATTTCCACCTTTGACAAAGTTTTCTTCCGCAATATTATAGGCCAGTTGAATCCCGGCTCCACCGGCAGTTGATCCACCAGTCTGCAAACGGTCCAACGCATCGACGATCTCTTTTTTATTATCCCCACCTGTCGACGGGAGAACCATTCCTGCCGCCCCTGCATAGACAACAATGGAGACGCGATCTTCTTTACGTAGTTCGTCCACCAATAATCTGAAGGAAGATTTTAACAAAGGCAATTTGTTCGGAGATGACATGGATCCTGAAACATCGATCAGAAATACAAGGTTCGAAGAAGGGAGGTTATCCGTTTCAATTTTTTTGCCCTGCAAACCAATGTGTGCTAATCGGTGATCGGAATTCCAGGGACAATCCGAAATTTCCGTAACCAATTCGATCGGATGTTCTCCCTGTGGTTGCGGATATTCATAAGAAAAGTAATTGATCATCTCCTCGATTCGCACTGCATCTACCGGAGGTCTGGCTCCATTATTAATAAACCTCCTCAGGTTGGAATAGGAAGCAGCGTCTACGTCAATGGAGAATGTGGAAAGTGGAGCATCCGTTGGATTTTTGAATTCATTCTCATGAATGGTTGAATAGCCTTCGGTATTGTGCTGAATGACCTGCTGATCAAAGCTTTGTGGAGCTAAATTTGAACTGTATCCATAACTTGAATCATATACCGAACTTGGAGCTACAGATTCATTTTTCTGATTTGCTTTACGTCCTCTTTTAACAGTTGAGATAGACCCTGTATTATCCTGTTTTCTTTGTGCCCCATATCCAATTACTACAATTTCTTCTAATGCCCGGACATCAGCCGTTAACTTTACATCAATAACATTTTTAGGGCCTACTTTTGCCTCCTCAGAAGCATATCTCAAAGATGAAAAAACCAATACATCCTGATCAGTTGCCTGTATGGTGTATTTTCCATATGCATCCGTAACAGTTCCGGATGAAGTATGCTTTACCACTACATTCACTCCTGGAAGGGGGGAATTTGTATCTGCATCTGTTACAGTTCCTGTTATCGCTCTCTTTTGAGCCATAACCGACGTTGCAAGGATCATGACCGCCATCGTAAAAATTAATTGTAATCTTTTCATTTGTTTATATTTTATTTGTTAAATGTCAAATGGAACCTTTGACAACTAAAATTATCCTTGCTTTGTATGCCAAATGATAATTTTAGTTGGGTTGGTTTTCATTATTTTTCGTTTTTGTCATTAGGATGCGTAGCGGAAAAGTATTCCATAAAAAAATTTTAACTTTTTAAAAATTTCCCCGCAAAACGGAACTACAAATAGTCATAGGTGTTTTTTAAGAGCAAAAATATTGATGCGGACGATGGTGAATTGATATCCAGGTTTAAGGATTCAAAAGATTTGGAAATCCTCACTTCCCTTTTTTCTCGGTACATGCACCTGGTTTATGGTGTGTGCCTCAAATACCTCAAAGACCGGGAGGAGAGCAAAGATGCTGTCATGCAGATCTTCGAGAAGCTTTCAGATGATTTACAGAAGCATGACGTTGATAATTTTAAAAGCTGGTTACACGTACTGACAAGGAATTTTTGCCTGATGAAGCTGCGAAAAGAGAAATCCACCAAGGAAAAAGAAGAAAAAATTCAAAAAGAGCAGGTTTTATTTATGGAATCAGGTTATGAAATGCATCATGATAATGGAGTCGCTGTCGATACTGATTTGGAAGCATTAAAAGAATGCATGAAAAAATTGAATAAAGAACAAAAACAATGTGTCTCCTTATTTTATCTTGAAGAAATGTGTTACCAGGATATAGCCAGTACTTCAGGATACGACCTAAAAAAAGTAAAGAGTTACATACAAAATGGAAAAAGAAATTTAAAAATCTGCCTCGAAAAAAATAATGTCAAAAGATCGTAAACATAGCGTTTCACTGTTTGATAAATTCAAAGCATACCTGAGTGGTCAGATGACTTCCAAATCCAGGCATGAATTTGAAAAAAATCTTCTGGATGATGACTTTGAGGCGGAAGCCATGTCTGGTTTTGAAAATTTCCAGGCTGATGATCTGGAAAAAGACCTTGGTGAAATTTCTGCCCGGTTAAATCAAAAAAACAAAACCTCAACCTTCGCATATTGGAAAATAGCTGCTGTCATTACTTTGTTTGTTGCGGCAACCATTTCGATCTTCTATTTAGCAAGGCCTGGAGAATCCTCTAAAATGGTCAACGAAAGTCCGCAAGAAAAAGCAGAGTCAACAAAAGCAGATAGCATTCTGGAAAAAATTGAAAATCAGGGTCTGGATACACCCCGATTATTATCCCAAAAATTGGAAACTCCTAACATTCAGCCCCAAAGCAGTGCTCATAAAAATACTGAAGAAACCCAAGAATCTGGTTTTTTTGAAAATGAAGTCGCTAATGAAGCTTTGTCTGAAGTAGAAATTCCAGAGCCAGTAGATGAAATTGCGATTGAAAAAAGGGATATCGAGCTTCCTTCTACATCTCCGATAAAGGAGATACAGCTTGAACCTCTACCGGATAAAGGAGAGTTAAGCCGGGTAGTGACGGCAGATGTACCCCCGAGCGAAGATGATCAGATCAATAAGGGAAATCTAGATTTGCCATCTACCATCATGTACGATGAAGGGATAAAGGAAAAACCAGATAATATACAATCAGAAAGCAGGTCATTTGCGAGAGATCAGAACAAGAGAACGGAAAGAGCTAAAAAATCAGCCACTCCGTCTGCAGCTTATGCGGTTGAGGAAAAGGACTTTGAAACAGAGAAATCTACAACTGCTGTTCCGGATTTAGGGATAGAAGCTTACAAAAATTATTTAAAGGAAAATATATCATTTCAATTGGGTTCCGATGCTTTGCATCTTGTTCTTTTAATATCCGAAGGTGGCGAGATTAAAAACATAGAAATAGAAAATGGTATATCAAGGAAACAGAGAAAAGAAATTGAACAAATTATTACCGACGGCCCAATGTGGAATGCTGCCAAAAAGAAAGGAATCCCGATAGATCAGGAAGTAGAAATTGTGATCGAATTTTAGAGCTAGGCGACAGGCACCTTTTCGGCTTCCTTTCCAGAGAATTCCTCAACACAAAAAACATCGACCTTTTTCTTTTTCCCCTTTAATTCAATGGTCGGCATTTCCTCGATATAAAAACCATTGTTTTCAGAAAGCTCATCAATAACTTTTCGGGAAACCATCAGGTTTTTGCCATATTGTTTAGCGGCCTCCTGTAAACGCGATGCCGTGTTGATTACATCGCCATGATAGGCTATGTCCCTTTTTATTTCTCCAATTTCAGCGACCGATACCTTCCCCAGGTTAAGACCTCCTTTAAATTCCGGAACTAACCCATAGTTTTTCAAATAATAATGCCTTCGCTTTTCAATCTGTCGCTTAAATTCAAAAGTTGTTTTGATCGCGTATTTATTCAGGTAATCCTTCTTATTGACCCAGGTTAGCACTACTTCGTCGCCTACGTACTGATAAATTTCGGTATTGACTTTGAAAACAATTTTGTTTAAATCATGATAACAGTCCTGCAACAATCTCGAGTATTTCATGTGTCCGAGCTCCTCTGCAATTCCAGTAGAATCTTTCAGATCAAGGAATAGAAATATCCTGTCCTCACTTCGTGGTTTGTGATATTTCCCCATCATCATTGGAAACACAATCTTAGGTCCAAACTTATAAACAACTTGAATCAGGAAATTAACAAGAGCTGAAGTGAACAGGATAAAAATCAGAATGGAAATATATGCCCCAGGGTCAATTGCTTCCCTGGATTCCTGCATTAATTTATGTACATCAATCGGATAGAAATATAAAAATCTAAGGATGCCCCACATGATAAAGAATACCACCGCCATGGCGACAAGGTACATAATGGTTTTAAGTACAATGATCTTTCCAAATGGCAATTTTGGGGCAAAAAGCCTGTCAATAAGTCTATTGATAAGAAAGAAAAGTGATCCGAATATCAATCCAAATACCGTTGCTTCAAGAAATTGATAATTGGATGTAGCATACGAGAGGATCTCATTTGAAGCTGTGGCATCATTCAGATGAGCCACACTCAGCAAAATTTTCAGGTTGGTAATAATGGCCAGCGCATAAAGGTTTGTGATAATCACCCACGCGATTGCACTTAAGAACCATTCTTTGAAAAATCTTCTAATCATTTAAGAAAAACCGGTGGTTATTTAGAAACAACAATTAATTTGCATGCCGAAATTAATGAAAATTAAATTGAAAGACATTCGTATAGACAGCTTAAAAAGTCAATATAAAAGTATCACCAATAGCCTTCCTGATAACATAACGTTATTGCCACAGTCCGGGTCAAATAGAAAGTACTACCGGTTGGAAAGTGATGATCTGTGCGCAATAGGAGTTATGAATGAAGATGTCAAAGAAAATAAAGCTTTCATTTCATTCAGCAGGGCATTCTCAAAATCCAAGCTTCCGGTTCCCGAAATTTTATCAGAAGCTGATGATCAATTGAGCTACCTGCAGACCGACCTGGGAGATGAAACACTTTTTGCATTTCTCAAGTCCAAGCGAAAAGCTGAGATCTTTCCAAAAAGTGTCCTTGAAAAATACCAACAGGTGCTAGACTGGCTGCCTAAATTTCAAACTGAAGGAGTCAAACATATTGATTTTTCAAAATGCTATCCACGAGCTGCTTTTGATGAGCAAAGCATGATGTGGGACCTGAATTATTTCAAATATTATTTTCTGAAATTATCTGGTGTTCCATACGACGAACAACTGCTCGAAAATGACTTTAAAGCCCTAACGACATACCTGCTTTCTGCGCCTTCTGACTTTTTCCTTTACCGGGATTTTCAAAGTCGCAATGTCATGATCAAGAATGACAAGGTCTATTTTATTGACTATCAGGGAGGCCGCAAAGGTCCGCTTCAATACGATATCGCATCATTGCTTTACGATGCAAAGGCGGATATCCCGGAGGAGATCCGGCGAGAATTGCTGGATTATTATTTGAATCAATTGGAAAAGCATATCGCAATCAACAGGCAACAGTTCATAGAATATTACTATGCCTTTGTGGTTATCAGGATCCTTCAGGCAATGGGAGCATATGGATACCGTGGGTTTTACGAAAGAAAATCCCATTTCTTACAAAGCATCCCCTATGCATTGAAAAACCTGGAGTTGGTGATTCCCAAGTGCAAATTGCCACGCGAGATCACACACCTTCCGAAAATACTTCTTTCGTTGAAGGATGCCAATGGTCTGAAAAAATACCTGAAGGTTCACAAAAGTAAAACCCTCCTCACCGTAACGATTAATAGTTTTTCTTACAAAAGTGGCTTGCCAGAAGACCTGACCGGAAACGGAGGCGGCTTCATATTTGATTGCCGGGCGATACATAACCCAGGAAGATACGAGGAATTTAAGACCCTGACAGGCAGAGACAAGGAAGTGATCGATTTCCTGCAAAAAGATGGCGAGGCAGATGTTTTCCTAATTTCCGTTATTCAATTAGCCGAAGTTTCAGTGGATAAATATTTGGACCGGGGTTTTACCAATCTGCAAATAAATTTTGGTTGTACAGGCGGACAGCACCGATCGGTTTACTGTGCCGAGCAGTTGTCAAAACACTTGAAAAATAAGTATGAGCAAAGCATCAAAATTAAACTGCACCACAGGGAACAAAAAATCGATGTGGAATTATGAAAGCGATGATCTTTGCCGCAGGCCTTGGTACCAGGCTTCGACCCATCACTGATCAAATCCCGAAAGCGCTCGTTCCGGTTGCAGGCAAACCTATGCTCCAAAAAACGATTGAGCATATCCGCCAACATGGGTTTAAGGATATCATAATCAACGTTCATCATCACGCCGATCAAATTGAAGATTTCTTGTCGAGCCATCAGAATTTTGGATTGAACATTTCCATTTCAGACGAACGCGATATGGTGCTGGAAACGGGCGGAGGATTAAAAAAAGCCTCATGGTTTTTAAATGATACCGATCCATTTCTGGTAATCAATTCCGATGTGGTCACAGATATAGATTTGACACACATATTTGATTTCCATCAGCATAAAAAAGCAATGGCAACGCTTGTTGTGAGGGAGCGGCCTTCAAGTCGATATTTTTTGTTTGATGAGGACATGAAGTTGTGTGGGTGGAAAAATGTGAAAAGTAGTGAAACAAAAATTTCTCTCAAAAGGAATCAATATTTGACCTATGCATTTTCGGGGATCCACATCATTGATCCGGAAATTTTTTTATCTATTCATCAGGACGGCAAGTTCTCCATTGTCGATGTTTACCTGGAATTGGCCAAAACGAGAAAATTGTATGGATATCTTGATAGTGATTCCATGTGGTTTGACATAGGAGACATTAAAAAACTTGAAAAAGCAGAAGCTTTTCTTCTTAAAAATTAATCCTCTGAAAAGTGCTTTAGCAATTTTCTGTATTTAGTCAGCACATTAGCCCGGGAAACAAAACCCAAGTATTTGCCATCTTTAATCACCGGAATATTAAAATGCTGGGTAGTTTGAAATTTTTCAACAATGTCCTCCATAGACTCATCAGGAGAGGCTGTTGCCAGTGGTGTATTCATGAGGTTGGAAACAGGTGTTGAGTCGTAAAGTTCGGGTTTGAAGATAACATGTCGAATATCGTTGAGATGTACCGTACCATAAAAGTTATTCTCTTCATCCACTACCGGAAAAACATTTCTTTTCGATTTTGAAATGACCTTCACCAGATCACCCAGATTAGCATCTTTTTGTACCGTTTTAAAATTAGTTTCCAGCAAATCGGGCACTTTCAACAAACTCAATACTACTTTGTCTTTATGGTGGGTAAACAATTCACCTCTTTTCGCCAGCTGATTGGTGTAAACAGAATTCTTTTCAAAGAATCGTATGGTACCGTAAGAAATTGTTGAAACAATCATCAAAGGCATAAAAAGTCCATAGCCCCCCGTAATTTCTGCGATCAGGAAGATGGCAGTGAGTGGAGCATGAATGACTCCTGCAACCAATCCAGCCATCCCCACCAAAGCAAAATTTCGCGTGGCAACCGGAGAGTTCCAGGCATAATTTAAAATTGATGCAAAGAACAATCCTGTATTAGCGCCAATGAACATAGAAGGGGCAAAAATACCACCTACCCCTCCGCTACGGAAAGTTGCCTGTGTTGCAACAACTTTTAATAAAATGATAGCAAGGAAAAGAGTAATGAAAACAAACCTGTTTTCGTGTAAACCAAAGAAAATGGTGTGATTATACAGATAACTATAATCGCCTTGTAAACACGAGTGGATGGCATCATATCCTTCACCATAAAACGACGGGAAGAGAAATATCAATAGACCAAGGATCAATGCACCAATGATATACCTTAAAAACCAGCCCTTTATTTTATCAAATAATCTATCCAGATAATTATACATTCGGGTAAAATGGAGGGAGATAAACCCAGCTAATACACCAAATATCACATAAAAGGGAACCTCCTCTATTTTAAAAGTATGCTCGATTTGAAAATCATAAAGGAACATTTGACCGAGGAAAGCATATGAAACCAATGTAGCAGTAACTGATGCAATAAGAAGCGGCACCAAAGCCGTTAATGTCAGGTCAAGCATCAGTACTTCGATAGCAAAAATAATTGCCGCTATCGGAGCTTTAAAAATAGCTGCCATTGCTCCTGCAGAAGCACATCCGATTAACAGGATGATACTTTTAAAATCCAAATGCAGAAACCTACCAAGATTTGATCCGATAGCTGCTCCCGTTGAAACGGTAGGCCCCTCCAATCCGACAGACCCACCAAAACCAACTGTAATTGTACTGGTAACAATGGACGCCCACATTTGGTAATTTTTGATGATGCCGCTGTTTTTCCCAATGGCATAAAGCACGTTTGGAATACCATGCCCCACCGTTTTTCTTAGCCCGTAGCGTACGAAAATCAGAACTAGGAAAATACCTATGAGTGGATATATAACATAGTTGAGATTAAAATCCTGTGGCAGGAATCCTCTTGTCAATAACTCCTGCACGAAATGCACCATTTTTTTCAGAAAAACTGCTGCCAGACCCGTGAGAAAGCCAACAATGATGCTCAAAAAATTTACAAACCTGCTATCGCTTACGTTGTTTCGTCGCCAAATTAAAAATCTCGTAACGAGATTTGCGCTTTTTTTCATTTAAGATTTGATTTCTGGGGCGATCCTTTCTGCATTTTCAGAAAATCAAAATTGAGCTATTTAAATCACAGATCAAAATCTGGAAAGGGTATTTTCAACTATTCATAGACATTCGCGCTTTTTTAAAACCCAACACATCTGTATTGAATATTACATAACTAATCAATCCTCTATTATGAAGTTTTTTATCTTATTTCAAAACAGCATTTTTAAGCTCCAAACCAAATAATCACAAATTAGAACTCATGAAAATACAGCTAACTGTCTTAACAATTTTGCTGTTTGTCAATTTCTCGCATGCACAGTACAAGGGTAAAAAGCGAGTAGCCAGCAGCAGCTCCAACTCAAGCCAGTGGTGGGTTGGTATCAAAGCCGGTACAAACCTTTCAGATCCAAACGCCTCGGGAAACTTCTGGATATTCAGTTTCACTGATACCCCATCACCAGGAAATGCTGAAAAAACCTATAACCAGCTTAGCGATCCGGGATATCAGTTTGGTTTTTTGGTTGGATTTGAATTTTTAAGAGGGTTATCTGCCAATCTTGAGCCTGTCTACTCAACTTACCGGTACAGCTATTCGGTATCGTACGATTATAGCTCAGAAGAAGATCCAACAAAAAGTGTTGCTCTTGCTTTTAATCATACCAACCAACTGCAATACATTGAATTACCCCTCACATTCAAATATGAATTGATGCAGGGAAAGACCAAGCCATTTGTAAAAGGCGGAGCGTATATCACGACATTGCTTAATGCAACGAAAAAAGTAGAAGAAGAAATTACCGACAATGCCACCGGAGGCAATACCATTTATGAAAAAAATGAGTATGCGGGGGAGATCACCAATTTCTATCAGAAATCAAACTGGGGGTTACAGCTTGGCATTGGTGTAACACAAAATCTGGGGAATGCACGATTTGGGCTGGAGGTGAACTATAAATCCGGCATGAAAAATATTTCTAATTCCAACTCCAGGTTCAGGGACAATCAGTTTTTAAGTGGGGTCTTTGACGCGCAGGATGATATTAAACTGAAAGCAGTTGAAATATCACTAAGTGTTGTGATGCCATTGAAGTTTATCACCTCCAAAGATTATGTTCCACTATAAACCTTCCGATATAAAATGAAGAATTCAACGATATATTTTTTAGGTCTTATCATTCTATTCATGATCTCTTGCAAGGAAGAAGAGCCTGAGATACAGCCGGATGAGAGCTTTCTGAAAATTTATAATAATGAAGGATTCGAGACCGTCTATACTCCTATCGATTTTGTACAGAGTGCAGACAGTTCCTATTTTATTTTGGGATCGTACGATTATAAAAATACTTATGTGCTGAAGACCGATAAATTTGGCAAGTATTTATGGGATTTTGAAATGGACGAGAACTATGTCAATCCAATTCCGGGTGTTTTCGAAGCAAACAGCAACTATTATTTTTTCTGCATGGACGAGCTTTCTTTGCAGACGCTTCTGTTTCAGGTTTCAGATTCATCTTCTGCTCCGCAGCTAGTCCAAACCTTTGGTCGCTCATTTCCTCTTCACGCTTCGCAAAATAGCCAGGGGGAAACACTGTTGTTGAGTTACGATTACGATGAACAAGCATCCAGACTTGATATTATCAATGCTAATTTTGGACTGGTTGAGGGGAATACCTATCCCGTTCAGGATGATTACCTAGAATATATAGATGGGCATATCAACAGAACAGGGACCAGATTGCCTTTTTTCACAGGAGAATCGGATGGAAGGTATTTCTTCAATGGGTTCTCAAATTATACCCTAAGCGTTCATTTTGTGAATAAAAATGACTTTTCCCAGACAGGTGTGATAAGTGGATTTCAGGAAGGTGATGAAGCAGTAAGTGGTCTTTTGAATATTTCGGGAAATAATTACTTGCTTTCGCGATACAGCTTTAATGAGAATTTCATTATCCCGAATAGTGCGATCAACGAAAATTCGACTATGACAAGTACGGATTTTACAGGAAATGATCATCCGGAAATCACCCAACGGGCCTTTTTTCATCACGCCTTGCTTGATGTAAACGGAACGTCTGTGATAGCTTCCGCAACATCCACGAAAAGCGGCCAGGCAATTTTGTACTTTTACAATTCAAATTCGGGAGAATTGTTAGGGTCGAAAAGGCTGGGCTACAATAATCCCTATGAATCTGTAAAAATCGTCCAAAGTCTTGACGGTGGATTGACCATTTTAGGTAATACGTATATTACCGGGAGATTTTCAAGAATTTACTTGTACAAGTTGTCCCAACAAGATGTTATAAATGCGACCAATAACTAATGATTAAACCTCCTTTTTAATTACTTTTCTTTTGAAAAGAATTACTTAAAGCGGTATTTTCACTAACAATATTCACCCACACACATTATGAAATACACTTTTACATGTTTGAAGCCACTGTTGTTGTGCTTTTTATTTTTCCCTCTGACCGTTTTTTCACAATACAAAAACATCAAAATAGGCAATACAGGTGAAATGTGTGAAACAACCATTGCCATCAACATGAATTCTCCAAACAAGCTGGTGGCAGCAGGTACTTCTGACAAAATTTATTATTCCTATGACTACGGCAATACCTGGAGTACAAAATACCTGAATGGAAAATATGGAGCGTTTGGCGATCCATGCCTGGTACCTGACAATGAAGACCGCTTTTATTTTTTCCACTTATCTGATCCCGATAAAACCGGGTGGGACAGCAACAGGGTTCTGGACAGATTGATATGCAACTATTCAAAAAATAGTAAAAAATGGAAAAGGGCGAGCTTTGTGGGCTTGAATCCACCAACTCAGCAGGACAAGGAATGGGCAGTTTTTGATGAATATACTGGAAATATATTTCTGACCTATACGAGGTTTGACAGATATGGAAGCGAAAATCCGAGTGACTCCTCGAAAATTATGTTTACCTATTCAGACGACCGGGGTAAAACATGGAAACCCTCTATTCGGATCAACAATATAGCGGGTGATTGCCAGGATGGAGATCTGACGGCTAAAGGAGCTATGCCTGCAATCGGTCCAGGTGGTGAAGTCTATGTAACGTGGGCGCTGGATGATAAGCTGTATTTTGACAAATCCATCGATGGGGGTATCATGTGGCAAAGAAATGATACAAAAATTGCTGATCAGATTGGGGGGTGGAGCCAGAAGATCCCAGGGCTTGGTTTGTGTAACAGCTTTCCGGTAATCGCCTGTGATCTTAGCTATGGAGAATATCACGGGACAATCTATGTAAACTGGGCTGATCAAAGAAATGGTGAAAACAATACCGATGTATGGCTTGTTAAATCTGAGGATGGTGGTTCTACCTGGTCGCAACCCATAAAAGTGAATAATGATCAGACCGGAAAACACCAATTCCTGTCCTGGATGACAGTCGACCAGGCCTCCGGGCATATCTATGTCGTTTTTTATGACAGAAGGAATTACGAAGACAACCAGACGGATGTCTACCTGGCATACTCCACTGATGGTGGCGAGACTTTTACCAATACCAAAATCAGCGAGACTCCTTTCGTCCCAAATGAAAATAATTTTTATGCAGACTA
Source organism: uncultured Cytophagales bacterium (assembly GCA_913057175.1). Lineage (GTDB taxonomy): Bacteria > Bacteroidota > Bacteroidia > Cytophagales > Cyclobacteriaceae > CAJXNP01. The sequence goes on from CAJXNP010000012.1 coordinate 229,228, forward strand.
CATCAATGTTTCCGCCCATTTAGGATTTGTTAGGCCAGTCTGGATGAGGTCAGACAATGGCAAAAACAGCATCTGGACGGCGATTGTAGATATGTTTTGAGAATTTCCTTACCAATATTAATTATTCAATACATTCCCAATGAACACTAATCTTTTGATAATTTTAGTGTTTCAACAAACTTCCTAATTAAAAAATTCCGTTGCAAATAGTTTAAACCAAAGGTAATTACAGGTGCAATTAACCCAATTACAATTAAAACATTAACATTATTCTTTATTCCAATGAGCATTAAAAATAATCCTACAAAAACAGATAGGATTGCTGTAGATGATGGGTTTAAACGAAGAATTATTTCTAACCATTCACTCTTCGATCGATAACTACCATCTACTTTTATTCTATCAACATAGTCATTTCCTTCTGAATGTAATACTCCTACAGAATACTTTGCTGTGATAGTGAAATCGTTCTTATAAAGCTTGGTCTCATAGTATTTGTGTGGGATCTGCATGGCGGATTCAAATTCTTGAACTGGGCCATGAAAATAATATTTCTTTGAAATAGTCAAAATTGGAAATTTCGAATAAATAAGAGTTTCAAATTTCTCTAAATATTCAAATATGATATATTGCTTTACAGGCTTTTTAATTTTCATTATTATTAAGCATGAAATACTCACAATACTCCACTCCTACTACTCCAATTCCTCCTCCAAACTCTTGATCCTGGAGATGTATTCGCGCTCTTTGCGGTGCAATTCTTCCTGGGTGGCTTGCAGTTCTTCCATGTTTTGCCGCATTTCTTCTTCCTGTGCCCTCATTTCTTCGGTCTGCTGTTGGGTTTTCTCGAGAAGGATTTTCGTTTGCTGTTCATTTTTGTAGCTTTCCATAAACCTGGCCAAAATGATCGCAACTTTGTTGATAAATTCCCTTTCCTGGTCCTCTAGTTGCCTGAACGAGGCTACTTCAATGATCCCTTCAATATGACCCTCGTAGATCATGGGCACAATCATCATACTTTTTGGCTTTGCCCCTCCCAAACCCGATTCGATGCTGGAATACTCTTCAGGGATTTCAGTGTAGTAAATGAATGATTTTTCATGGTAGACATTTCCCAATATTCCTTCATTTGTCGAGTATCTCTTCTTCTGTATTTTTTCCTTGTCAAAGCCATAGCTAGCCAGCAGATTGATGTGACTTTCCTTATGATCATTCTCCTCAATCTCGTAAATCCCTCCATACAAAAGATGGACATAATCAATGACTCCTACCAGTACTTTTTTGTAAATATCATCACTATCAGAGCGAAGGATGTTATTGATTTTCGCCAGACCGTTTGAGACCCAGTTCCTCTTATCATCCTCTTTGTGAGACTTCTCAATTTCACTAAGTGTGTTATTAAGTTCAGTTTGCTGGTGTTCCAGTTCTTTTAATTTATCATCGAGCTCTTCCCGAATTCTGATGTAAGCTCTTTCGGACTCGACGTATTTCTTCTTGATCGCGTATAATGCGACAACTCCAATGATAAAATTAATTGCTATTGCCAGTCCTTTAATTACTTCTCCATGCATGACAGCTGGCACAAAACCTGAGTTTACTTCAGCATACATGCTGTCAAATGAAAAAAATCTAAAGACTAATATAATGGCTGTTCCAAAGAAGATTAACTTTTCCCTGGGATCAATCAGCAGTCCAATCAGGATGAACATATTGAACTGAAAGAGTAAAAAATACAGGATTGTTTCACCATTGAGTGAAAAATGGGCATGGTTGATCACAATAGCCATGGAGGTGAAGATCAGAAATATGGCGCCTGAAGCTTTCGTCCATTTCAGGTAATTAAACAACCATGTGAGCAGTGCAGGAATGAGAAAAATTAATCCGTAAACCGCATGGCTTGATGAATAGAACAATAAAAAAACTGTAAATACAATGGAAAATATCGCTGTGATGAAGGAAAACAAATTTGCATTCCTTACCAGGGGAACCCGGTAGTCCTTCAGCTGATCAGTTATTCCCAAACTCAATAATTTCTTCATACCTTATTCCTTTCTTCCAACTGATGTTCCAGGTTTTCGATCTTTTCCAGATACTCTTTTTCCTTCCTTGACATTTCCTCCTGAGTAGCCTGGAGTTCTTCCATATTTTGCATCATTTCTTCTTCCTGTGCTTTCATCTCTTCAGCCTGTACCTGGTTTTGTTCGATCAGTTCCTTGATCTTGACATTTACCTGGTTAGAATTGATAAAAGATGCAATGATTTCTGAAATTTGGGTTAAAAACTCCCGCTCTTTTGCTTCAAATTTATGGTGAGAAACCAGTTCAGCCACACCCGTAATCTTCTCATTTTCGATCAGTGGAATAATGGCCATATTTTTTGGAGGTTCATCACCCATGCCTGTTTTAAACCTAAGATGACTTGAGGGAAGATTATTGATGTAAATGAACTCATTATCCTTGCAACATTGTCCTATAAGACCCTCACCAATATTGAGTTTTTGCTCAATGTGTTTGACCCTGTCGATCGCATAACAGCCTTCCATTTTGAGAAACCTCTTTTTGGAAGACTCTTCATCGATTACATAGATTGCTACTTGCTGAGCACTTAGCAACCTCACCATTTCCGCAGCAATCTCCGGAAAAATATTCTTTGAATTTGAGCTTCTGATCAGATCAGTAACTTGAGTAAGGTTTTGGGCAACCCAACTTCGTTCTTCCTCACTCTTATGCGCTGTATTGATATCTTCAATTTTTATTTCTAATTCCCTTTGATGATTTTCCATTTCAAGGGTTTTGGATTTTATCTCGTCGGTGGTCTGGTAAGTGTTCTGCTCATTTTTTACCACTTTTTGTAGGATTTGGTACAACAGGAAAAAAGCACTGGCAAATATTACCACGTAAACACCATTTACGAATAGGGTAGATTCAAGAAAGCTGCGATCCATTTCCAGTGTAAAGCTCTCAATAAATAATGACTGAGACAGGAAAAAAAACAGAACAAATAAAAATGCAATATATACAGAATATCCTTCTCGAAGATCAAACAATACCCAGGGGAAAAGAATCAGTGAAAATTGTGCAAAATAGAGATGGGTAAGGCCAGACTCTTCAGGTAAAATGGGAAATGCGTTGAGCAAAGCTAGAAACAAGACATTAAAAAACAACAACGAGTATCTTCCTAAATCAATCAACCCCAAGTAGTTACAAAAAATTGAAAGAGCTATACCTATCATGAAAGCAACAGGAAGGTAAAACAGCTCATGTAGGTTCTTATAAAACAAGAACGATAATAATGCTGCTACAAAAAATAGAATGAGGGAAAGTTTATTGGCTGAAATTATGGCTTGTTTTTTATACCACTCATCATCTTCCAAAACTCCAAAATGAAAAAACTTGCTCATAAAAAAGAATGATTACTCCATTATAAAATAATCCTTGAAAATAGAATAATTTTCAGAAATGAGCTTGCACAACCTTGCTATTAAATAACCTCTTGTGCTTTTTTTATGGAAATTTCATTTAATTGATTGACCCAATAATCCCTAACCTTTTTATAATTCGCCATTTCTTCCTCTTTGATCGGGTTTGCTGATGGTGGATCAATTTTAAGTGGATCAACAGCGCTACCATTTTTGTAGAATCGAAAATCGAGGTGTGGGCCGGTAGAAAGTCCGGTGCTTCCAACATAACCGATAACCTGCCCCTGCTTAACGCGAACTCCTCCTCTGATATCCGGACCGTATTTCCACAGATGAAGATAGGCCGTTTCGTAATTGCTGTTGTGCTTAATCTTAACCATGTTTCCGGCTCCTCCACTGTATTTTGCTTTCGTTACCACGCCATCTCCAACAGCAACCACTGGTGTCCCTCTTGGAGCAGCATAATCAACCCCATGATGAGGCCTCCTGATCTTTAATACAGGGTGTAGCCTGCTATTTGAAAATCCTGATGATATACGGCTATATTTCAATGGAGCTTTTAAAAATGTTTTTCTCAAACTCTTTCCTTCTTCGTCAAAGAATTCAAGCCCCTCTCCCTGATCGTAAGGAACAGCAAAAAACTCTTCCCCCATGTGGTAAAACCACGCAGCCTTGATCGGACCAATGCCTGCAGGTTGCCCCTTTACTTCGTATTCTTCATAAAACACCTTGAATTGATCTCCCTTTTGCAATCCAAAAAAGTCAATTTCCCAGGCATATACATCAGAAAGATTGTTTACTAATAGAGGGGATGCTTCATGATCAACAACCGTTTGATACAATGAATATTCAATTGTACCAGTTAATGTCTGGAACAGGGTATCAACTCTATTCTTACCCGGATTGGCTATAACTGAATCACCAAGCTTTACCATCACGTAGTCAATCGGATTAGGCTGGTAAATAAAGTACCGGGCTGTTTTCATGGAATCTTTATCATGAATGATGGTAAAAGGCTTTCTTGACTGAATTTTTCTCACATCAAATATCTCCCTTGGCAGATTGCCAATTTTGTTTATGACTTGGGCACCAACATTGAATTTTGATAGAATATTTGCCAGGTTCTCGTTTCGCTGAACGACTCCCTCATATACCTCCAGCGAATCCACATTAATGCCATATAAAATTTTTGGCGGCGGAAGTTGCAGACCGGTCGAATCCACACTTAAGGTATCGGCTAGTTCAACCTTGTTTAAGTTATGGGCCTGGTATTGTTTAACATTCTTAAAAATAAAATACCCTGCTATTAAACCGAAGATAACTACTCCGGCTATAATCAAGCTTTTTTTCATTGAATTACGTATTTAACTATTGCATAACACAAAATCAGAAGCACATGATAAATCATCCTGCTGAAGAAAATTCACGTTTGCTGCATGATTTCAAAGACTAACGAATAATAATTGCTGATAAATGCCTCAAAAATAAATTTTATTGATGCAAAAAACAGTATTTTTACCGAATTGTAAAAGTCTAATAGAGAAATTGTACGATTGATGGAGTATCCTTCGAAACTGATTGAGGAAGCAGTAAACGAGATTTCGAAATTACCGGGTATTGGGAAGAAAACAGCTCTCAGGTTGGCTCTTTACTTATTAAAGCAGGAAGCTGACGAAACCAAAGGACTTGCCGAGTCTCTTGTCAATTTACGGGAGAAAACCAGGTACTGCAGGATATGCCATATTATTTCAGATTCAGAAGATTGTACATGCGCCTCCATGCATAGAGACCCTGCCATTATTTGCGTTGTTGAGGATACCCCGGATGTAATGGCCATCCAGAACACAGCCCAATACAATGGATATTTTCACGTTTTGGGAGGGGTTATTTCCCCACTTGAGGGCATCGGACCAAATGAAATAAATATTGAGAGTTTGTTAAAAAGAGTTAATAATCCGGATTCTCAGGTAAATGAAGTTATATTAGCCCTCAGTCCTACCATGGAGGGTGACACGACGGCATTTTACATTGCTAAAAAGCTTAAAGATTCAGGAATTAAAATTACTACCATCGCACGTGGCATACCAATTGGAGGGGAATTGGAATATGCCGATGAAATAACATTGGGAAGGAGTATCGTACAAAGAATGATTTATGATGGTAAATAGTAATGTTAATATGAGGAAGTATCTTTTTTTGGGGGGCATTCTATTTTTTTGCCAGATTGCACTGGCACAGGATGCGGACTTTCAACGACAGCAAACTGCTAAACAAATTGATGATGCTGTGAAAATTATGTATTCAGGTGACTATGAAAAAGCTGACAGGGCCTTCAGGTCTATTCTCGATCAAGCTACTACGCTACCTCCGGAAATTTGTTATTATTTTGGAGTCAATTCCTTTCGCTTGAATAAGTACAAACAAAGCATAAACTGGCTCAACAAATACCTTGAACTAATCGGAACGAATGGCGAGCATTCGGAAAGCTGCGAAGAATATCTTGCTTTGGCTGAAGATGCTTACTTAGAAAAGCACGGCAAGGCATCTCTCAACCTGGAAACTTCCACGGAAGAAGATGATATGGCAATACTTCCCTCCAATTATGACATTAACAGTGTAATCGATTGCAACAAATACGGAAAAATAATTTGCCCGGTTTGCCAGGGAAAGGGAGTTATCATCAAAGAGGGGCTGTTCGGAAAAGAATACAATACCTGCCCCTATGGCGATGACTATGGCTACATGTCTTGTGAAGATTACAACTTACTGATGCAGGGAAAACTTAATCCCAATAAATAAATCAGGTTTCCATTTTCAGAGATTTGCATATTGTAGATCGATTAAGGGTATTTATGTATTCTATTCAAAAGAGCTTAATAGATATAATAATTTTTAATCGAATTACCCAAGAAACCTCAATAAGCAGTTAGGATTTTTGTTAGATTATCCTGTTTCATTTAAGTTAAAAATTGGTATTTTGGAATATCATCACTTTCAACAAAATGAAAAAAATATTCACAATCAGTCTCATTGCACTTTCTGTTATCCATTCCGCTATAAGTCAGGAAAGCTATCAACCAAGTCAGGGAAACCTTGAAGCCCGTGAATGGTTCCAGGATGCCAAATTCGGTTTATTTGTTCATTGGGGAGTTTATTGTCAAATGGCCGGTGGAGGCGATATGGGGATAGCGGAATGGATTATGAATAGCAAGGAAATTCCTATAGTTGCTTATGAAAATCTTACCAATTATTTCAATCCTATTGAATTTGACCCAAATGAATGGGTGACAATGGTGAAAGAAGCCGGAATGAAATATATTACGATCACCAGTAAACATCATGATGGTTTCGCCATGTTTGATTCGGAAACAAGCGATTATGATGTGGTTGAACGTACCCCATATGGTAAGGATATCCTAAAAATACTAAAAGAAGAGTGCGACCGGCAGGGCATCAAGCTATTCTTCTATTATTCTCAATTAGATTGGCATCACCCGGACTATTATCCGCGAGGACATACCGGACAAGGTTACACTGGCCGGCCAGAAGAGGGAAATTGGGATGGGTACATTAACTATATGAATACCCATCTGACCGAATTACTAACCAATTATGGGCCAATCGGTGGGATCTGGTTTGATGGAATGTGGGATAAACCCAATGAAAACTGGCATTTGGAAGAGACTTATTCATTAATTCACAAGTTGCAACCAACAGCGCTAATAGGTAGCAATCACCACAAAGCCCCCTATGATGGAGAGGATTTTCAAATGTTTGAAAGAGATTTGCCCGGACACAATACCATGGGCTTTAACCAGACAGGCTCCATCTCTAATCTGCCCTTAGAAATGTGCGAAACGATGAACGGATCCTGGGGATATAATATCAAAGACCGTAGGTTTAAATCGAGCAAAACGCTCATTCATACACTCGTCAAAGCGGCAGGGTATAATGCTAATTTTTTACTAAACACCGGCCCTCTTCCCAACGGAAAAATTCAGAAGGAGAATGTTGACACATTAAAAATAATTGGCCAATGGATGGATAAATATGGTGAAACCATTTACGAGACCAGGGGCGGCCCGATCCCTCCCAAACCCTGGGGTGTGACAACCATAAATAAAGCCGGAGATAAGATTTATGTGCATGTTCTGGACTTGGATGATCAATCACTATTTATCGAATTGAAAGATAAAATAAATGAAGTAAGATTTTTTGACGATAAAAGCAAAGCTAAATTTGTCAGGACGGATTTGGGCTATGTCATCCAAATTCCACAATCGAAAAGAGTGGAAGTTGATACCATTCTGGAAATAGAATTAAGAAAATAAAGGAATAAAAATTTCCCATTCGTGAAGATAGTTTTTGGAAAATGTTGAGAAATATTTTAAATCGATGCATTAACTAAAAAATTAGCAAATGATTATTCGAATATTTACCATCCTATCTGCAGCATTAATATTCTCTTGTGGAGGCAAAAAGGAATCTACGGAAACTTACGCTCCACCTGCAAAAAGTGAAACTCAGGCTGAGGCAGAAGTGGAACATCCGGGAAAATCCCTATTTCAACAACATTGCGGAGCTTGTCATCAGTTGGATGGAAGTGGAGTTCCGGGCATGTACCCTCCCTTACAGGAATCGGAATATGTCAATGGTGATGTAAACTGGTTAGTCTCTTCATTAGTGAATGGACTGGAAGGACCAATTACTGTAAAAGGTGTTGAGTATGACAACCTAATGCCTGCAATGGATTATTTGACAAGTGAAGAAATCGCCCATATTTTAAGTTACGTGCGACAAAGTTTTGGTAATAAAGCCAGTGAAGTGACTGCCGAAGAGGTACAAAAAATCAGGGACGAAGCAAAAGGAAGCTAATAAAATTAAGGCATGGCGTTTAAATCGCCATGCTCTATAAATTTAGATAATAATACCCATCGTAATAATTGCTATAATAATAACCCACAGCAATCCGTAACTTTTTTTCTTTGACTTTCCGAATAACCAGCTGTTGATACCGTTTTGTGCTAATTTTTCATAAGTAGTTTTCATAATCTTCTCCTTTCTCTAAGAGTTACGTTAATATTAAAAAGCTAATTTAATATAATATTTTGAATTTCGCAAACAATCATTGGTATTAGTATGATTAATTCAATGATTGATAATTTTTGAAACAAAAAACATAATAAGCAATATTCGAATGTTACGCGAATGTTACGAAACGTTAATTTACACGTAAACGTCAATTTTTAGGTTTTCATTGTGCCAAATATTTTACCTTGTAAGAATTACTGGTTTAAACACCAAATTGTAACCCATTTTTTATAGATTTTTAACCCTCATTATTTTTTCAATCAACCTCAAAACGATAAACAGTTAACGCTTTATGGCAAGTATAAACCCTATAAGTGGCGCAGCCTTGGGTAGAAAAAGAGCCGCTCATTTACTTAGAAGAGCGACCTTTGGACCGACCAAACAAGACATTGATACTTTTGCGACCTATTCTATAGACCAGGCATTAAATGTACTTTTTGCCCAAAAAACTCCACCAGCTCCGCCGGTTGATCCAGCAACTAGTCAGGATTGGGTTTCGCCGCGACCTAACGACAGCAATAGTGAGGAAGGTGATCTTAAGGAATATGTTAAAGCCTGGTGGGGTGATCTGATGTTGAATGATGGAACGTCCATCACTGAAAAAATGGTATGGTTTTACCATACGCTCCTAACAACAATCATTTCCCGTGTGCCGGAAAGCACCGCTGTCTATTATCAATTGGCCTTGTTCAGATATTATGCATTGGGAAATTATAAGTCTATTTGCAAAAAAATATGCTATGACAATGCCATGCTTTATAACCTGGATGGAAGGTTAAATGTGAAAGGAAGCGTGCAGGAAAACTTCGCAAGAGAGTTCCTGGAGCTTTATACCATCGGCAAAGGTCCGCAAATAGGCCCGACAGATTATACCAACTATACAGAACAGGACGTAAAGGAAGGAGCAAGACTACTATCAGGATGGGACGTTGACACATCTTTCTCAAACATCGATGTCGAAACAGGGGTAGCTTTAGGAGTATTGAAAGGAGATGGCCTGACTGCTTCACAACATGATGATGATCCTAAAACCTTCAGTGAGAAGTTTCAAAATATGACCATCACTCCTGCAAGTAACTCCATGGATGATGTAATGACTGAGCTGGATGAATATGTGGAAATGATTTTCGCTCAGGAAGAGACAGCAAAATACATATGCCGGAGGTTGTACAGATATTTTGTTTATTATGATATCCCCGAGGAGGTGGAAAATGATATCATAGGTCCGCTTGCAACAACATTCCGAAATAATGACTATGAATTTGCCCCGGTTTTGGATCAGTTGTTCAGAAGTCAGCATTTTTATGACGAAGACAACGGTGTTACTACAGATGATAACGTTGGAGCAATAATAAAATCTCCTCTGGATCTTACGATAGGAGCAATGAGGTTTTTCAGCGTGCAAATGCCTGATAAAGCCTCCAATTTAACCAGGCATTATGAATCATGGAGCCGAATCCTCAACCCATATGGTATGTTGGCTGGCCAGGGATTGGATTTTTACGAACCTTTTGATGTGGTGGGATATGATGCATATCACCAGGTTCCCGGTTTTTACAGAAACTGGATCACACCAAACAACCTCATGTCCAGATATCAATTAGGTGGTGAACTAATAAACGGTGTCAGGGATGAAATGGGCGAAGTTCTGTTTCAAATTATCCTTGGGACATATGTAACCAATGAAGGCATCGATACAGATAGTGACATTGCTATTCTGGATCATTTCATTGAAAACATGTTACCTGAAGCAATCACAGCAGAAAGACGTGATTACTTTCATTCAGTTTTATTGCAAGATCAACAAAGCTGGGCTAATGTGTTGAGCAATAATTCATTTGATATCATTATCACGCACATTCAATACCTGGTGGCTGCTTTGATCAATTCCCCCGAATACCAACTAATGTAATTTGACCTCAATTCCTTAAACAATGAAAAGAAGAAATTTTTTAAAAAGATTACCGCTAATGGCCTCAGCGCCGATCATGCTGAACTCCATTCCCATTAGTGTGATGGCAAAAGGCAGTCATCTGGCCAGGCTGGCATCCACAAGCGCTAATGACAAGGTATTGATCCTGATACAAATGCATGGTGGGAACGATGGCTTGAATACCATCATTCCAGTCGACCAATATGCAGAATATTATAATCTCAGACCCAATATCGCCATTCCAGACAATGGCCCCAGAAAATACATTCACCTTGACAGCTCACTTCCAATAGAAAATCAGGTTGGGATTCATCCTGACATGGAATCCATCAAGGAATTGTATGACCGGGCAAGGGTCAGCATTGTACAAGGTATTTCATATGAGAATGCAAATGGGTCGCACTTCCGAAGCCGTGATGTGATGTTCATGGGAGGCAGTTTTGATGACTATTTTGACTCCGGGTGGATGGGCAGATACCTGGATCATGAATTTCCCGGATATCCGGAAGCATATCCAAGTCCATCTATGCCCGATCCATTGGCTATTGAGTTTGGATCCAATATTTCCCTTGCATTTCATCGACCTATCGGAATCCCAACTGCCGTCTCCATTCCGGCCAATGAAAATTTCTTTGACCTGGAACAAAGTATCAGTGGCCTTCCGCCGGACAGTATCGACGACACACACTATGGTGATGAGTTGAGGTACATTCTGGATATGGAAGAAAAGACCTTCCAATATGGAGATCGTTTGCGATCCGTCTATCAGGCAGGAGGCAATGCATCAGTAGAATATCCGACAACTTATCCATTCAATGCGCCTCCAGGTCGTCAAACAAGCAGTTTCTATCAACAGTTAAAAATAATCGCTCAGCTTCTGGCGGGAGGTTGTAAAACGAAAATATTTCTCACCAAAATCGGTGGCTTTGACACACACGCAGATCAGGTAACACAATTTGATTCCACCATGGGGAATCATGCTGCGTTGCTTTACTTCATTTCCACAGCTGTACAGGCATTTCAAAAAGACCTTCAGGCAAGAGGGTTAGAAGAACAGGTTTTGACCATGACTTTAACGGAATTTGGTCGGCGGGCGGCTTCAAACGGAAGCTTCGGAACCGACCATGGTAATGCCGCACCTATGCTCATATTCGGTAAAAATGTCAACCCGGGCGTAATTGGTAGCGCTCCGGATCTAACTAACTTAAACTACGGTAATCTCACCATGCAATATGATTATAGACAAGTATACGCTTCAGTCGTAAAAGACTGGTTTGAAGCCGATGATTCAGCAATCCAGGCTTCAAGATTTGGAGATTGGATCGATAATCGCTTACCGATTATCGGCAACGGTATCACAGCTACGAAAGAATCATTTATCAAAGACAGGTTCCACCTGAAGAATTGTTACCCGAATCCGGTGAAGGATTTTACCACCATCAGCTTCATGATCAACAGAGAATCAGATGTCTTGCTCAGGATCATTGATATTAAAGGAAGAGAAGTGAAAAGGATCGATGCAGTGGTAAAGCATGCCGGTGAACAAAGTATCCGTGTTGATTTGACCGGTCTGAAACCCGGAACGTATATTTACGAGATCAATTCCGGGACTTTTAAAGAAAGTAAAAAGCTAATTAAATTGTAAAATGCGCAAAGCCTCGCAAAATTCCTGAATCTTGCGAGGCTTTGCGAAAAATAATTAAAGTCCAAGTGATTTCAAGAATGCCTTGTTATTTGACTCCCTTCCAAGGAATTCGACAACGAGATCCATTGGTTCCTCAGAGCCACCTTTTGCGAGAATAATATTTCTATACCTCATCCCCGTTTCCTTATCCAAAATGCCATTTTTCTCGAAAATAGAAAACATATCTTCGGCATATACCCGCGACCACAAATAGCCATAATAACTTGCGCCATAACCATTCAAATGTCCAAAAGCAGCCTGAAAATGTGTGCCGTCTACATAGGGATAATGGGTTGTCTCATTTTTAAGTTCCTCTACCACATCATCTGTTGACTTTTCACTTGTTGGATCGTATTTATCGTGCAGTGTCATGTCCAGTGTTCCGTAAAAGATCTGGGCTTCAGTTGCCAGTCCGGAGCCTACATTTTTAGCAGCCAGCATTTTATCAAAAAGGTCTTTTGGCAATACTTCACCCGTTTCCCAATGTTTGGCAAAAAGTTGAAGTGATTCATAATTCCATGCCCAGTTCTCAAATATCTGAGATGGAGCTTCTACAAAATCTCTTGCCACGTTTGTTCCTGATTGTGAGCTTAGATTGGCTGTGGTCAGCATTTGATGAAGCACGTGTCCGAATTCATGAAACAAAGTTTCTACCTGTTGATGTGGCATTAAAGAAGGCATTTCATCTGTCGGAGCCGGGAAATTACATACGAGCGTGGCTGTTGGAATTTGATATCCATTGTCTGTCATTTTTCCTTTTATCATGCCAAAACATGCTGCATGCTTATACTTATTTTCACGAGGAAAGAAATCCAGGTAAAATCTGCCAACCAGTTTTTCTCCATCAAACACTTCAAACATCCTGACGTCAGGGTGCCAGACAGACGGATTTTCAATTTCCTTGTAGGTTACCCCAAAGATCGTTTGTGTAATTTTAAACAATCCATCCAGAGAGTTGTCAAGCGGAAAATACTGTTTTACCTCTTCTGCATCCAATTCATACTTATTCTCCAGCAGCAAATTCTCAACATATGAGTTTTCCCATGGTTTGATCACTTTCGGGTTCGTAGCATCAGTATATTTTTCCTTTGCTTCCAGTAATTCGTCATAATCACCATCTGCCTTGGTTTTAACACTTTTCACAAGATCTGTCTCAAAATCCCAGACATTTTCAGGCTTCCTGGCCATTCGATCTTCGAGGCGCCACTCTGCATAAGTATTGTATCCAAGCAACTTCGCCATCTTCTCTCGCTCGACCAGCAAGTCCTTTAAAACCTCCAGATTTGAATCGGCTGCCCGATTGTTGTATTTTATATAAAGTTCTTTCCTTGCTTTATCCGATTCACTGTATTTCATGAATGGTCGATAAGAAGGGTAAGAAAGGTCGATTTTGTACTTCCCGTCTTCCTGTTTTCTCGCCTTCTTGTAATCCTCAGGCAAGCCTTTTACTTCACTTACTGTTGCAAGTAAATAATCTTCATAGGAAGCTATATTTTTGCTGAAAGAATTTCCAATTTCCGTAATATTGTCCTTTATTTTCCTTAACTCCTCTCTTTTTTCAGCTGAGAGCGCAAATCCATTTCTTTCAAATCCCTCTACTGTTTCTTTCACAAATAAAGCTTTGTAACCCGTCAAGCTTTTGGCTTCATTAGTTTGGGAATAATCTTTCACAGCCTTGTAAAGATCTTCATCCAAAGAAATCTCATTGGCATACTTTTCGAGTTTATTATTCATCTCCAAAGCGGTATTCCGGATCGTGGAATCAGGATGTGTATAACTCATCAAATAAATAACATTTTGAACCTTGGTCATGTCATCGATCAGGTTGTCAAAGGCCAACATGGTATTATCAAAAGTCCTGTTCTCGATATTATAAAGTGTCTGATATTCAGTTTTTAAATACGATATGATGGTGTCTGTTGCCTCAACAACGTGGTCGGCGGTCAGTTTATTAAAATCTATCCTTTCATTAAACTCTGTAAATAGTGGATTTCCTTCCATTTTTATTTTTTTCTGCACTGTCGTTTTCTCACTTTTTGTACAACTAACTATTACTAACAGCAGGACCATATAAATACTGCTTCTTATTATTCTCCTCATGCTATCAAATGTTTAAATCTTATTTCAATATGGATACAAAAATATAATACGATGTAAAATATCCATTAATTCCTATGCCGCAAAAGAAAATTTATTGTGAACGGTATAAAAAATTTAACCCCTTTCTTTAAACCTTTAGACTTCCTCGGCATCTAAGGTAAAAATTGAAACAAATTATTCATTTAAATTTTTAGATCATGAAGAAATTAACTTTAGCAATCGGACTTTTTATTGCAGGATTAGCCGTGGCGAATGCGCAAAATACCCCAGTTATTGAAGAAAGACAGCAAAATCAGATTCAAAGAATTGATCAAGGAGTGAAAAGTGGAGAACTAACAGGAAAAAAAGCCAGAAGATTTGCCAGAGAACAAAGACATATTCAACGTGAAAAACAAAGAGCCAAAGCAGATGGCGTTGTTACAGGGCGAGAGAGAAGGCACATTCGTAGAGACCAGCGCAGGGTAAGCAAGGATATTTATCGGCAGAAAAACGATAATCAAAGTAGAAATTAGTCTTCTGAATATTATTAATGTATTAAGGAAACCTCATCATTTGGCGAGGTTTTTTTATTTTGAAAAGTATTTATTTCATCAAAGTCTTTTCAATCACTCCTTTTACATAATTGAATTTGATCTTTTGTAGACAAATTGTTACCATCATTTTTATCCCAAAAGTAAAAGATGATAAATGTCAGCAATTAATAAAACCGGACCTCGCATCTTAGCTGAACAAATGCATAATAATTTTATAAATTTGATATTCTCAATCAATATTCTAAAATCATGAATGAAGATTTTAGCACCGCTGTTCTTTTAATGGCAGTTGGGATGGTGACTGTATTTGTCATACTTGCCCTGATCGTAGTTTTTGGGAATTGGTTAATTCTCATCGTTAACAAATACTTTCCTCAACCGGTCAGAAGTGTGATTAGCCAAGCAGATGCACCTTCACATGAAATAGATTCTAAAAAACTTGCAGCAATAGTATCCGCAGTTGACATTGTAACAAAAGGGAGGGGGAAAGTTGAATCAGTCAAAAAAGTGGACTAAGCTCATTTTACACTTATTTTAAATATTCAGATATGGCAAAGGAGATCAAATTTTCATTGGTGTACAGGGACATGTGGCAATCATCCGGAAAATACATGCCAAGAAAAGACCAATTAATACGTGTCGCGCCACCTATTATAGACATGGGCTGTTTTGATCGGATTGAAACAAATGGAGGAGGCTTTGAACAAATCAATTTACTTTTTGGCGAAAACCCCAATGAAGCAGTGAGAGCCTGGACGAAACCCTTTAATGAGGCTGGAATTCAAACACATATGCTGGAGAGAGGTTTGAACGGAATCAGGATGAGCCCATGTCCGGTTGATGTCAGAAAGCTTCTTTTCAAGGTAAAGAAAAAACAGGGTGTAGATATTGCCAGATCATTTGATGGCCTGAACGATGCCAGAAATATCATCGATTCCATAAAATATGCCAAGGAGGGCGGTATGATCGCTCAGGGAACGCTCTCTCTTACGCATTCGAAAATCCATACGGTTGATTATTATGTTGACCTTGCTGATCAGCTGATTAAAGCAGGCGCTGATGAAATTTGTATGAAGGACATGGCCGGCATTGGTCGGCCTGTCACACTAGGTAAGATTGTCAAAGGAATAAAAGCTAAGCACAAAGATATTTTGATCCAATATCATGGTCAGACGGCGCCAGGATTTACAGTAGCTTCTATCCTTGAAGTTGCCAATGCTGGTTGCGAAATAATTGATGTGGGAATGGAACCACTTTCCTGGGGAACAGGTCATGCAGACTTGTTGACTGTAGTCGCAATGCTCAAAGATGCCGGCTTTAAAGTTCCGAAAGTCAATATGAACGCCTACATGGAAACCAGGAGGTTGACCCAGGAGTTTATCGATGATTTTCTGGGATACTACATCAATCCGAAAAACAGGTTCATCAATTCACTGATCATTGGTCCTGGTCTTCCGGGAGGAATGATGGGAAGTACAATGGCTGACCTGGAAAATAACCTTAAGAGCTTGAACAAATGGCTTGACAAGCATGGCAAAGAACCTATGACCCAGGATGATCTCCTGATAAAACTATTTGATGAAGTGGAATACATCTGGCCAATGTTGGGCTATCCTCCACTGGTAACCCCATACAGCCAATATGTAAAAAACACTGCTTTGATGAATGTCATTCAAATGATCAAGGGTCGGAAAAGATTTTCCATGATTGATGATAATACGTGGGATATGCTTCTGGGCAAACAAGGAAAGCTTCCTGGTGAACTAGCACCCGAGTTAGTTAAACTTGCTCAGGAACAAGGCAGGGAATTCTTTACTGGAAATCCGCAGGATCTTTACCCTGATGAATTGGATAAATTCAAAAAAGAAATGGATGAAAACGGCTGGGATTATGGTCAGGACAATGAAGAATTAATGGAACTATCTATGCATCCCGCCCAATACAGAAATTACAAATCCGGTAAAGCTAAACAGGAATTTGAGGAAGATCTCGCTAAGAAAAAAGCCGCTGCAAGTCAACCAGTCGATGTTGCTGGAAATGCATCAGGCGACGATTTTCAGCCCAAAACGCTTAATATCGATGTGAATGGGGAAAAGTTTGTTGTGTCAGTGTCATATGGCAGCAATGGAAGCGCTACCACACAACAAAAAGCAGAAGTCATTGAAACCCCTTCTCCCCAAATATCTGGAGACGTCAAGGCTATTACTTCACCGCTGGAAGGAAGTTTTTATCGCACGAAAGATTCATCAGAAAAGCCGGTTAAAGTCGGTGATAAAATAAAATCCGGTGATATCATCGGGTACATAGAATCCATGAAAGTTTACAATGCCATAACTGCGGATCAATCAGGAAAAGTAGTGGAAGTTTGCTATGGTGATGGAGAAGGAGTAGATGAGGACGATGTATTAATTAAACTACAATAACCCAATTTTTTAACCTTTTACTAAATATGGAAATATTTGACAAGCTGTATCATATGACTGCCTTTAGTGGTCTGACTCCCGGTATGATACTCATGTGGCTGATTGCTTTTGTTTTACTCTTCCTGGGGGTGGTAAAAGGTTATGAACCATTGTTGTTGATCCCAATAGGTTTTGGAATTCTAATTGCCAATTTTCCGCTTGTCCTTTCGAATGGAATGGGAATGGGTGTGGTCCCTTCAGAAGAAGCAGAAGGAATTGCTCATATGACAATCATAGAAATTGCCAAGGAATATGGCATCATTAATTTTCTCTATTATCTACTCATTAAAACCGGATTTTTACCTCCCATTATTTTCATGGGCGTTGGGGCATTGACTGATTTTGGTCCAATGCTAAGAAATCTGAGATTGGCCTTTTTTGGAGCTGCAGCCCAAATTGGGATCTTCACTGTACTCTTCATTGCGTTAGCTACTGGATTATTCAATATCAAAGAAGCTGCATCACTGGCGATTATTGGTGGAGCTGACGGCCCCACAGCCATTTATACTACCATTTTACTGGCAGAGCATTTGTTGGGACCAATTGCCATAGCAGCCTATTCATACATGGCCCTGGTTCCAGTCATTATTCCGCTTGTTGTGAGGCTTACTTGCAATAAAAAGGAGTTACAAATCAATATGAAACAGCAGGACAAATTATACCCCTCTAAAAATGAAATTAAGAATATTCGTGCCGTCAAGATCATTTTCCCCATTCTATTGACTGCTATGATTGGTTTGATTGTACCCTCAGCGCTTCCTTTAGCAGGGATGCTATTATTTGGAAATTTGGTAAAAGAAATCGGGACAAGTACCGATAGATTATCAAGCGCTGCATCAGGACCCATACTCAATGCTGCAACCATCTTTTTAGGGCTTAGTGTGGGCGCCACCATGACAGCAAATGTATTTTTGGATCTTCAGACCATTGGAATTATTGTTGGAGGGTTCTTTGCTTTTGGGATTTCTGTCACCGGCGGAATATACGCTGTAAAAATTTATAATTTATTCAACAAGAAAAAAATCAATCCCCTTATTGGTGCTACGGGTCTCAGCGCGGTTCCAATGGCATCCCGGGTAGCCAATGACATTGCACTAAAAAATGATCCGGGAAATCATTTATTACAATATGCCATGGCAAGCAATATCTCAGGAGTCATTGGATCTGCTGTTGCTGCCGGAGTTTTGATTACTTTTTTGGGATAAAACTTACCCACCCGGTAACCATTCGTTTTTCAATCGTATAAAGAACTATACGATCAGGCAATGAACCCAGGTAATATACCATATACACATCTACAATTATTGCAGCATATGAGTTCTGCAGAAATCGAAAGGTTGTACCTGCAAAGCTGGATCATTAACATGCGAAACTCCGATCTGAAAAATGATCCGGAATTCAAAAATCTCTTTAAATATCAACTGAAGGGAAAATAATCATTATTTATTTGTGGAATAAATTGCAGGCTTTTCGTGTAAAAGCAATGGCACGATGATGGCAATTGCATCACGCATAATTTTTATGGAATCCCCAATCCTGGAAAGCGTAGGTTTTGGTTTTAGCATATTTTTAACAGCAAACCATGCGACCATAAAAAAATGTCTGATCAGTAATTTTCTATCCCGTGACAATCCTGAAAGTATTGACATCGGTTCCAGGGCAAACTTTCCTCCTCTTTGCAAATAGTCAAAACACGCTTTACTTAAAACTGGATGACGAAAGACACTATAAAGAGCATACGCCAATATATTGATTGTTGCATTCTCTTTATATCGACTTTCATAAAATTCCCTGGAGATAATCCCTAAATTTTTCTCAAATCCTTTCTTAGAATTCTTTATAATTAAATCACCCAAAGCCTTTACATCTGTTAATGCTACTGTCATTCCTCCTCCGGTAGTTGGGTGACGCTGATTTAAGCTATCTCCAAGTAAAATAGCTCCCTTTATTAAAATAGGTTTGGCAGGCAACAGACAGGTTGGTTTGGTTTTATAATTCTCTTTTTCTACAGCCTCATAAAATGACTTCCGCATAATCTCAGGGATCTGAGGGCCTATTTTTTCCCTCAAATAAGTTTTCATTTCCATCCCCCTTGGATTCTCGTAATATTTCGGAAAATCTATCAGCACCCTGATTTTATTCGATGTGACCGGATAGGCGAGAATGGGTCCTGGTTTGGCTATGATCACATGGCCATGATTGGGGTAAGGCAATTCACAATTTTCAAGGATCAACCCTAGCATGAATCCTTTTGTATCAATTTTTGCTTTGGTCAGGTCTTTGGTCAATCGCACAGAGCTTCCCTGGCTCAAAATTGTCAGAGTAGCTTTTAGCTTTTTCTTTTGATTGGAAAGTTTATCCTGATAAATGACTCCTTCCAATTGAGCTCCATCATAAATAAGGTCGATTACTTTCCCATTGATCAAATGAATGTGATCCTTATCTTTTAGGTATGACCTTAGCTTCTGCACAAATCTTCCATATCGAAAGCCATATCCGGTTTTATCATTGTCTTTTTGATCGGAATATGGAATATTGAAACTATCTCCATTCAAATAAAGACCATATCCTTTTATTGGTTGTGCATCAAACCCCTCGCTGAAATCTGCCAGGCCCATCTCCCGGAGTTTTAAGGCTCCACTAGGTTGGAGTAATTCACCAATGATCTCATCGGGCTCTTCCCAATTTTGGTCGATAATAGCTATCGTCAATCCCTGGTTGGACAGATAACTAGCCAGAGCTGACCCCGCAACTCCGGCACCAACTATACAAATATCATATTTAGTTGACTTTGTCAATTCCTGAAAGGATTAAAGGAATTAAATATATGGATTAATTTGTCAAAGTTGATCTACTTCCCTCCCTGATTATTTGGAAAATTTTTTGCTCTATTTCCAAAACAAATTGATAATTCGGATCATTCTTTTCCAGTCCGGATATTATTTTTTTGATCATCCCTGAAAAAATCAGGTTAACATCATCCATGGATTTTGTTTGCAAAATCAATTTGGCTGCCAATCCCTTTCTGATTTTCACATTTTCAATGAACACCTGGTGGTTATTGTACAATTTTGAAAGTGTAGCGATGGCCATAACCTGGGGAATAGCACAAAATTTAAAAACGTTCGGATTCCTAATCATCCCCAGATATTTCAGGCAATCAGTTGCATGCTGTAATGCATCCGTGATCATTGAATTTAAGCAATGAATAGAGTTTTTGCCTTTCGGATGATCAAAAAAATCTCTGTATTCATTTCCGTATTTGCTCCAGATTTCTGTAGGCCAGAATATCCGACTCTCTCTAAGGTCATCCGTATAATCCCGAATGATATTGGTTTTTTGTAAAAACAAGCCCATCGAGTTTGCAAGATCTGTCTCTTTCATTAAGTTTTCATCCTCCAGTTTCGAAATAGAAAATAATTGAGACAATCCGATTCCCACAAGACCGGCAACATAGTGACAATAAAGATTATAATCTTCAACCGTTTCAACCTTCTTATTGACAAACCTGGCCATTCCTTCTCCCATTTGCCTGCAAATATTAGTGATGATCTCCTGGTAAGGCTCCTCTAATTTCTGAAAGGTGAGAATGACTTTTTCATAATTCTCCAGCAATACCTGATAATCCCTATCCTCTCCAATTCCTTCAATAAACCATTTTGGAGAGTAGTGTTTTTCATGAAACGATTTAAGTAATTCGATCTTTTTAGAACTTTCCAGGCTCATGTCGTCTTCAATCGTGTCAAGGCCCCTCAATACAAGGTAAAAAACACATACCGGATCTTTAAGATCGGGTGGAAGTTGTTGGATAACGGCAGCAAATGACCTGGAAACTTTGTCTAAAACAGCATAGCAAAATTCCCTGGGTTCCATTGTTTTGGCTACAAAACCCAAAGGAACTGCTGTGGTCTTATTGGCTTTTTGAGACATTTTTAACCTGATCATGGCGGAAAGTTCGTCAGGTCGGGATAGTGAGTGAATTAAACTTATGATCATCTAGTTGGCATTTTGGTGCAAATTATGCAGTCTGCTAAAAATCCGCGTCCAAAAAACATTTAATTGAGTTCAAATAAATAATCCGAACTACCCATTACGTTTAGTCTTGTATTGAGAAGGGGTAAGGCCGGTATGCTGTTTAAATAAATTGTTAAAAGTTGACTTGGAATTAAATCCACTGTCGTAAGCTATGGAAATAATTGTCAGGTGATCGTACTCCTTGCTCTCAAGCTTTTCAATCGTTGTCCTCAACCGATATTCATTGATAAAAGTAAAGAAGTTTTTTCCAATATAGTTGTTCAGCAAAAAAGTCAGGTCATACTTTGAAACATTAATCTTTGAAGAAAGTTCTTCGAGCGTCAACTCTGTATTGAGGAAAGGTTTTTTCTCCTCCATATAATTAAGAAGTATAGTTTTTAATTCTTCTGCTCTTTCCTGAGGGAACCTGATCTTATGATCACCGTTCACGTCATTGCTTTTAGCATCCGTAACCTGAGATTCCTGGGATTGAAAAATTTGCGGTTGTTGCAAGTAGTAGTAGCTGATTGAAAATGCAAGAAGGGTTAAACCAATCTGTGAATACCCGATAATATCAAAGCGCTGCTCAAAATTGACAGCGTTTATCAATCCCAGACAGAAATACATTAAAAACAGAATACTGAAAAATAAAACTATAAAAATCAACCAGTTTAGCCTGGTTTTGTCGATTGGATTGTATCCGATATTCATTACTTTTTTTAGCTCAACTAATTTAATAATTGAAAAAATGGTGTAAATAAGAATGCTTCCAAAAAAAATCAAACCAACAATAATCCTGATCCATAAATACTGATTCAGTTGAAAATAATTGACTTCGTCGAAACTGATATCATCGTGAAAAAAAAGAAGATAGCTTAAAAAAACGACTACAAATGGGAGGAAATGAAGTAAATGAATGGTCTCAAACTTTTGCTTGTTTTCAGCTAAGTATTTGGTGTATAAATATAGGAATGGACCGAAAGTTAATGGAATAATAAAAATTGAAAAATCTGTCTCTGTAGTTATGACGTTTTCTACTTTCATTGCCTGAACAAAAAATCGGATAGCAATAGCTAGAAGGCAGGTTGCCAGAATAATATCGGCAACAGAAGATTTCCTTTTGGTAAATAAAATTAATGAGGCAAATAACGATTGTGCGAGTCCAATATATAGTATAGATTCCTTGATCATCCTCGTCCGTTTATCTCAATTAAAATTTTTAAACCCTTTAAAAAGTTCATCTCTTTAGACATAACAATTTATAGTCACAAATAGAAAAAACATGTGAATGTTATCTGTCAGCTCAAAAATATAATTTTTTTGCAACAACAATAAATATGGTACGAGTATTTTATCCGGACGTTTGAATATCTCATTTATATATAAAAAATATTTTTTAACTCAACTTCGCTTTTAAGCTCTTAAATTTAATTTATGAGTATGCTTAGTGATGTACAGGAAACCCAGACCAAGAGCTCCAGACTTGATAAAAAATACTATTGGTCAAGATGGAAATTGATCTGCCGAGATGGCCGTCAACGCTGGGAATATATTCCGACGATTGAAAACTTTAAAAATGCGATTCAAGACAAAAGTTATCTTGATAAGATGACTTCATCTTTTGTTTTTGACTCCTCCGATAATCCGAATTCTGCAGATAAGATATACAGGAATCAAAAAACCAAACACGAAGAAGTTGAATTCCCGGAATGGTTCAATCATCCTTATAATTTTAAAAATTCATTGATTCAAAATGCTTATAAAGCACGCTTTAAAGGAATTCACTTTTATCAGCAATTACAGGATGAAGACGGGCACTGGCCCGGAGACTACGGGGGTCCGTTATTTTTGCTTCCAGGATTGATTATCGTGTCTTACGTTACAAGTACTCCATTCCCTGAACATTTCCAGGTATTGATGAAGCAATACATGCTCAACCATCAAAATGAGGATGGAGGATGGGGCCTGCATATTGAGGGGGCCTCAACCCTTTTTGGAACAATCTTGCAATATGTAGCGCTCAGACTACTCGGGGTAGATCCGGGTGAAAAAGCCCTGGAACAAGGGAGAAATTGGATCATATCTAATGGTGGTGCAACAGGAATTCCCTCATGGGGAAAATTTTATTTATCTGTTTTAGGAGTTTATGAATGGGAAGGATGTAATAGTTTGATGCCTGAACTTTGGTTATTGCCAAAGTTTCTCAAATTTCATCCATGGAGGTATTGGTGCCATAGTCGAATGGTTTATATGCCGATGTCTTATTGCTATGGACATAAGGTGAAAGGCGAAATTACACCTTTGATTCAGGAGATCCGAAAAGAAATCTACGTCGAGAATTACAATGAAATTAACTGGTCAAAGCAACGAAACAATGTCTCAGAAACAGACCGGTTTCATGAAACTTCAGGCACATTAAACGTACTGAATGTTCTTTTAAATATTTATGAATCAAGACATTCGACTGCACTGAGGAAAAAGGCTTTGCAATTTACTTTGGATTACGTTGATGCGGAAGATGAACAAACCGAATATATAGATATCGGACCGGTCAATCAGGTGATCAACTCCTTATGCATATGGCATGCATATGGCAATTCATCTGATAAATTCAAAAAGCACGTGGATAGATGGTTTGATTACCTTTGGCTGGCTGAAGATGGAATTAAAATGAACGGCTACAATGGTTCTCAACTATGGGATACAGCTTTTGCCGTTCAGGCGATTTTGGAAGATGAGAATTGTGATGCCTTCCAAAAAACCATTCAAAAAGCCTATGATTACCTTGATCAAAGCCAGGTACGAGAAGAAGTGAAAAAAGGTGATCGTTTCTTCCGGCATCCTTCTGTGGGTGGGTGGCCATTTTCTACCTTGGACCATGGTTGGCCAATTTCCGATTGCACAGCAGAAGGACTACATGCTGTTTTGAAAGCACACTCATGTCAGGGGCAATATCTGAACATAGAAAACATAATTTCAGATGAAAGACTCATTCAAGCTGCTGAATTGATCCTGAGCTTTCAAAATAAAGACGGTGGATGGGCAACCTATGAAAATACCAGAAGTGGTAAATGGCTGGAATTGCTCAATGCATCTGAAATCTTTGGAGATATCATGATCGATTATTCATACGTAGAATGTACATCGGCTTGTATCCGATCACTTTATGAATTCCATAAGAACTACCCTGACTACAATCCTGAGACCATTGTAACATCCATTGCAAAAGGTATTCGGTTCATTTTATCAAAACAAAGAAAAGATGGATCGTGGATGGGATCGTGGGGAGTGTGTTTTACTTATGGAACATGGTTTGGAGTGGAAGCCCTCTCCATAGGAAGAGAATTAAATTTTGACAACAAAAACATCGATCACGCGATAAATGAAGCATGCCATTTCCTCGTTTCCAAACAAAAAAATGACGGAGGATGGGGTGAAACCTATCATTCTTGTGTAAAAGGTGAATACATACAAAATGACCAATCACAAATTGTAAATAGCAGTTGGGCGCTGCTTTCCCTGTTGGCTACTGAATACCCCCATCAGGAAGTGATTGATAATGGAATTAAATATTTACTATCCATGCAGGATGAAAATGGAGATTGGCCTCAACAGGATATATCTGGAGTTTTTAATAGAAACTGCATGATCACTTATACCTCATACAGAAATGTTTTTCCCATCTGGACATTAGGCAGATATTGCATGAAGTATGGGCGAACACTTAAAAACGGACTAAACCAACTAAAAATCAATGGTAATTGACAGATTAACTAAGTTATATGAAAATGAGTTTCAAGGTGTAGATTACAATCCCGAATACGATCAAATCTATCGTTCGGTTAATTATTATCATACCAATGAAGATGAAAAGGAATTGCTAAGACCTATGTTGTTGCTTCTTTCTTGTGAGATGTTTGGTGGTGATAACCGGCAGGCCCTGAATCCGGCAATTGCTCTTCAAATGTTATACAATTCTTCTTTGATTCACGAAGACATCATTGATGAGATTCAGCATCGCAGTAATAGTGAAACTGTCCAGCAAAAGTTTGGCAAGAGTGAAGCCATTATTACCGGTGATATTATGTTTATCATTGGCTTTAAGTATTTATCAAATGTAGACGACAAACATTTTCAAAATGTGATGAAGGTCTTTAATCAGACTGCCTCGATGATGATTGAGGGCAAACAAATGGAACTGTATTTAAGAGATAGTGAGAATATAAGTCTGGAAAAATACTTAACATGCATTGAATATAAATCTGCCTCTACTTTTGCCGCTGCCTCAAAAATTGGTGCTATTCTCGCTGACGCTTCAGAAAAAAACCAAAATCTCGTCTATAATTTTGGCAATGACTTAGGAGTAGCTATTCAATTAAAAAGAGACTTGAAAAACTATCTGCATTTAAATTTTAAGGAAGACATGGATTTTGAAACGATTATTTGGGAGAAATACCATCAGGCTATGAAATACCTGGATGAAATCGATGCCAATGAAAACTTCAAAAAACAATTAATTGAATTAGTAGACTATAAGTTTAAACAATAAGAATTACTAAAAGACGTAAAATTTATATTAAACCAGATACATGCAAAAAGAATTAATACTAGTAGATCAAAACGACAAGGTGGTGGGTTTTGGTGAAAAGATGCAAGTTCATCAGGAAGGTCAATTGCACAGGGCATTTTCATTGTTTGTGATCAACTCCAATAATCAGCTGCTTTTGCAAAAAAGAGCATATTCCAAATATCACTCTGGCGGGTTGTGGGCCAATACCTGCTGTAGCCACCCTCTCAAAGGAGAAAATATTGAAGAAACTATACACACAAGGTTAATGGAAGAAATGGGTTTCGATTGCGAACTAAATCCCTTTTTTAAATTCCTGTATCGCGTAGATCTGGACAATGGCTTAACAGAATATGAATATGATCATGTATTTTTAGGTAGGTTTGAAGGCGCACCTGATCCTAATCCTGAAGAAGTCTGCGACTGGAAATGGATGGATATCGACGATTTGAAAATTGACCTTGAAAAAAATCCATCCGCCTATGTTTATTGGATCAAAGCAGCTTTCGATCAGTTTTATCAAACCTATGTCGATCAAGTAAAAGATCCTGCTTTTGGTATTATCAAACCAAAAAAATAGACCAAAGAATTTATCATTCTCGTATTTTAGAAGAAATTTGGGCCTTTGTTTGAAAACAAGGCCTTTTTTATGCGTACTCTCAAAGAAAAAAATCTAAAGTCTATTTTGTCCTTAAAATATCTCGAAAATGATAATATCACTTTTATCGAGACTAAAAAACTGATTTCTACCCCTTTTGAAAAGGAACTAATAAATGTTCTGGAATTACTTGCAGGAAGGAAAGAATTACCTGAAACGAGGATAAATGGGTATTTTTTTGAGTCAAGGAAATTTGCCCTGGAATACGATGATCAGTTGTCTTACAACCGGTATCGCTTGAAAACTTTTCGCTCTGACATCTATCAAAATTTCCCGGGCATCAAACTTGACAAAGTGAGAAACTATTGTAATAAATATGAAAAAGAGTGTTTAAAAAGTGGATCTGCTCCCGGGCTTTGGACCAATCCGGAAGCAGAAAATTTATTTGGAAAAGCTGAACAACCGGGTGACTTTGGGTTGAATGGAGCCTCCGGATGGAAATTGCGTGCATACCAGGATTTTCTAAAAGATATCTATTCGAGGTTTTCTAAGGTGAGGTTATTGAGAATTTCCTGTTGGGATGAAATATTGATCAACAAACAGCTACACAAAATTGGAGACTTATTAAATAATCCTTCAGAAAAAACAGCTGAGCATATTTTGAAATTTATCGAGAGAAGAGTGATTAATCTCTACATCGATTGATTACTGTCCAATCAGAAAAATAGCAGGAACTTTCCCAATCGTTTTCCTTAACTTCTTCCATTTTAGCACGGGCAATGTTAGTATAAATTCGTCCGGCGCTGTCAGGTTAGCTGCAACACATAGCCTGGTTCCGGGATTGAGAACAGAAATGAGTTCACTCAACATTTTGTCATTTCGATAAGGAGTCTCAATAAAGATCTGGGTGAAATTTGTTCGCAACACTTCATTTTCGAGGGCTTTAATGGCTCGTTTTCGCTCATGCTTTTCTATTGGCAGATACCCGTTAAAAGTAAATTGTTGTCCATTAAAACCGGAGGCCATGAGAGCTAATAACAGTGAAGATGGGCCTACCAAAGGAATTACTTTTATTCCCATTTCATGTGCCAGACCAACCGCAAGAGACCCCGGGTCGGCTATACCCGGACATCCGGATTCCGACAACACCCCCATATCCGTTCCTGATTGCAAAAACTGAAAATGATCATAAAGCTCTTCTATTTCACTATCCTTGTCCAGCTGAATAAAGTGGATCTCATCTATGACTTTATCAATTTTGAGCGAGCTAATAAATCGTCGCGTAGTACGTAAATTCTCTACAAAAAAGTAATTGACATCTTTGATTACTCGTATGACCTCCTGACTAAGACTAAAATCATGTGTTTCCGGGGCCAAAACCGTTGGAATCAAATATAATTTTCCTTTATTAGAATAATCCATTAGTAAACTATGATGAATAAAAATATGGGAAAACTTCTAATCGCAATAGGAATCGTGCTGATAATTATAGGATTGATCTTTTATTTTGGAAAAGGACTTCCTTTTGGCAAGCTCCCCGGAGATATCACCGTAAAAAGAGAAAACTTTTCCTTTCATTTTCCCTTAGTAACCAGCCTGATCATAAGTGCTGTCCTTACTCTGATCTTTTACCTTATTAGCAAATTCAGGTAGATTTATAATTAAGAAATTGGGTGATTGTGTCCATAAGCTCATCCGGTTTATCAGCATGCACCCAATGGCCGGCATCTTTTATATGGACAATGACGGGATCAGCAAAGATCTTCTTTATTTCCTCCTTATCGGAATCACCTATGTAATCTGATTTGCTTCCTCCAACAAATAAAGCAGGAATTGACACCTTCTTTTCCGATAAAGCTTCCCCAACATTCTCGATTTTGTCACTGATAACATCGAGATTAAACTTCCAGTAATACCCATCGGAATTTCTGCCAAGATTCTTCAAAAGAAATTGACGGACACCCCATTCATCTATGTACTTCTCCAGCTGATCTTCAGCATCAGAACGGGTCTTTATTGTACTCAAATTGACACTTTTCAATGCATCAATGATCTTCTGGTGATGAACCGGATAATATCTTGGGGCAATGTCTACTACAATGAGCTTGTTCAAATGGTCAGGGTGCTTTTGTGCATAATTCATTGCTACCTTACCTCCCATACTATGGCCCATTAGATTGAACTTATCCAAATCCAGAGACTCAACTAATTCATGAAGATCATCTGCCATGGCTTCATAGTTCCAATCATTACTCTGAGGGGAATTGCCATGATTTCTGAGATCTGGCATTATGACACGATACTCCTCTCCTAATTTTCTGGCAAACGACATCCAGTTATCAGACATACCAAACAGGCCGTGAAGAATGATAAATGGAAAGTCCTTCCCGGTTTCCCTGTAGTATAATTTCATATTTAAATTTAAACGTGTGAATTAGAAGTCAAATCCAAAGGTAGCGTAGAACTTCGGCTTTTTCCTGATACCGTCTTCTATTGGGTAAGCAAGATCAAATTTCATGTAATACCCTAACAGAACGGTCCGCAAGCCAAAACCGTAGCTTTGAAGAAATGGATTTCTGAAATTCTGTATGATAGCCTGGAACGGGTTATTTTCAGGTTTAATAATTTCAGTATTGATGCTGTTGACAGTTGCAAGAGGTGAGCTTCCCGTCCATGCCGATCCAATATCGTAAAAGCCTATGAGCAGCATATTTCTAAGGAAATTGGAAGAAATAGGGCCTCTGTAAAAGTATTTAATAAAAGGAAATCTTAGCTCTGCGTTAAACAAGATGGTGTTACTACCATTAAACGTATTGTAATCAAAACCTCTCAGGCTCGTCACGTATTCTAAAAATAAGATGTCAGAGTTGTCCTGCATTTGTTTAAAACCAAGCTCATCGACACCTTCCTCGTTTGTCGTATTTTCGTTTCGGGTTTTATTAAACAACCAGTTGTCCATTCCACCCAGCAGATATGTCTTTTGTCCCGGCCCCCAATATCTTCCATAAAACAATCGTGTAGCAAAGACAATTTCACGGTGAATTTTCTGATAATTTCTTATATCAAGATAAATGTTTGAAAAATTGTTTTGAGGATTGTTCATTCCTTCCCAATGAACAAACCCGATTTTCCCTCTCGTTCCCTGAAGTTCATTGAGCCCTGTACTGACTGTATTATCAAAGACCAATTCAGTTTTTACGCCCAGGTAATGATTGGTTGAGGTAAGCGGAGGTCCTTGCTGAAATATGTATCCGTCAGGATCCAATTCAAAATATCTTGTGAAAGAATAAAATGGTGTAACAGAAAGTCGTGTGGCAACATTTAGCGGAAGAGAGGCTGTTGTCTCAAATTTATTCATAATGTACTTCTGCGCAGATATCTGGTTAAAATCGCGGTAAACATTCTTACGATCATACCTGAATTTTAAATCAATGAGATGCTTTAGATAATTATACTCACCATAAAAATTTGAACTTCTCAAGTCTGTGGCAACAAATATCCCTCCTTTAAAGCTATGATCCTCAAGAAGATCATTCATTTGCGCCTGGAAATTTAATCCAAAGCCCATTAGAGGATCGATGACAAAGGTTGTCACAACATTATCTGCGGTAAATCTTGTTTTATAATCAAGCGGACCGACCAGGTCTCTTTCTTTTCGCAGTTTTCTGTATTTATTTAGGAAAGACCCTGTTTTCTCTTCAGTTGTCTTGACCACATCTGTATCAAAAACATAATTATCGGTATCGACATACTGATCACTTTCCCCATCGCTATCGGTGGTTTTCTCATCAGTCTTTTCTTCCACTTGCTCTCCCGTTTTTGAGGGCTGAGTCTCTTCAAAAATGTAGTGCTGTGTATCCACATATTTTGTAGTATCCAGATCAAACTGATCGAGTAATGAAGTTCTTTCAGGCACGCTCCTATCTTCAATTTCTTCATCAACTGTTTCATCTTCATCGCCACCATCAGGAGACTCTATCCTTTTTTTCTGGTTGGAGAGTAATCGTTCAGCAACCCGCTTGGCATTGATGAATTGCTGGCGCTTGGTTTGTGTGGTAAAAATATTTCTATCAAGGTCATACCCATTGATCAGGTAAATATTCGATTTGTTATTATAAAAAGCTGTAAATGCGAGTTTGTCTTTTGAGCTGGGTATATCATAATTTTCAAGGTTGACACCAAAATTACTTACCTGAAAGAACAACTTATTCCCTAAATCGTACTTGAAAACATTTCGGACTCCCTGTTGCTCACTCAAAAAGTAAATCTCATTTGCATTGGGGGCAAGGGGTTTAAAATTCTTCGTTAATGTATTGGTTACGCGATGGACTGTTGATTTTGTAGAATCAATATTGTAAATGAAAATATTGTAGACATCTGAAATCTGAGAGATCTTCTTGTTTTGACTAAAAACACTATCTGTTGTTCGGTTTGAGCTGAAAACAATGGAAGCCGTTTCCGGAATAAAACTTGGATTAATATCATCATAAAGATCGTTTGTAATCCTTTTGATTGAATTTCTCTTTAAGCTAACCAGATAGAGGTCATTGTTTCCATTTCTCTCCGCACTAACAACAGCCAGGTTACTTCCCTTAGCGATATCAAAATCCGTGATCTGGTTAATCCTTGAAAGCTCCTTTCTAACAGTAGCGCCTGAACCAATGGTGTGAGCCGCAATCCAGTTTTTGCCATATTTATTATATATGATGCCCAGGACTCCCTCAGACTGCCAGCTAAGGAGAGGCATATTGTAATCCACCTCCTGGTTGATCACTTTGAAACCTGCACGTAAAAGGACTTTCTCTCTACCCGTGTTCAGGTTCTTAACAAAAACTTTGTATCGGCCTCTCACATTTCTTGAGTAAGCCAGGTAATTTCCCTCGGGACTTAATTTTACTTTATTAAAATTATAGTCATCCCTGTTGTAATTTTTTACAAGATTTTCCTTGTCAGGAAAAACATAATTCTGAACAACAAAATCTGACTGACCTGTGTAAAATGAATTCCAGTCCGCGATAAATCTCTTATAAGAAACACCGATCGTTCCTGCTATACTTTTTTCTTCGTTTCTGACAATCCTGGTCAGGTTAAGGATATTAGAAATATAGCTTTCTCCATATCGTTCGGCTATAAAATTCCAGATTGATTGCCCGATTAATCTTGCTTCATCATCCTCAAAAGATGTAACTTTTTTAAGCTTCTTATCCTGCATAAGGTCGCGGATATAATTATCCATTTCCAGATCCCATCCATTGGCAACATAGGATGCTGCGCCGCTAATAAACCAATCAGGTAATGAAAGCAGGTACGAAGATTGGAACATATCAGACAAGCTTCCTCCGTACATCATGTCATTGATGAGCATTGCAGCGACATTGTACTTGAGCTCCTTTTTGTATCCATCTACGGTACCCGGGTAGGCAATCTCAACCTGAGAACGGACAAAATCGGTCTTCCCACTAATGTCAAAACCAGCTTCATTGATGCCGACGTTACTTTGCTGAAGGTCAGAGATAGAATTGTAGAGGAAAATTTTTGTTTTATAATAAGATGAGTAGCCGAGAATGTCTGTTATACGCTCAAATTCTTCTTCCAGGTATTCTGCTCCAAGCCTGGCAATTTCATTTCCACCATCGTAGAAATATATTTCAAAGTTTTCAGTGCTGTAATATCGCCAGTTGAAATTTTTAAACTGCATCCTGTTTTTACCAAATTCCACCTGCGCCCGTTGACCCACTGCACACGTAATCGATAAAAATGTTGCTATGAGGAATAAATAAAGCTGTTTCACGTGACTACCTACTTATCTATGTCGAACTGAATTGTAATATAATGAATAATACCGTTTAATATCTACTTCCTCGTCAAGATTTGAACTATTCTCCAAATACCCGACAAATTGATCAGAAAAATACGGAGCCAAAGATACTCCCTTCGTTCCTAAACCATTAAAAATCCCCACAGATTCATATTCAGGATGTATTCCGATGAATGGCCTTCTGTCCAATGTTGCCGGCCGAATGCCCGCTTTTTGATCCAAAATCTCCGCATCAATCTTAA
This sequence comes from uncultured Cytophagales bacterium, assembly GCA_913057175.1. Lineage (GTDB taxonomy): Bacteria > Bacteroidota > Bacteroidia > Cytophagales > Cyclobacteriaceae > CAJXNP01. The sequence goes on from CAJXNP010000012.1 coordinate 261,688, forward strand.
AAAGTTTCTCAAATTTTTCCATTATTTCTTTCCTGGCTTTTTCCGTAGGACTGCAGGAAGAATCCCTCCAGTCGTATGTCGAGCCACACCTGCAAGTCCCATCAACGGGAGGCGTGACAAAACAACCTTTATTAAATATTTTGTCAAACGGATGAAAAGGTTTCAAATAAAGAATTTCCCCCTTAACCGGCCTGAATGGCAGCCATGAAAAAAAACCTTTGCGGGCATTCTGATGTCCCATACAAAAAACGATCCTTCTGGCTTGAATATTTTTGTAACGAATGGATGAATCCAGGATCCGAAGGTTTTGATCATCAAATTTTTCATTGATCAGAATTTTATCATCGAAAAATTTTTTCCTTCCCGCGGAAATAAGTTTTGATAGATGAATAACTCCTCCATTCCCTATTTCTACTCCACCATATGGATCATGGACATCTTCGAATTGAGAAGTTTGATATATATTCTTAATAAAATTGGTATACGCAGTATCACCACTTTTCGACGTCCAATCATTTTGCTCTTCAATGTTCTTAAATGGACGATAAATCTCCTTTTTAAAGAAAAATTTCTCGTCAAGAAATTCTTCCAACTCAGGATAAAACTCATGTAAATACGGGAAGATAACATCCGCCAACCAGGTTTTAACAAATCGTTTACCCGTAATGGGATTGAATAAGCCAGCTGCTACATTTGAAGAAGAATTTTCATCATATTCATCAATAATAAGGATAGATCTGTTCCTTCTGATCAATTGATATCCCAATAATGTTCCTGCTAAACCCTGACCAACTATGAGATAATCTATCATATTAATGATTTCAAGTACTTGTTTTTTCCCAATTTTAAGACATTTTTGTGATATACAACGAATCAAATGATCGAGATAAAATCATTCACATTTAATCCATCTTTTTACGAAAACACCTATGTTTTGTACGATGAGACTCTCGAGTGTATTATCGTTGATCCGGGATGTTTTTTTAAAGAAGAATATGATGAACTTGACTCATTCATTGAAGATTACCGACTGAAACCGGTTAAACTTATAAACACCCATTGTCACATCGATCATGTCCTGGGTAATGCATACGTAAAAAACAAATACAAAATTCCTTTGTACATTCATAAATTAGATATGGAGGTTTTGCTGGCTGTCAAAGTGTTTTCTGAAATGTATGGTTTCAGAGGATATGAGGAAGCGACAGTAGACGGCTACTTAAAGGAAGGGGATCAGGTAGATTTTGGCTCGTCTGTTTTAAATGTATTATTTGTACCCGGGCACGCTCCCGGACATATCGCCCTTGTTAGTGAAGAGCAAAATTTTGCCATTTCCGGAGATGTCTTGTTTGATGGCAGTATTGGCAGAACGGATCTGCCGGGAGGCAACTATAACCAGCTTATAGAAAGCATCCAGACCAAATTATTTCTTCTTGATGATGAAATGATTATTTACCCCGGGCACGGGCCAACCACAACCATTAGAAAGGAGAAATCAACCAATCCGTTTTGCAGATTGGCAATTTAAATCCTTATATCGATGAAAAAGCATGTACCAAATATTTTCACCCTTGGAAATTTGTTTTGCGGGGCTATTGGAATTGTTTTTGTTTTCCAGGACAATCTTATATGGGGAGCCATGATGATTTGGGCTGGAGCTGTGCTGGACTTTTTTGATGGTTTTATGGCTCGAATATTAAATGTAAAGACCTTGATCGGGAAGGAATTGGATTCCCTGGCAGACATGGTCACATTTGGATTATTGCCCTCTTTTATCATCTTTTATTATTTAAAACTATCAACCTCAAATGTTTACATTCCATTCCTTGCTTTTTTGATAGCCATATTTTCAGCGCTTCGCCTGGCCAAATTTAATGTTGATGAGCGTCAAACCACATCGTTTCTCGGCCTGGCAACTCCGGCAAGTGCATTTTTCGTTTCGGCCATTCCGTTTTACTATGAATTGCCCAATTTCACTTCGTTTGTCAATGTATACATCCTACTGGCCATAACGGTTTTCTTGTCCTATCTCATGATCTCTGAAATATCCCTTTTCTCCTTCAAATTCAGTGGTATTAAATGGCAGCAGGATAAATGGAAAATCATTTTCGCTTTGCTAAGCCTTGTCCTGTTTGCCTCATTCCAGGCCTTAAGCTTTCCCCTCATTATCTTATCCTACCTCATTTTCTCTAAATTGGACAATAAAAAAAATGAAAAGCCTGTTGAATAATTACATTTTGGTGGGTAAAAGGCATAAATAGTTTAATTTTGATGAATTGTGGAATTATTGACAACTATCATTTCCTGACAGCGCAACGACCACTTTTTTAAACCAGATTTTGTTTTTTTGTGGAATAAAATGAACGGGTATCCAATATCTATATATTGAAAGTTGTAATTACCATATTTTTAGTAATTGTCACTAATCTTTGCACCTTTGCCGGGAATGAGTTTTCTGATACAGTCAAAGTTAAAATTGACTGGAAAGGAATGAAATTTTTACGTGGAAATGATGGTAAAAACATTCAGACTATTGATGCATCCTCAGCTATTCATCTTCCTGAATATAATCACTTACCGGTAATCGAATTAAAGACTGGAGAAAATGAAATTCTTTCACTTGAATTAGTTGATTGGGAAAGCGATTCTCTTTCTGAAGCTGAAACTAAAATTTTTCAAGAGAGAAACACCCATTTTCAAACGTTCAAAACCAGGGTTTTGACTTTCCGGAATAAAGTCGAGTCTTCATTCCTGTTCTTCCCATTTATTTACGACAGCCTGAACCATCATTATGTAAAAATCAACAAAGCTGAAATTTTAGTTCGATCAGAAAAAAGTGCTCAGGATATTTCAACCAGAAGGAAAAGTTTAAGGGTTAGCAATTCCGTTTTGTCAACCGGGTCACTATATAAAATTGCTGTTGTAGAAAATGGTGTTTATAAATTGGATAGGGATTTTTTAAGAGGATTGGGCTTGGATGTTGACAGGCTAGATCCTAGTAAAATTAAAATTTTTGGGAACGGAGGTGGCGTACTTCCACAGGAGAACAGTGCATTTCGACATGAAGACCTGTACGAAAATGCCATATTTGTGAGTGGCGAAAATGACGGTAGCTTTGATGAAGGCGACGAAGTGCTTTTCTATGGCCAACAACAACATAAGATCTGGCTGAATGAAGAAGGAGAAATAAGCTATTCTCACAATATTTACAGCGACACAACCTATTACTTTATCAGTGTAGATGGAACCGATGGTAAAAGAATCAACACGATAGAGAATCTCGCCGGTCAATTTCCGATAGTTGATTCGTATAATGACTTGCAGTTTCATGAAGTCAATGATATCACTATTATCAATTCCGGACGCGAGTGGTTTGGAGAAAAGTTTGATGCCATTGTTTACCAAAATGTGCAATTTGATACCAGGGATATCAGGTCGGGAAGTGAAATCAAAGTCGTTGCATCTGCCTTGTGCCAGAGTGAAGAACCCACTACCATGGAATTTTCACTCAATGACCAGGAAATTGGAATCATCGAATTTACCAACATCCCTGATGGAGCGTATTTTACAAAAGGTATATTGGAAACTGAAGAATTTGTCACAGATCAAAGTCAAAATATGCCGGAAACTTCTGTCGTCAGCATGAAGTTTAACAAGATCAATGGTATTCGATCAACAGCATACCTGAATTTTCTAAATTTTTCCTGTGTCAAAGAGCTGACTACCTATGATGCTCAATTGATCTTCCGATCTCTTCAGAGTATTGAACAATCGAATTCAACGTTTTCCATAACGAATCTGAGCCAGGAAGAAAGGATTTGGAATATTACCCAGCCTTTAAATCCACAGGAACAACAATTTTCAGTCTCAGGAAAGTCATTCAGCACTGAGACCAATTCTCTTCAGGAATATGTGGTCTTTAATCCGGGAAATCTTAAAATACCTATTGCCAATGGACCTGTCGAAAATCAAAACATAAGAGGTGAGTCTGTCCCGGATTTGATCATCGTCAGTCATCCGTTGTTTCTTTCAGAAGCGAGGCGCTTAGCAGATCACCGCCGGTCATTCGATGGATTGGATGTATTGGTTGTAATCCCACAACAGGTCTTCAATGAATTCTCATCCGGCTCACAAGATGTGACTGCCATTCGTGATATGGCCAGGTTTTTCTACTTAAAAGGAAACGGAGCAAAACTTAAAAATTTACTGCTTTTTGGTAAAACCTCTTTTGACTACAAAGACCGCATAAAGAACAATACTAATTTCGTTCCTACTTATAATTCGAGGAATTCGGTCCACCCGGTGTATTCATATACTTCTGATGATTACTATGGTTTTTTTGATGAAGATGAGGGGGAATGGGAAGAATCTTTTTCTGGCGATCACACAATGGAAATAGGAGTTGGCCGATTGCCGGTTAAAGCGTTAGAAGAGGCGAGGACACTAGTCAACAAACTCATCAATTATAGCAAGAATCCAGAAACACTTGGTGAATGGAGAAACGATATTTTCTTTATTGCGGATGATGGAGATGCAAACATTCACCAGAGAGACGCAGACAAATTGGCCACTTATGTAGATACCACTTATACCAGATTTAATGCCCATAAAATTTATGTCGATGCTTTTGAACAGGAAGTTACCCAGGTTGGTGAAACAGCACCTGAAGCAAATGAAACCATCAATAATTCCATCGCAAAGGGTGGTCTGATCTTTAATTTCACAGGTCATGGTTCAGAGATTAGATGGTGTAGTGAAACCATCCTCGACTTACAAATGGTCAATCAATGGAAAAACTTTGACAAACTTCCGCTGTTCGTCACAGCTACCTGCGAATTTGGAAAGCATGATGATCCCAGGCTAATTTCCGGAGGTGAACAACTTCTATTAAACCGTAAGGGCGGAGCGATCGGTTTAGTGACAACCTCAAGACCAGTCTACTCCAACTCCAATTACGACATCAATTATGCATTTTACAGGAGTGTTTTTGAGTTGAATAACAATGAATTCCAGGATCTGGGTTCTGTATTTAAGAACACAAAAAACAGAAGCTTACGGGGCAGCAATAACAGGAATTTCTGCTTACTGGGCGATCCGAGTATGAAATTGGCTGTTGCTAAACATAATATACAAATCCAGGCAGACATGGATACTGAAACAAAGATTCCCGGTGATACGCTCGGTTCCCTGGAATTAGTAAAAATCAAAGGGAATATTGTTGGATTGAATGGGGCTGATATGCCATCTTACAATGGTATTTTGACAGCGACTGTTTTTGACAAGAAAATTGAAACGCAAACACTGGGCAATGAAGGCAGCATATTTCACTACAAAATTCGAAACAGCATCATTTTCAACGGCAACGTTTCCATTTCTGAAGGAAAATTTAATTTGGAATTTGTGGTTCCTAAGAGCCTGTCCGAAGATTTTGACAAAGGAAAAGTCTCCTTGTATGCAAAAAGTGATAATCCGATGAATGATGCCGCCGGGGCTGATCTTTCCTTTTACATCGGTGGTGAGGCGGATTCCGAACCAGATAATACACCTCCTGAAATCGGACTATTTATTAACGATACTACTTTCCAAAACCTGGGGATTACCGGTTCGGATATTATTGCCCTGGCAAAGATCTCTGATGAAAATGGTATCAATACTTTGAATGATGAATTGAACGAAGGAATTATTCTGAGACTTGATAACCTGGAATTTAAATACGTGGGGAATTTCTTCAAAAGTGAGTTGGACACCTATCAATCCGGATGGTTGAATTATCCGATATCAGAACTGGAAGAAGGCTATCATACCATTGTCATCGGAGCTTATGATACGCATAATAATTATTCCGAAAAAGAGATAGAATTTTATGTCACCAATTCACAGGAATTTTATGCTGAAAAGTTGCTGAACTACCCCAACCCATTCAAAGATTTTACAACATTTACTTTTCAACACAACCGTGCAGGAGATGACTTAGAGCTCAATTTAAAAATATTTGATATACAGGGAAGAATTGTATTCAACGGTTCACAAATAGTTGAACATAGTCCGGGAAAAATAGACGATTTAACGTGGAATGGACAGTCTTTTAGTGGGAAACAATTGGAACCGGGAGTATACGTTTACATGATTAAAATTCGTTCATTGGAAGATAATTCAAATTATTTTTTGAAGAGTAAATTGTTAATCATTAATTAATTATCTTTAAAATTCAATTTACAATACATGAGAAGGATTAAAGCTGGCGCATTTATTTTTTTAATCTTCGTCTTATTTGAAGCAAATAGTCAGGGATTAATTGGATCAGATACAACAAACAGAGTAATAACAACAGCAGTTCCATTTATGACAATTGGTCCCGATGCCAGATCCGGAGGTATGGGAGATGTTGGAGTAGCCATTTCACCTGACGCAAATACTATTCACTGGAATGTTGCTAAACTTGCCCTAATAGAAGATGATATTGGGTTTTCATTGTCATACACACCATGGCTGACAAACCTTGGGATCAATGATATGTCGATCTCATTTTTGTCTGGTTACATGAGGATCAATAAAGAGCAAACAGTTGGAATTGCTTTGCGATATTTTGACTTAGGCGATTTTCAATTTACAGATGACAACGCTCAGATTATCCAGGATTTTAACCCCAGAGAGTTTTCTTTCGAAGGTTCGTATTCAAGGTTACTGAGCAAAAACATGACTATTGGTATCACGCTTAAATTCATTTATTCGAATTTAACTGGTAATGTGTTCACATCGACAGACGAAAGTCAGGCAGGAACAAGCTTTGCAGGTGATCTGGGATGGTACTGGAATAAAGATATCAATCTGATTGGGGCAAATACTAATCTTGCCCTGGGTGCAACCATCACCAATATCGGTGCCAAAATGACCTATTCAAATGATGCCCAAAAGGAATTTATTCCTACCAATCTCAGGATAGGGTCAACACTAACGACTGAACTCGATCCATACAATAAATTTTCATTCTCTATCGACATGAACAAGTTGATGGTACCTACTCCACCGATTTATGAAGTCGATGAAAATGGAAATATCGTTTATGATCAAAATGGTGATCCTGTTATCAGAAAAGGAAAAGATCCGGACAGAGGGTTAATTTCAGGAATGTTTGGATCATTTGCCGATGCTCCTGATGGATTTCCGGAAGAAATTCATGAAATGATGTGGTCTTTTGGTTTGGAATACTGGTATAACAATACATTTGCTGCCAGAACGGGATATTTCCATGAGCACAAAACAAAAGGAAACAGGAAGTATTTTACATTCGGATTGGGTTTCCGCTACAATGTTTTCGGTATTGACTTTGCATATTTGGTACCCACTCAATACAATCATCCGTTAGCTGAAACACTCCGGTTTTCTTTGCATTTTGATTTTAATAAAAACAAACCTGCTGAATCCGTAACAGATCAAAATTAATGATTGATCGACAACAACCACCAACCTACTACGAGCCAGAATATTTTCCAATCAAGGAGGTTAAAAGTGAAACCCTGGGAGGAGGAATTCCATTTCATTATGTAAATACAGGAGATCAGGAATTACTTAGACTGGAGATCATTTTCCAATCCGGAAAATGGTATGAGCAGCTCAATGGTCAATCGTTCCTCACAGGCAAATTACTGGGAGAGGGAACAAAAAGCTATTCATCTAATGAGATCAGCAAGTTCTTTGAGCGAAACGGCGCTTTTTATGAATATTCACCCGGGCTGGATTTTATCAATTTTAATATTTTTTGTTTAAACAAAAATTTAAACAATATCCTTCCACTGATAGCAGAGATCATTTCAGTGCCTTCTTTTCCTGAAAAAGAGCTTGCTACTATTAAAAATCTTCAAATACAAAATCTCAGGGTTAATCTGGAAAAGACAAATTTTCTTGCAGCAAGAATATTCAGGGAAAAGTTATTTGGTGCTGATCACCCATATGGAAGGCAAACTGAAATAAGAGATATTGAAAATTTAACGAGGGATGATATCACAAACTATTTCCAGAATTTTGTATTAAACAATTTTGAGGTAATCGTCTCCGGAAAGATAAATGACAAGGAGCTTCATTTGCTGAGAGATTTCTTTGGGCGGTTTACTCAGAATTTGGTTACAGTCAAAAAAAGTACCCATTTTATTCAACATCAGGATAAGGTTTATGAGCCAAAAGAAAAAAGTCTTCAGACATCATTCAAGATCGGGAAATTGACATTGAAGAAATCAGACCCCGATTATGCGAAGCTGCTAATATTCAATGAAGTCTTAGGAGGATACTTTGGCTCCAGGTTGATGCAGAAAATTCGAGAGGAAAAGGGTTATACCTACGGAATTCACTCCTCTATCATCTCGCTGGTTCAAAATACTTTTTTTCAAATATCTTCGGACATTGTTAAGGAGCACAAAGAGGATGCGCTAAATTGTATTTATGAGGAAATTGAAGGCATGATAAAGACTCCTGTTCCGGAAGCTGAGCTCCGAACAGTGATCAACTATTTTAAAGGTTCTTTTCTTTCCAGTATCAATACCCCTTATGCTTTAGCTGATAAGTTTAAAAGCATTTATTTTCACGGGCTGGATTATAACTATTATCGACAATTATTTGAGTCCTTCGATGAAATGACTCCTGAAATTCTACATGCCTTCATCAAAAAAAACATATCCATTGATGATTTTATGGAAGTAAGGATTGGTTGAAAGAGAATTCCGAGTATTTTATTTCCAAGCTGAAAATACACTTACAACTATTCTCTTCATTGCGAATGACTCGTTAACCCCCGGTGACCTCATGGAGTGTCATTTCATTGAACAACCAATAGGCCCTGGTTGTACAGCCTTTCTGCTTTTGTTGTTGCCGTGTCATAGAACACTCGTTCTTTTCCGGTTGAGATTGGTAAGCATCACAAAAAAAGCCTTGCTGTTTCCAACAAGGCTTTTCAAT
>CAJXNP010000013.1 GCA_913057175.1 uncultured Cytophagales bacterium
ACCTTGAGTCTAAGGGCTCATTGTCTCAAAACCCCAACATCTCACTTCAAATATTTTTTAAATGCGTTTGCCCTGATATTATTCGCCTTGAGTTGCTAATTATCAGAATTAAAAAATTAATCAGTTTAGCATTATTAGTAAAGCACAATTTTCTATTGAAATATTGATAAAAAATATAGTTTTTAGTTAGTTTTATAAGTATATTTATAAGAATAATTTCTAATATTCACCAACGGGAATTTATAAGTAAGTTATCTATTTTTTAAAATCATTTATCACCTAATAAACAAGCAATTATGAAAGTAGTTTTATTTTGTGGGGGAATGGGAATGAGATTGAGGGAGTACTCTGAAAACATTCCGAAACCGATGGTCCCAATAGGTTTACGCCCTATTATCTGGAATATTATGAAATACTATGCCCACTACGGGCATAAGGATTTTATACTATGTTTGGGCCACAAGGCAGACGTGATCAAAGATTATTTTATCCACTACGATGAGACCATTTCGAATAATTTTATTCTTAAACGAGGGGGAAAAAATATAAAACTACTTAGCAAAGATATAGATGACTGGTCCATCACATTTGTGGATACCGGTCTAAACTCCAATATAGGTCAGAGATTAATGGCTGTTAAGGAATTTCTAGAGGGTGAAGAAATGTTTCTGGCCAATTACAGTGATGGTCTGTCAGATCTTAACTTAAACAGAATGATCAGTTGGTTTAAAGCTCAAAAGAACAAGGTTGCATCCTTTGTTGCTTATCAACCAACACAAAGTTTTCATGTTGTCAGCAGAAATGAAGATGGGCTGGTAACAGATATCAACCATATAGGTGCATCAGGTTTTTACATCAATACCGGTTATTTTATATTAAGAAAAGAAATTTTTAATTACATGAATCATGGAGATGAATTAGTGGAAGAACCTTTTCATCGGTTAATTAAAAAGCAAAAGCTCGTCTCATATGAACATGCCGGATTCTGGGCCAGCATGGATACCTATAAAGACAAACAAAAACTGGATGAGGCTTATGCCAAAGGCAACCCGCCCTGGGAAGTTTGGCATCCTGACCAAAATCTTGGAGGAAAATCTATGGTAGGTTAATGCAGGGGTTAAATTTTGGTAAAAAAGAAGGGCTCAATATTCTTTGTTTAGGAGCCCACTGTGATGATATTGAAATAGGGTTGGGGTGTACGCTGCTAAAATTAATTGAGGAATATAGTATTGAGGAGATTTGGTGGGTGGTTTTTACCTCAAATCCTGCGAGAAAATCCGAAGCAGAGACCAGCGCTTCCTGGTACCTTGAAAGGATATCAAAAAAAAATGTAATCGTTCACTCGTTGAGAGATGGTTTTCTACCATTTACAGCTGATAAGGTAAAGGAGTTATTTGAAGCAATTAAAAAAGATTTTACCCCGGATGTAATTTTCACACACTACCGAAATGATCGTCATCAAGACCATCGGCTGGTAAGTGATCTTACATGGAATACCTGGAGGAATCACTTTATTCTGGAGTATGAGATACCCAAGTACGATGGAGATATAGGAAATCCAAATTTTTACGTACCCATTACGGAGGAAATTCTACGTAAGCGAAACGAACTTTTGCTTAAGGCTTTTCCTACTCAAGCATCTAAACACTGGTTCGATGAACAAACATTTTCGTCTCTCCCCAGGCTAAGGGGGATGGAGTCAGCATCTAAATTTGCTGAAGCATTTTATGCGAGGAAAGTGATCCTCAATTAAAGGATGTAGTATTCCTTAATACCACAAGGCCCCATCTTTTATGGTTTAATTTCTTGTATATATTAAATTCTATTGCTAAATATAGGTTGATATTCTTTCTTTTTTAAGGTTAAGACATGAATCAGCTAATTAGAAACACACTCAGGAAAGGACTGTATACATCAAATATCATACGGTCATTTGCTTTAAAACTAGGATTGATTAAGACGGATTTAAAAAGCCCTCACTTAGGTCACCTATCTTTATATAATGAATATTATTTGAGAGGAGCAGCTCAAAAGGAAGAGACATTATTTTTGTTTTCTATTATTAAAATGGTAAGGCCATCGATCATAGTTGAATTTGGGTTTAGCAGAGGACATGGTTCTTTGAATTTTTTGTATGCTATGGACCATGATTCTAAATTATATTCCTATGATATAAGTGATATTGCGAAGGAAATTGCAACATCAACGTTTAATGATTTTACCAACTTTAAATATATTCATAAATCCATGCTGGATTTTCTACCCGAAGACATTGATAACAACAAAATAGATTTTTTGTACATGGATGCCGTGGTGGATAATGATAGCCTGAATTTTGACACCTTCGAAAAAATACTGCCAAACCTATCAGAGAATGCTATCCTAGCAGTTCATGACTCAGGAACATGGCAGAAAAAACATTTTCATGAATTCCATAAAGAATATACTGTGAAGCATGGCGGGAAGGGCTGGATCAGTGATGAGGAATATCAGCCAAGACCGAACCAAAGAAAGTTTGTTAACAGGGTTATGGAAAAGTATCAGGATTTCGAAATAATTCATTTGCATTCCGAAAGAACGATTCGATGTGGAATTACGCTTTTACAAAAAAGAAAATTTTTGAAGACAGCTTCCAAGGAAAATGATCAGCTAACCCACGAGCTATCATTGAATTAAAATAAAATTTATAGAAACGGATTTTTATTTCATTTTCGATAAGAAGAAAACCTCACGTATCCTTGAAATGTAGGTTTCTCTCTGGAACGAATCCAAGTATCTTTTTCTGGAATTATTTGCCAATTGTTGATAAGTTTCTTCATTTTTAAATATGGCAATAATTTTTTCTGCAATGGATAAAGGGGCTTTTGCAAGTACTATGTAGCCATTATAATTATCTGTCACCATGGAGGGGATACTCCTCCAGTTGGTTGAGATTATTGGCAGAGAAAATTGCATAGCCTCTATTATTACAACGGGTAGATTTTCCGTTTCATAATAGGTGGGAAAACAAAATGCATCTGCTCTGGCTAATTCCATCCATTTTTCATCACCGGTTTTAATCCCTAGGTAATGAATGAAATCGGAGTCAAATAACCCTCGGTTTTTTAATTCATTTTCTGTTTCTTTATCTGGAATTCCTCCAATGATGACGCCCTCAACATCCATCTTTTTTTGATGTAAAACTTTGATTGCCTCAATGAAGTCAAATATCCCTTTGGATCTGATTAAATTTCCTAAATAGAGAACTCTCTTTTTCGTAGTATTTTTTCTTTTCCCATTGAATTTTAATGAAACATCTTCTATCCCATATGGAACAATTTTGGAATAAACCGGTTGAAGAAAATTTAAATATTTTTCATTGTAGTGGGACAAATAAATGTTTACATAAGGTTTGAAATAAGCTTTTTTAGCAAGGTATTTTACCAGTGTGTTGGATTGAGAGAAGTTTTCATCCAGCCCCATGCCGTGAAAATGGAAGACAATCTTTTTCCCAAATAATTTCAAATATAATAGTGTAATAATATCTCTGTAAAATGGAATTTTCCCAAATCCTGTGGGTGGGTAATATATATAATCAATGTGATTATTAATCAAAACTGAGGTGGCTTTACCCAGGAGACTAAATAATGCCCTGATTTTTTGAAGATCAAATTTTCCCACATGGTCGATGGTTTTGGAATATTCCATTCGAACAAAAAAGATTTTAATATTCTCTGATTCCAGATTATCAACAAGCGATTTGATCATTACCGATTGTCCGTGATAGGGGGGGGGGACCTGACCAAACAATAAAACATTAATCATATTAGGTTAAAAATAATATTGGTTTTGATTTTTGTATTGGTTGTCTGATCATATTGTCACACAATATAATACAATCTCAAGTTAAAAAATGTTATCCAAGAGGATGATGTATCAACTAATTAAATTATTAACCGCAATTGTTAAATTTAATAGACCAGTGATCATCTTGATATTCTTTAAATAATCTATGATATTTATTCGATAGTATTTAAGCAATTGAGGATTCCGTTTTTAAAGTTATTTACCATTTGCTCAAGTGTGTATTTCTTTGAGGACAATTCACATCCTGATCTTAATTTTTGAAGTAGGGATTGATTACTTAAAACCTGAACGACTTTGTCTGCATATTCTCCAACATCATTTTTTGTAATTATTCCATTGAAATTGTTTTCAAGATATTCAATCTCGGGACTATGAAACGGATATCGTGTCGTAATCAAGGGGGTTGTTGTTGCAAAAGCATCTAGTATTGCTAACCCGACCAATCCAGGCATAAGAAATACCTTCGATATTTTAAATAATCTAATTTTTTCCTCTTCGAATTTTGGACCCAGATAATGAATCCAGGGTTTATCACTGATTAATCCCTTTAACAATTCTACTTCTTCACCGGAACCAATAATTATAAGATGAAAATCAGTTATCTTTTTTCGAACCAGGTCTGTCGACTGGATTAAGAATGGGATTCTTTTTTCTGAATAGATCCCTCCACAGTATATTCCGATATTGTCAGATTGAATTGCCAGTTCGGCTTTAACTTTATCAAGGTCAAAATCTAATAATTTTTTGCTTTGATTCTCGATTTTGGTTGTATTGATAGCATTTTGGACTATGGTAATCTGATCTTCAGGATAGTTATTGTTTGCCAGATAATCCTTTACGCTAGAGGTATACGCAAACCACCAATCGCTTGAATTTATGAATTTTTGTTTAAACCTGTTAGAAAGGCTGTTTTTTTGGTCTTGGCGGTTAAGTCCATGCCCCCAGAAGGCTACCTTTTTTTTGTTGAAAAGTTTGCTGAATAACAGTAAATAATTAATAAGATTTTTATTAGCCTGCTCGACAATGATCAATTCACTTTTTTTTATGTATGACAAACAAGGCTGCCAGTATAGATTAGTTGAAAAGATACGATAGCGATGGTTTTTTATTTTTTTTGCCCAGTTTAATTCCACTTCATCTTTTTTGAGGGCATCATTTTTATCACCACCTCCATAAACCAATTGCAGTTTAACGCCTTCTCTTTTTAATGAATCCCGAAGTCCTTCAAAAAAATCAATCCTGTATTGAGGAAGGATTCTTTGAATAATGGTAACCTCTTTCATTGGCTGACCTTATCAGAAACATTTTTAAGTATTTTATCCAATTCATATAAATCAACATAGATGTCTTCCAATTGGCCCTCTATCATATTTTGAGAAGGGTTTTCGTTTTTGCAAATCATGTAATAATAATTCACTCCTGCATGAAGAGCCATATTATAATAGTGAGTATGGACAAATCCTTCCGGGAATAGTTCAACAACGTTGCTATTTTCACGGCAGAAAAATAAGCTCGTCAATCCAGCACCACTTGGAGATATAATGATATCAGCATTGTGGAAAAGTTTGACTTTTTCTAAAAGTGAGTAATGGCTCATTTGAACAGAGGTAAACCCTTCTTTTTCCAGAAATTCTTCAACTTCTTTTTCATTAATAACCTGCCGTAATTTTGAATCCTTTCGACTGACATATATCTTTTTGGGAGAGTTGATGTCTTTCATGGATTTGCTACTTAAAAAAGTATCTTTAGTAAAATCTGAGATCCATTTTGGTAAAAGAAAACTTCTGTTTCCGCGTGGATGAGACGCAACAACTAGATTTTTAGCAATATAATGGACATCTTCCTTAGCTGGAATGATTTGCTCATCCTTTATGCCTAGTTGGTTTAAAGAATCTTTTTGATAATCGAACCTGAATGAGGGAACCAGGAAGTAATCAACCTGATCCAATAATCCAGCTTCTTTTAAAAGATATATCCTTGAAAATGAATCAAAAAACCAATGCGCGATATTGACTGTTGGTCCATATCCCGATAGCGTGCTAAACAAGGTTCCATCGATATGTTGTGGTTTTGTAAAAAATTGTTGTTTCAATATTTTGTTTTCAGCAGCACTCATTTTTTTTTCCGTATGGTATTGGTAGGAAAAATGATCAACCAACTCATTGTCAGATGTGATGATGGATATATTGTCATTATTATTTGAATAGAGTCTTCCATTTGGAATGCTTAAAACACAATAATCAGTTTTATGAGTAATTTTTACAGTTTCCTCATTTAACTCGGAATACTCATCATAAATAGTATATGGGGCTACCTTTTCAAACAATTTTTTTTCAACTTGAAGTTCGGTAAGGACGTTTGTATATAATTTTTTATACACACATCCTTCAGATTGATATTTTTTGAAGACTTCCTCAGGTGAAATAATTGATGTTGGTCTGAGATACTTCCTAAAAGGGACATCTTTTTTGATTATTCCAAATATTTTCCGACGGATTCTTTGATTTAATGTGCCATGCATATTCTTGAATATTAGGTACGAGTTGAATGTATAATTTCCTTGAGCTTAATATGTTGCTCACTTATTCTAAATTGTAATGTTTATTAAACTATAGATTCCTATTAATCTGGTTACCAATTATTTCCTTTACAACATTTATTTAAATTCTCCTGAAAAAATGCCCCGTTATCCTCGCAAAGTCCATGAAAAAATACCATAATCCATGAATCACATTTTTAGTTCCATCCATGGCAAACCAAAATCGATATTTCAAATTCATATTGGATCGTACATTAAAATAGTACTTTTTGATTTGTTTCATGGTCAATTTGTTATCCTGGTTATTAATATGACCTTCTTCCTTGATATAGCTGTAAACAGGAACGTCATAACTGACTATTAATTTATAACCGGCTTTTTGCGCTCTTCTTGGTAACTCGGTGTCCCCACATTGCTGGTAATGATCATTGTTGTAAATCCCAATCTCACGAAATACTTTACTGGGAATCAAAACCCCTCTACCTGTTAAATAGGAGATGTCATCATTAAAATATCCATTTTTGAAATCGGAAAGCCTTTTTCCATTATTTCTATCACTGACTTTAGCTGTAAGCCAGTTGATCTTCACACCACCAGAATAAATGATATCCCGGTTGTCAATATCTGTTACGACAGAGCCAATCAATGTTTTGGGATGTTTTTCTGCAAGTTGGTAATAATTCTCTATATAATTTTCCGGTACCACCAGGTCATCATTTAAAATCAGGATATGATCATCTTTGTCACACACTTTTAATGCATGACTAACCGCCATGTTGATAGCGCCTGTCCACCAAAGTCCACCATCACCTTTTAAGACGGTCACATAGGGAAACTCCTTCTTCAACATGTCTTCTGTTCCATCCGTGGAACCATCATCCGTCACAATGACCTTGTAGTTTTTATTGGTTTGTTTTTCAAATGATTGCAAACAATCCCTCAGGATATCTCTTCTGTTGAAAACGGGGATGGTAATATAGATCATATGAATAACTTAGTTAGATTAAAAAAAGAAAAAGGCTGCTAGTTAAGAGAAATCAGCATTAAACTTGAAGCTATTAAATAGCAACCAATTTCTTTCCTGTAAAACTTAAACTTTTTCTACTAAAGCTTTGTGCTGCTCAAGAATCCATGGATAGGTTTTCTCTAGTCCTGACTTTAAAGACTGAGTGGGTTGCCATCCTAGTTTTTCTTTTATAAGAGCATTATCACTATTCCTACCTCTTACTCCAGTAGGTCCCGGAATATTCTTGATGGTCACGTCTTTTCCTGCAATGCTCATAATAAGCTTGGCAAGATTGTTAATAGAGATCATCTCCTCGGAACCAATGTTAACAGGGCCAGTGAAATCGGATTCCATTAGTCTTCTGACACCTTCCAGGCATTCATCGATATACAGGAATGAACGGGTTTGTTTTCCGTCTCCCCAGATCTCTATAGAACCACCTGCTTCAGTTTCGGCAACTTTTCTGCAAAGTGCAGCAGGAGCTTTTTCCTTTCCTCCTGTCCAGGTTCCCTCAGGTCCAAATATATTGTGGAATCTGGCAATTCTAACCTGCATTCCATAATTTCTCTGATATGTTAGGTAAATCCTTTCGCTGAAAAGTTTTTCCCACCCATATTCACTATCCGGAGCTGCAGGGTAGGCAGACTCTTCCGAACATTTTGGATTGTCAGGGTCCATTTGGTTGTATTCCGGATACATGCAAGCTGATGAAGAATAGAAAATTTTCTTCACACCTGCCAGCCTTGCTTCTTCAGCAATGTTCAGGTTGATGGTTGCTGAATTGTGCATGACAGCTGCGTCATTGTCACCTGTAAATATATATCCGGCTCCACCCATATCGGCAGCTAACTGGTAGATCTCTTCTATGTCTTTCACCACTTGTTTGGCAACTAGTGGATCTCTTAGATCGCCAATGATAAATTCATCCGCAGGCGATTCAGAGAATTCGTTGTGTTTTAGATCACAAACTCGTACCCAGAACCCTTCATTTTTTAATCTTTTTACGAGATGGCCACCTATAAAGCCACCACCTCCACAAACTAATACTTTTTTCATAATCCTATTTCGTTTTATTAAAATTCAAAATATTTATAAGGTTATAATAAATAAACAGTGGTACGATACTAATATATCTTTTCCACAATCTTTTTGGCTCAACACAAAGCCTGAAGAACCATTCCAGGCCCATTTTTTGGATGTACTTTGGTGCCTGTTTTACATTCCCAATATGAAAGTCAAATGCTGCTCCTACAGTAACAATAAATCGAACATTTGTAAATCGGGAAATCTTATAGGCAAATTTTTCCTGCTTGGGAGTACTGATCCCTATCCATAAGATATCGGTATTCAGCGCATTGATTTCTTGTGCTAATATTTCGAACTCGTCATCGCTCAATTCCCTGAAAGGAGGACAATTGGTGCCAACAATGTTTTGGTTATTGAACTTTTTACCGCAAGCATCTTTTAGCTGGTTAGCTACTCCCTCTTTGCCACCACAGAAATAATGATTGATGTTTTGGTCCGACGTATGAATCATTACGCTTTCAAAAAAATCAGGTCCGTAGCATCGTTCTATATTTTTAGCTCCCATTAGCTTTCCGACCCACACGCCTGGCATACCATCAGGTAAATTGATATGGAAGTTTTGTAATACTTTTTTAAAGTCTTTATCATTTTTACTGGTGACTAGTCCATGTGCTCCAGTTGCACTTATACAATAGTTTTTTTTGGCTCCACCCTTTTGGATATATTCGATAATATATTTTGTTGCATCATCAATATTTCCATCGAAAAGAGGAATATCAATCACATCAATTGATTTTGTATAGGTGTTTTTATGGGTCAATTCTTCTACCATTTTATCTCAATAAGCGGCATCATCACCAGCGATCATTTTCCAGGCGGTCATAATTATGATTTTGATATCCAATGTAAGCGACCAATTCTCAATGTACCAGGCATCGTATTCGACTCTTTTCTTCATCAATTCTATATCTTTCGTTTCTCCACGGAAGCCATTGACCTGTGCATAACCAGTGATGCCAGGAGTAATGAAATGCCTGAAATTGTATTTGTCAATTTCTTTGGAATAATATTCCAACTGGCTAATCATATTAGGCCTGGGCCCCACAATTGACATATCTCCTTTTAACGAGTTAATAAACTGAGGCAATTCATCCAGACTGGTTTTTCTCAAGAATGCACCAACTTTAGTTATTCTCGGATCATCTTTAGTAGCTTGTTTCTCAGTTGAGCCGTTTACCCTCATGGTTCTGAATTTATAACATTCAAATAAGCGGTTCCCTTTTCCAGGTCTTAGTTGTTTAAAGAATACCGGACCTTTTGATTCAAGTTTTATTAACAAAGCTATCAATGGAAATACAGTAGGGCCCAAAATGATCAACACGAATAACGAAAATGCAACGTCAAAAGCTCTTTTGATCTTTTGATTGAAGAACCCTCCTAAAGGCGCTTGGGTATAGTTGATGATAGGTACGCTATCATAAAACGTGATTTCAAATTTTGATTTTTGAAGACCTCTGAAATCAGGCGCAAACTTTAAGTACTTGAAATTTTTGTCCACATAATCTGTCAAATCACTAATTAGATTAATGTTGGTCAGGTCTTTTGCGTAATATAATTCATTGATATCATGTTCTTCACTTATTTCCTGAATCTGGTCAATAGTGCCAAGATGATATTGTGAGGGCATGAGGCCACTGGGGTTATCATCAAAGAATCCAACAAACTTATATCCTGAAGACTTTTCTTTTTGAAAGTAATTAAAAAGTCTTCGAGCAGCATCGCCACTTCCAATAACAGCACATTTTTTAGCATTTATTCCCGATTTATAATACTGCTTGGTTACTAAAAAATATACCACCCTGAGGACGAAAATGGAGAAAAGGCTTATGGAATAAGTATAGGTTAACACTAGTCTGGAGTAGTCGTATTCTTTAAATGCGACAAAACAAAGTGAAATCAGAAATAAGTGAAGTAGAAAAGTACTAATAAGCTTTAAGGTGGAGTGCCTTATTTGTGTGACCTTACTAAACAGGTAAACATTGTTGTAAAAGGAAGAAATGATCCAAACGATATCAAATAGTACTAATAGAGCAACATATTCAGGATAGTCAAATGCCCATCCTTTGAATCGTATATTGTATGCTAAGATAAATGCAAGATCGATCAGTATTAAATCTATCACTAATAGAACTGTGCTGAAAGACCTGCTATAATAACTGGTTACCATTGGTTGATAAACGCCTAATTAGTTGGAAAAATTAAATTAAATATCTAAATAATACAATTCATTTTAATTAAAACTTTAGCTCATTCAATATTTGATACCAAAAAAAATAGATGATTGTTGTTAAAAGAGTGAAAAAGATGTACTTGGATCAATGATCGAATATCAAAGCTTAGCAAAATAAATGAATTGAGATTGTAATATCAAGCATTTGTATAAAAAAAATCATATTTTTTTTAAGATAAATTATATTATTTTAATTGATGGATAAAATTCTATCGGATGACTTAAAATAACTGAGAAAATAAAAAGTTAAATGACCAGGGATATGAGGTGATTGTCAAAGTTAGAAGATGGGAAATAAAAAAGGCCTTAAAAAAGGCCTTTAATTAAATGTGATCCCGCTGGGGCTCGAACCCAGGACCCTCTCCTTAAAAGGGAGATGCTCTACCAGCTGAGCTACGGAATCTGATCAAAATCTTGTATTTTTATTCCCCGTTTCCGTAATTGGACTGCAAATTTAGGAGAGTATGTTTAAAAGCCAAAAACTCAAAACATTTTTCTTACACTTTTTTTTAGTAGGTGTTGTAAGTGTTTGTTGGACAAGTAATTGCGATGCCCAAAACTTCCTGTTAGCAAAGGGAGATTCACTTTTTAAGGAAAAAAAATTTACCGAAGCCTTTAATGTCTATTCAGAACTTGACAAATCAGGAACAGCATCACCTGCCATGTATTTGAAGATGGCATATATAAATGAAGCACTTGGCGACATCTCCGGTACCATGTTTTATTTAAACAAATATTATTTGCTGTCAAAGAATAAGCTGGTTTTGAAGAAAATGGAAAAATTGGCGGAAAAAAATGAATTACAGGGATATGATTATTCAGATTTCGAATTTGCAGAAAACCTGCTAGTCAAGTTTGGTTCCTCAATCAACCTGGTTTTTTCTGTTTTGGTTTTCATGCTTTTTGCACTAATTCTATATCGATGGATAAAATTTAACAGATACAGTAAAAATCTAGCCATCGCAACATTGGTTTTGACCATCATTTTAATAGTAAATAATGGATTTTCGTTGACCAGAACTTATGGTATAATAGATCAAGACTACTCCTTCATTATGAATGCGCCATCTGCCGGGGCAAATAAACTCATGGAGGTTAATAAGGGCAATCGTTTTCAAATAAGCAATTATGACGAAGTTTGGGCTAAAGTGGAAGCAGATCAGGATGCAGGTTATGTTCGGTTTCAGGATTTTTTAATCTTAAAGGAAAGCCAATCTCCCACCCTCTGGATCATTGATTACCTCAAGACATTTAAGAAGAGATCATAGAATTCATTAGCTTAATTTAATCGAATCAGGTTCGAAATACCAGTCTGTCTGGCAGGGATATTTTTGAGTTTTATATTGCAAATGGTATGTGCTCAAAAGATCCGATTCGACATTAATTTTGAGCTTTTTATCCTGGTATTTCATGTCTTTCTGCTAAAAACACCATAATTCTAAAATAGTCTGACATATTTTTTTGATTAACTAATTCTTAATCATGCCGCTTACCATTCTTTGAATAACCATATTAATTATTGGTAATATTAAATTTTTAATAATTCCAATGACTACTATGAGACCGATTTACTTTATTGTCCTATGCATGAGTTTGTGTTTTACATCCAAAGCACAAAGTGATCCTAATCCCAAAGTTGTTGTTCTTTATCCAAATGAGATTGTTGTTTCTGACAATGTCAGAGAGCAATTAAAGGTTTATGAAAAGGAAATTGAGATCACAGATGAAATTAAGAATAAGTATATTCCTTCAGAACTAAGCGATAATTGGAGGCTTATCCGAACAAGAGAATTGGATTTTTTGGGTAAACAGGATTTTTTCGGAAATATGACATATAAAACAAGCTCCAACATCATTTATGAAGTTTATGAATATGAGGCAAATCCTTTGGTTTATCCAATCAGGGAAAAATGCAAAGGAGACATTGAATCTTTAAGAAGTCTCGCTCAAAACCATAATGTGATATGGGTGGTCAATATTTTAAAATTGGAATTTTCTTCGGAAAATAAGCTGATTGCTACCATTCAATTATATAATCTGACGAGTCACCGGGTTTTTATTAACGAGAAATTTATAGGAGATACAACCAATCCGGGAGGAAACCTCGGATGTAACGAGGGTTCCTGGGATTGTGCTGCTAATAATGTCGTCAAACAATCAGTTTTTAAGATCTTCGATATTTTGGACAAATACCGGAAATATTGGTAATCTGATATCATTAATTTTTTCTAATCTTTTTTCCTTAATACTGTGGTAAGTTTATTGAACTCGGATCTATATCTGAACCTCCATTGGTCGGTGTAATTGTAAACGAATAATTATATGGTAAAGGCTTAATCCTGAATTCTTCGTGAGGTATAGCTGATGAAGACCAACTGTCATCGCCGCCAACACCCATTTGCATGTGGTCGATGTTTACTGTGATAAAATCCCTATCAGGCAATTCATTGATATGTTTGGCATTTTCAATGTCTTGCATGCTATATGGCCAGGCGCTGAAACTCAATGGGTTTTCACCAGTAATGATGATACCTTTTCCATTTTCATTTGTAAGTTTCGCCCATTGTGTATTCCACCTGTTATTGCTTTCCTGTGGCATTCCATAGTGAAAGTAATCTTCTTTTACCGAAATTGAATAAATGCCGGTTTGAGCTCCTTTATGACGATCCCAATAGGTTTCCTGCGGTCCAAGTCCATACCATTCCAGATGGTCAAATTCATCAGGAAAGGCCATTTGCATACCAACTCTGGGAAGATTTGGCAATCCACCTCCCGGTGTGAAGCCATAATTAAACCGGACTTGTCCACTGCCGAAAAGGGTATAGTTAAGAGAAAGTTTGCCATTTATCTCAGGGAGATCAAATTCCGTAGAAACTTTCCAGATTTTATCGGAAACTTTGAAATATGAAAAATTAGTAAGACTTCTTAGCTTTCCGGCATCTTTCCATATTCCTTGTCTTTGTGGCATTCTTGATCCTACATCATTGTCTGTAACCGGTCTCCAAAAGTTAGGTTCCGGTGCGTTGGTGAGCACTTCAATTTGGTCAATTTTATATGATTTTAACAAACCGTCTTCTCTAGAGAATATAGCTTCAAATTGACCTCCTTTTAAAATGATTTGATTTTCTTCTTCTGTTAATGCAATGTCACTCATTCCTGCCGTTGATCCAAAGTCAGGAGTACTTGTTTTATAAGGAAGTGAAAATTCATCCCAAGCCACCAAATGACCCTCTTCTGTGTATTTTGTGTCCTTATTTAATGTAAAAGAGATGCGAAGAGTATATTCAGCGCCTTTTTTCAACTGAGGTTCTTGGAAATTAATTTTGATGCGTTCCATTTCTCCTGCTGGAGTTGATAGAGAAGCAATACTTCCTTCATCTTTTTTTATTCCATTTTCAAGTAGTACCCATTTGACATCATATTGGCTTAGGTCTGCAAAATGATGCCAGTTCTTCACAGTAAATTCTCCTGATAAGGCATCCCTGGTTGAGACTGACACAGGCTGCATGATTTTTTTTGCTTCGTAGGCGGCTGGCTTGGGTGTCTGATCGGGTGAGATTACTCCGTTCATACAGAAATTTCCGGAATTGATGGTATCCCCGAAGTCGCCACCGTAAGCCCAGTAAGCTTTTCCGTTCTCGTCTTCCTGGTATATCCCCTGATCAGTCCAGTCCCAGATAAATGCCCCTATCATTCTCTTATTTGCCCGAATGGCATCCCAGAATTTATAGAAATTGCCCAGTGAATTACCCATAGCGTGTGCGTACTCACACCAAATGACAGGGCGCATTTCGCGTGGGTCATTAGCCCAATTGACCATTGTTTCAATACTCGAATACATTCGGCTAACCATGTCAACATAAAATGGATCGGGTTCTTGGTCCGCATTGCTCCATGATGTCATAGTTTGAGCGCCTTCGTAGTGAATGAATCTCGTATCGTCATATGATTTTATCCATCCGGACATAGCGGCATGGTTTGGCCCGCTACCTGATTCGTTTCCTAAAGACCAGAAAATAACAGATGGATGATTCTTATCCCTTTCGACCATCCTTTTGGCTCTTTCCACAAAAGAAGCTGCCCAATCCGGATCATTGGTTAGTTGTGAACCTAAGCCATGGGTTTCAATATTGGCTTCATCAATTAGGTAAATGCCATATTCATCGCATAACTCCAACCAACGCGGGTTATTAGGATAGTGTGACGCTCTCACTGCATTAAAATTAAATTGCTTAAGCAGTTTTACATCACGAATCATGGTAGCTTCATCAACCACTTTCCCGGTCTTTTGGTTGTGGTCGTGTCGGTTGACCCCGTAAAGTAATACGGGCGTACCATTTACTTGTAATTCTCCACCATTGAGATCTATTTCCCTGAATCCGACTTTACAGCTTCTGGCTTCAATTGTCTTCCCTTTTCCATCTTTAAGTGTAAGGACGATTGTATACAAATTTGGAAATTCTGCGCTCCACTTTTTAGGGTTTCTCACTGTTCCCTTTAGATCGCCAAATGGCATGTGGCCTCTTTGCATGTATGGTGGATCTAGCAAGTAATCAACATCCCTGGAAAGAGGGGCATCAAAAACAGGTTGGTTTTGATCGTCGTAAAGCTGGGCTTCCAGCATCCAGCCTTCGGGCTTTTCCTCTGAGTAATTTTTGAGCTTAGCCCTGACCAATAACTCCGCATCTTCATACTGGTCATCGAGATCAGTTTTTACAAAAAAATCATATAACTGGACTTTTGGAGCTGCGGCCAGGTAAACATCCCGGTGGATACCACTCAGCCGCCAATGATCCTGATCTTCGAGATAGCTGCCATCGCTCCATCGGTGAACTTTCACAGCAAGCGTGTTTTTTCCTGAAGCCAGGAGTTTGGTAATATCAAATTCGGCTGGAAGACGGCTGTCTTCGCTATACCCAACAAATTCCCCATTTAGCCAGCAGTAAAAAGCTGATGATACGCCGCCAAAATGTAAAGTGATCTGCATATCTTTCCAATCTCGTGGAACTTCAAATTCTGTGATATAACACCCTGTTGGGTTATCGTTGTCCGGTACTAAGGGTGGATCGACCGGAACAAAAGGGTAGGTTACATTCGTGTAAATTGCAGTGCCATAGCCATTGAGTTCCCAATTGGCGGGAACATCTAGTGTTGCCCAACTCCTGGAGTCAAAATCTTTTGATTGAAAGTTTGCTGGTGCCCCTTCAGGAACGGGTGACCAGTGAAACTTCCATTTCCCATTCAAACTTTTATACCTCGATGATGCTTTGATGTCCGTATTTATTGCAGATGATGCATCCGGAAAGGAAATAGATGTAACATGGGCAGGCATTTTATTAATTTCAAATACCTGAGGATTTTCCCAGTCATTCACCTGACTGAAGGCAGAGCTTTGAAAGAAAAATAACACAATAAGCCATTTAAAAGTGATTCTAAGTTTATTCATAGTAGGTTCTTATCTATTTATAGTTTGATAATTTCAACCATAGTTTTCTGTAATAAATTTTATTTAACATTATTTTAGTTCCACAAAAATATGATAATTGCAAAATAATTCGATTAGCGTATTTTATACGATTAATATAACCGGATTAAAGTCATCATCCAACTTTCCGAAAACAGATTATTTTTTAACTTGAAAGTTTTTATTATTTCCGTAATATTTTAGCAATAGAGGTTAAAGATTTAAGCTACTTTTATTGAAGGAATTATCTTAAATTATAGTATGAACGAACCAATTGAATTGGAGATTAATAGCGAATCGAGGGTTCCTAAATATCAACAGATCATTAATTCCATTATCAGGGATATAGAATTTGGAAACCTTAAGGTTGGCCAAAAGATCCCATCTATCAATGAAATAAGTGAGGAATACTACCTTTCACGAGATACGGTGGAAAAAGCTTATAAGCAGCTTAAAGAAAAGAAGATCATTGTCAGCGCAAAGGGAAAGGGCTATTATGTTGCCCGCACATTGCCACAGTCAGGAATTAAGGTTTTGTTTCTATTGAATAAACTTAGTTCCTACAAGATGATGATTTACAATTCCTTCATTAACAGCATGGACAATGATGCGAGGATTGATCTGAAGATCTATCATTGCGATGAGAAACTTTTCCGGAACATCATGGAGGAAAATATGGGCGCGTACGATTATTATGTCATTATGCCTCATTTTATTGATAAGGATGATGGGCATCGAAATTATACACCTGATGCGATAAAAATACTCAAACAAATTCCTGTAGATAAATTATTGCTTTTGGACAATAACATTGATGATCTGTTGCTGGAATTTGCAGCTGTTTACCAGGATTTTAAGCACGATATTTATGAGGCATTGAAAGAGGGGATGTCGGCTTTGAAAAAATATGCCAAGCTCATTCTTATTTTTCCAAAAAAGGTGGTTTATCCTTATCCAACTGAGATTTTACAGGGTTTCAGGATGTTTTGCGTTGAAAACGATTTTGATTTTGAAATTTTAGATGAGGTCTATTCAGAAATGGAACTTCATGAACGCGACGCCTTTATTGTTATTGAGGAAAACGACCTTGTCAACCTTGTCAAGCAAATCCGTGACAGTAATTTTAAATTAGGCAAAGATATTGGTCTGATTTCCTACAATGATACCCCATTGAAAGACTTGTTAGGCATTACCTGTGTGTCCACCAATTTCAAGCTGATGGGAGAAACAGCCGCTTATATGATCAAAAAGAAGAAGGTGGAAAAGGTGAAAAATGCTTTTGGGCTAATTTACAGGGATTCTCTTTAAAGTGAGATAAAATTAAACAGTTGGCAGTTGGCAAAAGAGCAGTTGGCAAATCATAGTTCAACACGTTTTTGCCAACTACCAACTATTCTTTTGCCAACTTTTCATAAGATTTCATAGAGTATTAATCCATCTACTCTTTTTGGTAAAACCATAAGATAAGCATTGCCTGGCACAGTATAGAACAGGATACAGGATGTACACTGTTTATTTATGTTTATTCCTTAACTTATTTCCAAAAATGTGATCAGAAAATCTTAGCGTTTGATTTCATTTTCATCACATCTTTGAATGAAAGAAATTATTCACTTTTTACTCACTGCTTTTTAGATGGCCTTCAACAATAATAAATTAATCGGGAAACTCAACGAGGTTCAGGAGTTTGAACGGGAAGTTATTCCACAAAATAAATTAAAAGGTTGGAAGAGTTTTATCGGTACCTATGCCGGTGAGCATACCGCCGGGACTGAGTTTGTCATCGGACCTCTGTTTGTTGCTCACGGCGCCAGCGCTTCCGATATCATTTTCGGATTGCTTTTGGGGAATATTCTGGCTGTTCTCAGCTGGGCATTTTTTACTGCCAAATTATCGGTAAAGAAACGGGTCACCCTCTATTACCAACTGGAAAAGATAGGCGGAAAAAACTTTACCCTCTTTTACAACCTGGTCAATGCTGGGTTGTTTTGTTGTCTGGCAGGTTCTATGATTGCTGTGGCTGGAACGGCGGTGGGTATTCCATTTGATTTACCCATTCCTTCTCTTTCTGACATATACCCAACCAGTATTGACTGGATCATTATTGTTTTTATCATTGGTGCGATCACAACTTTTATAGCGATGTTTGGCTTTAATGAAGTCGCCAAGTTTGCCAATATAGCTGCTCCATGGATGATCATGGTTTTTGTTGCAGCGGCAGTAGCTGTTTTGCCGGATTTGGGCGTACATTCCATTTCTGATTTCTGGCAAGTCGCAAATGATAAAATTTGGACAGGAGTTCCTTTAGAGGGACAGAGTCAGTTTACATTCTGGCATGTGTTGTTTTTTGCCTGGTTTTGCAACATGGCCATGCATATTGGAATGGCTGACATGTCGATTCTTCGATATGCAAAAAAATGGCAATACGGTTTTTCTTCTTCTGCAGGAGTCTTTTTGGGACATTACATAGCCTGGATTGCGTCAGGTATTCTTTATTCCTTGTTTTTAATTGAGTCAAATAATAGTACTGAGTTTGCCCCTGGGCCGGTTGCTTATCGTGCCGCTGGAATTGCCGGTGCCATCTGCGTGATCATAGCTGGCTGGACCACTGCAAACCCCACGCTTTACCGGGCAGGATTAGCTGTTCAGGCTATCATGCCCAAGTCGAAAACATGGAAGGTAACGCTAATTGTAGGGTTGATCACTACAATAGCAGCATGTTTTCCAGCGCTTGTGATGAACCTGTTGGATTTCGTAGCATTGTATGGGTTGATATTGATGCCTGTAGGGGCTGTAATCTACATCGATACCTATTTGTTCCCAAAAATGGGATTGATTGATGAATATGCTGAAAAATCCGGCATTCGCTTCAATGTATCGGCAGTCATAACCTGGGGATTGACACTTGTATTGTGCTTATTGCTGAACCTAATGTACGGAATAGAGATATTCTTTTTGGGATTACCGGGGTGGTTCATTGCGGTGGTCATCTATATTATTTCCAGTAAGTTATTACAAAAGCCAACTCTAATTAAAAAACCTTAATTCAGAAAAAATGAAAATACTATTATCAATCATATCTGTAGTCGGGTTGCTGCTCACCATTATCCCGGCCTTCTTGGTGTTTTTCGGATCTATTTCCCTTGAGCAAAACAAAAATCTCATGCTTGTTGGAACTATTTTGTGGTTTTTGACAGCTCCTTTCTGGTTAAATAAAAAAACAGAAGAGGTATAGTTAAAAAAAGAATAATCAAAAAGTCCTGAAAAGGAGAACTTTGTAAAAATTTGTTAAGGTTAATGTTTAAGTTGGATGTTGAAAAGTCTCCAAGACGTGGGGACTTTTCACTTTTATAAGCATTTAGAATTTAATTCATAAGGAAAACAGTTAGACTTCTGGAACCATGTGCGCCTATTACAAGGTTTTGTTCAATGTCTGCAGTTTTTGACGGGCCGGCGATAAAAACTCCAAATCCTACATTTTTCAGATTGATCTTTTTGTATGCCAGATGCATATTTTCTACAAGATCCTTTTTTGATAAAACCATGATCAGATGTTGGGTAATGAAAGGTAGAACCCGGAATCCCATAGTGTTTTCTGACAGCCAGATTGCTGCATTTTCGGCAACGCCAAACTCCCCCTTTAAAATCACCAAATCCAGATCCTTTAATTCATGTGGATCGGCAATTTTTTCAATATCCACATTTCCTTCAATTCCTTTTATCAACGAGCAGATCTTTTGTGCAGGTGAATAATTTTTATTTATGTATTCATGAATATCGTTGATAGAATTAGTTGATATCAGATTACCACTGTTTTTGATCAGGGACTTTTCAAATATTTTTTCTAATTCTTCTCCATCGCCCGGGAAATCCGGAATGACCGGTAGGATTGCACCAACAGGTTTATTTTTTTTTATTTTTTCCAATATCTCTTCTCTGCTACTCATCGGATTTTATGATTAATGTACCAGTCCCGGAAACTTTGTTTGGGTGAATCCGGTAACTCCCTGGATTTGCCCCATTTATTGAGAGAATTATAAATCAGAAACCGGGGTGAGAGTCTCATAAACAACCTTGCAGTTTTACCCATAAACCGAAATAGTTTGGGATGTTCAAAAATATATGTTGCCATCTGCATACTCCATTTCTTTGATTGATCGACATTTCCATTTTTTACAATCTGCTGTCTCCATTTATATAATTGATCATGGAGGTCTATTTTTACCGGGCAAACATTGGTGCAAGAACCGCAAAGTGAGGAGGCAAATGGGAGTGAAGCATATTCATGATCGTCTCGTCCTGGGGCCAATACGGATCCAATCGGACCGGGAATGGTATATCCGTAGCTGTAGCCTCCGCTTTTACGATAAACCGGACATGTATTCATACAGGCGCCACATCGGATGCATTTAAGGGAATTTCTGAAATCTTCTCTTCCCAGTTGCTCAGTCCGGCCATTGTCGACCATAACAATGTACAGCTTTCCGTTTTTCTTTGGAGTAAAAAAATGGGAAGTATAATTGGTAATGCTTTGTCCTGTAGCGCTTCTTGCCAATAGCCTGAGGAAGACACCGAGATGCTCCGCTTTAGGAATAAGTTTTTCGATTCCCATGCAGGCGATCTGAATCGGGGCGAGATTGGCGCCCATATCTGCATTTCCTTCATTCGTACAAACCACAAATCCACCATTTTCAGCAATCGCAAAATTAACCCCTGTTATAGCTGCCTCAGCATTAAGGAATTTTTCCCTCAAATGTCCTCTGGCGGCTTCTGTCAGGTATTGTGGATCTGTCGCGCCTTTTTCTGTTCCGATGTACTGATGAAAAAGCTCTCCAATTTCTTCTTTCTTTACATGGATGGCAGGAGTTACGATGTGACTGGGTGGCTGTTTGGCAAACTGGATGATACGCTCACCAAGATCGGTATCGACAACATCGTATCCGAGGTCTTCCAGGTATTGATTTAAGTGGCATTCCTCCGTAAGGATTGACTTGCTTTTGACGAGGTTGTTGATGTTGTGTTTGACCAATAAATCCCCAACAATTTTATTATGTTCTTCCCCGTCTTTTGCCCAGAATACTTCAGCACCATTTAGAAGGGCATTTTTTTCAAATTCAAGTAAATATTCATCAAGATTGGCCAGGACATTTTCCTTGATTTGTGAGGCTAGGGTTCTCAGACTTTCCCATTCGGGAATGCTTTTCGCTGCCAGGTCGCGTTTTGATCGGGCTCCCCAAAGTGTGGCATCATGCCAATCGACTTTTTCAAGATCTTTGGTAAATTTTTCGGCATTTTTTGCGTGAGAGACCATATCCAGCCAGTTAGTTATTTAACCTCATTGTTTCCATTTAAGATTTCCGTGATATGCATCACACGAATGTTCTTTTTTTGCCTCTTTAACAGTCCATCGAGATGCATCAGGCAAGACATATCCGTGCCGGTGATAACTTCAGCACCATTCAATTCATGATCCCTGATTCGATCTGTTCCCATTTTGACCGAAACGGCTTCTTCGCTCACCGCAAATGTTCCTCCAAATCCGCAGCATTCATCCTTTCTGTTAAGATCGACCAATTGAATCCCCTTTATCATTTTCAACAATGTTCCCGGTTTATCAGAGGGATTTTCGTTCAATTCCGATGGAGTTGCCAATCTCAGTCCTCTCAATCCGTGACAGCTGGAGTGAACCCCAACTCGGTAGGGAAATTCAGAGGGAAGTTCTTTGACATTCAATATATCTGTTAAGAATTCACATATCTCGAAAACCCCATCTGCAAGATGGGATTTTACATGACTTAACTGCTCCTTAAGATGCATGACACATGAGCCGGACGGCCCTATGACATATTGATATTTCTGAAAATTTTCTTCAAACATTTTGATCAGGTTTTCTCCCTTGTATTCAAAACCTGAATTGGCCATTGGCTGGCCGCAACAAGTTTGATTAAGCGGATAATTGACTTCTAGCCCTAGTTTTTCAAGCAATTGCAAAGTAGCAATCCCAACTTGTGGGTAAAACTGATCAACATAACATGGTATAAACAAGCCAATTTTCATAAGAAAACCTTATCAGATAACAGAGATAATTGCGAAGGGTAAAACCCATTCGGGCATGAATGTACTATGAAAAATATGAAGATGTCAAAGCGAATAGCTACAAATGTGAAAAAAGGTTCGTCATCAGTATAGAACAGGATAGCATATCATTTAAGTACAATTAATTTTATGTCTGACAAAAACCAGAAACAAATGGAAGTTATAACCAAGAGATTTGAGTACGTAGATTACCTATGGGAAAATGACAAAGCAGCAAAACTGGAGGGTGATGAAGTCGGATTGCTGATCTATCGGTCTAATATTCTTGGGGCTGATCTAAGGATTACCAATTACGGGGGTGGAAATACCAGCTGCAAAACCATGGAGAAAGATCCATTAACCAATGAGAAAAAGGAAATCATGTGGGTAAAGGGATCAGGTGGTGATATTGGTACGCTGACTAAATCCGGATTGGCTGGATTGTATGTCGATAAACTCAGAGCTCTTAAAAATATTTACAAAGGCCTGGAGTTTGAAGATGAGATGGTTGAGCTTTTCAATCATTGTATCTACGATCTCAATTCCAAAGCTCCTTCCATTGATACACCACTTCACGCATTCCTCCCCTTTAAGCACATTGATCATCTTCACCCGGATGCTGCTATTGCCATCGCTGCATCGAAAGAAGGAGAGGCCATCACCAAAGAACTATATAACGGAAAAATTGCGTGGGTTCCATGGCAAAGACCTGGTTTTGACCTCGCATTGAAATTGGAAAAGGCTTTGAATGACAACCCCGGGATCAGGGGGATTATGCTGGGAGGTCATGGATTATTTACCTGGGGAGATACTTCTTACGAATGCTATGTGAATAGCCTGGAAGTTATCGACATGGCTTCGGAATACCTCGCAGAGAATTTTGGAAAGAAAAGACCGGTATTTGGCGGCGAAAAAGGCACTTCTCTGGATGAAAAATCAAGAAAAAAACAAGCATCCCTATTGTCTCCTGTTTTACGTGGCCTTGCGTCAAGTCACTCAGCAATGATCGGGCATTTTACGGATGATAAAAGGGTATTGGAATTTATCAATAGCAAAGACCTTGATAAGCTGGCTCCACTTGGAACAAGCTGTCCTGACCACTTTTTGAGAACTAAAATCAGACCTCTTGTTTTGGATATTCCTGCAGATCAGGACCTTTCGGACAAACAGGCTATTAAAGAGAAAATTGAACCGGCTTTTGAAGATTATCGGGCTTATTATCAAAAATATTATGAGGATCATAAGCACCCAAACAGTCCTGCTGTAAGGGATCCGAATCCGGTCATTATCCTGTGGCCGGGAGTGGGTATGTTTTCCTTTGCCAAAAACAAACAGACCGCTCGGGTGGCTAGTGAATTTTACATCAATGCTATCAATGTTATGAAAGGAGCAGAGGCTGTTTCTGAGTATGTTTCATTGCCGCTTCAGGAAGCATTTGATATAGAATACTGGCTATTGGAAGAAGCAAAACTACAGCGAATGCCGAAGGAAAAACCACTTTCCAGAAAGGTAGCATTCATAACAGGTGGTGGTGGTGGAATCGGCAAGGCTATTGCGGATAAGCTGGCTGAAGAAGGAGCATGTGTGGTCTTAACAGACATTCACGATGAAAGATTGAAGGAAGCGCTTGCTACTTATGGAAAGGATATTGCTTCTACGGCTAAAATTGATGTGACCGACCAGGAATCAATTGAAGAAGCGGTTGAAAAAGCCTGCCTGGATTTTGGTGGAATTGATATCGTTGTGAATTGCGCCGGTCTGGCTATTTCCAAACCTATCGAGCAAACAGCTGAGAAAGAATGGGATCTCTTGCAAGATGTAATTGTAAAAGGTCAATTTATGGTATCACAAAAAGCTGTTGATGTTTTGAGGGTACAGAATATGGGTGGAGACATTATCAATATTGCCAGTAAAAACGGATTGGTATCAGGCCCTAATAATGTAGGATATGGAACCGCTAAAGCTGCACAGATCCACATGAGCAGATTGTTAGCTGCCGAATTGGGCAAAGACAAGATCAGGGTCAATGTTGTGAATCCTGATGCCGTAATAGAAGGAAGCAAGATCTGGGAAGGTGAATGGGCCGCTGGCAGGGCAAAAGCCTATGGCATAAAAGTGGAAGAGCTTCCGTCCTACTACGCCAAGCGAACAATTCTCAACGAAATAATAGGTGTAAGCGACATTGCTAATGGTGTTTTTGCATTTGTAGGAGGAGACCTTTCCAAAAGTACTGGAAATGTTATTAATGTAGACGGTGGTGTAGCTGCTGCATTTGTTAGGTAGACATCGATTAAAATTTAAAATATATTCCATTTATTAGGTTCCTGTTGTCTTAACGGCAGGGACCTTTTTATTTTTATCCATTTATAGTCTATTCGAATTTATGTAAACATTCAAACGATTTTATTAGATTGTATATCCATCCTAATAGATTTTTATTGACAGATGAACAAAAAACTACTATCCGCAGCTATCATTTCAGCTTTAGGCGGTTTACTTTTTGGTTTTGATACCGCAGTTATTTCCGGCGCTGAACAAGCAATTAAGGAAGTCTGGAGCTTATCCGACAAAAGCCATGGATTTACCATTTCCATTGCATTGATCGGGACCATTTTCGGGGCTTTGTTTGCGGGAAAACCAGGTGATAAATATGGAAGAAGAAATGTATTGATCGTTTTGGCGCTGTTTTATACTGTTTCTGCAATAGGAAGTGGATTGACACATAACTGGTATGGCTTTTTGTTTTATCGGTTTCTAGGTGGCTTAGGGGTTGGAGCTTCCTCCGTTTTAGGACCTATGTATATTTCCGAGATCTCACCTGCCCGAATGAGAGGTAGGCTAGTGGCCTTTTTTCAATTCAATGTTGTGTTCGGAATATTCCTTGCTTTCCTGTCGAATTTTATCGTTAATAACCTGATTGATGTAGATGCATGGAGGTGGATGTTGTTAGTAGAAACTATTCCTGCCGGTTTGTTTTTAATTCTTCTCTTTTTCATCCCTCAAAGTCCACGTTGGTTGGTCAAGGTAAACAGGGACGAAGAGGCGAGAGTTATCCTTAAAATGATGGGTAGCAAAAATCCGGAGAATGAACTTGTTGAAATCGAAAAATCATTGGAGAAGGAGAAAAAGGGAAAGCATGAGCATTTGTTTTCCAGGAAGTATTCTTTCCCGATTTTATTAGCATTTCTGGTAGCTACCTTTAATCAATTCACCGGGATAAATGCTATCCTTTATTATGCTCCCAGAATCTTTGAACTGGCAGGTCTTGCCAAAGATTCTGCCTTGATCCAGGCATGTACCATTGGATTTACCAACATGATCTTTACGATCATTGCCATGTTTACTATTGATCGATTCGGCAGGAAAACTTTATTGATGATTGGTTCGGTGGGAATGTTTGTCTTTTTAAGTTTGGTAGCTCTCAATTTCTACCAGAATAATCAGGATGGATATTCCATTTTGATTTACCTGGTTGGTTATTGTGCATTTTTCGCCTTTTCGCAGGGAGCGGTAATCTGGGTATTTATTTCTGAAGTCTTCCCAAATGCAGTTCGTGCCAAAGGTCAGTCATTGGGAAGTCTCACCCATTGGGCCTGGGCTGCCGTGATCACCTGGTTATTTCCGATTATTGTTGGTTCGGATAACAAGGAGGCATTTGAAATGACGACCGGAGGCGCTGTCGCATTTACCGTATTTGCTTTTGCGATGATTCTGCAACTCATTTTTGTTTTGAAATTAATGCCAGAAACAAAGGGAAAATCTCTGGAAGAGTTGGAGAAAGAATTGATCAAGGAACATAGTTAGGGTTTCTTTTAATCAAGTTTTTCAAGAATATCAGAAGCTTCTTTGGATTTATAGTGATCTTTATTTAAAGAAATTTCGATCAATTTCTCCCTGGCTTTTTCTGTTTGCTCACTTTTTAAATAAAGCAAAGAAAGATACCATTGGGACTGTTGGGTAAACATGGGATCATTCATGGCGAGAACAAGGTTTTGCTCGCTACTGTCAAAATTATCAAGTTCCATTTGGGAAATACCGAGGTATAAAGCTGCTCCATATTCACTTGGAAAAGAAGATAGATAATGGTTGAGCTTGTTAGCGGCTAGATCATACTGTTGCATATTGTAGGCTTGCATGCCCTCAGTTAAGGACTGGTTTTCAACATCATCAGAACCTCGTTGAAGGATCATGTCCTGGTAAGGCGTATAGTTTTGTGCGAATAATTCCTGCGGGTCTGTAGAAGAATTGTAATAAAATATTATGCCGACTGAAATCAGGATGAGAATAACAGCTGCTACGGAATAGAAAGAAAACATACTCTGGGTTTTTGTCTCATCTGTAGTATCTTTCAGCCACTCCTTTTCCCATGATTTCACATCATTTTTTAAATGTTGATATCCCAAACTGCTTAGTCCATGATCTAATGTCTCGAATGCCTGAACATCGGCAGCAAACTCATTGTCCTCTTTAATTAATTTATTGAACTCAGCAGTTTCTTTGGTTGTCAATTTGTTGTCCAGATAATTCTGGAGCAACTGTTCTTTTCTTTCATCTTCCATTTCTTTCCATTTAGTGAATCATTAACTCATTTTAAACTGCGGATCTTCCATCATCGTCCTAAGTTGCTTCAGGCAAATAAACTTTCGCTTTGCTGCGATTTGCTCTGTTTTGTAATTCAGGTGGCTGGCAATGGAATCCATCGAATAGTGATGGTAATAAAACAATTCGATCACTGTCTTGCATGGCTCTCCTATTTTTTTCAACAATTCCTGCAGGGTTTCCTGCAATTCCGATTGCTCGTATTTCTCGTGGATGGAATTGTCTGCTTCTTTAAATTCAAAATCATCATCAGTGGACCCGGTAAATCTTTTCCCGGTTTTAAAATGTTCTCTTAGAAGGTTTTTGCCAATGGCGAAAAGATATGTCTTTGTAGTACTTTTCATTTGAGTCAGTTTTCCTTCAATTATGTTGTAATAAAAAGCGATAAATGTTTGCTGGTAAACTTCACCAGCCGTTTCATCATCCACCTGGTAGTGTTTGATGGCCCATTGACCGAATTCTTTTCTGTGCTTTTGATACAAATCCTTCAAATAACTCCGGTCTCCGCTTTTGATTATTTGAAGTATATCAACATCTTCCGATGCGAGTTTAATTTCCTTCATTCCTGATTATTCAATAATTATTGAATATACCCTTTTTCCTTTCTTTTTGTCAATTTACCTCCTTCAAATCAAGAGAACCATCCAATTAGAATTGAATTCAGTTAAAACTAAATAATAGCTTATTTTCATTTTCAAATACCATTATTCTGACGTTTTGACGAAGGTATTCATTTTGAAACAACGCTTCTCTCATTTTCAACCAAAGCGAGTTAGACGTGGCAATAATAGTTTTCCCCTGTCTGATGATGGTTTGAATGAGAAGTTCATGGCCCATTTCAAAATTTGGCAGCAAAATACTGGCTCCCACCTTCGAATAGTGTTCTATTAAAATATTCCACCCGTGATCTAAAATGAACAATGCATTGTTCAAAACGTTTTCATCGAGTTCATTAAGATTTACTGTTTTCATTTCGGTGTCGGTAGTCATTATCAATCTTTTGTATATGGTTTATTTGACACTTAATAGGACATGAAAACTATTTATTACCGGGACGAATAAATTTTTTTTTCATTTTCTTTTACATAATTTTAATAGAGTTTGATTGTTTAGTTACTAACTGCACTATTTAGAATTTCATGTTTTTTTTTAGATCCCTGTTGATAATCATTTTGATTTTTAGCTTGACCCAGGGAATCTGTCTTAATCAACAAGAACAGGATACGGTCATAGCGAAGCAGTACTATGAGAAAGCAACTGAATTCCTGCGTGGTGGGATATATGATAGCTCGTATTTCTATTATTCAAAATCCACTGATTTATACAAAGAAACAAGTGATTCCATTGGTTACGGTAAGGGCTTATACGGTAAGGGTATTTCCCTTCATTATCAAAGAAATTCCAAAGATGCCTTACCTTATTATTTTCAATCTCTTGAAATCCTCAGTCGTCATTTGTCGGAAGTGAACCCCTTTCTTGCCGATCTCTACAATGGTATTGGTGGGGCATATATCGATGAAGGTCTTCGCATGAATGCCCGCGAGTATCTGAAAAAATCACTGGAAATAAACATGGAACTGTATGGAAGTTCCGATCGCATGGTAGCCGTCAATCACTATAACCTGGGATTGATCACGATGTATTATGGTGAATATGAGTCTTCATTAGCTCATTTTATGAAAGCCTTGCCAATTTACATGGCTGAATATGGTGAAAATGGAGCCAGGGTTGCACAGCTCTATACGAATGTCGGCATCCTGCACCGCTATATGGGTGACTATGATCTTGCTACAGATTATTTTAACCGGGCTATTGCCATCCACATGGAAAACCATGGCCCAAATTATTGGAATTTGGCGTATCCTTATGCCAACCTGGGAGAAGTGCATGAACTAATGGGTGAAAATGATTTGGCCATTGACTATTTTCAAAAGGCCTTGACAATTAGTGAGAAAGATCCAACCATGGAGAGACTTGAGAGCATTTGTCACGCCATGATCGGAAAATATTACGGTATAAAGGGAGATTTTGACCTAGGTTTGGAGCACCTCAACTCAGCGATAGAAATCTTGATCGCCGGTTTTCATGAAAATCATGCCCAGCTCAATGATCTTTACCGGTTGAAGGGTGATATTTATAACCGAATGGGTGAATTTAAATTGGCAAATGAATGGTATGAAAAAGCTTTGGAAAATGTAGTCAAGTCCAGCGGTATGATCCATCCGGCATTAGCTGAAGCATATCAGAAACAATCCGATATTTACATGGAAACCGGCCAATATGATCTGGCCCTTGCCAAACTTCAGGAAGCGATCAATTCTTTGTCTCCGGATTTTAATATAGATGATTTGGGTCAAAATCCTACAACAGATGGAGTACTCGATGAACATCTTTACCTAAGGCTGATCAAAAACAAGGGATATGCCTGGCAACTCAAGGCAAAAAGTTCGGTGAATCAAATGGATGATCTTACCAAATCACTAGATCAGTATTTGTTTGCTGCTGAAATAATTGATGAGATCAGAAGAGGTTATTTATCGGAAGGGTCAAAACTTTTTCTTCAACAAAATGCCGTTCCTGTTTACGAACGTGCTATTACTGTTTGTCTGGAACTTCACAATTTGACGAAGGATGAAAAATACCTTGAAAGGGCATTTTTTTTCATGGAGAAGAGCAAATCAGTTGTTCTAGCAGAGACTTTGCAACAAGCAGATCAAAAACAAATACTGGGAGTTCCTGAGATAATTCTAAATAGGGAACAACAAATAGCGAGTCGCATCAAAGCGCTTGAGGTCGATCTGGCTAATTCTCAACTGGAAGAGAATGATTCTGCCATCAAATCTATTACCAAAACCCTTTTTCATGCCCGGACTTCCCAGGATTCGTTGGCTTCGATCATCAACAAAGACTTTCCGAATTACCATCAGCTAAAATACGATGATAATATTGCTCAGCTTGGTGATGTAAAGAATTATCTAAAGGAAAATGAATTGATGCTTTCTTATTTTGAAGGAGATTCAACCTGGTTTGTCCTTGCAGCTTCAGCCAATAAAATCAAATTAAAAGCAATCGATAAAAAGAATGTTCCCTCAGATCTGCTGGATCATTACAGAGAGCTATTAATTAATGGAAGCTCTGATGTCAGAGAGCTGTCTGAATTGTCTTATTCAGTGTATAAAAGTTTTGTTGAAGATCAGGTTAAACCTTTTGAAGATATTGAGAAATTGATTGTCATACCGGATGGAATTTTTGGTTATCTTCCTTTTGATGCTTTGGTGAGCAAGCCATTTGAATCACCCAATAACTCAGATAAACCTCGTTATCTGCTCGAAGACTATTCCATTCACTATGCAAACTCCATGACCATGCTTCAGCTTGCATCAAAGAAAACTGTTAGTTATAAAGAAAAATACGTTGGTTTTGCACCCCAATATTCTGACAATTCTATAGCTATGAATAGTGGATCGGTTTTCAGGGATTTACTCGTCGAGCTTAGTGGTACAGAGGAAGAAGTAAGATATGCCGGAAATCTTTTCTCAGGTAGACAATTTGTTAAAGAAAGGGCAACTGAACATAATTTTAAGACCATGGAGGAATCCCCGGTCATTCTTCATCTGGCCATGCATGCTCTGGTTGATGATAAGGATCCAATGCGATCACGACTGGTTTTTACTTCCAAGTCAGATACTCTGGAAGATGGTGAGCTAAATGCATTTGAAATTTATAATCTGAATCTTGGAAGTCAATTGTCGGTATTAAGTGCGTGCAACACTGGCTATGGAGAGATAAACAGGGGAGAGGGAATTATGAGTTTGTCCAGGGCATTTATGTACGCTGGTTCTCCGAATATTGTAATGAGCTTGTGGCGTGCAAAAGACCAGCCAACAACTTCAATCATTTGCCGGTTTTTTGAAAACATCAAGGAAAATATGCCGAAGGATGAGGCGTTGAGGGAAGCTAAACTTTCTTATCTCAAAGATGCTGATCCACTTCAGGCTCATCCCGCTAATTGGGCAACATTTGTCTTGTTGGGGAATAGCGACCCGGTTCAGTTGACCTCTCCATATAAAAAATGGTGGATAGCAGGAATCATTAGCTTTTTCCTTCTAACGAGTTTTTTTTACTATCGCTACAAAAGGAATCAGTGAATCAACTTAGTTTTGTATTCAAATTATTTTCGACAAAGTCATAATAAAAACTATACCCACTAATAATCGCGTTATCGTTCAGGCCAAAGTCACTCAATTGATATTCATGTTTCCCGTACTTTCCTCTTGTATTTGTTTTTTCTGTTTGGAGAAAAAGTTGAACTAATTGATCTGAAAAATCTTTTCCTGATTGGATGTACAATTTTTTGAGCTCTGATATAGAATCGTTTATCAGATTGTTGTAAAGGATGTCTGTAAATCCAACGGTGTTTTGTGACATTCTGAAAGAAATCGCTTGTTGAAGCATTCTCTGAGTTTTTCTTTTCCAGTGGTTGGTTACATCGATCATTTTCACGTGATCACTGAAAAGAGCCCTGCTATAAGCAACCATGCTCAGAAAAGAAGGGAGGGTTTCCCTGACGTCACGATGCGGCCAAATTACCTGAAGGTTCTTGAAATGATTTTTTGCCTCCTGTAGGAATTCCAGGTGATGAGGTGATTTCAAAATCCATCTTTTGGCTGGTCGCTGCCATTGCAGGAATTTTAAAACTTTTGTCATGTATTCGTAAGCATAAGAATGATCTGCCTGCTCAATATACTCTGCATAGGTTGGCACATGCATAGTGGCTTCAGCAGCTGTGCTGAGAAATGTCAGGTCGAGTAACAGAACATCCTCTTCAGGCTGCAGGTGTTCAATTGGGTGGATGGCGAAATAACCAGGAGAGATAATTTTTAGGGCGTTCTCGCTTAATTTTGCAGCTTTGATTCTCTGATCCGATTTTTTTTGGTTCACCGGAGGAGCAGGATTAATTGCTTCCCAACTTAACAAAACCCGATTGTCGGGATCGGAATTGAGCAATCTCTGTAATTTTGTTGTGCCTGTACGTTGCAGTCCGGCGATGAGCCAAACCGGGTACAATTCCTGCTCCAGTATTTCAGGATGTTTTTCCAGCCAAAAGTCTGTCAATAATCTGTTTGAAAGAATATTGGTCAGCCTTTCTTTCATGATAAATTGACCGATTGGATGAAGGTTAGCTTCTTTGTTGATGGATTTGATCAAAACCTCATAAGGCTCTCTCCAAACCTCATCACTGAAATTTTGCAGACCTGTTTTGTGTCTGGCTTTTTTAACCAGCTTTTCCCCATCAATTTTTGCATGATTGAAAGGTTTTAAAATAAAATTAATAGAATTAAACCAGAATGGATGTTGATCAAATTGACTGGCCTTGACGATTTTTTCACTCATTTGTTTGGCAGTTTGATCACACGGGTTTGCGGTACAACAGGAGATGCCCCTTTCTGAATTCTATACCAACGCCAACACATGGTCCCCTCATTGTGTCCACAGGTTTGGAGCCAGTTGGAAACACCGGGATCCGAATGGGCAACAACGATTTTCACTGTGCCGTCTTTATCGTATTTTGCTGTAGCTTTGTTAATGCAAATGTCAAAATATCGATAATCCAGTGACTCCATCCAGTAATTATTTAATTGAAAATTCCAATGATCGCAGGGAGGAGGCTTGACTTCGATTTGCAGCGCTTCACCCTCAGCTAATTTCCAATGGCTGTGATGGTAAATGATATTCGCATCCCCACCAGC
Source organism: uncultured Cytophagales bacterium (assembly GCA_913057175.1). Classification (GTDB taxonomy): domain Bacteria; phylum Bacteroidota; class Bacteroidia; order Cytophagales; family Cyclobacteriaceae; genus CAJXNP01. The sequence continues at coordinate 32,596 of CAJXNP010000013.1, forward strand.
AGCATTTGAAATTTTCGGATCAAAAATGGGAAGTTCGTTTGTGTGTTTCTGAAAGCCTTTGGCCCACCTGGCAAACAGCATCGGCGCCCCCGCAACGAACAATGAGGCAGTTTTTAGTCCTTCTTCCAATCGCTCAGGTTTTAAAGGGTCCGGAAATTTTTTTCCGGAAAGGTTTTCGATTATTATTTCAGCATGACTTTCTTTTTTCCTGTTAAAATAAGTCTGGCGAACCATCACCAGGGAAGTTTCATCTTCTATTTTTAACCAGTTTTTGCTTTTCTTTTCTTTGCTTAATATGATTTCGAATGATCCATCCTCTTCTACAACAAGGTCTTTGTCTTCCAGAACTCCGCATGGGGCCAAACCACCGGTTGTTCCGTAGTTTCCATTCTGAGTGAAAAATCCCACATAGAAAATGGAATTTCGCTTGCCTTTGATGATGTACTCATGTTCGCCTGTTATTTGTGCGTTCATGTAGTAATTGTCTGGATTATCAGCGCCCATTTTGACCGTTTCATGTACCATTCTTCTGAAAACAGGGAATTCGGGATCATTGTATTCGACAAATGCTTCTAATCCGGCACGTGTTAACCTGGTTAAGTAGCGGATTCCCTCAGCTTGTTGAAAAACATCTCTTGGTGCGCCGGGAAAAACCAAAGCAGTTCCTGCTGTTTTAAGGTTATCGCAAAATTCTTCCCAGGCTTTTCCCGTAACGATGTTTTTATGCTGAAGGTCTTTTTCACTTATGCCGCGAAAGGATAATATCCAAAGTCGAAATGATTTAAAAATCCTGAAAAAACCAAAAATGAATGATTGCATGAAAAATATTTATTTGAAATTATGGGCTTAAAAATAGCAGATAAATATTAACTAAATGAATAAGAAATATATTTATAAATGCCACATTATTTGTGGATGCTTTTATCTACTCTGGCACGATTCATTTAAGTGTACTTCAAAAGAATTTGAGTTTTCTTTTCGATTGATGCGGATAATTAATAAGTTATCCACACCAACCAATAAAGTTGAAAATGACCACAAAGAAAAATGTTTTAATAACCGGGGCAGGTGGAAACCTCGGTAATGCTACTGTTGAAAGGTTTATTGAGGAAGGATATAAGATTATTGCTGTTGATGTGCCGGGAAAGGATTCCGGGCTTCAGGACAATGATCGGATTGATATTGTTAAAGCTGATCTGACCAGTGAATCGGAAGTTGAAAAAACGATGGCTTCGATCTGGAAAAAGTATGAAACGATCCATGCAGCTTTGTTCATTGCCGGAGGCTATCACTACGGTGGATTAAAAGATACAGATGGAGCTACCATTGATAAAATGATCAATCTTAATTTCAAAACAGGGTTTTTTATCGCTAAAAATATATTTTTAAAAATGCTTGATCAGTCTTCAGGCGGGCGGTTGGTATTTGTAGGGGCCAAACCTGCTTTGGTGCCTTCGGCCGGCAAAGATGCCCTTGCTTATGCATTATCAAAATCCCTCGTATTTCAATTTGCTGATCTGCTTAATGCCGAAGGAGCATCAAAAGGTGTCACTGCATCTGTAATCGTACCCAGCATCATCGATACCCCTCCCAACAGGAAGGCTATGCCCAACGCTAATTTTGATCACTGGGTAAAGCCTGAGGAGATAGCTGATGCCCTGGCTTATTTATGTTCGGATAATAGTTCTGCACTAAGAGGAACTGTTTTAAAGATCTATGGTAAGTCCTGAGAAGTACGGGCAGTGGGCAATGGTTGTTGGCGCTGCTGAGGGGATTGGAAAGGCTTTCTCAGAAAAACTAGCTTTCCTGAATTTCAATGTGATTTTGGTTGATAAGAAGAATGAGTCTTGCTTGCAATTGGTGGAAGAACTTCAGAAAAACCATCGCATAGAATCCAAAGCGTTCATTTTAGATTTGGGAGTTGAGCAAGCTGCTGAAGAGTTAATAAAAGAAACTCAGAAATATGCATGCAGATTGATTGTCTACAATGCTGCTTATGGTCCGGTAAAACCTTTTCTTTCCAATACCAAAGATGAAATTGATAACTACCTGAATGTAAATAGCCGAACGCTTATTCATCTGATTCATGGAGTAGCTCCAAACTGGAAGGGCAAGAATAGCGGTTTTGTGATCATGTCCTCATTGGCGGGATTATTTGGCACACAGTTGGTTTCTCCATATGCCGCCACAAAAGCATTTGATTTCAATCTTGGGGAAGCGCTATATCATGAATTGAAGAGCTGGAAAATTGACGTTTTGTCCTGTTGTGCCGGAGCAACGGATACCCCAAATTTCAGAGATACAAATCCTGACCTTACTATTTTCCCCAAGCCTCAGGTTGGATCTCCATCTTCCGTTCCGAAGGAAGCATTTAAATCCCTTGGAAGAAAGCCCATGCACATCGTAGGATTTCAGAATCGGTTGAACTATTTCATTCTATCTCGACTTCTGCCTAGAAAAATGGCATCAAAGATTTTTAATCAAACAATGCGGAAAATCTACCGAAATATCACTTGAATATTTGATTTGAGGAAGAGTGATTGATAATCGGTGATCGTCAAATTGTAAACAGTAAACAAAAAACCCGCAACCCGCAACCGGACACCAGAAGCAACACATTGCCCAATCCCCCAACCCCAACATACAGGTCACATCAGGATATAAGTCTGAGTGATGTATAGTTAAGTTTACCCCATGATAATCCCGAAGTAATTTCCTCACTTTAAACTAACTACTTAGGATGCTTCATGGATTATAATTATCTTCAACTAACTAGAATTGCCCAATGAAAATAGACAAGCAGCAAATTCAGGAATTCAATAGTCAATTTCTTTCTGAACATGAAAGTAATTTTCAATTTCTTACCACTCAGCTGGATAAAAGAGGGTTGAATGTTGACAAGGTCGTTCAGAAAATAGCAGATTTTCAAATTGCCATACCAAGCTGGGCGCTGGGAACAGGGGGAACGAGGTTTGGAAGATTTCCTGGTGGCGGGGAGCCCGCAACACTGGAACAAAAAATAGAAGATGTTGGGTTATTGCATGCTTTGAATCGCTCGGGTGGCGCTATTTCACTTCATATTCCATGGGACATTCCTGAGGATGCGAATGCCATCAGGCAATTGGCATTTGAAAATGACTTGATTTTTGATGCGGTCAATTCCAATACTTTTCAGGATCAGGCTGATCAGCTTCAATCTTATAAATTTGGTTCTCTTTGTCATACCGATCAAAAAGTCAGGCAACACGCCATTGATCATAACAAAGAAGTTATTCGTCATGGGGTTGATCTTGGGTCGAAGTCACTCACCGTGTGGCTGTCTGATGGATCAAATTTTCCTGGCCAGCAAAACTTTAAAAAGGCTTTGTCAAGAACTCTGGATTCGCTTTCTGAGATATATGCTTCTATGCCTGATGATTGGAAAATGTTTGTTGAATATAAACCCTTCGAGCCCAATTTTTATTCCACCGTTATACCCGATTGGGGTACGTCTCATTTGCTTGCAAGCAAATTAGGTGAAAGGGCATTTTGTCTTGTTGATCTGGGCCATCATTTACCCAATACGAACATCGAGCAAATTGTTGCTACATTAATGATGGAAGGGAAACTTGGAGGATTTCACTTCAATGACTCAAAATACAGCGATGATGATTTAACTGTGGGAAGTATCAAACCTTACCAGCTATTTCTGATATTTAATGAGCTGGTGGATGGGATGGAGGACCCTCAATTGAATAATCCGATACCGGCCTGGATGATTGACGCCAGTCATAATGTTAAAGATCCATTGGAGGATCTGATCCAATCTATTGAGGCGATTAAATTGGCTTATGCCCAGGCGTTGCTGGTTGACAGGAGTAAACTTGAAGAGGCCAGGGATAAGAATGATCCTGTTCTTACACAAGAGATCTTTCAGGATGCCTTTCGAACGGATTTGCGACCACTTCTGGCAGAATCAAGAAAAAGAGCCGGGGCTGCTCTTAATCCTATTGCGTTTTATAGAATATACAAGATCCGAGAGCAATTAATAGAAGAACGCGGAGTTCATTCCGTGGCAACAGGATTGTAATTTTTGCCAATTGACAAGCAAGTAAATAGAAAAACATTTAACATGTCCATCCCGGTTACGGCTGTTTTTGATATTGGAAAAACGAATAAGAAGTTTGTTCTTTTCGATCCGGACTATAATGAAGTTTATCACGAATATCAGAGTTTTGAGGAGTTGGATGATGATGATGGAGATCCATGTGATGATTTACAAGGGATTGAAAAATGGATGAAGGAAGTCCTTAACCATCACGTTAAAAACGATCGATACGACATAAAGAAGTTGAACTTTGCCACGTATGGTGCTACCATGGTTCATCTCGGCGAGGATGGAAAGCCGGTCACGCCTTTATATAATTATCTAAAACCTTTTCCTGCTGAAGTTGAGGAGAAACTTTTCCGTAAAGTAAATATGGAGAGGAATGATGTGGAAACAGCCTCTCCCTACCTCGGTATGCTTAATACCGGATTGCAATTGTTTTGGTTGAAAGAGGCAAAGCCACAATTGTTTTCGAAAATCAGACACAGTCTCTACCTCCCTCAGTATTTCTATTTCTTGTTTACCGGTCAAAAAGTGACAGAGATCACTTCTATCGGATGTCACACCAAGATGTGGAATTTTCAAAGTAATTTGTATCACAATTGGCTGAAGGAAGAAAAACTGCTGAAGCTTTTGCCAGATATTGTTCCAACAAGCCATTCAACAGAAATAATTTATAACAATAAAAAGCTTGAAGTAGGGGTTGGTATTCACGACAGTTCTTCCGCTTTGGCCACCTATTTATTGAATCATTCAGACCCGTTTATTCTCATTTCTACAGGAACCTGGAGCATAACGCTCAATCCATTCACACGGGAGCAGATTACACATGAGGAATTAAAGAAGGATTGTCTTCAATACATGAATATTTACGGAAAACCTGTAAAAGCTTCGAGGTTATTTATTGGGAATGAATTTCAACAACAATTATCCGAACTCAATGATGTTTTTGAAAAATCACCGGACTACTATAAGTCGGTTCGAGTTGATCCGTATTTGAGTGATGAAGTCTCTAAACTTGAGCTTGAAAACAAGGAATTTCTGAATGAAGTTGGCTACGATGTTTCGTTAAAAAAGCTATTTGACAAATCGATATGGAATCCATATAAATATCCCAGCTTTGAAGAGGCCTATCATTTTCTTAACGGTAGATTGGTTTTGATGCAACGCGAATCATTGAAACTCGCAAAAGGCAAATCTGATATAAGCAATGTGTTTCTGGATGGTGGGTTTGCCAGCAATGAAATTTTCGTATCACTTTTAAAAGCTTCACTCCCGAGTTTTCAGATCAGTCTATCAAATCAGGCAATGGGAACCGCTCATGGAGCTGCGATGATTATATCCTGAAAATCATTTTTGCATCTATTCTTTCGATCTGTTGCAAATCAGGAAGTGCAATTTAAAATCTGTTTAATTTTCGATAATGAATCCCTCATATTTTTACAAAAAACAAATGGATTGTAGTATGAGAATAAAATCCCACTTCTTTAAATAATACCATTTTATCGATGTATTTGCTCATTACTTGTCTTGTTCAATGTATTTGAATTAATTTAATAGGGGTCATGTTTTCATAGAAAAGTCTAAAAATAACATGTTTAATCTGCTATCTACTTAAAATTATTTCAAAAAAAATAAGTTCGTTGCATAGATTATCTGAAAATAATCGTACTTTTTACGTATAAATTTATTTATTTAATTTATATTGTATGTAATTGCTTTTTTGTGAGGATTCAAATGGAAGGATGTATTGAATTTTCATTGTTATATGAGAACGAATAAAATTCATTTCTTCTTGTTTCCTACCGTTGGCTTGTGATGATAGTTTCATAATTATTTTCGATCAGATATGAGAGTTTTTCCGGCCTTTTAAATTGGAAAACTCTTCAATTTGATTTTCAGAAGAGACCAAGAAGAGGTCACTGAGAGAATGGAATGTGATCGTTTGGTAGCCCCTCTTATTGAGCCGTCTTCTTATACGGTAATGAATTGAGATATTCAAGAATACTATGCCCAGATGGAAATTTTTTATTGAGGATGACTATTCGCAGGATCATTATTTATCATGGGTTAACTATGTAAAAAGTGAATCATCAAAAATTAATCAACTATATGAAGAAACAAACCTAGAGATCTACATTGACCGGTTGTGTAAAAGTTATACCTCCGGTTTGTCCGCTTGCTGGCGGAATTGAATCACTAATTCATTAACAAATTAACTACCTTAATTATGATTAAATCTAGACTAAAAAATGAGTTTTTTGCAGCGCTGGAGTTTTTCAGGTCCAATTATCTCTATAAGATAAAAGCTGCATTACTCCTTACAGTACTTTTTGCTTTTCAGCTTCAGATAGCTGAAGCTCAGAGTGTAGTTCGCGGTGTGGTAACGGATGAGGATGGCGTGGGGTTGCCTGGCGTGAACATCATTGAAAAGGGAACGACAAACGGTACAGTATCTGATGGTGAAGGGAACTACTCTGTGGAGGTTGCCGGTGAGGATGCTGTTCTTATTTATTCCTTTATCGGATACATAGCGGCGGAAGTCAGGGTTGGAAATCAAACCACCATTGACATGGCGATGATGCCTGACATCACATCCCTACAAGAAGTCGTTGTGGTGGGTTATGGCGAGCAAAGTAAAGAAACCTTAACTGGTGCAGTTGTAGCTGTACAGGGTAAGGAAATTGTCAAGTCTCCTACCATGGATGTTTCCAACTCTCTCGCCGGTCGTCTTCCCGGTGTAATTGTTATCCAGGAAAGTGGTGAGCCAGGGTTTGATCAAGCTGAAATATCTATTCGTGGCCGTAACACTCTTGGTAACAACTCACCACTCTACGTAATAGATGGAGTTCCTGACAGGTTGGGGGGTATCGGGAGACTAGATCCACAGGACATAGAATCCATTTCTGTTTTGAAAGATGCCTCTGCAGCAATTTATGGTGCGAGGGCAGCAAACGGCGCCATTATTGTTACGACCAAGAGAGGTGAAAACAGGAAGCCAAGTATATCTTATAGTTTCAACCAGGGCTGGCAAACTCCGACGGTTGTTCCGAATATGTCGAACGCGGTGGAATACGCTAATATCATGAATGAAATTCCCATCTATCAATCCATTCCTGTAGATGAATGGGGAGCAGCCTGGGATGCCATCAAGACAACAGGAGTTTATGATTCACCAACAGCTGGTGTGGAGACATTAAACGCGAATTACAGTCCTGAGGCGATTGCCCTGCACGGTAGTGGTGAGGATCCGTGGGGCTATCCGGATACGGACTGGTTTGGCGATGCATTTAAAGATTGGGCGCCACAAAACAGGCATCACATTGATGTGAGTGGTGGAACTGAAAATGTTCGCGCCTTTGCTTCACTAGGGTATGCGTATCAGGATGCTATTTATCATGAATCTGCTACTTATTACGAACAATATAATTTCAGGACAAACCTTGATGCAAAAGTAAATGATTTTGTCCATGCTAAGCTGGATTTTGCATATCGTCAGGAGAACAGGAATTTCCCAACTGAATCTGCCGGAGCAATATTCAGGATGTTGATGAGAGGTCGTCCAACTGAGCCGGAAGTGTGGCCTAATGGAAAACCTGGTCCTGATATTGAAAACGGACAAAATCCCTATGTTATTACCACAAGCGCAACGGGTTATGACAAGCAAAAAATAGATATTCTTCAGTTTACCGGGTCTGTTGATATTTCTCAACCATGGGTAGAAGGATTGAAACTTACGCTGCAAGGTGCCGTTGATCAGGGATTTGGTAGACGTAAACTATGGAGAACTCCATGGGAGTTGTATTATTGGGATAGGATTTCCTTTGAAGATGATGGAGTTACTCCCTTATTAGAGCCTGCAGTACGGTCTAATTTTACAGATCCAAGACTACAAGAATCTTCTGAGTCTGTTTTAAATTATAACCTAACTGCATTGTTAAACTATGATAAAACCATTGGATTGGATCATACCATTAATATCCTGGCTGGTGTGACGAAGGAGGAATTTAAAGGAAATGGTTTCTTAGCTTTCAGACGTAATTATATCTCTTCTGCGGTTGATCAACTTTTTGCAGGAGGTACGATTGGGCAAAACGTTGATGGCGGTGGATACAATCGTGCACGGTTAGGATATTACGGTCGTGTCAGATATGACTTCAGACAAAAATATTTAGCAGAATTTATCTGGAGATATGACGGTTCTTACATCTTTCCGGAATCCGATCGTTTTGGGTTTTTTCCGGGTGTGATGTTCGGATGGAACCTAACCAATGAAGACTTTTTTAATGCAGAGTTTGTTAACTTCCTGAAGTTTAGAGTTTCTTATGGGCAGATGGGTAACGACCAGGTGTTCTTTGACTCTGACGGAGATGGAGTTCCTGAACTACAGGAATACGCATTCCTTTCTTCTTATAGTTTTGGAAGATACCCGATTAATAATCAGGTAGTAAGTACATTGGAGGAAACGGTTTTAGCTAATCCCAATTTTACCTGGGAAAGAGCCAATAATTTCAATGTTGGTATGGACGCAACTTTGTTTAATGGAAGAATTGACCTGGTTTTTGAATATTTCATCAATAAGAGAGATCAGATCCTGATCCAGGAAACGGGCTCCACCCCTGCATCTTCCGGTATTTCAACATTACTTCCACCAAAGAACCTGGGAGAATTGGAAAACAAAGGGTATGATTTTAATATCCGGTACAACGGAGGAAAGGAAACCGGCTTGCTTTGGGATATAAGTTTTGGTGGTGGTTACTCTAAAAACAATATTGTTTTTATGGACGAAGTTCCAGGAATACCGGAATATCAGAAGCAGGAAGGAAGTCCGATCGGCGCGTTTCTTGTTTACAAATCTGACGGAACATTTTTGAATGAGGAAGAGATTGCCAGTAATACATTAGATTACAGCCAGGTAACTTCCCAATTGATTCCGGGAGATATGAAGTTCGTTGATGTTAACGGAGATGGAGTCATCAATGCTGATGACCAGGAGAGAATAGATGAGACTCCTTATCCTAAATTCCAATTTGGTTCATCTATCAATTTTGAATATAAAAACTTTGATCTCTCTATCCTGATCCAGGGAGCAACCGGTGCTTCTATCAGGATTCAAACAGAGTCAGGAGACATTGGAAACTTCCTGAAGTACGACTATGATAACCGATGGTCAATAGAAAATCCAAGCAGTGAAGCTCCAAGATTAGCCAGCCGAGGGGATACCTATTTTACAGGCGGTAACTATGGTAATAACACCTATTGGCTAAGAGATAAAGACTATGTTCGGTTGAAAAATATAGAATTGGGTTACAGTCTTCCAACAGCTTTATTGGAAAATGTGAACATTGAAGAATTCAGGCTTTATGTCAGCGGGTTGAACTTGTTTACGATTGATAAAAATGACGTGTTTGATCCGGAAGCAACTGTTAGTAGTGGGGTTTATTATCCGCTCAGTAAAGTTATCAATGTTGGATTTAAATTAACCTTCTAAAAAAAGAGTTATGAAAAAAATATTAGTAATAATATCGGTTGTTTTGATATCCACGATATTTCCGATGTCGTGTAATCAGGACTTTCTGAATACGGAACCGCAGGACAGGATATCGTCTGATGCTACCTGGAGTGATGGCCCTCTTTCACAGGCATTTATATACAATGTTTATTCATTCCTGGGGTATGGAGGATTTGAGGAGCAGGGACTTTCGTCTATAACAGATGAAGCCATGTTTACGCATGCCGGTAGGAATATCGATACATTTAATGAAGGATCCGAGAGTCCATCCAACCCAGCCTGGTTCAGTGCAACCTACGAGTGGGATGATATGTACTATGCCATCAGGGAAGCGAATATTGCCATACAGGAATTACCTGAATCTACCTTTGCTGATGATGAATTGAGGGATCGGTTGATGGGAGAAGCCCATTTTCTGAGAGCGTATTACTATCATCAATTGTTGAGGTATTACGGAGGTGTTCCGATCATTGACACACCCTATGGCCTGGATGAAGACTATTCCATTGCCAGGAATACATTTGAAGAATGTGTGAATTTTATTATAAGTGATTTGGATCAGGCAACAACGTTGCTTGCAGGTAAGGAGGATACACCCGGTCGTGCAACTGATATAGCAGCGATGGCTTTAAAGGCAAGGGTACTTCTCTATGCAGCCAGCGATTTGCATGATGCTCCGACGGCGCAGGCAAATTCGTCAACCTTAGGAGGTTATTCGGACATAGCTTTGGTGGCCTATACGTCTGGTTCTCAAATGGACAGGTGGAATGATGCCAAAGATGCTGCAAAAGCAGTTTTGGATGCGACTACCGGTTATAAGATGGGTTTAACAGCCCCGGTTTCTCCTGAGGAAGGAAGGCAAAATTACATTTCACTCTATTGTGGAGGGCAAAGCAGTGTGGGAGATCCGGCAGCTGCCTCAGAGTTAATTTTTGAGCGAACGCATACTCCTGAATATACCGAAGAAGATGCCTGGCCTCTTGGTGGGATACACTTTGGGATCAATAACGGTCCGAACGGATATCATAACTGGGCAGGAAATACACCAATTCAGCAATTGGTCGATGATTACGAAATGATGGATGGTTCAACATTTGATTGGAACAATCCGGCGCATGCTGATGATCCATATGCGAACAGGGATCCACGCTTCTATGCAACAATAATGTATGATGGAGCAGAATGGAAGCCCAGACCATCGGATGTAACAGCTATCGACCCTGCTAATCAGATACAAACCGGGTACTATGCTGATGGAAATGGTGGTATCATTAACGGTATTGACACCCGTGAATCTCCCATTGAGAACTGGAACGGTAGCCGCACACACTACTACTTAAGAAAGTTTATCGATCCAGATCCGGCTCTTCCTGATAACCAATCCAACGCACAGGTAATCCCATGGCCGTTTTTGCGATATGCAGAGGTAGCTCTCAATTACGCAGAGGCGTGTATCGAGACAGGAGACGAACCCAGTGCGCGCGAGTGGATTAATCAGATCAGATTCAGATCAGGAATGCCAGCAATTGATGATACAGGCGATGCGTTGGTAGACCGATATCGAAATGAGAGAAGAATCGAGCTCGCTTATGAAGAGCATCGGTATCACGATGTCAGAAGGTGGATGATCCCGGAAGAAACAGTTGGACGCGGAATCAAGGCAATCGATATCCAGGCAACTTTGAAACCTGGGGCAACTCCACATGTTCCATACCGACATGACAAAGATGTGTATGACTATGAATACACTGTTGTTGATAATACTGAGAATGAAGTCCGTTCATGGAATGATAAAATGTATTACAGGGTTATTATCAGGGATGAGATCAACAGAAATTCTCTGTTGAAACAGAATCCGGGATATCCGGCAGCTGGTGAATAGCGTTTCTCAGCATTGAGTAATAACTTTTGATAGAAGCTGTCTCATTGTGATTTAATGCCAGAGCTTATCGGCTAAATCCTAAAATTTGAGACAGCTTCTTTTTACTTTTAGCCCTTATATGAAATCCTTAAACAACACTACAGTTATTGGTCTACTCTTTTTCATATTCGCAAATACGGGTTGTCAGAAAAAAGAAGCAGAAGAATCAGCCATGAATCCGGATCAACCTCCACCGTTATTTAAGTTGTTATCTCCACAACAAACCGGGATCTACTTCCAAAACACACTAACCGAAGGGCCAAATACCAACATTTTGATGTACGAATATTTTTTTAATGGTGGTGGAGTCGCTGCAGGTGATGTAAACGGCGACGGATTAATCGATCTGTATTTCACTTCAAATATGGGTGAAAACAAAATGTACATCAACAAAGGTGATTTACATTTTGAGGATGTGACCAATGTCTCCGGACTAGCAGGTCGGCCAGGGCCATGGAAGTCGGGGGTGACGATGGTGGATCTAAATGGGGATAATAAACTCGATATTCATGTGAGCTATTCGGGAGCTCTACCGGAAGAAAAGCGGACCAATCAATTATTTGTCAATGAAGGGAATGATGAAAACAATATTCCCATTTTTAAAGAGAAGGCAGCTGAATATGGATTGGACAACCCAGGTTACACCAACCAGGCTCACTTTTTTGATTATGACAGGGATGGAGATTTGGACGCCATTCTCTTAAATCACAACCCAAAATCGCTACCAATTCTTGATGAAAAAGGGAATAGAGAGATGATGCAAACGAATGATCCCCTGATCGGACTTCGCCTTTTTCAGCAAATAAATGGAAAATTTAAAGACGTTACACGGCAGACAGGGATCAATGGTTCAACATTGAGTTATGGCCTCGGACTTGCAGTTTCCGATTTGAATAATGACGGATGGCCGGATGTGTACATTTGTAATGATTATTCAGTTCCTGATTTCCTGTATATCAATAATCAGGACGGCACCTTCACGAACCGAATTCATGAGTACCTAAGACATACCAGTCTGTCATCCATGGGAAATGATGCAGCAGATATTAATAATGACGGCTGGATAGACATAATTTCACTCGATATGTTGCCTGAAGGGAATTACCGGCAGAAGCTGTTAATGTCTTCGGATAGTTATGAAAAGTACGACCTGAACGTTAGGTCAGGATTTCATCACCAATACATGCGAAATATGTTGCACATGAATAACGGCAACAATACCTATAGTGAAATTGGTCAGCTTGCAGGTATATCAAATACAGACTGGAGCTGGTCTTCATTATTAATGGATTACGATAATGATGGCTGGAAAGATCTCTATATTACCAATGGTTATTTCAAGGATTTTACTGACATGGACTTTTTGAATTACATGAACAGCTATGTCAGCAGAAAAGGCAGGCTGATACGTGAAGATGTTATGGAGATCGTGAAAGAAATGCCCTCTTCAAATGTGGTTAATTACATGTATTCCAATAAAAACGGGATTCACTTTTCCAATGTGACCATTGAGTGGGGACTTGACCAACCCGCAAAAAGCAATGGAGCTGCGTATGCAGATCTCGACAATGATGGAGATCTCGATCTCATTCTCAATAATATTAATCAAACGGCTTTTATTTATGAGAATGAGCTGAAATCAAGATCAGAAAGTAATTATTTGCAGATCAAACTAGAAGGAGAGGGGTTAAACACCCAGGGTATCGGGGCTAAAATCACCATCTTTACGAAAGATGGAACGCAAACTCTTGAACAAACTCTTACCCGTGGTTATTTGTCTTCAGTTTCTCCGATTTTGCATTTTGGTATAGGGAATTCTCAATCAATTGATTCACTGAAAGTCAGGTGGCCGAGGGGAAAGGTTCAATTACTTACCCATATAAATGCCAATCAGCAAATTACATTGAAAGAGCAAGATGCAAGTCAGAATGACACCAAACAAAAGGAAATTTCTCCCCTTTTTGTGGAAACTACATCACCTGTTCAATACGAGAACCCAGTTGTGAAAGGAAGAGATTTTGACCGACAACCTTTATTGATCAGTGAATTGTCTCATTCTGGCCCATGCATGGCTAAAGGTGATATTAATTCGGATGGTCTGGAAGATATTCTGATAGGAGGATCAAAAGGACAAAGCACCACTTTATATTTTCAACAAAAAAATAATACATTCAAAAGGGTTTCAACTCCGGACTTTGACAAAGATCGTGATAGTGAAGATACTGACATCGCGCTCATTGATGTAAACAACGACGGGCATTTAGACATCTATGTTGCAAGCGGAGGATATCACCGCTTCGATTCTGAAGATCCTTTGCTTCAGGACAGGATTTACATTAATAATGGCTCCGGACAGTTTCATAAGTCAGAAAATGCCTTGCCGGTTATGCTTTCAGGCACAGGAAGTGTTGCGGTAAATGACATAAACGGAGATGGGTTTCAGGATTTGTTTGTAGGGGGGCGACCTGTACCGGGAAAATATCCCGAAATATCAGGAAGCTATTTGCTAATGAATGATGGATCAGGTCAGTTTACTGATCAGACCGAATCACTTGCTCCGGAATTGCAGAGCTTTGGAATGATTACAGATGCAGTGTGGGTCGATCTAAACAATGACAACTCAGAAGAATTGGTTGTGGTAGGGGAGTGGATGGCGATTTCCGTTTTTTCTAATGAAAATGGAAAACTTGTTAACAGCACCAAAACTTATTTTGAAAAAGAGTTCACTGGTTGGTGGAATGTAATAGAAGTTGAAGACTATAACAATGATAACCGACCTGATCTGTTTGTCGGTAATACTGGTTTGAACACCCAATTCAAGGTTTCATTTGATGAACCTGCTGAATTGTACTATAAAGACTTTAATAATAGTGGTGTCATTGATCTGCTATTTTGCTTTTACATTCAAGGCCAAAGTTACCCGTATGTCACCCGGGATGAATTGTTGAGCCAGCTGGCAGTTTTAGGTTCACGGTTTAAGACATATGAGAGTTTTGCCAATGCAAACATCACGGATATTTTTAATGAAAATGAACTACAAGATGCTGGTCATCTTGAGGCCAATTTCATGGAAACAACCTTATTTCTGAGTTCGGAAGATGGTAAATATCAACAAGCTGTACTTCCCATTCAAACGCAATATGCACCCGTTTACACCATAACTACTTTTGATTATGACAAAGATGGAAATAGCGATGTTCTTCTATGCGGGAACAATAGCCATTTCAAATTACGCCTGGGAAGCATAGATGCAAACTACGGAGTCCTGCTAAAAGGTAATGGAAAAGGCGGATTCAGCTACATTGATCAACAGAAATCCGGATTTAAATTAATTGGTGATGTACGAAGTGTCATTTCTATCAATGAAAGCCTATTGTTTGGTATAAATGAACAAAAACTTGTGTCTTATACGTTAAGTGAGTAAAAGCTTGTTATTGTAAAATATACACTGTCAATGATGATTTATATGTACCTCGATATTATATTTAAAGTTGATCTGAAAAGGTTGATTTTTTCAAATGATGGATTTTTTAATAACATGAAGTTCTTTCGGAATAGAGGTGGAAAAAATTTTGTTTTTTCTTGTTTTGAATTAAGTATTTCCATGGTTCTGAATAAAATTCTTGAATTGGACTGTGGATCGGGCATGTCTATTCGAAGAAAAATAATTGAACACCATACCTAATCACTAAACCCATGAGTTCAAAAGCTTACCAACTGTCCAATAAATATTATTATGGCTCGGATCCAATTTTGGTTGCTGTAGATAGCATCATATTTGGTTTTGACTACCATGAAGAAAAGCTTAAGATATTATTGTTTAAAAGACTGGTTGAGCCCTTTTCCGGTCAGTGGTCATTGATCGGAAGCTTTGTAAAGCCCCATGAAAGCGCTGATGCGTCAGCTTACAGAATACTTAAGGAATTAACAGGCTTGTCAAACGTTTTTTTGGAGCAGTTAAAATGTTATACGGAAACAGATCGGGATCCCGGTGCAAGGGTTATGTCCATTGCGTATTTTAGTCTGATCCAAATTGAAGATCACAATGATGAGCTGATCAATCTTCACGGGACCAGATGGTTTGACATTGACTCTATTCCTGACCTGGTTTTGGATCACAATAAAATGGTACGTGAAGCCCTGGAACATCTCAGAACAATGGTGAGAAGGAAACCGGTTGGGTTTGAATTATTGCCAAACCATTTTACTTTACCGCAGCTAATAAAACTTTATCAGGAGATCTATCAAAAACCTTTGGATGACCGAAATTTCAGAAAGAAGATCCACTCTCTTGGGTTGTTGAAAAAACTTGATAAAAAGGATAAGTCCACTTCCAAGAAAGGGGCATTTTTATACAAATTTGATCAGAAAAAGTATATGGAATTGCTGGAAAAAGGATTTAATTTTGAACTTTAACAATCGATTCATTAATCGCTGATCAACTGAACAAGAGGTAATTCGTCTTCAATAATCTCAGAAAATCTTCCGACATTCTTATCGACAAAGAAATTGTCATGCAGGTCATCATTGGCTGTTGACACCTCTCCGATAATGCATTCCTCTGATGCTGGATAAAACTCATGATAAATTCCGGGATTTAGGGTAATTCGTTCCCCATTTTCAAGATTGATTTTTTCACCTGATTTTACCTGCCTTTCAACGCCATTTATTTTTATGGAAAAGGAATTGTCGTTTTTTTCAGGATATCCATTCCAAACCTGTATCGATAGCATTCCAAATCGGCAGATGATATCCTCCTTCTTCTTTTTGTGTGAATGGGCAGGAGTTGTTTGTTTTCTTTTGGCATACATCAGCTTTTCGCAATACTCCCTTTCATCAGCCAGGTTGATCAAAACCAAACCGTATTTTGAGAAATCATCCAAACCAAAATCAGTAACATCCCATTTAGGTTCAGGTGGAAGAAACCAGTGATGGATTTTAAAATAGTGCATGGCGTCTTTGATTGCCTTGTTAACCTCAGATCGTTTCATACTGGATTTATTTTATGGAAATTTTTATTTAATCAAACACTTGTTCAACCGATGAGATATAAAGTAAAAATTAATTTTCATCATTCATGAGTGAATTCCAGGATATCTCCTGGCTGACATTCGAGAATTTTGCAAATAGCCTCAAGTGTGGAAAACCTGATCGCTTTGGCTTTTCCTGTTTTTAAAATGGATAAATTGGCTTCTGTAATTCCCAGCTCTTCGGCAAGTTCCTTTGATCGGATCTTGCGCTTTGCCATCATAACATCAAGATTTACAATTATTGGCATCAGATTGTCAGTTCGCTTTCTTCCTGTATTTTCTCTCCCTGCTCAAATGCTACTCCCAATACGATTATTAATAAGCCAAGTATTAAAACTGGCCATCCCAGAGCTAAATTGGATTCAAGCTTCAGGGAATCAAATTGGAACCTTGAATTGATCCATAATGACATGATGGTGTGTAGGGTCCATTCTACCAAAGGTGCAACAGTCACGAGCAACCCTATCCTGTTCACCCTTTTTATATTGTTACAATTGAAAGGAATTCTATTCCTCACATCTTTTACAATGTTTTTGAAAATTTGAAGGATCAGAATCATATAGCCAGCGACAATTAGCATTAATGCAATATTCATGATTCGAAATCCTGCATCTGTTTGCAGGCTCATATTGATATTATCCGGATGAAGGATAATAGGTTCATCTGAAGCGGGCAGAAGGCTTCTGATGTCCTCTTTTAGGTTTTCGGAAGTTATTTCCCAATGTGGTTCGGTGACGTCGAGAAAAGCTCCTTTTGGAGTAGTTAATACTACAACAATAATTACAACCATTCCCGTAAGGATTAAAATGCCTGTAATTCCGATAATGAATTGAATGATTTTTAATTTATTCATGTTTAACAACTAATAATTATTGATAAACAATAATAAAATATTTTTTAATAGTAAAAAAGGAAATCTAAAAAATTTTAGAAGGAATTCATTTTTTGCGATTTATTGAAATAATTCAACTTTTATGTAGTTGACTACGTAAAAGATTTTATATTTATGTAGTCAACTACATATTATGGAAGATTTTGTTCGAAATTTAGGTTGTTTAGGTTTTACGGTGCGTCTTAAGAGATTAAGTGATGCCATGATCCATGATGGCCGAAAGCTATACAAGGAGCTCGATCTTGACATTGAGCCGAATTGGTATCTTGTTTTCAGGCTTCTCAAGAAACATGAAACATTGACAGTTATGGAAATTGCTGATAAGATAAAAATGGCCCATCCTTCTGTGATTGCCATAGTCAATAAGATGTTTAAAGCAGGTTATATCACAAGTGAGACATCGAAGAATGACAATCGAAAGCGTGAAATCAGTTTGACGGATAAAGCCCATAAAATGCTGCCGGAATTTGAAAAGGTGTGGGAGGCCGGAGAAAAGGGGGTTATTCGCGCAATTGAAAATACAAATACCATGGAGATGATTTCCTTTCTGGAAAAAGTCTTTTTTGAGAAAGGATTTAAAGAGCGAACACTTGAAGAACTTAAAACCTAATATTTATGCCAGGAACCGATTTTAAACTTGAAATTGTCGGATATGACCGACGATTTGATGATGATTTTGCCCGCCTTAATTATGAATGGTTAAATACTTATTTTGAAGTTGAGGCTCATGACAAAGAGATGTTGGACGATCCATACAATTACATCATCAAACCTGGGGGATGGATCCTATTTGCCATAGCCGATAAACAAGTTGTGGGTACGGTTTCCCTGATCGTCGAGGGTGATAAAACATTTGAGTTGGCTAAAATGGCTGTATCTCCTACGTATCAGGGGTTGAAAATTGGTAAAAAGCTGATGTTAGCTGCCATTGAATACGCGAGATCCGTTGGCAAAGATCACCTGGTGCTTGAGTCCAACACAAAATTGCTTCCCGCCATTAATTTGTATAAAAGTACCGGGTTTAAAGAAATCGATCCTAATCCTGATACCCCTTATACACGGTGTAACATTCGGATGGAAATGGAAATATGAAGAAAGAAATTATTATGAATTAAGGACAATTTTAGTGGAATTTTAAGTCTCTATTTTTTTCTGACCTGATATGTCAGATTGATCTTCTTCATTTAATTTTTTGCTCATTTCATTTGTAATAGAGATCAATTCATCGCTGGATTGAATCAGTCTTTGGACGATATCATTTTTCTGCTTTGGGTCATTGGAGTCAAGTTTTAAAATGCTGATCAATCCAGCTATTCTAGACGCAGGAGCTCTTAATAAATGTGCATTGAGATGGGCATAATCAGCTAATCTTTTGTTGTGCTTTTCAAGCTTTAAAGTTCTTTCTTTTACCATAATTTCCAGGCTCGCATTGATCTCGTTAATTTCATTATTCATATCCTCTAACTCATTGTTTTGCCTGATGATCTCCTGCCTGTCTTTTTCATATCTTTTCTTTAGAAAAAAGACCACAAATCCAACACCCACGAGAAGCAAAATAAAACTGAAAGGAATGGATTCCCTGGTAGTTTCATTCAGGTCGATCGGATAGAAATGCAATTGCATTATTGTCAACCCCAGCATGATGAAACCATAAAAGATCAGAGCTTTTTTTCTGAAGTGATAGGGGACAAGTACCGCAAAAAGGACCATAGTTGTTAAGGCGATCAGAGCTGATGGTCCGTATAACCCACCGAGTAAAAACCAGTACACGATTACAATAAGCAATATCAGAATAAGAAATGGGATGATAACATGACGGTACATTTTCTTAAAACGGGAGAGATAAAAAAATACGCTGAATAAGACGGTACAAAATATGTCGGATACCAATGTGACCGTTTGACCTCCGATTGTCAGGTCGCTGATGATACCGTAGATACACAATGAAAAACCCAAAGCACAGATTACTTCAAAAATATTGGCTTCCAGTTTATTGTCGGCTATTTGGTTTTGCATCGTTAATTATAAAATGAGAGGCTATAAATTACAACTAAATAATTAAAATGATAAAAAATTATCTTTTCGATTGCAAAAGAAGTAAGGACTCAACCTATTTTTTATAAAAAGTAAAAGCCAGGCAATAAAGCAATCGCCTGGCTAGTTCTTATAATTTAGCAAGAATTCAATATAAGGTAAGGTTATCGTATTTTGACTTGAACTATACCAAAATTCACCTGTTCAGAGTGAAATGATGGTGTTGCTTTTGATTTTATAGTGTGGCTTATATCAAATTCATGTTAATTTTTGAAAGCAGCTATTTAGTTCCGTTCAAGTTTCTGAAGGGAAGATTTATTGTAAAAGTAGTGCCTTCTCCAACGATACTGTCAGCTTTTATGCTTCCACCCATTGATTCGAGGGTTTCTTTGACAAGGTAAAGTCCGATACCATGACCTTTGGAACCTTGTCTGGTTTTGTATCCTCTGTCAAAAATATAGGGCAATCGGTTTTCTGGAATTCCCCGGCCATTGTCACTGATCTTGATGATCAAAATATCGGCAAATTTCTGCACAGCCATTATGATGGTATTTTGATCCAATTCCCTGTTTCGGTACTTAATGGCATTCTCAAACAGGTTTTGTAATATAGACTGAAGTTTTACGGGGTCCCCATCATAATCAACCTGGTCTGGAATAGTCAGGATAAACTTGGTTTGGTCAAATCCAATTACCGAAGAAAGAGATTTTTTTACATTCTCAAACATTTTTCTGAAGTTAATATGCCTGGCTTTCCCATTTGGTTTTCCATTGTGCGAATTTAACGTGTCATTCAGCATTAATTGAACCTTCCTTCTTAATTGATTATTTGCATAAATAGCCATTTCCAAAACTTCTTTGGTTTCGGCATTGTCAGAATTTTTTATGGCTATTTCCAATAACCCTTTAATTTGATCAATCGGACTCTTAATATCATGAACATGTAAAAAGAAGTCATCCATGATCTTTTCGTTCATGGACTTTTGATTTGGATTTTCCATAATTGTGTCTGCTATCATATTAGTTGATGTTTCAACAAATACCATCCATAATTTTGCCAATAAATGTGTATTAGCTTTCCCAAATAATGCCTGCTATAAGAACTGTTATGCTTTTCTTAAGGTTTTTGATTAGCGGATATTTAGAGGTTTATCTATACGGTTTTATTTATCTTTTGATCTCATGTGTTAATTATAAGTTATTGATTTATAAAAGGTTATATAATCCCAAATTATAAGTGGAAAGTGTTTGCTTTTCAGCGAATAAAATAAAGTTGTTGCAATTAAAACTAGCAGTAATTCTGAAAATTCACTCTTTAGGAGATTAAGACCTGAGAGCTTGGTAGTTGTATTTGAAACGAAATATGAAGGTAAACTGCCTCAATTATGTGGAAAAATTTACCCACTATATTCAACCAGAAATTCAAAATCCACCTTCGATTAGGTAATTAAACCATGGCTTAGTATGTGGCAGCATATTTGTCACCACTTGTCTTTGATTTAAGTAATCTAAAAATTTGTGGTAAAGTAAATTCTAATAATTAGCCAGTTAATTCATTGTTAAACAAACAAAACAATTATGAGTAGCTTACTGTATATTATTGCCATCATATTACTTATTGGTTGGGTATTAGGTTTTTTTGTATTCAGTTTAGGAAATCTGATCCACATTTTATTGGTGATAGCGATTATTGCTATTTTATTTAGGTTGATTAGCGGAAGAAGAATTTGATGCTTATATAAAGCCGGGAAATAGTTTCCGGCTTTTTTTAATGCAATTTATAGGAATTTCAAATTAACCCGCATTATTCATGGAAAAACATGAATAATGACGATAACTTATTGAAAACTTCTGTTATTCAATAAGTTATGTCCGGGTTAAGTTATTGATTCACCTCTTCCGTTTCACTTTCTATTTCCTGTATTTTGATTTTGACAGCGCCTTTGCTGGGTCTGATCCGACGGCCTTTGTATCGGGTGTAAACCATGGTAAAATTAGCGCCAAACAAAAAGATCAGCACCGAATAATAAACCCAGGCTAAAAGTGCAACTAATGAACCCGCAGCTCCATAGGCATCGCCCAGATTACTTTTACTCAGGTAATAACCAATCAAATATTTACCGGCGACAAAAAATACAGTAGTTACGATTGCCCCCATCCAGACATCTTTCCACTTGATCTGAGCATCCGGCAATATCTTATAAATGGCCGCAAAAATGAAGGTGATGATGAATAAGGATATAGCGATATTGGCAATCACAATGATATAATAAGAAAATCCGTTGAAGTATCCTGAAATTGTTTGATTCAGTATGGCAATGACCGTATCGATCATTAGCG
The DNA here is from genome assembly GCA_913057175.1 of uncultured Cytophagales bacterium. Lineage (GTDB taxonomy): Bacteria > Bacteroidota > Bacteroidia > Cytophagales > Cyclobacteriaceae > CAJXNP01. The sequence continues at coordinate 54,411 of CAJXNP010000013.1, forward strand.
ATACCAAAACAAGAAATCCTATGGAGACGATCATGGCGAGTGATAAAAGTCTGTTTATGATGAATTTAAGGATTTCTTTGTTCGGTTTGGGCCTGATTTTCCATATGTTATTCAGGCTGTCCTGCAAGGAAACAAAGACCGTTGTAGCACTTATAAAAAGGATCGCTCCACCAACAATTTTCATCACCAGGGATTCAGATGATAAATAAGCTTTACCCATCAGCTCTTCAATTTGATCGGCGCTGTTTTGACCCATCAGTAAGCTTATTTGCTTAATCAATTCCTCCCTTACAGCGTCATATTCATAAAATGAACCGGCAACCAAAACGGAAATGATGGCGATACCTGGCAATGAAATGACGGTGAAATAGGCAATGGATGCACTATGCTTAAATGGGTTCTCAGAAAAGAATTTTTTGAAGGAATCTCTGAACACCTTCAACCAGTTTTTCAGTGAAAGAGTCTTCATATCATGTTATCTTTTAAAGATTTTACTGATCTTATTTTTCATCTGTTCGAGCTTGTCCTCTTTCTTCGATTCAAATAATTCCTCACCTAAAAACAAACTGACTGGTTTCAATTGATCGAAATAGCTGCAAAAAACTCTCAATATCGCTGTCAAAGGAAGGAAAACAGCCATACCAGCTACTCCCCACAAAAATCCGCCAATAATCAATGATAGTATAGCCGCCAATGCATTCAGATCAAGATTTCCACCGACGATTTTTGGGTTGAGAAAATTATTTTCCAAAAACTGGACTGCCCAGAATGAAAATACAACTCCCAGAGGAACCCAATACGAATCGCTTGTCATAAATGCATAAAGTGTTGGTATTGTCGCTCCAATAGTCGTTCCAACATAAGGGATGATGGCCAGCAGAGAAGCCAAAAAGCCAAAGAAAAACGGGTGATCAATACCAACCAAAAGCAATGCAAGGCTGTAAAGGACTCCAAGAACCACAATCATGATTCCCATCCCAACCAGGTATTGCTGTCCGATCTTTTGAATTTCACTGATCATCTCGCTGATCTTTTCGTTGTAATCGGATCTGGAGGCCTGTATGAGGACTTCTTTGAGCCCGGTTCTATAAATTAAGAGGAGAAAAGTATATACTGCGACCATTATCAAACCAGAGATAAGGGAGGCAGTCTGACTGAAAGTGTCCGATACAATGTCTCCACCGGATTTTTTAAACCATTCTGCCCCTTTTTGAATAATGTCTTCTTCTTTAATGTTGGGCAGGATCGATACGTTGTTATTGACGAAAACAACAACCTTGCTCAAAAGCTCTCTCAGTTTTTGGCCAAAGTCAGAGAACTCCGAAGTCAGAGAAATAATTTGAGATGAAAATCCATAGAATATTCCGACAATCACACCAGTGACAGCGAGAAGAGTTGTGATTGCGGCCATGATCCGGCTGAATCCCCATTTTTCCAGTTTTTTACAGACGGGGTAGAGAATCAGTGAGATTAAGAATGCGATAGAAAAAGATACCAAAACGGGCCGTCCGACATGGAGTAATAGAATGAATCCTGCCAGACAAGCCAGCACGTAAAATGTATTTTTGAAAGAAATGCTCATGGTTTAGTTTGTATTCCTATTTCTCCTTAGAAATAATCGCACCAAAAGAATTGCCTGCTGTTTTTAAGGGAGTAGACAAGGTTTGTGCTTTATAGAAGGATGGCAGTGTGGAATTATTTCTACAATTAAATATTCTAATTTCCTGATAATGAGCTCGTATCACGCGCTGCAATCATCAGAAACTCTGTCGAGTACGGTCAGGTACCATTGGTTTTTGATCTTCATAACATAGAAAACCAAAGAATTTCCATTATGATCTACAAGTACAACTCTATGGCTATTTCTTTCGATTTCTTTAAAACTACTAATTGTTCTCGGGTCAATTTTATCCTTACGGAACTCTATGAGATTCTGAGCTGTAGTGGATAGTAGACTGTCGGTTTGGGTAGTGTCACAGTACAACCCTTCCTTGTTCCACTCATTGGTTTCACAATCAAAGTTTGGCAAGGGATCATACTGTAAATTACTTGTTGGTTGAAAATCAAAATAAGGCATATGGGGTGGAATTGGGCTATTAAAATCGATTCGTTTTGTTATTTGAAATTCATTAAAAACTCCGAGTTTAAACAAAACGACTAATCCAAAATCAGGATGGATCAATTCATTTATGGTGGTAGTATCTTTCTCATCAAAGGCTTTAACAATTTCTATGATGGAGGTTTCCAGGTCATTTGAATATGGTGTCGAAGGATGGATTTCAAAAGTGAAAAATAGAAAAATTAAGTAGATAGGAAGAATTTTAAATGTCAGGATCTTCATATTGGAATAATGGATAAGTTTTCTTAATTCATAAATAAATTTAATGCCATATTTATGCAAAAGCTTATTTATTCCTTGTTTTCATTGTCATTATTAGATTCACGGATGTCATTAAGTTTTTCTACTGCTTCTTCCTGATCTTCTTCATCGAATTCTTCCGGCTCTCCATTTTTAGCTTTTCCCAATGCAGGGTCAAGTACCAATTCTATCAGCATGGGAAAGTGATCGGAGCCCATACTCTCCAGGCGGAAAATTCTCTTGACAAGGAAGTGTTTGGAATGAAAAATATGATCCAGAGGCCAGCGAAGCAGTGGATAATCGACATGAAATGTATTGAAAAAACCCCTTCCGATCCTGGGGTCCAGCAAACCACTCAATCGCTGAAACAATCGTGTGGTATGCGACCAGGCTACATCATTGAGATCGCCGGCCACAATAACAGGTAATTCACATTTTTTGGCCCGCTTTCCAACGATGATCAATTCCGCATCCCTTTCGGTCGACCGCTCATTTTCAGTTGGGCTTGGTGGCTCAGGATGAACAACATAGAGCCGTATTTCCTTTCCATTCTTCAGGATGACATCGGTTTCAATGGATGGTACATCTTCCTCGATCAGGTATTCAATCTTGTTGTTTTTCAATTCCAGTTTGGAATACAGCAAGATTCCATACGTGTTATCCAAAGGGATTTTGATTGATACACGAAAATCTTTTTCAATTCCTCTTAGGCCCTCTTCCCACTTTTCATCAGTTTCCAGCGCGATGACCATATCAGGCTGATATTGTTTGACCTGATTGACCAGCTTTTCATAATCCTCATTATCCATCAAAACATTTGATTCAATGATGGAGATGGATTGTTCATCATCGTCCCCTTTCCAATCTTTTGCTTGTTTATCCGCCAGCCGGGTATAGGGCCAGATAATTTTTCCCTGGTATCCAACAAGGGCTACTCCAGACAAAAGAACCACACCATCAAACATGTTTTTGAGATCACTTAAAACGAATGCAGCAATTAAAAATAAGATAGAAATAACAGTCAGCTGCACATGCGGAAAATCGGAAATGCGAATATACCACTCGTCTTTCTTCACGGTTTGAAAACTTGTAATGAGAATGAGAAATATTAAGACAACCTGAATGAATACCTTCATGATTTGAAAGAAAAATGGATAAAGTAAAAATAACCCTGTATTTTAAATTTATTACTTTTCTGAGAATGAATTCAAGAAAATTTCCGGAAACAAAATATTAGGGTGAGGAGGAGCTATAAAACTTCTTTCCAAAGGTGGCTGGCTTTTTGCGAGAAAAATCCGAAATGGCCAATTTTGGTCAAACCTTCATTTGACGGTGCAAATGCAATGTGTTCTTTTGGAGCACTATAATAATAAGAAAGTAGTTTTCTATTTGCAGTGGAACTTGTAATGTGGTCATCGGTAAATGTGATGGATTTTATCGGGGCTTTAATTTTACCAAATAACGCCCGGTCGATGGTCTTGCCAAAGTCCGGCTCCCAATAACTTTCATTCAGACACCATTTCCTCCATTCCAATGCTACTCCTTTAGGTAAATTTTCACCTTGCTTTATTTTTTTCGCATTGGCATACCCATGGATACCAATTGAGAAAGGTATATAGAAGTACCAAAGAAATGGAATCCAGTTTTTTAGTCTGCTTTTTGGCATATCTTTCCAATATCCTGTGCCAACAGCTATCATGTAGATTTCGTCTATCTCATATCCATTCTCCATGAGGCCAACAATTTGACCACCCATGCTGTGTCCGATGACAATTCTTTTCTGGTCCTGGTAATTCATTTTTAACCAGTGCATGATAGCCGTTGCATCGAGTGTCCCCCAATCTGTATTGGTTGCGTTAAAACCTTTTAGTTTTGAAGGTTTGGAGCCACCAATACCCCGATAGTCGTAGATGATCGTGACATATCCCTGGTCAGCACAATATGATGCAAACTTTTTGTAGAATTCCTTTGGTATCCCCGTACCTGAATTGATCTGAACGGTTCCCCTGGATTTGCCATCCGGCTCAAGTAGAATAGCTTCCAATTTAAATCCGTCTTTTGCCAGGATACCAACTTTTCTTTCCTTCATGTTGCGGTGATTTTGAAAGCTAAGAAGATCAGAGATCAAGAAATTATTAACCGTGTAATATTAAGAAAAATATTTTTCATAAAAACTCTACTAAATCTATAGAGTTAGTATATTTGTTGAATTTTCAATACCATGAACAACCGAACAATTTTATTGGCGATCATATTACTGGGTTCATTTGATGGGATTGCACAGGAAAAACAAAAAAACACTGAGCAACAATCCTTCTACTGGATCAGATATTACAACAAGCTGATCTTTAATGAATCCTGGCAACTTCACACAGAAATCGATAGCAGGAGGTTTTTAACTACTAATCGCCAGCATCAATGGGTACTTCCAAGAATTCATGTTCATCGCATTTTTAAAAACGGCCTGGATGTAGGAGTAGGAGCAACGTGGTTTATGCAGGCTATGCCACAAAATGGAGAAACGGAAATTGATTATTTCGGGAAAGAGATCCGGCCACATCAGGAAGTTAATTTAAAGGGTAATATTGCAAAACTCAAGACCAGCCAAAGGCTGAAAATAGAGGAGAGGTTTTTTCTGGAAAATGAAGAAACCCCTGCTTTTTTTGTTTTGAGGTTAAGGTATCGATGGCAGATGTTGATACCGCTAACAGATGAAAAAGCCAAACTTCCGGTATCAATGAATATCAGTGACGAGGTCATGTTCAATGCCGGTAGCAAAATTGTTTATAATGTATTTGATCAAAACAGGCTTTATGCAGGGTTTCAACTTAAGTTCACCGATAGCTGGTCGGCAGATATAGGCTATATGAATTGGTTCCAGCAACGTGCATCCGGATCAGATTTTTATAATAGGCATATTGCCAGATTAACCATCAATCACTCCATTTATTTAAAAAATCATTAATATGTCAGTTGATATTATCATTACTCTTTGTGTGATAGGGGCAGCAATAGTTCTGTTTGCTACCGAAATCATTTCCATCGATCTCGTGGCCATCCTGATCATGGTCGCTTTGATATTGACTGGAATTATTACACCGGAAGAGGGTGTTGAGGGTTTCAGCAATAAAGCAACCATTACCGTTGCATTTATGTTTGTCATCAGCGCTGCATTGCTGAAAACCGGAGCACTGCAGGTTATGGCCCATCGCCTTTCAAAAACCTTCCGCTATAACTTTAACAGCGGTATTATCATGATGATGATACTGATTGCAGTGATTTCAGCCTTTATTAACAATACTCCTGTTGTAGCTGTTTTTATTCCAGTGGTGATACAGATTGCTCATTCTTCCGGACAAAGTCCTTCCAAAATGCTTATTCCCGTTTCTTTCGCATCCATATTCGGTGGTACATGTACACTCATCGGGACTTCCACTAACATTCTAGTAAGCGGAATTGCCGAAAAGCAAGGCGAAGAAGCAATCTCCATGTTTGAAATGACACCGATGGGTCTGATCTTTTTAGCAGCTGGAATCGGATACATGGTGATTGTCGGAACAAGATTATTGCCCAGGCGTGAAGAGGAAAGAGAACTGACGGCTAAGTTTGGGGTAAGGAATTACCTCACGGAGATTGAGCTTCTTCAAAACTCTGATTCAGTGGGCAAAAAGATCATGGAATCCGATCTCGTAAGAGAGCTGGAAATGGACGTTATAGAAGTAAGAAGGAATGGAAGTAAATTCAGCCTTCCTCCTGGCGATTTTGTCTTGCAGGCTAATGATATCCTTAAAGTAAGGTGCGATGTAGAAAAAATTAAATCCCTGAAGGACCGCTCAAAAATATTGGTGTCATCTGCCGTAAAAATTGGGGATGACAATTTGAAGGGCAGGAATTCATCTCTTGTAGAGATGGTTATTACAGCCAATTCTGACATCGAGGGAAAGACACTTAAGGAAGTGGATTTCCGTAGAAGGTATCGTGCCGTTCCATTGGCGATTAAACACCGGGAAGAAGTACAGCACGAGCACTTATATGACCTTAGGCTAAAATCAGGGGACGTTATCCTGGCTGAAGTTAAAAGCCACTTTATCAAAGAACTGAAAAAACAGGAAAATGAACAGGATGCTCCGTTTGTCCTGCTATCCGAAGAAGCCTCCGTTGATTTTCAAAAGAAAAAGTTTTTTGTGGTATTGGCTATTATTGCTGTTGTGATCGCATTGGCGACAGCCAATATTCTAGACATCATGGTTGGAACCATCTCGGGAGTGGCTTTGCTGGTAATTTTGAAGATCCTTTCCATGAAGGAAGCTTATGATGCGATCAGTTGGAAGGTAGTTTTTTTACTGGCGGGTGCATTGAGTTTAGGTACGGCGATGACAAATACGGGTCTGGATTTACTGATAGCTGATACAATTGTAAGATATCTAGGGCCTCTTGGACCGGTTGCCATCGTTTCGGGATTGTATATTGTTACTTCGCTTTTGACGGAAATAATGTCAAATAATGCAGCAGCGGCTTTGTTGGCTCCCATAGCGATCGCAACTGGAAACAACCTTGATTTGAGTCCAATCCCATTTATCATGGCGATTACATTTGCGGCATCGGCAAGCTTTATGACTCCTGTTGGCTACCAGACTAATACCATGGTTTACACTGCAGGTCAATATAAATTCATGGATTTTGTGAGAATAGGTACCTTGTTGAACATTTTATTCTGGATTATTGCGACCATTTTTATTCCCTTGATTTATAAGTTTTAAGTTGACTGGCAAATAATTAGCCGAAATAACCCTTTTGTTTAAAATTTCGATTAACTAATAGAATTCAATCGACAGAAAGATTATCGAAGAAACTACAAATACAAAAGATTACGAAACTGAGGTTATCGCTGAAATGAAAGAATGGCAACGGGAAATGCAAAAACAGCCTTCTTTTCTCAGTGATACTGCCAAAAAATTTCAAACGAAGATCAATTCCATTATCCCGGAAAAAGTTCATCAGTTTATTTCCAACACCATCAAACAAATCACGAAAGGAGTAATTTCCGGAGCAGGCTATATTACCAAAGCAAAAAATCCAAAAAAGAACCTGGAATTGACTGAATCGGTTGTGCAGGAGCGCATAAAATTCTATCGGTCATCTGCGGCAGTAGAGGGGGCTGTTACGGGTTACGGGGGATTTCTTTCCGGGTTGGCTGACCTGCCACTGTGGTTGTCGATTAAAATGAAGATGCTATTTGAAATCGCTTCACTTTATGGATATGATGTCAAGGACCTGAGAGAACGAATTTTCATTCTTTATATCTTTCAAATCACATTTTCCAGTCAGAAGCATCGAAATAAAGTATATGGTATTCTCGAAAATTGGGAGATGGAAAAAGATATATTGTCCGATGACATCAATCAATTGGATTGGCGAACGTATTGGGTGGAGTATCGGGACAACATTGATATGGCTAAATTACTGCAGCTAATCCCTGGATTTGGAGCAATTGTCGGAACGATGGTCAACTATCAGCTAACCAATAAGCTTGGTAAATATGCCATGAATGTCTACCGGATGCGTTTGTTTCATGAGGGAAAGCTGGAAGCCTAAAAGGGCCTTTTTTGTTTATCCAAGATTAAGCTTTAGCTTAATCTGCCCTACGGGTTGACGAAAGACTGCGTTTTTGTCAAGGTTAACCCTGACAAAGCTCCGCTTTCGTCAGCCCAAAGGGCAAATTCTGCTCCAATGCGGAATTTGGGTTTATTCAATTTGTTTGGAGAAATCATCTTTTAATTCTACGCCGGTAAGTTTTCTTTTTATTGCCTCATTACATAGGTAAAATAGCTTTTCAGCTGCCAACTGATAGCTTAACCCGGCCGGATGGATGTTTGAAATGCAGTTTCGTTTTTCATCTGTTGTGCCTTTTTTGGGATGATAAGTGAGGTAAATACCAAGGCTGTCAGGCGAGGAAAGTCCAGGCCGCTCTCCAATCAGAATAATTACTAGTTTACATTTTAATAGCTCACCAATTTCATCACCAATGGCTACCCGGCCATATTTCACCAATACAATAGGAGCAATTTGATAATTAGGTACCATTGGTAGCAATTCCTTTAGAAATGGAATGGTTTGCTGTTCAATGGCATAAGATGAAAGTCCTTCTGAAATAACAATTCCAAGATCATGGTCGGCTTTCCATACTTGCTTTAAATAATGGACCGAAGATGAATTCAGTCTTTTGCCCAAATCCGGCCTTTGAAGATAGGTTTCCTTGTCGGCGGCCTGGCTTTGGAGTTGTAGGGTAGGGTACCCGAGCTCATTCAGTTCTTTTTGTGTGGAAGAAAGGTCCCATTCCTTCCAGACGGCTGCCCTTGCCATTGCATGATCCAACCGGAATTTCATCAAAGAATCAGTTGTCAAACTACCACCCGACCTTCCCATTCCAATTCTGGCATGGGTTAAGGTTTTCATTAGTTTCCATGGATCTTCTTTAGTGGGTTTCATGGATTTTTTTCATTTTGTTTAAGATAACCCAGCAGTTTTTGGTTTCCTTTTATGATTTGAAGCTTGCTGTCCATAAGGTTCATATTCTGCAACCATTTTTCAAATTCCGGCGCTGGTCTGACCTCCAGTAATTGGCGGACAAACAAGGCGTCATGGTAAGAAGTACTTTGGTAATTCAGCATGATGTCATCTGCTCCGGGAACACCCATGATGTAATTACATCCACATGATGCAAGAAGAACCAGAAGGTTATCCATATCGTCCTGGTCCGCATTGGCATGATTGGTATAACAAATGTCACACCCCATCGGCAATCCCAGCAATTTTCCACAAAAATGATCTTCCAGTCCTGCCCGGATGATCTGTTTTCCATCATACAAATATTCCGGTCCGATGAAACCGACAACCGTATTGACGAGAAATGGATCAAATGCACTGGCAACGGCATAGGCACGGACTTCACACGTTTGCTGATCAACTCCATGATGAGCGTCGGCAGATAACGAACTTCCCTGTCCGGTTTCAAAATACATGATCTGATTACCTGTAGGATTTCTTTTCAAGCTCAAACCTGCTTCATATGCATCTTGTAGCATATCGAGCGAAATACCAAAACTGGTATTTGTTTTTTCTGTTCCACCGATTGATTGAAAGACCAGGTCAACCGGAGCTTTTCGACGGATTGCTTCCATGGTTGTGGTGACATGGCTGAGGACGCATGTTTGGGTTGGGATTTGGAATTTTTCCCGGAATTCGTCCAGAATTTCCAAAAGCCGAATAATGGAATCGGTACTATCGGAAACCGGATTGATACCGATTACAGCATCTCCAATACCAAGTGAGAGCCCGTCGATCATGCTGGCAAGAATTCCTTTTGGATCATCGGTCGGATGATTCGGTTGAAGCCGTGTGGAGAAATGTCCCCTAAGACCAACAGTACTTCGGAATTTGGTAACAACTTCACATTTTTTTGCAACAAGCATGAGATCCTGATTGCTCATGATCTTACTTACCGCAGCAACCATTTCCGGTGTTAATGATTTGCTGATTTGCGCCATTTCCTTTCCCGTGGTTGAGTAATCAAGCAGCCAATTCCGGAAATCCCCAACAGTCAAATGAGAGATCTTTTGAAAAGATTCCTGATTGTGAGAATCTATGATCAGGCGAGTTATTTCATCTTTTTCGTAGGGGATGAGCAATTCTTCCAAGAAAAGGGAAAGAGGTTGATCTGCCAGGATCATTTTTGCGGCCATTCGCTCCACTTCATCTTTGGCAGATATTCCCGCCAATTGATCGCCTGATCTTTCTGGCGTGGCTTTTGCCATCAGCGATTTAAGATCCGGAAATGTATAGGTAAAGTTGGAAATGGAACATTTAAAAGCCATTAAGGAAAATCAACATTTTCCAACATTTTCGCAATGAAGAAAAGGAATTATTGCAATCGTTAATGAAAAAATAATGAGGTCGATAAAAAATGTTAGTGGGAATGGCCACCATATAAAAAAGTATGTGATTAATCCGGTCTTGATCAATCGTTCCGCCAGGAACGTCTGGTAGATAGAAAAATAAATCCAGCACATCAATTGCGTTCCGATAGGAACGTTTGGTGATTTTCCGCAAGACAAATTAATTCCTTCTCGAAAATTAAGAAATGACCAATACGCAAACTTTGCTTGGTTTGGATAAGCATGTCAAAGAAGAAATTAATTATTTTCCCCAATGATTAGCCCTGATATTTTTCTCGGCTAATTCTACGGTTTCTAATATCCTTTTCAGCCGGGTTTCAGATTTTTTGGCGCTCATGATCCACAGGAGGATGATCTTTTTGGATGATGGAGGAAAAGCTTCGAAATTCTCGAAAGCTTTCCTATTCGCATCCAATGACTTTTGGAGGTCGTCCGGAACAACGCAATTCTCAACATCGTCCAATGCATTCCATGTGCCGGATTCTTTGGCCTGTTCGACCATTTTTAATCCTTCAGGCTCCATTCGACCATTTTTAATTAGTCTTTCTATTCTCTCTTTATTGATACCACTCCAGTTGCTTTTTGGGTTTCTCCTGGCAAAGGATAAGTAGAAACTTTTGTCATCGCGTTTATTTCCCTTGCTGTCGATCCATCCAAAACAGAGTGCTTCTTCAACAGCTTCTTCGTAATAGATTGATGGTGCTTCACTTTCCTTGCGGTAAATAATCAACCAGACAAACTTCTCAGTCGAATGATTTTCTTTTAACCACAATCTCCACTCCTTCCTTGTCGGTGCATAAAATGTTTTCTTTCCTTTATAAACTTTTTCCATTGTGTTGTGAATGCCGTGCCAATGGCTCAATTAATTTTTAAACAAGGAATTTAAATTTAAAAATTTAACAAATACATAAACTTGGAATGATTGACAAATGATAACTTGCCTGTAGAAGCATTTGGTTTCTACTTCTCTTAAAGAAATGCCACGAATCACACCATAGTTATGAACGAGCCAATCCTTGCCAGGGATAAAACCAATGTAAGCGATATAAAAACTTCTATTGAAAAATACCCGATGGCCAATCGCGACCTGAGTTGGTTATCTTTCAATTATCGCGTTTTATTGGAAGCTCGTGATCCATCTGTACCGCTCTACGATCGAATTAAATTCCTGTCAATATTTTCTTCTAATCTTGATGAATTTTTCAGGGTCAGAGTAGCTCATTGGCAAAATTTGCACCTTATCGAAAAGAAGAGACTTAGAACTACCCTTCGCGAAAATCCGGAAGTTATTCTCAGACGAATTCATCAGATTGTTGAATCACAATTGAAAGAATACGGTAAACTGTTTAGAGAGATCATTTATAAGCAGCTGGCTGCAGCAGGTGTTCAAATCTATAGGAATGAAAAGGTTTTATCGTCACATCGGGATGCGGTCAGGAACTATTTCAGAAGCAAAGTTCTCACTTATCTTCAACCAGTCATTCTCAATGCCGGAAAGAGTAAAACTTTATTTTTGAAAAACAAGGAGCTTTATTTTGCTCTTTCATTAAAGCGCAAGCTGGGTAAAGATAAAATGTATTATGCAGTTCTAAATATTCCCTCCCAAGATCTGCCCAGGTTTATCCAATTACCTGATATCAAAGGCAGGAAGTATTTTATGTTTCTGGATGACGTGATCCGGGCCAACCTGCAATTTGTTTTTCCCGGATATGAGGTACTGGAATGTGCAGGTATAAAATTGAACAGGGATGCAGACCTGCAAATTGACGATGAGTTTACTGGGGATTTAGCAGATAAAATCAGGAAACATTTGGCCAGACGCAATGTTGGCAACCCTTCCCGGTTTCTATTTGATGAATCTGCTTCTAAAGAACTGATTTCTTATTTTTGCGATCGATATTCCATTTCTGAAATGGAGGCTGTGCCGGGAGGTCGATATCATAATCTTAATGATTTCATGTCCCTGCCAAATCCTGCATATCCGAGGTTGTCCTATCCTGAAAATCGACCTTTGAGAATTCCAGCGATTGACGATGCTCACTCGATTTTTGAGATACTCGATCGGCAGGATGTTTTGCTGCATTTTCCTTATCAAAGTTATGACTATGTATTGAGGTTTTTCAACGAAGCTGCCATCGATCCGAAAGTCCGGGAAATTAAGATTACCCTTTACCGGATTGCTTCTGACTCCTTCATTGCCAATGCCCTGATCAGCGCCGCACAAAATGGAAAAAAAGTAACGGTGTTTGTCGAATTGAAAGCACGATTTGATGAAGAAAATAATTTGTTGTGGGCAGAGAAAATGAAGCAAGCCGGGATCAGGATTATTTATTCAATTCCAGGGCTTAAGGTCCATGCTAAAGTATCTGTTGTCATACGGAAGTCTAAGGGCAAAAAAGTGAAATACGGGTATTTCGGAACGGGAAATTTCAATGAGAAAACTGCTGATATTTATGCAGACCACACGTTGCTTACCTCTCATGAGGCCATGACGATCGAGCTGAATTTTGTGTTCAACCATCTTTGCAATCATCCTGATCCACCTTTATTTAATCACCTCCTTGTGTCCCAGTTTAATATGAAGGAAAGATTGCTGGGAATGATCAAACGTGAAATGGAAATTGTGAAAAAAGGTGGGAAAGGCCATGTCGTCCTGAAAATCAATAATCTGGAGGAGCCACAAATGATCAAGGCTTTGTACAAAGCTGCTAACGGTGGAGTAAAGATTGATCTGATTGTCAGAAGTGTTTGCTGTCTCTTACCCATTTCAGAAAATATAAGAATCATCCGCCTTGTTGATCGTTATCTGGAACACGCCCGGGTATTTTGGTTTGGCAACAATGGCAGTCCGGAAGTTTTCCTGGGCAGTGCCGATTGGATGTCCCGTAATCTTCATCGACGCATCGAGGTGGATTTTCCTCTTCATGATCCTGCGCTAAAAGAGGAAGTTGAAACAGAGCTCATGCTTCAGCTTGAGGATAATACCAAAGCATACTACATCAAAAGTGAAACCCAGCAGTTAAAAAAAAATGAACCGAAAAAGAAAAAAGTCCGGGCACAACAAGAGTATTACCAGTGGTTGAAAAGCCGATGCAGGTGAAGCATGTATGAAGTTTAATAGCTCTATACCTTCAATTTTTCATTGCTTTGTTTGGATGCAAATTCCTCCCATTCCTCAAATTCGCCTTCCTTCATCACGCGTTTGAACTTTACCTGACCACCTTTTTGTTTCTGGTACTCAATCCAATCGTAGAAAGTGTTCGGAGATACAAATTCGACTTCTACTCCTTTAAGGGCTTTTCCCCTGGCCACTTTGTAATTCTTGTTAACAGATTTTAGAAATTCATCTAGAGTTTCACCTACCTTACTACTTTTCAAATGATCCTGATTTTCGACCCCCAGATACCATTTGTGGATGTACTCACCAGAGACTTTTTTTGCTGCTACTGTGAATTCCGGAATGGTAACGTTAAACTCCTTTTCCAGGTATCGCATGGCATCATTCATCTTCACAACCGACAGCTGAGAACCAACAACATTCAGAAAATGCTTGGTTCTGCCGGTAATTCTAATCTCACCCTTTTCTTTATTAGTGATTTCCACCGTGTCGCCAATCACATATCTCCATGCTCCCGAAACTGTTGAGATCAAAAGGATGTATTCAAAACCTTCTTTAACTTCACTGATGTTGACGGCGTTTTTAGTATCCTTCACGGACCCGTTATCATCGATGGCATCAGGATGGAAGGGGATAAATTCAAAATAGATCCCGCCATCCACATCCAGCGCCATGCTTTTTGTATCGGGTCGGGATTGAAAAGCCAGAAAGCCTTCCGATGTGAGGTAGGTGTCGATAATCGTGAGGGGTTGGGCCAACAATTTGTTAAAGCTTTTTTCATAAGGTTCGAAGGCAACACCGCCGGAAGAAAAGACCATCAGGTTGGGCCATAGTTCATGAATGTTCTTCAGATTGTATTTATCGATGATGGCTTTCAACATCAGCTCGATCCAGGAAGGGATGCCGGATAATGCCCCGATATCCCATTCGGGCGCTTTTTCAACAATTTTTTCAATTCGTTCGTCCCATTCATCAATACGAGCCACTTCCTCCCCGGGCTTGTAATAACCCTTAAACCAAAATGGCAGATTGGCTGCGCTTATCCCGCTGATGTCTCCTTCACGAATATCGTTGTGAATTTTCAAATCTGTGCTGCTGCCCAGCATGAGGATTTCCTTTTCATAAAATTCAGCTGGCAGGTCAAAATTAGCCAGGCTTACTACCTGCTTGATCCCGGTATCACGAATGGCCTCCAGCATTTGTGATGTCACGGGGATCCTTTTGCTGGTATTTCCCGTAGTTCCCGAGCTCAGGGCAAAGTAATCTGGTCGTTCCGGCCAGGTGATATCTCGTTCTCCGTCAGCTACTTTATGCCACCATTCATCGTACATTTTATCATAATCGTGAACAGGTACAGTCTTTTGAAATTCTTCCTCCGGATTATCGGATTCCAGGATCTGTTTAAAATTATATTTTTTGCCAAATTCAGTTTTTCTGGCGGTATGAAGAAGATCGTTTAGCACTTCTTTTTGCGATTCTACTGGATCCGTATCAGACGACAGGGTATCCGTCAGGGAAATGGCTGTTTTAATAATATTGCCGATTATATTCATGAAAATTATTGGCTTTTGTAAAAGTTTTTAACCCTTCTTAATTGAAAAATGTGCCAATCCAAAATATGTCTCTAATTGATTATAAAAGAGGTGGAAAAATATTGATGGGAAATAAGTTCCACAGTGTCATACTAGCCAACGCCACAAATCATGAACAATTTTCCCAAACGGATCAACGATTTTGAAAAGATGTATTGCTAAATTAACCTCAGTTCTAAATGGTATTAATGAATTATGTTTATTCAGTAGGTTCTTCCTTTCTTAAACTTCGCGACTTTGGGCCTTTGTAGCATTAATCTTTCTTGCCACGAAGCCATGCAGACTCTAAGTATCAGCAAGTTGAATCATTACTATTATGATCTTCATTAATCGAGTTTATATGTTTAAATTATTTGGATCAGCTAAATTAAAAATTATCTAATCTGTCAGAATCAGTTTATTTGACGGAGGAGAAAAATTCAATACAAACCAAACAATATGAAAAACAAATTTGAGGTAGCCGTAATCGGCGCCGGACCGATCGGGTTGGAAATGGCTGTTGCATTAAAGGAAAATGATCTTTCCTATATTCACTTTGAAGCAAGGCAGGTTGGAAATACCATTTGCCAATGGCCAGAAGATACCCATTTTTACAGTGCACCGGAGCGTGTTTCCATCGCAGAAATTCCCGTGCAAAATTCTACGCAGCTTCCATTAACCAAAGAGTCCTACCTGGCCTATCTCAGGCAGGTAGTTGAAATTTACGATCTTGAGATCCATACCTATGAAAAAGTATTGGAAATTGAAAAACAGAAAGGCTGTTTTTTGATTAAAACCAATAAGTACCGATCTGGGTATGAGGTTGAAAAGATTATTCTTGCCACAGGGGATATGTCTTATCCAAATAAGGTCTCAATACCGGGCTCAGACCAGGAGCATGTACATTTTGAATTTCAGAACGTCCATCAATATTTTCGAAAAAAAGTATTGGTCGTTGGAGGAAGGAATTCCGCTCTTGAGGCGGCTCTAAGATGTTATAGAATTGGAGCGCAGGTTAGTTTGAGTTACCGCAACAGTGTCTTTGAAAAATCAATCACTAAGCCATTTTTGATAGCGGAAATAGAAATGCTCATCAAGAAAAAAATGATAGAGTTTTTACCCCATACGGAATTGAAGGAAATCGGTGAAAAGCATGCGGTTTTAAAAACGAAATCCAGAGATAAGAAAATCAATATCGATTTTGTTTTGTTCAGAATTGGATATGTGGCAGACCTAAGCCTGTTCGAAAAGGCAGGGGTTAAGTTGAAAGGAAAAGATCAGAAACCGTCTCTGAATCCGGATACAATGGAAACCAATGTGCCCGGAATATTTGTGGCAGGAACAATTGTTGGAGGGAATCAAAGTACCTATGATTTATTTATTGACACATGTCATAACCATGTGGAGAAAATCATTCAGCATCTTTCCGGAAATCAATCACCAAAAACCGGCTCTGTTCCCTCCAGAAATTATTCGTTTCAATTGAGAGATATTCAGCCCAAGCCATAAGGGGTTAGTTGCTACCCTTCTTTATAAATATTTGGCTGGCGGTGGTCTTTGTCTCTTTTCTTCGTCTCAGAAAGCTGACGTTTTACTTTGTCATAAGCCTTATTTGCGGCAGCATAGATATTTTCACCTGTCCCTTCGGCATATACTTCTCTTCCGGCAAGAAAAACCTTGATCTCTACCAGATTGTCATACAATGGATTCTCTTTTAATTTTTTCAGATAAATATCAGCTGAAGTAATTTCGCTGTGGTAGTTGGGCAAATCATCAAACTGCTTATTTATCTTGTTTATAATGCTTTGATCAGCTTTAAAGTTTACCGGTTCAATTGTCTTGTTCATAGTTGAATTATTTTATTTGTGTGGCGGATAAAAAAGGGAGTCTCCTTTCGGATGACTCCCTGTCAATTATTAGACGAAAGATTTTAGAAAATCATCATCCTATGAATCAAATAAATCCTTGATATCATCTCCTACCTGTTCGATTTCTGCCTCTATTTTAGCATATTCTTGCTCTATATCGGTCTTAACTTCTTCCCAGTTTTCTTCCGTGGAATTATCAATTTCGCTCATTTTGTCCTGTATATTGGATTTTTTCGCCCGGAGATCTTCTTTTGTCTCCATCCATTGATCTTTGGTGTCATCTGAAACTTCTTCCATTTTTTTATCGATTCTATCGATTTTCTCGTCAATGTCATTTTCCAGATCACTCAATTCATCCTTCAATTCCTGCCTTTCATCTTGCCAATCCGGAGAAAGAGCTTCATCCTGTTGATTGTTGTCAGAATAGGACGAACGTGAACTATTTGAACATTGTGTAAATGCCAATACTGCTGATATTGCCAGACAACTGATAAATACATTAATTGCTCGTTTCATAATAGCTTGTGTTTAATTCTTTTAATCGCTGTTTTGTCGAGTTTTAAATTATTTCTGTTCTCAGAAATTTTCTATTTCTGCCTTGAGTTCTTCTTTTGTTTTACCTGTCTTCTTTTGCAGTCTTCCAAGGAATTCATCAGCTTCTCCTTCTGCATATTTCAGGTCATCGTCAGTTAGCTGAGCATACTTTTTCTTCAGCTTACCTTTAATCTCGTTCCAGTTTCCTTTTACTTGTAATTCGTTCATAATTGTATTTTTTAATGGTTAATTTATTAGTTGTGAATGTATTCCACTCATTTTGTTAAAATGAAAGCATTAGCTTGATTTCACTTTCTTTAGAGCCTCATGTATACTTTTGTTGAAGCTTTTCTGAAGACTATTAGCTTCCTTTTTCAATTTTCTACGGGTCTTTTTACCTGGATCAGGTGCGCTGAGCAGAGTGATAACAGCGCCTAAAGCCGCACCAGCTAAGACACCACCAACCATTTTAACATTTGTGTTGTTCATAATTAGAATTCATTTTTTTCAACATCAATTGGATGTAATTCTTCCAATCACCATACTATTTGAAAAATCCATTCCAAACCAAATAGTTCGAAGGTAAAATTGTTTATTTATCTGAAAATCAGTTTTTTATAGTAAAAAGACGTTTGTTCTTTAACCTTTTTACCACATCGGACTTGAGGAAAATTTTACACACAATAGATTCCAAATTTCACAGTTGGGATAAAATTTTTACCATTGAACATACCGAATTCTAAATTAAGTTGGTGCTTCCCGGCGTCTTTAGCGGCCATTGTGATTTTAATTATCTATGTGATGCAAATGAGATAACTCTGGCATGCATTTGGAAAAGTTTAAGGTAGAACCAACTAATAAAAGATATGTCCAGACACAATTTGAAGCCTATGAGTGAGATCATGGAAAAGCTAAAATCAAAAGGATACACCAGGGATTTTAATGTTTTTGATGACAAAATGATTATGGATCATTCTAAAAAGGTTTTCAGTCCGGAGGAAATTCATATTGTAGATGAATACCGGTTTGAAGGAAATACCAATCCGGATGATATGTCAATTTTATATGCTATTGAAACAAAATCGGGAGAAAAGGGAATGATTGTAAACGGGTATGGGACGAGTGCCAACCCTGAAATAGATGCATTTTTGTTGGCTGCTGAAAAAGACAATTGAGGCAATTTCCCTAACTATTTCAAATGACAATTGTTAATTTTAAATAGGAAGTGTTACTAAGGAAATGCTACTACCTAAATTAAAATATCAGAAAACAAACTTGAACATACTATGAAAGAATTGAAAGTTTTATCAGGCGTACTATTGGGAGCCGCTGCAGGCTTTGTTATTGGATTGTTAATCGCACCTGAGGAAGGAAAGAAAACAAGAAAGAAAATTCTGGATGAAGCCGATAAACTGGCAGATAATCTTTTGAAGGAAATTGAGGAGGCAAAACCAGAGATAGAAGAAAAGCAAAAAGAAGAGCTGAAAGCAAGATAAAATGAGCTTTTCGGAGAAACTTATAAAAGCGATGGCATTCACAGTTATTCCATCAAAACTGGTCAGTAAAGGAGTTGGGAAAGCAAAAAACAAGATAAAAAAAGAGGTAAATATGGTGAGATCGAGGGCAAAAGCCATGATCGCGGTGACGATCGTTTTTAATTTCTTTCTCCTGTTTAGCTCCATTACCGTGGCTCTTGCCATCAATCACTATTATCATAGCAGATTATTGGGGTTTATCATTCTCGCTGTATTCTATTTTCTCATATTTCTAACTCTAATCCTTGTAAAGAGGAGGGTTATCATCAAATTTTTTCAGAATATTTAATCCAAATCAGGGCCTGATTCTGACCCTGATTTCGGATGTGATGATGTGCCGGGATATCAATATCTTAGATGACATCCATTTTAATTGATTGTGACTATTGGCAATTACCAACAGAAAGAACGTCCTGAAATTTTCTGGTTGTGACTTTCACTGTTGAGCTGGCATTCCCCTCTATGGTACGGACGGTGGTATCATCGGTCGGACTATTTGGATCATCAACATATTCGATAAAAATACCACTGTGATGGCCGCCGCTGGCCCATTCAAACCGGATATAATCACCGGCAACCAGGCGGTAATCGCCATCCAGTAACTGATCATGTGTGTACATCCTGCCTATTCCGGAGAAATAATCTTCCATTGGCTGGGAACCAATATTTCCTCCAGGTGTTTCCCACATGGCTTTTTGCAGGCACCATGATGCAAACTCGCTGCACCATGCTCCTGTACTTCCGTATTTTCTTCCATCCGTTTTACCGATTTCCCTTGCTGCCCAATGGATTTGCGGAACCCACAAGTTGTCTATCTGATTAAGTTTATGCTCCAATATTTTTCCTGTAAGTACGATTTTACCATACTCTTCCAGTGTAGATCCGTCAAGCCATAGGTTACAGGTCCAATCCAGGATTGTCTGACCACTGTGCTTGATGCGGACCCTGTCAATTTTGACACCGTCATTTGAATCGGTAACGAGTGCGATTTCATCCCAAAGGTCGGTTTCGATGTTGTCTTCGAGCCAATCATCTATCTGATTCAGGTCCCAATTGATCGTTGCACCCGCGGGGAATCCGTTGCTGTAACCATTTAGTTTTACCCTTTTATCAAGACCGAAGTACATCCAGATATACCCTGCTTCACTTGCAGCGTTGGCATGGCTGGAATCGATCCAGATGGTAATGGAATTTTCTCCAACGGTTGATCCACCTGCACTGTCAGATTCCATTTTGGAAGCCAGATCGGCGTATTTAAACGCCCGTGGCCCTTCAAAAAACGAGCGAGAAATATCCTTTTTTGTGATACCAGCTTTCTTTGCAAGCCTTTTGGTAAATGCAAATCCTGAAACGTTAGTTTCCTCAGCGATATTTAAAGGAGTGTAAACTTTGGTGATTTGCTCAACAGGTGAGACTTGTGATTCTTTGAACTTTTTCATAGTTGAGTTTTTTGGTTGATTGTTGATAGATTGATCATCTGAAAAATGAGGTGCATTATTTCAGATTTATGGTTAGTTGGATTTGATCTAAAAAGTAACCCAAAGCTGGAGATAAAATAGGTGGCTGAAAATCAAAAAAAATAGTAGTAAAGTTTCACTTTTTAAGTTTTCAAATCATTTGGACAAATTCTTTAGCAACAATTTTGGCAGATAAGAGAGGAGCTATTCCGATTTGTAATTGCAATATCATAAGCGTATCCTCAAAGGGTTTTTTCATTTAAAGATTTATCTTTGTCCTCTGAAAATTCATGAGTAACATGGTACCAAAGCTTATCTTCTCCATACTGATTTCGTTATTGACCCATATGTCTTTTGCACAGCAATTCACCTTCATGACTTATAATATCAGATACGGAACAGCCAGGGATGGAGAGAATAGCTGGGAGTTCAGAAAGAATGGCTTGGCAGAGCAGATCAAGTTTTATGAGCCGGATGTCTTTGGTATCCAGGAAGGTTTGGAATTCCAGGTTGAATATTTGGATAGTGCATTGTCGGAGTATAATTATTATGGTGTTGGTCGTGACGATGGTCAAACAAAAGGGGAGTACAGCGCTGTATTTTACAAAAAGAACAAGTTTAATGTTTTGAATAACGGAACTTTCTGGCTTTCACAAACGCCGGGCGAGATATCCACAGGATGGGATGCTCAGCTTCCCAGGGTGTGTTCATATATGGTTTTGGAGAATAAGGTTGAGGGCGAAAAAATAGCAGTATTTAATACGCATTTCGATCATGTAGGCGAAGAAGCCAGAAAGGAAAGCGCTCGTTTGATCATTCAAAAAATTCAGGAAATAAAACCTGCCGATGCCGCTGTTGTTTTGATGGGCGACCTGAACCTCGAACCGCAAACGGAACCAATCAAATATTTGAGCAAGAATTTAACTGATGCCAGGCTGAGCAGCAAAGAGGTCACTTTTGGCCCCGAGGGGACATTTACGGGATTCAATTTCACCGAACCGCCAGAACGAAGAATTGACTACATTTTCACGGATCCGGATAGGATTGAGGTGATCAAATATGCCGTCCTGACAGATTCAAAGGACAATAAATATTACTCCGATCACTTGCCGGTTTATGTGGAAGTGAATATCAAGTGATGATATCAGGGAAATCGCTGTTGAGAATTTTAGCCATTAAAATAAAACTCTACTTATGTGAGTCGATAGAAAACTCAAATTTTGACTTGAATTATACCATTATTCTCTTCCGATAGCTATCGGAAAGAGGAGATTCAGAGGTGTGTTATTTAAAAACTACATAATTCATGTCAAAATTTCTTCAATCTCAAAGTTAAAAGTGATTTCCCTGGGTAATAATACCCTCATTCTATTTTTTAAATAAAAATAGCTAGATTGTTTCACATACGATTTTTTAGGCTATCGAGCCAAACATTCTTAGATGAGTCTCAAAAAAGATATAGATGAATTAGTCAGTAAAGGGATAATCTCGGCTGAAACAGCAGATAAAATCCAGGTATATTACCGTGAGAAAGAAGAACATTCTCCCAACCGGATATTGATCGCATTTGGGATACTGGGTGCTATCCTGGTCGGTTTAGGCATCATACTCATCATTGCCTACAATTGGGATGAGTTACCAAGAATCACCAAAACTATTCTGGCTTTTCTTCCATTGGCAATTGGACAGTCGTTGTGTATGTATGTACTTTTCACAAAGAAAGAAAGTATTACTTGGAGGGAAAGCTGCTCAGCTTTTTTATTCTTTTCCGTTGCGGCTACTATTTCCCTGATCAGTCAGATCTATCACATTCAAGGTAATCTCAGCTCGTTTCTGCTGACGTGGATGTTGTTATGCTTTCCACTCATTTACCTGATGAATTCATCCATTACCTCCTTATTGTATATTGCCGGAATTACATTTTATGCTTGCGAATCCGGTTATTGGACTTTTCCCCACTCTGAATCTTATTATTACTGGGTACTTATTTTAGCAGTTTTACCACACTACTATTTTCTTTTCAAAGGGAAACCAACCAGTAATTTTCTCATTTTCCACAACTGGTTATTACCTCTTTCACTGATCATTTCCCTGGGTATCATTGCAAAGGACCAGGAAGAGTTAGTGTTTATTGCCTACATGAACCTGTTTGCAATTTTGTACTTAATAGGAAGCTTCAATTATTTCCGTCAGCAACAATTGCGCAACAACGGCTTCATGGTTTTGGGATCAATTGGGACCATTGTCATTTTGTTGATCACAAGCTTTAACTGGTTTTGGCAGGATTTACAACAAGAGACTTTTCATTGGAATGAAATAGTCGTTTCGCCTGAATTTATTGCAGTCATTTTGTTAACAATTGTCTCTGGAATATTGGTTTTTATTTCATGGAAGAAGAAATCATTGGCACAATACAAACCTATGGAAGGAATTTTCATTCTTTTCATTTTGATTTATTTGATCGGAGTAAATTCATTCGTGGCTGTTTTTTTAATCAATGTATTGATTTTGCTTTTGGCAATCTGGGTAATTAGAGAGGGAGCGACCCGGGACCATTTGGGAATATTGAATTATGGTCTATTGATAATTTCAGCATTGGTGATCTGCAGGTTTTTTGATACAGATTTGAGTTTTATTTTACGAGGTGTCTTATTCGTTTTGGTAGGATCCGGTTTTTTTGTGGCGAATTATTGGATGGTCAAAAAGAGGAGGTCGCATGAAGATTAAAACGGTTGTCATTGTGTTTTTTGTTTTAGTTGTCGCGGTTCAATGGTATGTTCCGTTAAAAATGATTGCTGATAGCGAAAACATTTTAGCTTACGGAACAGAATTTAAATTTAAAACAGCCCCGGTTGACCCAAGTGATCCATTCAGGGGGAAATACATTACACTTCGATTTGAAGCCAATTCATTTAAGCAGGATAGTGTGTCAGGATTTAGTCGTGGGGAAAATGTTTTTGTCATCCTGACAACCGATAAAGATGGATATGCTGCAATAAGGAATATTTCTAAAGAAAGGCCGGAATATGTTGATGACTATCTGGAGGTTGTTCTAAGAGGTGTTTTCTATCAGGATGGGAAAATGCTTCTCACGATCAACTACCCGTTTGACAGATTTTATATGGAAGAAAGCAAAGCTTATCCTGCTGAAGAAATTTATCGCAAATATGTCTCTGATCCTGATTCCCATACATACGCCATAGTCAAAGTAAAAGAAGGACAAGCTGTTCTGGAAGATGTTCGGATAAATGGTCAGTCTATCAGGGAATTAGTAATGGAAGAAATTGGAGAGTAAATACTGGAAAATGAAAGCTAAACTTGCCAACTTGCAGGTAATTTCAAATTGAATATTTACCAAATATCGCACTATAAAGGGGTAGCACATGCTGATGAATTTATTTATTCCGGGTATTCTGGCCGTTTTATTTTCTTTTCTGAATTACCATCCCATTCCTGGCTTTAAATCTAAAGCCGAAAAGCTGGCTCAAAACTTTATTGTTCTTGATAGTCATATCGATCTGCCCGACAGGATATTGGGCAGGACAAATAACATGTCGATCTGGACTGAGGGTCAATTTGACTATGAAAAAGCTTCGTCCGGAGGATTAAATGTAGCATTTATGTCGATATATGTTTCCAGCAGCAAAAATGGGCACGATGCGTACAATCATGCCAATGATTTGATAGACCTGGTGGAAAAAATTTGCAGGAGTTATCCGTATGAGTTTGCTCATGCATATGATGTGGCAGATGTTAGGACTCAGTTTCATAGTGACAGAATATCACTCCCTATGGGGATGGAAAATGGCAGTCCATTGAATGGCGACTTAAATAATCTGGAACATTTTTATAACAGGGGAATTCGTTACATAACCCTTAGCCATTTCAAATCCAATGACATTTGTGATAGCAGTACGGATCCCGAACAGCCCCATAACGGTTTAAGCGAATTTGGAGAAAAAGTAGTACGCAGAATGAATGAATTGGGAATCATGATCGATGTCAGCCATGTGTCAGATGCTACCATTGAACATGTGCTGGAACTGTCATATGCTCCTGTTATTGCCTCTCATTCAAGCTGTAAGAATTTCACCCCGGAGTTTAGTCGTAATATATCCAACGACCTGATAGAAAGGATTGCTGAGAAGGAAGGGATTATAATGGTCAATTTTGGCAATATGTTTCAGAACCATGAAGCAAGTACAAATTTCAATAAGATGAGACAAGGGCTTGATGAAAAACAGCTTGAACCTGGAACGGTGGAAGGAGATGAATTCATGGAACAGTTCAGGAAGGAATATCCAATCGAAGCTGACATTAAAGAAGTTGCCAATCATATTGATCACATCGTTGAGTTGGTTGGCATTGATCACGTTGGTTTTGGTTCGGATTTTGACGGGATAGGTTCTTTCGTTCCAAAAGGTCTGGAGGATGTTTCCAAATACCCTAATCTGATTGATGAATTGCTAAAAAGAGATTATTCCAATGAGGATATTAAGAAAATATGTGGAGAGAATTTTTTGAGGGTTTGGAAAGCAGTCGAGGAAGTTGCTCATTAAAGATTGAGGTTTTGATTATTATTCCAAGGCACTTTTTACAGGTTTTTTGTATTATGAATAGAACTAATCAAGCAAAACAAACCTTACGATTTAAAGACTAAAAAATCCTTTAATAAACCTCACGCCTGGATCTCTTTACTTTTTATTCTGCTTACAACAGACTTAGAAAGCCCCCAGCCAGGTAATTACCTTTATGGCACAATGGGCATTAATGATTGAGTTTTCACAAGGAAAAATCTCGGAATCCTTTTTTATATTTTTTAAAAATTTTAATTATTTTTCAATTGATTCAGATGTGATCAATTGTTTTTAAACCAGGGATTTCAGTAAGCATCATTGGAAAAAGCATTCCAATCCTGTTTATAGGAATTTTTGTGAATCGGTTTTAATATTTTTTAACCTAATTTTTTTACCATGACCGGAGGACTAGGATTTACAAAATTCGGACAAGCTTTACAGCGGGTAAACCGAAGTTTTTTAAAGCATACCAGAAAAGTAAAGCAAAAGAAAGATGATTTAATCTATCGAAGAAGCTTAAGGAGATATGAATTTAAAAAATCCAGCAAAAAGGGGCTTGAAGCCACCAAGACCAGGATATTGAAACAAAGAAGACGGGAGATCATCAAATCGACCATTATCCTGATCGCAACCTTCATTCTTATTGGGGTGATCTATCTGCTGCTAAGAAAATATATTATCTGAATTATCATTTCATTCAGGGATATCCCTTTTAACCTTGCGACCTCTAATTGCGTCTGATCAGGCATGAGGTCTTTTGCCCTTCTGTCCTCCATTCATGAATTTTTTATATTATAACTAATATAATGTACTAATTTTCATCTTATTTATATTATAACTAATATAATTATGTATATTTAAGGAATATTTATATTATTTCTACTATAAAAATGGATAGGGATTTAATAAGATTTGTAAAAATGATGCGGAAACAGTTCGGACTTACCCAGGTAGAATGCGCCAAAAAAGCAGGAGTGGGGCTCATGTTTATCAGGGATCTTGAACAAGGAAAAAAATCGTTGAGAATGGATAAGGTAAACCAGGTGCTCCAGTTGTTTGGTGCAGAACTGGGAGTAATAAGACAAAATGAAAAATAGATGAAGGGTGTCGTTTTTTATCGAGAAATAAGAGCGGGTGTAATAGAACAAACTGATGAAGGATATACTTTTCAATATGACAAAGAATACCTGAAAAGAGAAAATACAAAACCAATAAGCCAGACGCTTCCTTTGCGAAATGAGGAATATAGCAGCAAGGTGTTATTCCCTTTTTTTGATGGGCTGATACCGGAAGGCTGGTTGCTGGATGTAGCGATTGAAACCTGGAAAATTGATTCCAGGGATAGAATGAGGCTTTTGCTGAAGGTATGCAGGGATTGCGTAGGAGCTGTTAAAGTTTTACAGGAAAATGAAGAATAGATGTCTAATTTGTTATCAGGAAAATCCGGATGAGGGAAGACACTATCATCCGAAGTGCAGTAAGCTAATATTCGGTTTCGAAGAGCCACCGGAACTACCCTATCATTTGGCAGAGATGAAAGAATTGGCAAAGAAAATTGTCATGAGTCAGGAAATTGTTACTGGGGTGCAACCAAAAATTTCTCTGGGAATTGAGAATACCAAAAAGAAAAAGGGAAGATTGACCATCATGAGCGGGGAATATATTTTAAAACCTCCCAACGAGAGGTTTGAGGAAATGCCGGAAACGGAAGATCTCACCATGCATCTTGCCCAGATCTGCGACATAGAAACGGTTCCCCATGCTCTTGTTCCTCTAGCCAGTGGGGAATTGGCTTACATTACCAGGAGAATAGACAGAACTGGTGGTAGGAAAACCCATATGGAAGATTTATGTCAGCTAAGCGAATTATTGACAGAAAATAAATACAACTCCAGCGTCGAACGGGTCGGGAAGCTGATTGATCAATATAGCAGTTATCCGGGATTGGATAAGATCAATCTCTTCGAGCTTACGCTTTTTAATTTTGTCACAGGAAATAATGACATGCACCTGAAGAACTACAGTCTGATCGACGATCAACGTGGTTGGCACATGTCGCAGGCCTATGATCTTCTTAATGTAAATATCATTCACCCCATCGACACAGAAGAAACTGCCCTGACCATCAACGGTAAGAAAAGAGGACTTATCAGGACCGATTTTGAAGCATTGGCAAATAATTTTGGGCTAACAGAAGTGCAGATAAGGAATGCCTTTAATAAAATTATTTCCAAACAAAACGAAATGCTGGACTTTATTGGGATAAGCTTCCTTTCCATGGGTCTGAAAGCGGCCTTTCATGCCCTTTTGGAGGAAAGAATAATCAGATTGGAATAAATGGAACATGGTTGGATTCATCCAAAAAATCTGTGGAGCACTGTTTATAAAAGCTCCAACGCACAATAGATCAAATAACAAATAAATCACAAAATCAAAAAAGCAATATCCAAATGTTTGATAATCTGATCATTGTCGATTGATATTTATTTGTTGTTTGCATGTTGGAAATTGTGGTTTTTACTAGACAACTGTCAATGCGAATCCCTCGTCACCACGGATCCTGACTTCCCAACCAGAAAATCCATGTCACAGCCTTCGTGGGCTTGTTGGACATGCTGAATATACAAACCTGCATAACCACGATTTGATTCCTTCAATTCCAATGGCTTCCATTCCTTTCTCCTCTTTTCTAATTCTTCATCCGAAACTTCCAGGTGCAATTTCCTTGTACCGACATCCAGTTCGATCATGTCGCCGTTTTTCACAAGTGCCAGTGTCCCTCCGATTGCCGCCTCAGGGGAAACATGCAGCACAACAGTTCCATAAGCTGTTCCACTCATTCGTCCGTCGGAGATCCGCACCATGTCTTTCACCCCTTTTTTAAGAAGCTTGGTAGGTAGTCCCATATTTCCAACTTCCGGCATTCCCGGATACCCTTTTGGACCGACATTTTTTAAGACCATTACGCTATTTTCGTCAATATCCAGATTCGGATCATCAACACGTTCATGGTAGTCCTCGATTGTTTCAAAGACTACAGCTTTTCCCCGGTGTTTCATCAACTCGGGAGTGGCAGCAGATGGTTTGATGACCGCTCCATTTTCACATAAATTACCTTTCAGAATGGCAATTCCGGCCTCCTTGATCATGGGTTTTTCAAAAGATGTGATCACATCTGAATTATAGCATTCGGCATCTTTGCTATTTTCTACAATGGATTTTCCGTTAACAGATATGATGTCTTTATGTAGCAAATGTGATAGTTCTTTAATGATATATGGTAATCCGCCGGCGTAGTAAAAATCCTCCATCAAGTATTTACCGGATGGCATTAAATTTAAAAGCAAAGGAATCCGGCTTCCGATTTTATCAAAATCGTCCAACTCCAATTTTACGCCCATTCTACCGGCTATTGCCAGCATGTGGATGATCAGGTTAGTAGAGCCTCCTACAGCAGCATTGACAATGATAGCGTTTTCAAACGCTTTTCTGGTCAGGATCTTGTCCAGGGTCATGTTTTCCTTCACCATCTCGACGATTCGCATGCCTGTCATGTGCGCCAGGACTTTTTTACGAGAATCCGCAGCCGGGATAGCGGCAACTCCAGGAAGTGTTAAGCCCAAAGCTTCAACCATACAAGCCATGGTAGAAGCGGTTCCCATTGTCATACAGTGGCCCTGGCTTCGCGACATGCATGATTCGGCAAAGAAAAATTCTTCTTTCGACATTCTGCCCGTGCGATAATCTTCGTCAAATTTCCAGGTGTGTGTGCCAGATCCGATTTCTTCACCCTTATACTTGCCGTTAAGCATGGGGCCTCCCGGCATCACAATGGTTGGAAGACCGACACTTGCAGCGCCCATTACCAGCGAAGGTGTTGTTTTATCACATCCCGTCATGAGCACAACACCATCAATTGGATTGGCACGGATGGATTCTTCCGTATCCATGCTCGCCAGGTTTCTGAAGAGCATGGCTGTTGGCTTCACAATAGTCTCACCCAACGACATGACAGGAAACTCGACCGGGAATCCTCCCGCCTCGTACACACCACGCTTGATGACCTCTGCAAAATCCCGGAAATGGGCATTACACGGAGTCAGCTCGGACCATGTATTACAAATCCCAATAACAGGGCGACCATCAAATTCGTGGTCAGGTATACCGCGGTTTCGCATCCAGCTACGATGTACAAATCCCATTTTATCGGTTGTGCCAAACCATTCGGTGCTTCTTAGTTTTTTATCACTCATGTCAGTAGTCAAAAATTGATGACGCAAATTAGATTAATATCCAAAGATATCAATTGTAGGGATTGGTTAATAACACTTTCTTTCAATGAATGAGTATTCTTACCATCGAAATTGATCGGTATTATTTGCAGAATAAAAATTCGACCCTAAATTAACATAGTAATTGTCGTGAAATTTTGAAACAATTCTATTTTTTAATTTGAATAAGATTGATGGAATGGTTAGAAAAATGGTGGGCTGAAGCCTCGGGTTGGCAACACAATACCGTCTTAACTCTCGGGGTAATTATCCTGATGTGGATAATCCGCCACTTTGCCCTCAAATTGGTCTTCAAAAATATCCAGAATGTCAAAGACAGATATTATTGGAAAAATGGTGTTAAGTACACTACATTTTTCATTGGTTTCATCCTTATAGGTTCTATCTGGATAAGCGAAGTTGAATCGATTGCTACATTTGTAGGCCTTGTTTCCGCCGGTTTAACGATTGCATTGAAAGACCCGATTGTCAACATTGTAGGGTGGGTTTTTATTATTTTCAGGAAGCCGTTTGTCGTGGGCGATCGCATTCAAATCGGGGACCATGCCGGCGATGTGATCGATATCCGTGTTTTTCAGTTTACGATTAATGAAATTGGCAACTGGGTGGATGCTGACCAAAGTACGGGGAGGATCATTCACATCCCCAATGGAAAGATATTTACCGAAAGCCAGGTCAATTTTACGCAGGGATTTAGTCATATCTGGAATGAAATAGGAGTGATGGTCACGTTTGAGAGTAATTGGGAGCGGGCCAAGGGTATTTTGAAATCTGTAGCTGACAGGCATTGTCCGAAGTTTACAGAAGCAGCAGCCAAAAAATTGCTCGAGGCATCCAAGAAATACATGATCTTTTACAATAAAATCGACCCCATCATTTATACAAGTGTGAAGGATAGCGGTGTCATGCTTACCATGCGATACCTTTGCATTCCTACGCAACGACGTGGTTCTGCCCATGCAATCTGGGAGGATATTCTGAAAGAATTCGAGCGATGTGACGACATTGATTTTGCCTACCCGACACAAAGGATCTATTACAACCTGAAAGAAGGGAAAGACGGGGCTAGAAAGATCGAGTAGGCCTCAAAGCCATTTTTTCTTTCTGAAATAGAAGATCATCCCAACTAGCACAAATAGCATAATCCCCAAAACAATAAAATAGCCATATTTCATGTGAAGCTCTGGCATAAAATCAAAGTTCATCCCATAAACACCGGCAATAAAAGACAGGGGGATAAATATGGTCGCCACCAACGTTAAAACTTTCATAGTTTCGTTCATTTTTTGACTTAGCGCAGAAAAATAGATGTTGGATAAGCTATCCAGGCCCTGGTAAAGAAAATCGACCTCTTCAATCGCATTGGAGCAGGTGTTTTGAAGGTCGCGGAAATACTTCATGTTTTCCGGTTGAATAAAGTTGGTCTTCTCGTTCAGGATCTTGTTGAGTGCTTCCCGGAGGGGGAGGAGAGATTTTTTGATGATACCGGTGGTTTTTTTCTTTTCTTCCAGCTTCAGCAAGGTATGCTGTTTGGGGTCATTAAATGTTTCACCTTCGATGACTTCCATTTCATCATTTACCGTTTCGATCGTTTCAAAGTGGTTGTCCAGGATGGCGTCCAGCAAAAGGTACAGCAAAAAGTCACTTCCTTTTTTCCGAACAATTCCCAGGTTTTCCCGAATCCTGTGGCGGATGTGGCCAAAGTGATCACCGACTTTTTCCTGGAAGGAGATGAGGTAGCCGTTGCCCAGCACAAAGGATAGTTGTTCAATTTCAATTTCACCGTGATTGGTCTCTTTTTCCAGGATAGATTTAATACTAAAAAAAAGATAGTGTGGGTATTCTTCAACCTTTGGCCGCTGGGTGGTGTCGACAATTTGTCTCACGGTAAATTTGTCTAGGTCAAGTATTTTACCAACATTCTCAAAAAGTTCTACTTCATGAATTCCATGAAAATTGAGCCAATAGACTCTTTGTGGATTTAGATCATTTAATGACTGGTATTCGTTAAAGTCATCGACTTCATTTAATTTATTCTCATCGTATTCAAATAACTGGGATTGAACTTCTTCAATTACCTTCTTTCCGATAAAAGAAATTTTGGCGTCCTTTTTTGTGCCACTTTTTATTTTGGAATACAACTTCCTGTTTAACCGCGTGACGGACCGAAGGCCGCTTTTTATAATTTTTTCAGCTTCTGTCATAGAAATTCATTTTCTAATTAATAAAAGTAGAAGTAGTCATTAAAGGTGTTTTGACAAAATAATGATTTCACAATATCCAAAAATTTAACAACATCCAAACTTTTCCTGATGGTTTCAATTGAGTCGTTGAAACTAATGGTTGACCATCAATCCAAATATTTCTTTTTTACTATTTTTAAACTTTATATCATCCAATACATAAAAAAGTACTGACCATTAACCGTTCTGCTGATCCATGACAAATCATTCCAACAAATACAATTTCAAAGACCTGATACAATTTTCCACCGGTTTGATGACTGCCTCTGGATTATCAGAGGAGCGTGCGGTTGTTGTTGCTGAAACCCTCGTGGAGGCTGATTTGATGGGTCATTTCACACATGGTTTGCAACTACTTGTTCCGTATGTAAGTGAATTACTGAAGGATGATATGACGAAGACCGGCGATCCGATTATCATTCACGACAAAGGTAGCTCCTTAGCCTGGGATGGCAACTATTTACCAGGACCCTGGTTAGTGAAAAGAGCCATACAGCATGGAATCGAAAGGGTAAAGGAACACGCTGTTTTTACTTCAACAATTCAAAAATCCCATCATATTGGTTGTCTGGCGGCTTATCCTGAAATGGCCACGAAACAGGGGTTGGTGATGCTTCTATCCTGTTCAGATCCAAGAAATAAAACGGTCGCTCCTTTCGGAGGACTTGAAGGTGTTTATAGTCCAAATCCGATAGCTGCAGGATTTCCCACAGAAACAGATCCTATCATTTTTGATATCAGCATGTCAACCACAGCCAATGGACTGATTATGAAATTAAATAAGGAAAATAAAAAATTACCACACAAGTGGTTGCTGGATGGACAAGGAGAACAAACCGATGATCCTGGTGAGTTTTTTAAAGATCCTCCTGCCACGATTCTTCCTCTAGGTTCCATCGATACTGGTTATAAAGGTTTTGCCTTGGGCATCCTTGTTGAGGCGTTAACCAGTGCATTAGGAGGGAGCGGTCGTGCAGATCAACCTGGCCGTTGGGGAGCGTCAGTCTTCTTGCAAATCATTGATCCGGAAGCCTTTGGAGGGTTGAATTACTTCAAAAGGGAAATGCAACATTTAATGGATGCCTCTTTAAAATGCAAACCCCATAATCCTGATAATCCGGTAAGAATTCCAGGACAACGAGCACTGAAACTTCGCGAATTAAGGAAAAAAGAAGGTGTGCCACTGAGCGATTCAATAGTGGATGGGATGGAGAAAATGAGTAAGGATTTAGGTGTTGAGATGCCGGCGATTGTTTAAAAGTGAAATTTTAGATTAGTGTTCATTAAATTGTTAGAATTAGGATTTGTGGGATTTATGGATTAGGAATTTGATATTGATACTTTGGTGATGAACCATGTAATTTTTTTTCAATCAGAATTAAAAAAATCCAGCTATCCATAAATCCAATAAATCCAAATACAGACAAAGACTCCATCAATCCCCATATCCAACCTGTCCTTGTTCATGTTAACAAGTTTATAGAAAAATTTCTGGAATTTACCTTTTCATTTGTGAGGTTTATGGTTTCATTCTCTATTACTATTTCATGCTTCAGGAAGAAGAGTTTAAGTTAACATTTACCAAACACTATTCCTCGCTTTACAATGTGAGTCTGAATATAATTCGTGATCAGGATCTGGCACATGACGCAGTTCAGGATGTATTTACCAAACTCTGGAATAAAAGAAAAGATCTAATGCTGTCTGTGCCGATTGAAATATACCTTCGCAAAGCGGTTGTCAATACTTCCCTTAATTTTTTGAAGCAAAATACCAGACAAGTTTATCTGGATTCTGATTTTGAGTTTTCCTACGAAGACAATGCTAAAATTGATCAGGATAATTTCATGAAACTCCTGGAACAGGGAATAGGCTCTCTGTCGCCCAAAATCAAAACTATTTTTATCCTCAGTAGAATGGAAGGGCTTGATAATCAGGAAATTGCGGACCATTTAAACATTTCAAAAAAAACAGTAGAAAATCAGCTTTCCATTGCATTGAAAAAGCTAAAAGAATATTTTGAAACTCAACGTTCTCAAAATCCAGATCTCTTCCATTTTTTCATGATCTCATTTTTTTAAATTTTTTTTAAAAGAAATCGGGAGTTTCCTTGTTGACGGTTGTCTTAGGGAAAAAGCAATGAAATGAAAGAACCCGATCACCTTCTCGATCTCATCAGGAAACACCTTCAGGGAGAACCCCTCGATTCCAGTGAAATTGAAATATTTGAATCATGGCGGACGGAAAATGAAGATGTGTATGAGCAATACAGAAAAATATGGATTAAATCTGTCGATTTAAAGCTGCAGAAATCTGTGGATGTAGATGAGCAGTGGCAGAACTGGAAATCACAACAAGACCAACCGGCAAAAACCAAATGGTATGCTGTAGCAGCTGTTGTGTCCCTGCTCGTAGTTGCCACAATTGCATTATTTCAACTCGATAAACCTGAGATTTATTCAGTAGGACAAAACAGTCAACCAAAGCTTTTTGTGCTGGAGGATGGTTCAAAGGTGTGGTTGAACCAGAATAGTCAATTGATTTTGGAGGATGGTTTTAACGAAAAGGAGAGGGAAGTTCGCCTGGTTGGTGAGGGGTATTTTGAAGTGCAATCCAACGAAGAAAAGCCATTCATTGTTCAAAATGAATTCTCATCAATCACGGTTCTGGGTACGAAATTCAATGCTATTTCGAATGACTCGACCAATGAAGTTCAACTTCTGGAAGGTAAGGTAGAGTTTTCAGATCAATTGGATAAAAGTCAAACACTCCTTCCGGGTGAAGAAGCCTTTATTTCAAAAGAAGGAGAAATCATGAAATCATCTTTTGCTGATCAGAATTTTTTAAGCTGGAAGACCGGCCTTCTCAGGTTTGAAAATGAGTCCTTTGGTGCGATGGTCAAAGCATTGGAAAAACATTATCGTGTGAAGATAAATTTGGCAAATGATCAAATCGGTTATTGCCATGTGACAATCACTTTTGATAATGCAACACTGGACGATGCATTAGAAGAGCTCAGTTTCTTGCTTGATCTGGAATATTCGATTAATGGAAAAATTGTAAACATAGATGGGAAAGGGTGTGATGAATAATTATTTAAAAATTAAGAAAGTGTTTAAAAGAAGAGGTCTGATTGTATTGTTAATCCTTCTATTTCAATCGATGTTGGTTCTTGGACAATCAAATATAGAGAAGCGGCAGATTATTATTGACAGTGAAACAAACACGATCGAAAAGCTTTTTGCCAAGATCAAAAATGACCTGGGGATTGAAATCGGCTACAGTTCCAACGAGATTGATGTAAGCAGAAAAATCAATATTCCTTCAGGAAATACTGAGCTTGGAAAGATAATGGAAGAAATATTCCCTGAAGACACTTTTCGGATCTTATGGAAAAATGATAAGGTCCTGATCAAAAAGATCCGCCGGGATTCGGGAAATGCCAATCAAATATTTGGCTATGTAATCGATGCAGAATCAGGGGAGAAATTACTGGGAGCCACCATTTATGATTCAAATAGCCAGACAGGTGTTTCTACCAACAATTACGGCTATTTTTCATTGGCAACGTTTGGTGAAAATGCTGACTTAACCATTCGGTATCTGGGATATCAGAATCAGGAAATAAAAATAGAGCATACAAAGGATACATTAGTAAATATCACTCTCCAGCCTATTGATCAATTTCTGGAGGATGTTGTGATTACTGACGATCGGTTAGCGGAAAAAGTGGTCAGTACGGAATCTGGTGTAGTTGAAATTCCCATTGAGCGGATCAAGGCTTTGCCTGCTCTTGCCGGGGAGATAGATGTCCTGAAGAATATCCAGCAATTGCCTGGAGTCCAAATGGTTGGCGAAGGGACGTCTGCCTATTACGTGAGGGGAGGGAATTATGACCAAAACCTGATTTTACTGGATGAAGCGCCTGTTTATAATCCTTCACATGCGCTTGGTTTTTTCTCGGTTTTTAATGGAGACGCCATTAAAGATCTGACATTTTACAAAAACCATATCCCGGTAAAATATGGCGGAAAATTATCTTCTGTTTTGGATGTCAGAATGAAAGAGGGCAACAAAAAGAAATATCACGTTTCAGGTGGGTTGGGATTGATATCCAGCAGACTTTCAGTTGAAGGTCCCATTGCAAAAGACCGGGCTTCTTTTTTGGTGACTGGACGGAGAACTTATGCTGATTTTATATGGCGAACGATTTCTAACGATGAAGCGACAAAAAATACCTCTATCTATTTCTATGATCTCAATGCCAAAATGAATTATAAAATTGGTGAAAAAGATCAGCTTTTTGTCTCTGGGTTTTTTGGGAGGGATGTGAATGAAATTGAAGTGCAGCAATACGGTATTATATGGGACAACAAAACACTTACCATGCGCTGGAACCATCTTTATTCAAGCAAACTATTTTCCAACGCCTCACTGATTTACAGCAAATACAATTACGATATCGGGTTAAATGATTTTGCTGATGGTGTGACCTGGGAAAGTTTCATCGAGGATTATACGGCCAAAATGGATTTTGACTGGTTTGCCAATGCCAGCAACCACGTTCGTTTTGGTTTTTCTTCTACTTTCCACAACATCGCCCCGGGCAAGGTTTCTGAAGCTGGCTATGAGGATTTGAATATGTCGGATGCGGATGCCTTGGAACATGTGCTTTATATAGAAGATCGAATTAATATTTCGGAAAAACTTAACATTGAGGTTGGGTTGCGAGGAACCGCTTTTCAGAATATCGGAGAATCCACCCTATACCATTACAATGATGATTACATAGCAAATGATTCAGTTTATTACCCGAAAGGTGATATTTACAATACATTCTTTGCGCTCGATCCCAGAGTATCTGCCAGTTATGCACTGAACCCGCAGTCTTCTCTCAAGTTTTCCTATGATCATACCAGCCAATTCATACATTTATTGCAGAATAATCTGATCCCTTTTTCATCATTTGATCAATGGCTGATCAGCAATCCTAATGTGGCACCTCAGTATGCTAATCATTTCAACTTTGGGTATTACCGATATTTGGGTGGCCCGGGTATTGGTTTGTCGGCGGATGTTTTTTATAAGCAAATGCTCAACCAGATTGACGCAGCGGATCACGCACAGCTATTGCTAAATAAATACCTGGAAGGTGATGTGAGGGAAGGAAAAGGGCATGCATACGGTTTTGAAGTTTCGCTGGAGAAGTCAAAAGGCGATGTTCAGGGAATATTAGGATATTCCTTTTTAAGGGCCCAACGAACTATCAGGGATATCAACAATGGCAAGATCTACAATGCTCCATTTGATAAGCCTCATACCATCCAGGCAGCTTTGACATGGAATGCCTCACGTAGAATAGATGTTGGAATGAACTGGATCTTTTCTTCGGGAGGTCCGATAACATTACCATCGGAGACCTTCTATTACAACGGGAAAAGTGTCCCGGTTTACAACGGGAGGAACCAATATCGCATGCCCGATTATCACCGATTGGATCTCTCTTTGACATTGAAAAGAAAGAAAACACAAAATGTTAAAAATCATTCGACTTGGGTATTTGCTTTGTACAATACCTATTTCAGGAAAAATCCATCTGCAGTTTTTTCAAGTCAGAAGTTAGATCTTGATTACATTGATATTATTGATCCGACTGTACAGGAGATCTACAAAACCTGGTTGTTTAGCATTGTCCCATCTGTTACTTACAATTTTAATTTTTAAGAAATGAAGAGTATTTGGAAGTTTTTAATGGTAGCATTTTTATGTGTCTCCTGTCTGGAGGAAATGCCCTATGACCTAAATGAGGTACCAACCAATCGATTAGTAGTTGATGGTGGATTGACCACAGAAAATAAGGTTCATCAGATTATATTGAGCTTGACAGGAAAGGTTGAGGGTGATAATCCATTTCGACCCGCATCGGGAGCCAATATTCAGGTCTTTGATGGTGAATGGACTTTTGATTTTGTTGAATCAGAAAATAAAAAAGGCTATTATCAGTCTGATAGCATTTCAGTAGATATTGAAAAGACCTATTCCCTGACAATTGAATACAATGGCCAGGTTTACGAGGCTTCAGCCAATGGTGTGCCATCACATTCTTTTGAACCGATAGAATATTTTCCTTTTGAAGGTGGCCCCACAATTGGTGAATTCCCACAGGGATTTTATGAAATTGCTTTGCCAGGAAATTTTGGTGCTGGCGAGGCATATCTTTATTTCCTCGAATACTACACCCCTGAGGGATGGAAAGACGATTTTCCCTATCCGATACCTCCACTATATGACGATAATGACAGTTTTGGACCCAGTGATACCACCTATCTGATCCATCCGGGGCTGGAACCGGCAGCATTGTTTGAATATGGAGAAACCTATATTGGAGGCCTTCCACTGGGAACCCAGCTTACTGAGAAGAGATATTATCTAACTGAGGATTACTATTTTTATCTGAGGGCTATTTTAATGGAAACAGACTGGCGAGGGGCTAACATTATGCAAACTGTGCCAGCCAATGTACCCAGCAATATCAGCAATGGAGCGCTTGGATATTTTTATGTGTTGGATTACTACGAAGTTGTTTCATATATGTCTGAATGATCCCAATTCATAAAATTTGCACAGAGGCAAAATCTAATTATATTTGTAACCTAAAGGTTACATTATATAACACATAAGTTACAAATATGAAAAACTTAACCCAACAAATCGAA
This sequence comes from uncultured Cytophagales bacterium, assembly GCA_913057175.1. Taxonomy (GTDB): domain Bacteria; phylum Bacteroidota; class Bacteroidia; order Cytophagales; family Cyclobacteriaceae; genus CAJXNP01. Next base: position 92,636 of record CAJXNP010000013.1, read on the forward strand.
GACCTCGAATCCAAAAGAATAAAATGGCTGTCCATAAATTTAGCGGGATTCTGCATATGGGATTCATTGAGAATTACTACGAATCATTTACTCGACATAAGTGATGCTCCGCTTTTAACTGGAATTATGCTGTTAGGTTGGCTGATCTGGATCATTGGATTGGTGCAGATCATCCGGTTGAGTTCAAAGGTCAGGAAGACCAGGTTGGCCCTGGAGATTATGAATGATGAATTATTCAAAATCAACTTGTTGAAAGCTTTCAGAACTGCTTTAGTAACTGTTATTGTAGCTCAGCTTGCGATAATTTTAATCACAACTTTTATAACTCATTTGTCGGGTATTTTTGTAGCTGAAATATCTGTTTTTATTTCTGTCACGACAGTAATTGGAGCTTTTCTTTACTTCAACAGAGATAGGTAATGGCCCAACATGAACTGATTAATACGATCAAGGTTGAACGGGCAAAACGCAATATGACTCAGGCAGAGCTGGCTATTAAAGTTGGGGTTTCCCGTAAAACCATTAACACCATCGAAACCGGAAAATTCACCCCTTCGACAATTACGGCTATCAGAATTGCCCGTGCATTTGAACTAACTGTTGAGGACATTTTTTCGATCGTGCCTGATAAATAATTGATACCTGGGTTATTTCAGGCTTTATGAAACCATTTTATTGCAACAAATATCATTTTTAAGATTGAAAATGATATTATTTGAATCCAAATAAATACCTTTATCAACTCTTTAAATACGCACCATAATTTAAGCACTATGAAAAAATTATCCGTACTAATAATTTTATTTTCAGTTATAACTACTGCTAAAGCCCAGGATGTCACTTTATTAACATTTGAAAGCTATACCTTTGCTGACAAGGTTGAATTTCCGTATGGTTATGGAAAAATCTATGATGGCTTTCAGTGGGGTGTAGGATTGGAAATCGGGCTTTCTGAATACAATGCCATCGAAATTATTTATCAGAATTTGGTAGCAGATGTTTATGTTGAGGATTATTATTTTAGTGTGATAAATCCCGATACCTATTATGGAGAAGCTACATTTAATTACATTCTTGTGGGTGGAACCCGATACCTCCCGGTCAATGACGTTCTATCAGGATTTGGCTCGTTAGATATTGGTATGACAATCGCATCTCCAAATGGAGATCAGTTTGATAGCGTAACAAAATTTACCTGGGCAGGTAGACTCGGTTTACGTGTGAAAGGAAGTGGTAGGCTTAGCTTCAGGGTGCATGCACAAATTACCAATCCCGTTCAGGCATTTGGAGGAGGATTGTACTTTGGAACAGGTGGTGCAGGAGCGGGGGTATCAACTTATTCCACTATTTGGCAATTTAACCTGGGCGGTAGCGTAAATCTTCAATTGAGATAAAACTTTTCAAATTTCGGTACAAACCAAAGAATTTGGCTAAAGAAAATTGAGGAAGGGAAGCGATGCAAACGCTTCCCTTTTTTCACTTATAACTACTTATTTATCCTAAACGATTATGAATAAGGAATTTGGGTTTAATGTTCAAGGAAATTGATCAAATGCCCTCGATAGTGATAGTAATCAGGATGTTCGATCACTTCTCTTCTCGTTCGTGGTCTTTCAAGTGGAATTTCTAAAATATCTCCAACAACCGCTCTCGGACCGGAGGTCATCATGATCACCCGATCGGCAAGGAATATGGATTCATCCACATCGTGGGTAATCGCGATGGCAGTGATATTTTCTTTATTCCAGACTTCCAGCAAGACATCCTGAAGTTCAGCTCTTGTCAAAGAGTCCAGCATTCCAAAGGGCTCATCCAGCAAAAGGATTTTTGGTTTTAAAGCAAATGCCCGTGCAATTCCAACCCGTTGCTGCATTCCCTGACTTAGTTCGGATGCTTTTTTATTGAAGGCATCGCCTAATCCAACCTTATCAAGGTAATATTTGCAAATGTCCAGCCGGTCATTTTTAGATCCATGTGGAAATACCTGTTCCACTCCAAGTAATACATTTTCCAAAGCGGTCATCCATGGAAAGAGACTGGGCGACTGAAAAACAACTCCACGATCCGGACCTGGTTTGGTAATGGGTTTGCCATCCAGCAAAATTTCGCCTTCTGAGATATCATTCAACCCTGCAATCATGGTGAGTAGGGTGGATTTGCCGCATCCGGAATGTCCGATGATAGAAATAAATTCTTCCTTCATCACCTGAAGATTCAGTTTTTCCAATACCACATATTCTCCCTTTGGGGTTGTGTAAATTTTTGTCAGATCTTTGATGTCCAGCATTACTTTTTTATCGGAAATTTCTTTCTCAGTAGCAATCGGAGCTTCTTTTATGGCTATTTCACTCATTTGTATTCAGTTTAGAAGTATTTTAATTTATCCTCTTCTTTTCTCTTTCTGAAGGTCTTGCCCGGCATAATGGGTTTTAGCTCAGGCAGCCGGTAATTGGTCGTCTTTTTCGTCTTGACCTCGGCGCCCATATCCATCAGATATTCTATGATGTCATTTCTCGTTTTCTTGTATTCTTCATTGTCATTGAGTTCGGTTTTATCCCTTGGCCTCTCAATATCAATCCTGAATTCAGGACCCAAAGTAGCATTTGGACCGGTTGTAAGTGGAATGATCCGGTCAGCCATTAAGATCCCTTCATCAACATCATTGGTGATTAACAAAGCCGTTCGTTTGTCCTTCGTCCAGATATTGATGATTTCTTGCTGTAAAGTTCCACGTGTCAAAGCATCCAAAGCGCTCAATGGTTCATCCATCAAAAGCATCTCGGGATTCATGGCAAGCGCTCTCGCTACCGAAACCCGCTGGCGCATTCCTCCTGATAACTCTGCGGGTCTTTTGTTAAGTGCAGGGGTCAGGTTCACCATTTCAATGTATTTCCTGGTGTGGATGTCTTTTGTTTCTTTCGTCCAGTCGGGATACCTTTCATTTACAGCCAGGGCAACATTTTCATAAACTGTAAACCATGGAAGCAATGAGTAATTTTGAAAGACCACACCTCGTTCGTGACTGGTTCCAGTGACGGGATTCCCACGAAATAGAATTTCTCCTTCGTCGGGTGATAAGAGGCCCGAAATCATTTTTATCAGGGTTGTCTTTCCACTTCCCGTGAATCCGACAATTGCCAGAAATTCACCTTCTTCCATCGAAAGATTGATGTTTTTCAATACTTCGGTACGGTATTTTCCTTCACCAAATCCTTTCGATACATTATGTAATTCAAGTAGTGCCATTTCTTTTCAGTTATAAGTGTTTGTTTAAGCAGGGTGCAGAGCGCAAAGAGCACAGGGTCAAGGTGAAAGCTCAAAGCTGAAAGGAAAAAGTTGCGGGTTGCTGGTTGCGAGTTGGCGCTTCAATCCGCCCAATCTCCCCAATGCCCGATTCCCAATGCCTAATTCCCAATGCCCAATGCCCAATGCCCAATCTCCAATTTACGCTATCGTCTTTTTATCAAAACTCACCAGCTTCTGCAACTCAACCATGATCCTGTCGAGAATGAAACCAATAATTCCTACCGTAAAAACGGCCACCATAATTCTCGCGAGAGACTGGCTGCTGCCGTTCTGGAATTCGTCCCAGACAAATTTACCCAGTCCTGGGTTTTGAGCCAGCATCTCAGCGGCAATCAATACCATCCACCCAACACCAAGAGAAATTCTCAACCCAGTGAAAATGAGGGGTAGAGTAGCGGGAAGAACAATTTTGAAGGTTTTCTTCGTTGGTGATAGTTGCAGCACTTTAGCTACGTTGATGTAGTCTTCATTCACTGATGAAACACCTAATGCTGTGTTGATTAGCGTTGCCCATAATGAGCACAATGAAACCGTGATAGCTGATATGATAAAGGACTTTTCCAGCCAGCCGTCATTCGTGACATAAACAGCGCTGACAATCATCGTAACAATGGGAAGCCAGGCAAGAGGTGAAACAGGCTTGAATACCTGGATCATCGGATTCAGTGCCTGCATAATTTTTTTGCTTAACCCACAGATAATTCCGATGGGCAATGCGATCAGCGAGGCGATTAAAAATCCCATAAAGACTGTTTTGAGGCTGGTGAAAATTTGATCGATGTAGGTAGGTTTGCCTGTATAATCCACCACCCGGATATTTGCATTTGGGTTTTTAGCCAATTTGGCTGCATTCCGGGCATCCTGCCTGGCATAAAATTCATCTGCTTTGATCCTCTCATCGACATGTTCTGCCCAAAGTGCTTTAGTTTGTTCCCATACCATTGCAGGGCCTGGTACTTGCCCCAGGCTAGTGTCGATTTGCTTAGCGCCAAAATGCCATATTAATAAGAAAGTGACAATGGCAATAAGTGGTATTCCAACTGTTCCCCAAATTTCTTTTAGTTGTTCTAAAACTTCTTCTCCTGAGAATAGCTTGACGAATGGGATGCCCCATTTCATCCCGGTTACACTACATAATTTTAATGCGATAGCTTTCATGAGTTCTGATGATTTATTTTATCCAAATTTTTTTCCAATGAGTGAGAGAAAAGACGGGGAAGGAATCCCCGTCATATGTCCAACTTATTACTGAGCAGGATCCTTAATCCCTACTTCAAACTTGTTTAAATAACCAAGCGGATCCTTTGCGTCATAAACAATTCCATCGATAAAATCCCCTGTGGCCGGTTTGTAACCATCTGTTTCAGGTATTTCGTCTTCCGTCAGATAGCCTTCTTCCAATAGTTGATTAGCGGCTTCCAGCCATACTTCCGGCAAGTAGATTTTCTTAGCCGTTTCGGCATACCATTCGGCTGGTTTTGGTTCAGTAATCTGCCCCCATCTTCTCATTTGAGTAAGAAACCAGATACAATCACTGTAATATGGATAGGTGGCGTTATACCGGAAGAATACATTGAAATCAGGCATAGCTCTTTTGTCGCCTTTTTCAAATTCAAATGTGCCGGTCATTGAGTTGGCGATTACTTCGAAATCAGCGCCAACATATTCCGGTCGTGAAAGGATCTCAACAGCTTCTTTTCTATTGGCTCCGTTGTTTTCATCCAGCCATTTTCCAGCCCTGATCAAAGCTTTTGTAATGGCTACCATTGTCCTGGGATATTTGTCCGCCCATTCTTTGCTGACTCCGAATACTTTTTCAGGATTGTTTTTCCAGATATCATAATTAGTTGTAACCGGCACACCTATGCCTTTGAATACAGCCTGTTGATTCCATGGTTCACCGACGCAATATCCTAATATTGTTCCTGCTTCAAGTGTTGCGGGCATTTGTGGGGGAGGGGTAACCGAAAGCAGAACATCAGCATCAGTCGTACCGGTAATATCACTTTCAGTATAAAAGCCTGGAGAAATGCCTGCTGCTGCCAGCCAGTAGCGGATCTCGTAGTTGTGGGTGGAAACCGGGAAAACCATACCCATGTTAAAGGGTTTGCCGGTAGTTTTATAATTTTCAATAACAGGTTTCAGTGCATCTGCTTTAATGGGATGGATGGGTTTGCCACCTTCCATTGGCACATTTTTCTTCATTTCAGACCAGATCTCATTCGACACGGTAATGCCATTGCCATTGAGGTCCATGCTGAATGGTGTGACAATGTCAGCCTGGGTTCCGAATCCGATGGTTGCACCGATCGGTTGACCGGAAAGCATGTGTGCCCCATCTAATTCTCCTGAGATCACCCTGTCCAACAAGACTTTCCAGTTTGCCTGCGCTTCCAGTTTTACATACAATCCTTCGTCTTCGAAGAATCCCTTTTCTTTGGCAATGGCTAAAGGAGCCATATCTGTCAGCTTGATAAAACCGAATGTGAGTTCAATTTTTTCCGGTTCGTCTTCCGGGACAACAATTTCAGATGAATCCATTGTGCTCTGGGAGTTTGATTTAGTTCCGCAGGATTGGATGGTCAATCCCGCAAGCAGAATGGAAAGTGTTAGTATGATTGTGAATTTCTTTTTCATAGTAGTATTTGTTTGAATATTTAGTCAGCTTTAGTTGTGAATAATGTTGGTGTGAATGTAAACATGGCCCATGCCCATGCATCATATTTTTTCGGATTAACCGAGTCTTTCAGGAACTCCATGGAATCGGTGTAAAACATCTGGGAGTACCCAACCTTCAAGTTGACCGCTGGCGCGATGTTGAGATTGTAAACCAGGTCTAGTTCCGTTCCCAGGGTAGATGAGTAATCAGCGCCACTTTCATCTACGCCTACGCTTGTTCCGGACATAAACTCATGCAAGTGGGCAATGAGTGCAGAATTTTCACCGGTTTTGATCTTGGTTTGTGCGTAGATATCTACCAATCCCTTGTTCTTGTGTCCATTTCCAACATAGAAGAAGTCCATGAATCCGTAAAACTTATGGTTGGTTCCATATAGTGGATTGAAGGATTCATTCTTTTCCGTATCAGCTTTATCACCGGATAGATAATCTACACCAAGTGTAAGAGAGGTTGGCTTAGTTGCGAATAGTGTTACGTTTGCCGAGGCCAACAAACCGCTTAAATCCCTTCCGGCCGGATCTTTACCAAATTGATAGTACAATTCATATCCCAGTTTGACTCCGGTTAATTTCTTCGAACCGAAAAGGCCAAGGGTTTGTGAAAAGTTGACGGAAGAATCAGCTGCCTGTACCCCGTTATTCAAGAGCAATAATGAAAGCGCTGAGCTATTCCAGTCTTTGTGGTACCACGCATACTGCATGGTTTTGTAATTGCCCACGCCGGAATAATACGTGCTGGCCAGCTTGGCATATTCCGGGGTATTGGCATCCTGGTTGAAAGCCGCTCCCATGTGCAGGCTGGAACTTTCACCGCTGTAAACATATTTTACCAAATCGTGAGACCGGCCTTGCTGCGCCCAGTCAAGATCGCCTAAAAAACGCGCATTATCGTAATCCAAAGCCATTCGTCCGACGACGATTGAGTGCTTGGCATTGATTTTATAAGCCCCCCATGCTTCGTAAATATTGTCGAGCGATGGATCAGTCTTATAAACCTGACCTACCGCTCCCCAGGTTCTGACGTCCTGCAGGGAAATATAAACATCAAATTTTTCTGACTGAAAGCCAGCGTTGAGACGTGTTCGTTGTTCAATAAAGAAAGCCGGATCCAGTGACTTCTCCAGTGGTTTTTTAAAACCATGTCTGAATTCGGCTCGTGGCCTTACATCTGCTGATAGGGTAAATTGAGCAGAAGCTTTTTCGACACCAATCAGTCCGATGATTAGCGCGACAAAAAGAGTTTTTAACCAATTGTTCATTTGCGTAAGTATTAGGTTGTTAATAATTCTAAGTAGTGACTACGATTAAATACGTAGTATATATACGTAAATATACTGAATTACTTAGAATAAAAGCAAGTAATTTACGTATAAATACGTATAAATACGCAAAAAAATCAAGTAGTATGAATGGGTATTGTTGTTAAACTGTTGAAAGTCAGTTTATTATTGATTAATTGAAGGGTAAGTAATTACGTAGGTTTTAAAACAAATGGCTCAAATATGAACAAAGGATATCTCTATAGATTCAGGGTAGGTGTGTGAGTTTTCAGAGTTTGAGAATCAAACCAAATTCTCCTTCATCGCCTTGTTTACCATGTCAATGGCATTGTTCACGCCCATTTTTTTCATGATGTTAAAGCGGTGCGTTTCGATGGTGCGAACACTTTTACCCAATGTCTCTGCGATTTGCTGATTTTTCTTACCATTGATGATCAGTCCCAGGATTTCAAGTTCCCTTTTGGTAAGACCATAATCATCGTGTTCTTCATGGGTTTTTGAGATCGGTCGGCTTTCCAATAACTGACTTGCCAATGCATTGGAAACTGCCCCACTAAAGTATTTGTTTCCGGTCATGACCTGGTGGATGGCTTTCAGGAATTCCGGTTTTTCGGTGTCTTTCAATAAGTACCCGCTCGCACCGACCTGAAGAGATTGCAACACGTAATCATCCGAATCGTGCATCGAAAGGATTAATGCTTTGGTTTGAGGGCTGTATTCATGTAGCTTGGAGGTTGCCTCGATACCATTCATTTCAGGCATTCGAATATCAATGATAAGCAGGTCAGGGTTTAGCTTTTTGGAAAGCTCCAGGGCTTCTTTTCCATCATTGGCTTCGCCAATCACTTCCAGATCGCTTTCAGATTCAAGCATGGCCATAATTCCCTTCCTGACAAGGGCGTGGTCGTCAGCTAATAAAATCCTGATCTTATCCATTATGCATATTCATTTAGTGGTACAACTAAAGTTACTGTGGTTCCTTTTCCTGGCAACGAACTTACTTCCAATTTTCCATTGATGTATTCCGTCCTTTCAAACATATTAAAAAAACCGTTACCGGATTCAGCCATAAAGTTAGGTTTTTCCAATAATTTTTCATCAAACCCGATTCCCGTATCTTTTATACAGATCATCAGGTTCTCATCACTGTGCTCCAACTCCACGGTGATGGTGTCTGAATGTGAATATTTCAAAGAGTTGTTAATTGCCTCTTGAATGATCCTGTAAATGTTATTCTCGATTTTGGAAGGAAGCCGTTCTGAAAAATCCGTTTTGTTCGTAAAAGTGATCTCCTTGTTCGTCAGCTTATTGATTTCCTTTACATAAACCGCCAGCCCGGCGCTGATGCCATAATCGCTTAGTACTGTTGGCTTCAAATTGAAAGTCACGCGTCGTACTTCTTTGATCACATCTTTGAGCAGGTTTTTAGCATCTTCCAGCTTATTTCGAGACTCCATATAATTCCCCATATCGATACTTTCTATCTGGAATTTTAGTGAGGTCAGCAATTGTCCAATTCCATCATGAATATCCATGGCGATTCGTTTTCGCTCTTCTTCCTGACCCTCCAGGATCAGTACTGAGCGGAATTTCTGATCCTTTATTTTTTTGTCAATCTCTACCCTGTCTTTTTGGTGCATCTGAATTTCCGCATGTTTTCTTCTGGTTAGATCCGAACCAACGACCATCATTTCTGTAATTTCATGTTGGTTATTGAAGACCGGGGTAACAGTAATGTCCATCCAGATATCATGTTGATCACCTCCCTTGAATTTAATTTCCTTTCGCCAGGAAGATCCCTCTGAAACCGTATCAATCAACTCATCCATAACGTCCTCGCTGTTTTCTATCCCCGCAAAAAGATCGATAAAAGTTTTACCTATCTCTTTCTTTTTAAGTTGAGTAATGTCGAAATAAAAATCCGAGATGAATTTTAGGTTTCCGCCTCGGTCGGTTTTTGCAAGTAATTTAGGATTTTCAAGAGGTTGATTAACGGAGGATAATTTTTCATAAGATTTTTCCAGGCTGGAATAAAGAACGCCGATTTCCTTGGTCATCTTCTGAGCATTTTTCTCTGAAATGATCAGCTTATTCAACGTTCTGTTGACACTTTGCGCGGTTGGTTTGAATATGTAAAATATCTCATAGAGAATGACGCAGAGAGAGATTACCAGGAGGATGTATTCGGTGATGCGGAGTTTTTTTACTTTCTGGCTTGCTTCCAGATCATATCGGAACACAATGGCGTCCATTGTTGTTAAGAAGCTGCCTTCATTTTCCAGGATAATATCGATGTGAGGGCTGATTTCTGATAGTCCGGCATTTGGGTCATCTTTCAGAATTTTAAGGAGGTTCTGACAACTGCCAATCATTCTATTGTAATAGTTGGCATTTTCCTGGAACATCGAACGAATAACTTTACTGTTTTTACCGGGTAAATTCAGCGTATCATTGCCGTAAAGCAATCCTTCCTGTGAGGTTTTCCACAGGTAAACAGTCTCTTCGAATTCCTCAACCAATTGCTCCCTTGTTTTCTTGGAATCCGGTTTTTCAAGTTGCAGGGAGATTTTTGATATTCGCTGGCTGAGCATCCTTTGGCGGCCTGCCACGTTGATGACCCGGGAATCATAAAACTGGTCCTTTAAAAAGTTTTGAATCAGTAATTGACCTACAATAATGATTGTGGCGATGGTGCTTAAAGCGACAATGTAAAGCGTTCCAAGGCGGGAAAAATCGCTTTTACCTCTGATATTAAAGTTGTCAAATTTGAAGGCCAATACTTTGGTACTTAATTTTTTCGGTAAAAATACGTAATTGTACAAATAAAAAAAGGCAGCTATTGCTGCCTTCAATGAAAGTACGGGTTTTCGAGTTATTTATTTGGAAAAACCAATATAAACGTATCCATCTTCGATTTTCACAGGAAAAGTCGCGATTTTATGCTCTTCTGCATTCAGACATTCTCCTGATTTCAATGAAAAGGTTCTTTTATGATAAGGGCATGCCACTTTAGGTTCTTCCCCCTGGGTTCCGATCATCCCCCTCGACAGGATCATCTGCATTTTGTGGGGGCAAAGATTCTGACATGCATACCATTCTTTTTTTCGGGTAAAATTAAATACTGCTATTTGCAGGTCTTTGTATTTGACGCAAGCTCCACCATTTTCTGGGAAATCTTCCACAGCGGCAGCTTTAAACCATGTTTTGATATTACCAGCTTCCTCGACCATATGTTCTTTTAATGCAATTATTTCTTCCATTTTCTTCTAGGCTTTTAAGGTTATTTGTTCCAATCTACCGGAACCTTTTGTTCCCTTGAACTTTCAAATTTTAAAGCAGGATCTTGCTCATCGGAGTTGATGAAATGTTTGAATTTCTTTCTCAATTCCGGTGATTCCACTACTTTTTTCCATTCGCATTCATATTTATCGATCAACAATTGCATGTCTTGCTCCAACTGTTCCCCGATTCCGAGACTGTCATGAACAACAACCTCTTTCAGGTAATCCAGCCCACCTTCTAACTTATTCAACCATGTTGCAGTTCTCTGCAAAGGCTCTGCTGTTTTGATGTAGTACATCAGGAATCTGTCGATGTATTTGACACAGGTTTCCTTGTCAATATCTGCAGCCAGCAGTTGCGCATGTTGAGGCCTGGCGCCACCGTTTCCACAGACGTAAAGGTTCCAGCCTTTTTCGGTAGCGATGATTCCGAAATCTTTGGATTGAGCTTCGGCGCATTCACGGATACAGCCTGAAACGGCGCTTTTTAGTTTATGAGGGGACCGAAGTCCTTTGTAACGGTTTTCGATTTCCAAAGAAAAGGTGACAGAATCTTGGACTCCATACCGACACCAGGTCGATCCTACACAGCTTTTTACCGTTCTCAATGCTTTACCGTAGGCGTGACCACTTTCGAAACCTTCTGCAACAAGCTCTTCCCATATTTCCGGTAATTGCTCAACTCTTGCACCTAACAGGTCAATTCGTTGACCTCCTGTGATTTTCGTATACAGATCATATTTTTTGGCTATCCGACCGATGGCAATTAATTTATCCGGTGTAATTTCTCCACCGGGAATTCTTGGGATGACGGAATAGGTTCCACCACGTTGAATGTTGGCAAGAAACCGGTCGTTTGTATCCTGGATCGTATCCTGTTTCAGGATCATTTCATTCCAGATACTGGCAAACATCGATGCAGCAGCGGGCTTGCATATCTCACAACCATCACCTTTACCATGTTTGTCTAAAAGCTTATCGTAGCTTTGAATGTTATTGATTTTGATAAGGTCAAACAACTCTTGCCTTGTGTAGTCAAAATGTTCGCATAAGGTCTTTTTTACAACCTTGCCCTGGGCTTCAAGTGTAAGTTTTAAGAGGTCTGCAACCAATGGAGTACATCCTCCACAACCTGTGCAGGCTTTGGTGGATTTTTTTATTTGACCAATGTCGGTAATTTCTTCTTCAGTGATGCATTTCACTATGTCGCCTTTGCTGATATTTTCACAGCTACAGATCTGGGCCTCATCAGGCAGGGATTCTACGCCTCCCAGTGCTCCGCCTTCTCCACCGCCTCGTGCTCCTAAAATAAGGTCTTCAGGGTTTGGAGGAAGAACCATGCTATTTTGTACCATCTGGAGGAGCATATTATACTCAGAGGCTTCGCCAACTAGAATTCCTCCCAACAGATTTTTGCCATCTCTGGTAACGTTGATTCTTTTATAAATACCTTTAATCTTATCTTCAAGAACTATTGTATGTGATATTTCCGGATCAGTGAATGGGTCACCAAAACTCGCAACATCAACTCCGATCAATTTTAGTTTTGTTGACATGTCAAAACCAGTGAATTCCCTGGTTCCCTCGCCAGCGATCTGGTCGATGACAACTTCGGCCATTTCATAACCTGGAGCAACTAGTCCATAGATCATATTATCGTGCAAGGCACATTCTCCTATGGCAAAAATGTCGTTTAGCGAGGTCTTCATGTAGTTGTCGACCACAATCCCCCCTCTTGGACCAATTTCAATTCCTGATTTTTGTGCTACTTCATCCCGCGGCCGAATTCCCGCTGAAATCACAAGCATTTCAATATCCAGTTCAGAACCATCGGCATAAGAAAGAGCAGTGACTTTGCCATTACCTGCTATTTCAGAAGTATTCTTTTGGGTGTGAATTTTAATTCCAAGTGATTCCAGCTTTGATTTTAGTATCGAGGAACCAGCTTCGTCAAGCTGACGTGGCATCAACCTGGGAGCAAATTCAATGACATGTGTTTCCAATCCCATGTCGAGCAAGGCCTTGGCGGCTTCAAGTCCGAGTAAGCCGCCACCCATCACGGCAGCTTTCTTTATTTTTTCTCCATAATTGATGATGTCATTCAGGTCTTCAATGGTTCGATAAACAAATACCCCATCTTTATCTACTCCTGGAACAGGAGGAACGAATGGGCTTGAGCCAGTAGCCAGTATGAGCTTGTCATATGAATCTGTTGTTCCTTTGTGAGTTTGAATGGTCTTTTTTTCGGCATCAATTTCAGTCACCATTTCACCAGTCACCAATTTTATCTGGTTTTCCTGATACCAGGATGCCGGAGCCATTAACAGGTCATCTGCGGTTGAGCCTGAAAAGTATTCACTAAGATGCACCCTGTCGTATGCTGGACGGGGTTCTTCGCCATAAACGACGATGTCGAATTTTCCGGGGCCAAATTTTGCGACAATCTTTTCGCAAAATTTATAGCCTACCATGCCATTACCTACGATTATTATTCTCATCTATCCAAATATTTTAAGTACTTATACTTAATAATGATTCAAAAATACGTAAGTAATTTCAATTGTCAAATAAAAAATACGTAAAAATACGTAAATCAATTCTTGCAAATATCTGGTGATTGATCAAAAAGCTTTGTTTATATTACTCCATTGTTATTTTTGAAGACAGATCATCCGGCTATGAAAGTAAATTTTATTGCAATACTTTTACTTGGTATTGTTATTCCGCACTTTTTGAATGCACAGATTGTTTATGAGGAAGCATCTTATGATAAATTTTTTATCGGGTCATATGGTAGGATAGGTGTTGATTGGAATTATGAAAATAAAGGGTCTGTAGGCCGGCGCCTCAATTTAAACAACATGGGGAGCATTGGCGGCCGGATGGAGGAGCAGGACTATCTTGAATTGGCCACCGGAATCAACTTCACCCCGAAGGTGAAATCTGATAGCATGAATGTGAGGGTTCAAACGAGGTTTTCTTTTTATTCAAGAAGCCTGAATTTGTTTGGCAACAGCAGTTCAACGGATTTGGGAGGGTTGACCTTTGCCATTCCGGAGCTATACATCGAAGCAAGAGGTGTAGGTAAAAAAGATCTGTTCAATGTTTGGGTGGGGTCCAGGCTATACCGTGGTCCTGATGTACACATTGCAGATTGTTTTTATTTTAATGACCATTCCGGGCAGGGTGCCGGTGTTGAATATAAAAATACGCGTCTTGCAGCGATAATGGTGTTTAACCTGGATACTACTGCGACCGTCCCGCCTTATTTTTACCTGAATATTAAAACGGGCACTCCTTCATTGGGACTAAGGCAAAGAAGTGTCCTCATTTTGGAGCAAGATCAAAAACTCAGTCCTAATCAAAAGCTCACTTATTTGCTTGAATACCACCGAATGGGTGATGCCAGTGAAGAGGATACAGTTACTATCTTAAATTATCCTTCTGACCACGGTTTTGTATTTGGATTGCGGCATCATATAGACCTGCCCAGGTTTATAGAGGGATCTTTCAATGACCTTGCTATAAGATATGGTAACGGCATTGCAAATGGCGGTGATGGAGGTGTAACCCGGACTTATCTCACCTTTGGGGCGCCAAATCTGGATACGCATGATTTCAGGGATGCGTATAGCTGGGCATTGGTTAATCAGTTTGTAATGAACCTGTCGAATAAATTTTCATTGCACGGATATCTGATTTATAATAAAAGTAAAGGAGCGGCAGAATCTGATGATATGGCTGAAACTTACTTTGGAAAAGAAGTTTTCAATAGAAAGGAGGATTTTACAGTAGGAACCAGAGGTGTGACCTATTTTTCTGATACATTCCATTTGTTGACAGAATTACATTATTCGCAAAGGAAAGATGGCACCCAGCCCTGGTACAGGATGACAAAAATTAGCCTGGCACCTACCTTATCCGTTCTTGGGGAAAGAAATATTTGGGCAAGGCCTCATTTGAGATTTGTGTTTTCTCTTGCCAGGTATAATCAATATGCCAGTGATCAGCTTTATTCTCCTTACCTTGAATATGTCGGTAACGAAAGGTGGGGCTACTATTTAGGAATAAAAGGGGAGTATTGGATATGGCGTTAGGGCTAATCAGGAATGTTTGTCCTGATCACTCCACAACTCACCATATTTCTTTTTAAGCTCATGCACTATTTCATCGATGATATATTCTCTTTCAATGCGATGTTTTTGTGATAAGTATTCAATTATCTTTTGAAGATCGGAATATGTCATGTTCTTATTTATTCTAGAATAAACTTTAATTTTCAAATTGTAGCGATCAAAGAATTTGTGATAATTTGTATTCCATGAAACTTTCATCAATTTTTTTCCAGACATCATCGGAATACTCCCATAGTTTAGCCCCTTCCTTTTCATCATAAACTTTTGGGTCCATCTTTTTATGATTAAACATGTGCATGTACTCGTTGGTCTTTCCCTCAAATTCAGATGAACTTGCCATGTACGTAACAGGTGTAGCGGCCTTATATGCAGAAGGAAAGAATACTTTGAAAATAAATTTAAGGATTGACCTTAGTATAAACGGTGCATCCCTCGCAATATTCGAATTTACTGGTCCAGGACAGAGGACATTCACAGAAACATCCATTTTACCGTTCTTATTTAATCTTTTTGAAAGTGCTGTAGCAAATGTATTCATGACGAGCTTGAAGTAGCTGTAATTATTGATGGCTTTTTGCACACCATAATCTTTATAAATTCCAAATTCTTCGTAATCAATTCCGGAAGCGCCCTGGTGACTGTCTGAAGAAATGTAGATAATGCGAGGAATACTTTTTTGTCCGTTTTTATGATTATAAAAGTCATTGGGAATGATTCCTTCTTTGAGCATTAAATTGATGTAAATAAATTTTGAAAGATAGTTCACCATGAACATTTCTTCCATTCCGCTTTGAGTTTTTCGTGCCTTAGGAGGGGCAATGCCAGCATTGGCCACTAAAACATCAATTTTAACTTTTCTGTTTTTTAATTCATCAATAAACTGATGAATAGAATTGAGATCAGTCAAATCCAACCTGATCATTTCTACTTTTGATGACCCGGTGAGATCCATTACCTTATTTCCTGCTTCAGGAATTCCGCTTCTGCAGGCCATGATCACATTTGCCCCTCTTTCAGCAAATTGGGTAGCAATGCCAAATCCAAGACCGGAATTAGCACCTGTAATTAAACATGTTTTTCCTTCCAGAGTATCTTCGCTTTTTAAATGATTTTTCAGGTCTTGCTTTCTGAAAATGTCCAAAAGTCCTGTTAGTGCTGCTTCT
Source organism: uncultured Cytophagales bacterium (assembly GCA_913057175.1). GTDB lineage: Bacteria > Bacteroidota > Bacteroidia > Cytophagales > Cyclobacteriaceae > CAJXNP01. Next base: position 108,481 of record CAJXNP010000013.1, read on the forward strand.
ACAGGGTTATTAAATCTACCGTGAGACATAAAAATTAACTTTATAAATGATCCGAAATAAAAATCTAATCAACATATTTTTTAGAAATAATTACTTTGACCAGGCGGTTGTTATCAAAAATATAATCACTTTCTAGATTATTGATGATCCCCGTAAGTTCTTTGTCTTCAACTGACTGATTTCTACTTATTATTTCAGTCAAACTTTCACCTTCATGACTTGTGACTACTTTGACTTTCTTGTATTGAATGTTGTCCCAATCATCATTTAAAACCGGTTGGAAGGACAAGGTAGTTGATTTCAAGTCCTCCTTAAGGTTTTCCGGAGCAACACCGATCAAATTATATAAAAGGGAATCTTTTTTAATCCAGGCACTTTGGAAATAGGAATATCTCTCGTCTTGAAAAGATCTCAATGTTAATAAGTGAGCTTGTAGATTGTTTATATGGATTGATTCATTGGTAAGAGTTTCGATATTTTCATTGCGAATAGCACGATGAAATTTGAGTGCAGCACTATCCGGATCGGACTCCTCTTCATTAATCCTTAAAACAATGGCGGCACTGTGGTCAGGGTCAATAGCTGCTACCATTAATGGTGAATTTCTGATCGTCCAGTTTTCAGGAAATTCCATCTTGATTTTTAGTTTTGGATGGATAAAAGCATTTTCAATCACTAATCCTTGCTCCGGATTTTGATCAACTACTAAATCATTTAAAATAGTTACAAACAGATTATCTTCTAATTCTTTATTTATAGGAGAAATATCCAGATTTTCCTTGGTTTTTTGAATGTATTCTACTCTATCAGGTGTATAAGGATGGTCTGTCAGGTAATTTTTCTTTTCCTTCTCCCCGGTCCTCAACTCCAGTTCCTTGCTGATACTGGCCAGGATGACTCCAAGTTTTCCCGGATCGTATCCTGCTTTTGCAGCCAAGGACATACCAAGCTGATCGGCTTTTCTCTCATTTTTTCTGCTATATCCTGAGAGATAAATTTTACTTCCGTAGAGGATAGGTGAATTGATCAAAATACCAACATCCTGTCCGGCGATACCTCCGATAATGCTTCCCGGAATCTGGAGAATTCCTGGCAGAATGCTTTTTCGCATTTGTTTGATGGTATGTCTTTCCTGACTATGAATGATTTCATGGGCCATCACACAGGCCAACTCGTCTTCCGAATTTAATAAAAGTAAAAGTCCCCTGGTGATATAAACATATCCTCCGGGAAGGGCAAAGGCGTTGGGCTCGCTACTATCCAAAATTCGGAAATGATAGTCAAAAAGCTTTTGTTCAAGATGTTTGATCAGTCTTTGCCCAATTAATTTAACATAGTCGGATTTGGCCGAATCATCATAAACTCCAATCGACTGCTCAATTTTGAAAGAGTACTCATATCCAATCTTACTGTCAAGGTCGTGATTTTGAGATTTTGTCTTTGGAACAATAAGAAAGATCAGAGAAAAAAATGTTAAAATCTTTAATATTCCTTGCATGCTGAAATTTAGTATTTTTTTAACAACTAATATCATTACTTGAATTAATTGTAACGAAAAAGGAGAATTATTAGAATAATATCAGGGATAGGCTTTATCTATAATTATAAATGTACTTTTCACACTTTAAATAATCAGATGAGACGTTAAAATTTATTCTGAATAGATTATTAATTTATGACTGAAATATTATATTTGTTATGCAAATCGTCCAAAAAAGGATGGTGATTTGTCTTAACAAGCGCTTTTAGAGGTTTAAAATTTTGTATTTTATAAGACTTCAGGCAACTTAAATTGTAATATCCCTAACAAACACCCTTATTTTTTTTGAAACTCCAAACGAGCTGAATTCTTTCGTTTTAATGAACTGTAGGTAAATAGTTTTTTACAAATTAAATTTGACATGAGGGATTGCTGTAAAACATTTTCCGGAAGTTATTTAAAGGATCTGTGGATTGCCGTTCTATTTTCAAGAGCGTTAAACGATTGATTTATGAGGATTGTCATTCAACAGAAAATAATAAATAGTGAAATCGAAATAGTCAAAATGACTAATAGATTTCAATATATTTTTTTAGTAAAAAGAGCAAATCCTTACTTATAGATTTCGAAAAAATTTCATTATCAAATAAAAATGAATTTAATAACTAAAATGGAATATTATGGGAAAAAAGTACAAACCACGAGATTGTCAAAATCTTCGTTTCAAAGCGACCGCTTTGAAATACTTCGCTATTCTGTTGGCGATAGTTTCTGTGCAATTCCTTGCACTGGAAACCTATGGTCAGTCGGAAAAGCATACTGTTACGGGTAAAGTTCTCGAGACAAATGGAGAGCCAATCATTGGTGCAAACGTCATTTTAAAAGGGACGACTGAAGGTACTGTGACCGATATTGAGGGAAATTATTCAATAGAGGCAGCCAGTGAAGATGTTTTGGTCGTTTCATTTATTGGATACGTTTCTGAAGAAGTTGAGGTCGGAACCAGAAGCCAGGTCAACATTACCTTGGCTGAAGATGTTACTAAACTTTCTGAGATTGTTGTTGTCGGGTATGGATCGGTCAGAAGAGCTGATTTGACCACAGCCCAGACCTCTATTTCTTCTGACGATATTGAAAAGACAGTAAACACAACCATTGAGCAGGCCATTCAAGGTAGATCGGCTGGTGTTTTTGTTACACAAAATACCGGGGCGCCAGGTGGTGGCATTTCAGTTAACATCCGGGGGATTAATTCCATTGATGGTTCAAATCAACCTTTGTATGTCATTGATGGTGTCCAGATGCAGGGGTCCACTTCTGCGAATGGCGATAATCCGTTATCATCTCTTAACCCGTCAGACATAGCCAGCATGGAGGTCCTTCAGGGACCATCGGCTACCGCCATTTATGGTTCACGCGGTACCAATGGAGTAATCATGATCACAACCAAGCAAGGGAAATCTGGCGATGTTAAAATTTCTTATGGATTCGATTATAGCATTCAAACAACTCCGAAATCGTTGGATGTACTAACACTTCCTGAATATGCCCAAATGGAAAATGAGTACAAATCCATCGTCGGAGGTGATGTCCGTGAAGATTTCCTGGACCCTTCCATTCTTGGACCGGGTACCGATTGGCAGGATGAGCTTTTTAATACTGCTGCCATGCAGAAACATCAGCTTAGCATAAGCGGAGGTTCAGAGAAGACTACCTTTTATTTATCGGGTGAGCGAATGAATCAGGAGGGAGTTGCTATGGGATCCGGATTTGAAAGGACTTCATTTCGTTTGAACCTTGACACTAAACCAAGAGATTGGTTCAATATTGGTGCGAATATCAATTATGCTGAAACAGATGAGCAGTTAGGAGCAAATAACCTAAGTGGTAGCAACCTTATTGTCAATGCGATCCAACTTGCCCCGCAAATCCCGGTTCGAAATCCAGATGGAAGTTTTGGTGGTGGCAATCCTGATAACAATGCAGAACAGTTTGCCCCACCTAACCCCATTGGGTTGGCTAGTCTCTCCACCAATGAGCTGACAAGAAGAAGAATCTTAGGTAATTTATCAGCTGGCATAACTCCTCTCGATGGGTTGGAAATCTCAACCAGTTTTAATATTGATATTGGATATGCCACTACTACCAACTATTTACCAACATATGACTGGGGATGGCAGGAAAACAACAACGCAACACTCAATAACACTGACAATTTAAATACCTATTGGGGATGGAGTCAGACCATAAGATATACCAAGCAGTTTGACAAGCATAACCTTGTTTTAATGTTTACCCACGAATCGCAAGAATCAACCTGGAAAAACTTAAGTGGATCAAGAACTGGCTTTTTAACAAATGAGGTTCTTGATTTGAATGCAGGGGATCCTGAAACCGCAGGAAATGGTGGTGGCCAGGGTGATTGGGCAATGGAATCGTACCTGGGGCGTATCAACTATAATTATGATGACCGATATATCATCATGGCAACTTTTAGGGCTGATGGTTCTTCTAACTTTGGTCCCGGAAATAAATGGGGATATTTCCCTTCCTTGTCAGCTGCATGGAGGGTTTCCGAAGAATCATTCTTTAATGTGCCCTTTTTTACTGATTTAAGAGTGCGATATGAGACAGGAACAACAGGTGCACAAGGAAGCGGAGGAGCTATTTATGGTTCTTTTGCTCAAGCTGTTCCTACAGAATGGGGTTCAGGTTTCCGTCCTGGAAGATATCCGAATCCTAATTTTCAATGGGAAGAGACCCTGACCAACAATCTTGGTTTAACTGTTGGTATGTTAGATAATCGAATCCAGATCGATGCGGATATATACCTGAAAAAAACGGATAACCTTATCTTAACGGCTGAATTACCATGGTATATGGGTACGAGAGGAGATGCTGCTCCCTCTGCGCCACTTATTAATGTTGGATCACTTGAAAACAAAGGAATGGGTATTTCACTCAAAACTGTGAATATTAACAGTAATAACTTCAAGTGGGAATCTAACTTTAACATTTCAGCTTTCAGGACTAAAATCACCGGATTAACCACGGGCTCTTCACATATCACCCGCGAGGCCCCTGATTGGTTCCTAAATAATTTCGCCCAACGTTCTGAGGTTGGAAGTCCTCCATGGATGTTCTATGGGTATATTGAAGAAGGTATTTTCCAAACCAGGGAAGAGGTTGAAAACAGCGCCAGACCTGTTGACAATAACGGTGAACTTCTTCCTGTGGCAGAAGATGGAATTTGGGTAGGGGATGTGAAATACAAGGATGTTAGTGGTCCTGAAGGAGTACCGGATGGTAAAATCACCGCTGATGACAGAACTTTTATTGGAAATCCATGGCCATTAACCTATGGAGGTTTTACCAATACATTCTCCTATAAAGGTTTTGAAGTTAGTATTTTATTGACCTATAGTTACGGAAACGATACATATAACTATTTAAGGTATCAAAACGGGAATCCAAATAACATAAACTTAGGCCGCAATATGTTTGAAGAAACATTTGATTATGCCAAAGTAGAGTTAGATGAAGAAGGTGAACCTTATCTTTTAAATCCCGGAACTAACGTAAACCGGTTCTCAAGCAGTAGCCTAAATGGAAACTATGACCGTCTTACTGATAAATATTTGGAAGACGGATCTTATTTGCGAGTTAAAAACATAACGGTCAACTACAGGGTGCCTGCATCGATCATCGATAAACTGAAAGTGTTGAGAGGTTTAATGGTAGGTGTGAGTGCACAAAATATTTACACCTTTACAAGTTATTCCGGATACGATCCTGAAGTTGGATCTTATGTTGGACCTAATTCTGCTCAGGCTGGTGGATTTATAGGTGTTGATTATGGTCGATACCCATTAACCCCTATGTACTCAGTAAATGTGAAGGTCGATTTTTAACATTAATGAAGACAAAAATGAAAAATATAAATAATATTCTGGTATTGTTGGTGCTGTGCAGCGTGCTGGCTGGCTGTTCAGAGGATTTCCTCGATAGACCTCCAAAAGATGCGCTGGTAGATGCTAATTTCTATAAGAATGATGAGCAAGTACTTGCCGGAACGGCTCCTCTTTATTCTTCGGTATGGAAAACATATGTTGATAAAGCAAATTGGAAGTTGGGTGACATACGTGGTGGAACGGTTTACAGGGCTTGGGGTGACCAGGATGCGGTACAGTTTAATATCACCGACGTATCTGAACCCAATGAGCAGGCATATCAATCCTTTTATGTTACCGTTGGTCAAGCTAATTTGGTAATTAACAATATCAATACCTATGCTGGTGAAGAAGTGTCTGAGGAAATCAGGAATCATGCTATTGCAGAAGCACGATTTATGCGAGCGGTTGCTTACAGGCATTTAGTGATGAATTATGGGGCTGTGCCCATTATTGAAAATAATTTAGAGCATGTGTCAGGCCCAACATTAAGAAGGAACTTAGTCGAAGATGTCTGGGAGTTTATCAAAAGAGATTTTGAATTTGCAGCGGAAAACCTCTTGGAAGAACCTAGCCAACAAGGCAGGCTTACAAAATGGGTTGCCGAGGGTATGCTTGCCAGAACGCACCTGACTTTGGCTGGTCTGGGAGCATCATCAGGATCCAGGGATCAGGCCCATCTTGACCTCGCTAAGGAATATGCGGAAAGGGTCATTACTATGAGTGGTAAGTCTCTGATGACAAATTATGAAGATTTATTTCTACATCCATATGACAACAATAACGAATCACTGTTTGAACTTCAGTGGGTGTTTACTACAGCGCCCAATGGTTATGAGGCATCCAATACCATGGTATCGCAAATTACCCATAGTAATGAAATTGCTGCCAACGGAGACGGTTGGGGAGGCGACCTTAGCGCTTCCTGGTGGATGCTTGAATTATATGACGGACTAATTGTGGATGATGGGACTACTCCGGGTTTTACACTTGACAAGCGATTGAAAACTACATTCATGTTACCGGGATTTACTTATCCGGAGTTACAAGTTGATAATGACGGTGTGAGTGAATCATATGTTTTTCCTGATCCGGGCGCTGATTCTGACAATAGTTTTGCCAGTATCAAAAAATATGTGGTTGGTAAATTGCCAGGTGAATCTGACAGGCAAAGGTATCCCAACAACACTTATATGTTACGTTTAGCAGAAATGTACCTTACCTACGCTGAAGCACAACTTGGTAATAACGCTTCCACAACAGATGCCAAGGCATTGGAGTATTTTAATGCGGTCCATATGAGGGCAGGCCTACCCGAGTTTACGGATCCTCTGACCTGGGAGGATATTTTTGAAGAACGCATTAAGGAATTTGCAATGGAAAGTATGGCTTGGTATGATTTAGTGAGGTTGCATTATTATGATGCGCAAAAAGCATATAATATTATTAATGCTCAGGATCGTGGTTTATTCGTGGTTCATCCGAATCAATGGCCTGATCCAACTGCATGGACTTTTGAAAAAACTTCATGGTTTGCTTTCAGGAACGCGGATGCCAATTCAGGCAACTTCCAATTGCCATTTCCAGCGTCTGAACTTAATCAAGCGGCCACTTTGGGTGAGGAACCAGTTCCTTATGAGTTTGGTGAGTAGTTTTAAGTAATTCTAATTTTTAGATAGATATTATGAAAAAGATTATATATAAAATATTTAGCGGCCTTTTGTTAGCATCTCTTGGTATGCTAATAAGTTGTGAGGATACAGAAACGGGTGATCCCGTTGTTCACTACATACGAGTAACAAATCCAGCTTCTTCTGATTCATTACTCGTAGCTGCAGGCCAGGGTCAAATGATTGCAATTATGGGCGAAAACCTTGGCAAGACAATGGAGGTGTGGTTTAATGATCAGCGTGCTGAACTTAATACTGCATTTATTTATGATAAGTCTATTATCACCCGGGTGCCTTCGGAAATTCCGGAAGTAGTAACGAATGAAATGAAATTAGTCTTCCAGAATGGAAGTGCCATGAATTATAATTTTTCAGTAGACATCAGTGAGCCTGTTGTACAGCGAATGAAATGCGAGTATGTTGATGAGGGTGAAACGGCTACAATTTATGGGGATTTCTTTTACGAGCCGTTGGAGGTTATGTTTAGTGGAGATATTGAAGGGGAAATTGTTTCAGTTGAAGATCAGGTGCTCGAGGTGAGAGTCCCGGCTGGCGTTCAATCGGGACCAATAACCGTTACAACGAATTTTGGATCTGTGGAGTCAATATTTTGGTTTCGTGATGATCGGAATATCATCCTTGATTTTGATAATATGTCAGGTGATGGTGGTCAGGCACCTAGTAATACAGATTTGTGGCATCCGGCTACGGGAGACTTTAACTATGCATCAGCTTCAGTTGATGGAATTCCAAGTATCAATGGAAACTATTTACACAATCCTTATGGGTCAACTGGGTATGGAGCATGGGGTTGGAGTGAAATATGGACTGGCCAATCTACTGCGCCTGAAAATGCCAGCTTAGCGAATATTCCCGAGCAGGCTTTTGCTAATCCCAGAAATTATAGCTTGAAGTTTGAGCTCAACACGACAGGAACAATGGCGGGGGCGTGGTTTAATATATGGATAGGCAACGATATCGATAACCTTGCTGGCCGTGGTCCGGCTGATGGTCAGCCTAATCCTGATTTATATACCTGGCAGCCTAACATTGACACCAATGGTGAATGGATGACAGTTACTATTCCATGGGAGACATTTTATGCATATGGCACAAGTGGTAATTTTGAATACGATGCAAATGGGTATGATATATCTATCGTTCTTCAGGGGCCAAACGACGCGCCAATGCAGTACTTTGCAATAGATAACGTTCGCGTAGTGCCAAATAATTAATTATAACAAAATCATTTAGTTATGAAGAATCTTATTATAAATATTTTTTCCATCCTGGCACTGTTAGCCCTGATTACATTTTCTTCTTGTGAGGATGATGACCCGGTTAACACAAGCGAGGTTGTGCTGTCGAGTTTCGGGCCGTCAGGAGTGGAACATGGGGATGAAATTATTTTTATTGGGCAAAATCTCGACAAAGTAACGTCCGTTGTTTTGAAACCAGATATTACGGTCGATAGGAGTCAATTTATCGGTGTTTCGAGTGAGACTTTTAGATTAATCGTTCCTCAGTCTGCTGAAGCAGGAAAGGTTGTCCTTAATACTTCAAATGGTCAGATCGAATCAAAAACAGTTTTGAGTTTTAAAGTGGATGTGGTAATTACCGCTATTACACCGGAAGCAAAACCAGGTACCAATATTTTAATTTCAGGTACTAAAATAAACTGGATCGAAAGCGTCACTTTTGAAAGTGACGTAACCGTCGAAATGGATGACTTTGTAAGTCAATCTGAAACTGAGTTAGTAGTGACGGTTCCTATGGAAGCTCAATCAGGATTCCTGATTTTTTCTACAGGTGGTACCGACCCGGTAACTTTTGCGATTGATCAGGAGTTGATTGTTACGGTTCCTACTGTAACTTCATTGAATCCTTCTTCTATCAAGCATGAGGAAAATTTGACTATTACCGGTACCGATCTGGATTTAGTTACAGAATTGGTATTTACCCCGGAAGTCTCTATTTCATCATCAAGTTTTGTAAGTCAGTCAGAGACTGAAATCGTGGTTACAGTTCCAGCAACCGTTGAAACAGGAGCAGTGATACTTAAACAGGCATCACCAGTTGATATTGAGGTGGGAGAGCTAACCATTATACTACCTGTGGGAACATCAGTTAGCCCATCACCTGCCGTACCAGGCGTTGATAATTTAACAATTACCGGTACGGATCTCGATTTGGTAAGCAAATTAACATTGCCGGGAAGTGTGGAAGTTAACGCCACTGAATTTATAAGTCATTCAGCAACGGAAATCGTTTTTGCAATTCCTGATGCTGCTACACAAGGCGCTATCGGCTATGAAACAATTCATGGTTATTCAAATAATCTGGGTGTAGTGTTAAAATTGCCCTCTGCGGGAGGATTTCCAACACTCGATTATTACATATACAAAGACGGCCTTCAAAATGGTTGGCAAGCTTGGGGAGGTTGGGGACATGTCTCTCAAGATTATGAAAATGACGAAAATGCTGCTGACGGAGACTTTGCTATCAAGTCTGTTTTCAATGACAACTGGGGTGCCATTCAAATTAATAACGGGACAGGTGTTGATAATCCATTTGCCGGATATAATTATTTAGTCTTTTATGTTTATGTTCAAGGAGAAGAATCTGACATTATAGCAGAACTATCAGGCTCTGGGGGTGAATATTACCCGCCACATTTTACTGGTGATCAATATCATCAAATAGTTGTTCCTTTAGCTGAGTTGCCTGGTTTTGGATCTCCAATAGGTCAGTTGCATATTAAAAACAACAATCCAGACGCAGGGACAAATAATACCATTGTTTTTGTCGATGAGATTGGGTTGACAGTGGACATGCCGGAGGCACCATTTGAAGCGCCAGATACTTACATATACAAAGATGCATTGGATGCAGGATGGCAGGCCTGGGATGGCTGGGGTCATTCAAGCAAGGACTGGGAGAGCGGAAATAATACTTTCCAGGGTTCAGCTTCCATTGAAGTGACATATAATGATAACTGGGGTGCTCTTCAAATTCATCCATTAAGCAGCACAGCTTTGGTTGGTTATTCAGAATTGGTTCTTTACGTTTACTTTGAATCTGATGGTAATTATGCTGTTCAATTCAACGATGGAGCTGAAGCATCATTTGCTGTTACTGGTGGAGAGTACAATAAAATTGTTATTGACTTAAGTGGCTATTCAGCAGAAACAGCAAACCTCAATGAACTTCGATTTAAAAACTACGGAACAACTCAAAATCATACAGTTTATATTGATGAAATTGGGTTGAACTTCTAATAAAAATTGATTTTTATTAAAAGCCATCACATTTAAGGTGTGATGGCTTTTTTTCTTTACTAAACCACCAAAATAGAATAGCTTTGAAAACACTAAAGCTTTAATTTTCCTTTTTTTTGAAGAGGGTAAATTATTAAAGGTAACATCTTTAAGTGCTTTAATTTTGGTATGTGATAGATTTATACTTTATGTTTAGGTACCTACTCTATATCTTATTTGTGATATTATTCTTTTCCTGTTCTTCCAAAAAAAATGAAACACTATTTTCTTTGGTGCCCTCAAAAGACACAGGAATTGAATTCACTAACGCAATTCATGAAACCGAAATCAGCAATATATTCAACTACGAGTATTTCTACAATGGCGGGGGTGTAGCCGTTGGCGATATCAATAATGATGGCCTAACCGATATTTATTTTACTTCCAATATTTTTGGCAATAAACTATACCTGAACCAAGGAGATTTTCGGTTTAAAGACATAACCGATCAATCGAATACTGGCTGTGAAGTGGGGTGGAAGACAGGTGTTTCCATGGTTGATATTAATAGTGATGGGCTTCTTGATATTTATGTGTGTCGTTCTGCAAGCCCGGAAACAGATAGGCGAAAGAATATTCTTTTAGTAAATAACGGGGATTTGACCTTCACTGAAAAAGCCAATGAATATAATCTGGATGATGCCTCTTTTTCAACTCATTCTGCTTTTTTTGACTACGACAATGATGGTGATCTGGATTTATTTTTACTGAACCACTCGCGGCTGCCGCTCTCAAATTCTTACAGCATTGAAAAACGTTATGATAACAAAAGGGTAAATTATGTTGGCAATAAGTTGTATCGGAATGATATCCTTGAAAGTGGTGTGTTTTCCGATGTCAGCGACTCATTGGGCATCTATGGCCCGGTTTCTAATTATGGCTTAGGTATTGCGGTAGGCGATCTAAATAAGGACGGCTGGCCTGACGTTTACACTTCCAATGACTATACAGAAAAGGACAAACTCTATTTAAACAAAAATGGGAAATTCTTTAACGAAGTGAGCGACAGCTTATTAACGAGCATGTCTGTTTCATCGATGGGTGTGGATATAGCTGATCTAAATAACGATGGATTATTGGATATTATCAGTTTGGACATGTTGCCCGAGTACAATGATCAACAAAAGGGATTTTTCTGGCAACACAAATACGAAGTGTATGAGACAATGGTTGAGCGGGGACTACACCACCAATACATGCGAAACATGGTACACATTAACAACGGTGATGGCACATTTAGCGAAATAGGGGAATTATTAAAGATGTCAAACACAGACTGGAGTTGGGCGCCTTTGATAGCCGATTTCGATAACGATGGAAAACAGGATGTATTTATCACCAATGGTTTTAAAAAGAATTTCAACTCCAATGATTTTTTGAAAATCCAGGGAGAACTTATTGGAAGGATCAAACAAGGAAAGAGTGCAGAAAGTCTCATTGATATTCTGGAGCTGCTGCCCGAATATAAAGAACACGACTACATGTTTCGAAATTTAGGAGGCCTTCAATTCACGGATGTTTCGGAAGAATGGGGGTTTGATCAACCTACGCTTTCAAACGGAGTTGCATATGCTGATCTTGACAACGATGGTGATTTGGATTTGGTTATCAATTGTATTGACAATGAAGCGTTGATTTACCGAAATAACTCCAAGAGCAAAGAGAATAACTATTTGAAGATTGCTTTGGAGGGGAATAACCAAAATCCTAAGGGCATTGGCGCCGAATTGACCGTCTATCTGGGAGATAACAAAATGTTTCGGAATGTCAATCCCTACCGTGGATTTCAGTCCTCGGTTGAATCGAGCTTGTCGTTTGGTTTGGGCAAAGCCCAAAGTATCGACTCCATGAAAGTGCTTTGGCCTGATGGAAGAACACAGAAATTAGTCAATATCCCAGCTAATCAAAATATTCTTCTCAAATACGAAAATGCTACGGAACGAGGGTCAATTGAGCTTGGAATTGAACAAAATAAATTTTTTAAGAAAACCAGTACAATTCCTTTCCTACATAAGGAAAACAATTTCGTGGATTTTAAATCCCAACCGCTGCTCCCGAGAATGTATTCTACACAGGGTCCTGCTGCGGCGATAGGAGACGTAAATGCCGACGGATTGAATGATCTGTTTATTGGAGGTGCAAAAGGGCAGCCCGGAAATATGTTCCTTCAGACATCTTCAGGTGAGTATCGAGAATTCTCGTCTTCCATTTTTAAATCGGACATGATTTCTGAAGATATCGATGCGGTGTTTTTTGATATGGATGGGGATGACGACTTGGATTTATATGTAGTAAGTGGTGGAAATGAATTTCAACAGGAAGATACTTTTTTACAAGATAGATTGTACGAAAATATAGGAGGTGGAAGATTAGTCAAAAAAGTACTACCAACAATGCTGATGAGTGGTTCTTGTGTAAGACCTGCTGATATCGATCAGGATGGGGATCTTGATTTGTTTGTAGGAGGTAGGGTTGTTCCCGGCAGGTATCCCGAAACACCGACCAGTTATATCTTGATCAACGATGGAGCCGGGAATTTCTCGATAGGCACAGAAACAATAGCTTCTTTTCTTTCAAAAATAGGAATGGTAACGGATGCGTCCTGGCTCGACTTAAACGACGATAGTTATCCGGATTTAATCATTGTGGGTGAATGGATGCCGGTTACGATTTGCATCAATGAAAACGGTCAGTTGGTTAACAAGAGCCATGAGTTCATATCGGGGCAAACGGAAGGCTGGTGGAATTGTCTATTGGTTGAAGATTTCGATAGTGACGGTGACCAGGATTTTGTTGCTGGAAATTTCGGGTTGAATTATCAATATAAAGCATCAACTGACGAACCTGTGTCGCTGTATTTTGGAGACTACGACGACAATGGGGAAATTGATCCTTTGTTGAATTATTTCATCGGAGATAAGAGCTTCCCAATGCCTTTGAGGGATGAGTTGTTAGACCAGGTGCCAGCTTTTAATCAAAGGTTTCCCGATTACAAATCATATACAACAGCAACAATAGAAAACATACTAACTGAAAGGGAATTGGACAATTCAGGCGTTTATAAAGCATACAATTTCCAAAGTTCTTTGTTTTTGAATAACGGAGACTCCTTTGCGATAAAATCACTTCCAATCCAGGCTCAATATTCCCCTGTTATGGCACTGGCGATTATGGACGTAAATGCTGATGAAATCCCTGATTTAATAACCGGTGGTAACATCTCTGCTATGAATGCTCGTCTTGGTGTAGCAACCGGTAATTACGGATTTGTATTTACCGGTGATGGATCCGGAGATTTTAAATTCATTTCACCGACCAGATCCGGAATATCTGTCAAAGGGGATGTTCGAAAAATTATCAGGGATGAAAACAGGCTGATCTTTGTAATGAATAATAAAAGTCCTGTGGTATATGAATTGATCAAAGAGAACTACTTATAAAATTCAATGTGATGTAATTCACTTATCGAAAAATTATGTCATTAACCGTGTTACACATGATGGAAATTAATTGAAACCCTATTTGAAGAATTTTTTAGGAACTTGTAACAGCATAATTTATTGCCCGATAAATTTCTAAATACCATGCTAATAGATGATAAATCGTTAATTTTTTCTTATTTAGCAAAATGACTATTTAATCAACTCTAAATGCTTAGAATCTACCCAATAATTACGTTCATGTTACTTTTAGCATGTACAACTGAGAAGGATCATTCCAAACTCGATAAACTAAATCAGATCGTTCAGCAATCGCTTGACAAAGCAATTCCCCAATACATTGCCCTTGAACACTCAGTCCCAGACACCCTGATGCCCCGTTCGGCCAATCCGGATGGTTCGCTTATGACCAATGAATCCGGATGGTGGACCAGTGGTTTTTTCCCAGGTAGTTTATGGTATTTATATGAGTATTCCGATCAAGATACTTTGCTTGAATTGGCAAGGAAAAGAACGCATCAGATCGAGGAGGAAAAGCTGAATATCTTTGATCATGACATTGGTTTTAAAATGTATTGCAGCTATGGTAATGGTTTAAGAATATCAGGAGATACAAGTTATATTCCCATATTACTGCAATCGGCAGAAACACTTACCAAAAGATTTAAACCGGAAGTGGGTCTGATCCGCTCCTGGGGTGAAATCGATGGAGAATCCGACTACCTGGTTATTGTGGATAACATGATGAACCTGGAATTACTTTTTTGGGCATCCAGACAAAGCGGTGATCAAAAGTATTACGACATTGCTGTTTCACATGCTGATAATACAATTAAAAACCACTATCGGGAAGATGGAAGCTCCTGGCATGTAGTTGATTACAATCCTGAAACAGGTGAAGTCACCACCAAAAAGACGGCACAAGGATATGCGGACAATTCTTCATGGGCGAGAGGTCAATCGTGGGGATTGTACGGGTATGTAATGTGTTATCGTGAAACGGAATTGCAACGATACCTCGATCATGCGGTTAAAATAGCGGACTTTTTAGTGAATCATCCTAATCTTCCCGAGGACAAAGTTCCTTTTTGGGATTTTAATGCACCAGATATTCCGGATGCCTTAAGGGATGCATCTGCAGGAGCGATCATGGCTTCGGCCTTAATAGAATTAAGTGATTATGTTGATGGGGCTAAGAAGGAACAGTATTTGAACACAGCTGAAACCATTATCCAAACGTTGAGCAGTGAAGAGTACAGAGCAGAAGAAGGCGAGAATAACAACTTTTTACTCATGCATTCTGTTGGTCATAAACCTGCAAATAGTGAGGTCGACGTTCCGCTGAGTTATGCCGATTACTATTATATTGAAGCAATGATGAGGTACCTACAACACAATCAGGATATATAAGTCTTAAGTTCTATTTTCAGATCCTTTCACTATGAGTTCGCAGGAAGATAATGTTAAATTTTTGAGTAGGAAGAATCTCCTTCCTTTCATCCTAATCACCAGTCTGTTTTTCCTTTGGGGTATTGCCAATAACATGACGGACACCCTGTTGTCTGCTTTCAAGCGGATAATGAGCATGACTGATTTTCAAACGTCCTGGATCCAGGTGGCATTTTATGGATCTTATTTTTGCCTTGCGCTTCCAGCTGCCATTTATATTAAGAAATATACTTACAAATCAGGTGTGCTTTTGGGCCTGGGATTATTTGCCCTGGGTTCGTTTATGTTTTATCCGGCTAGTCTGACAATGAAGTACGGACACTTTTTATTTTCCCTTTATGTATTGGCAGGTGGACTTTCTATCCTTGAAACGACGGCTAACCCTTATATTATCGCAATGGGTCCTGAAAAAACAGGTACCATAAGGTTAAATCTGGCACAGTCATTTAACCCCATTGGATCACTGACTGGTATTTTACTTAGTAAAATTTTCATATTATCCCATTTAAATCCGGCGACAGAGGTAGAAAGAGCTACCATGCCAACAGAGCAATTGAAAGCCATTCAATCAGCAGAATTGAATGCAGTTATCGGCCCGTATATAGGTGTAGCGGTGTTCCTGGTTTTTCTTTGGTTTGTTATCAAATTTGTCAAAATGCCTAAAGCATCTGATGCCGGCTCTGAGCTAAACCTCATTCCAACATTTAAAAGATTGATCCAAACACCTCATTATATTTGGGGAGTGGTAGCGCAATTTTTTTATATGGGTGCTCAGTTGGGAACTTGGTCTTTTACCATTCGATATGTCATGCAGGAGTTAAACCTCAATGAGGACGATGCAGCTACCTATTATTTTTATGCCATTGTATTATTTACTATCTCACGTTTCGTCTTCACATTTTTAATGCGTTTTATCTCCGCCAGGGTTTTACTTATGATTGCAGCTTTAATTGGAACTACCTGTGCAGCTATTGTGATCTTGGGATCAGGTTATGTTGCTGTTTATGCATTGATTGGAATTTCTTTTAACCTTTCTCTTATGTTCCCGACAATATTTGGTCTGGCGGTGAGAGGATTAGGCAATGATACCAAAATTGGTGGAGCTGGGGTGATCATGGCGATTTTGGGCGGTGCAGTATTCCCATCTGTTCAGGCATTGATCTCTGATGCTACCAACATCCACACCTCTTTTGTGGTCCCATTAGGGTGCTTCATTGTCGTTGCTATTTTCGGTGCAACAGGAGCGAAACTTGAACCTGAGTTAAAAGAAGCGATGGAGTAAATTCAGGAGATTAAAGATTCCAAAGAACGTCTTTTAATTTTCAAAAATACTTATATATAAAGTTAATCTTAGCGATTTTTCCTTCTCTAAAATACGAGTGTGATGTGAAAGATCATTCCTAACATTATGATAATATTTAAGTATATTTAACTATGGAAAAGAAAATTAAAGAACTTTTTGAATTTGCCGCAGATCACGAGATCATGATTCAAAACATGAATAAAAGATTAAAGCTCGTAGAGAGTGTAGGTATTATTATATCAATAGCTTCCATTTCGGCGCTTGTTGGATTAATTGTGGTGTTAGCAAATAGTAGTATTTAAGTAACTAATTGCTATAATTTTTCTTTAGAATTGGACACAATGTCATATATGATTAAGCGCTATTGCAAGACTCTCCAACTCAAAGACGATCCAAAACTCATCGAACAATACAAAAAAGTCCATGGATCAGGGGCGGTCTGGCCTGAAATCACAAAAGGGATGAAGGATGTTGGGATTGTGGATATGGAAATTTACATCTATGGAAGTCGGCTATTCATGATCATGGACACCATACCTGAATTTGATCACGACAAAGCGATGGCCGAACTTGCCCAAAAGCCTCGCCAGTCTGAATGGGAAGCATTCGTTTCCAAATTTCAGCAAACCTCATCAGATTCATCAGCCGATGCAAAGTGGCAAATGATGGAAAGGATTTACAAGATGGATTGATATCCCCTGTACGATCTTTTGCAGTTTTGGACATCGATCAAAACAGCATCACGTACATAAAGTTAAGTGATCAGTGAAACCTGAAAAACTAGTATGAAAATTCTGGAACTCACACTACTGTCAAATCACCTGCAACAGCAAAAGAAATTTTACCGCGATGTACTTGAATTGGAACTGATTGCTGAACGTAGAGATAGAATTTCTTTTCAGGTTGGTAGTACCACCTTGAATTTTGTGGAAAGTAAAAAATTCAAACCCTATCATTTTGCTTTTAATATTCCGGCATATATGGAGGAAGAAGGTCTTGAATGGCTCAAAGATCGAGTGGAAATCCTCAAAGAAGCAGAAAATGAAATTATCGATTTTTCCTCCTGGAATGCCCGCGCAATGTATTTTTACGACCAGGATCAAAACATCGTCGAATTTATTTCAAGGCGCAACCTGGGTATTCATTCGGATGAAAAATTCAGTTCTGACAATCTTCTTCATGTTTCAGAGATTGGTGTGCCAACTAACAATATTTCCGAAGTATTTGAATTTTTATCCAACGAGATTGGGTTGGAAATTTATGACGGATCTCTTTACAAATTCTGTGCTGTCGGATGGGAAACCGGCTTGTTTATTTGCATCAATAAGAATACTAAAAAATGGTTTCCCACTGATGATTTAGCTTATCCAGCCGATTTTAAAGCATTGATTGAAGAAGAAAATGTGAAGTACGCTATTGAATTTGAAAATATGAGACTAAAACTAATTGATATTGAGGCAATTAATACAGGTTTTTGACTTAATATTCGGATTATCCTCATAGGAGCAATGTTAATGGAACACTATTCAAGGCCCTCATAAACCATATTGACGATGCTTTCGAGATTGGCATCGGCGCTAATCACTTCTTTTAAGGGATTTAAGGAAATAATTTCTTCTTTCGATTTGCCTTCATCTTTTAACTTTTTCACAACATCCCGAATATCCGTCAGCCACTCTTTGAGATCAATAACATCCTGCCTGACAGAGATCTGCCCATGTCCTGGAATCACCTTTGTCTGGTTATTCATCATCATTCCCGCTTTTTCCAGTGCATCAATAAATCCATTGATGTTTCCTCCATGTTCCATATCGATATACGGGAAGCCATAGCGAACAAAAACGTCACCCATGTGATAGACATTTGCATTTTGAAAATGGATGATCACATCTCCATCTGTATGAGCATTGTCGACGTGGAAAATATTTATTGTCTCACCGTTGAAATGTAGTGCCATTGTTTCCGAAAAGGTGATGACGGGCAGACTTTCATCCGGAAATTCACTTTTGCCTTCTTGGGCTATCCGCTTGAGTTGATCAGCTTGAATATTTTCCCGTGTATTATCATGAGAAATGATGATTGATCCGCCCTTTCCAAAATTTTCATTTCCTCCGGTATGATCATGGTGATAATGGGTATTAATGACAAATTCAATTGATTGGTCTGTAATTTCAGCAATAACGGCTTTGATCTTTTCTGTCAATGGAGCAAACTGGTCATCGATAATGAAGGCACCATCTTCTCCAACGCAAAGACCAATATTTCCTCCACGCCCTTCCAGCATGTAAATGCTTTCGGTTATTTTATGTGATATAATTTTAACGGAATCAAATTCTTGTGAATAAGATAAAAACGAGGTAGGAATAAGCAGAAAAGGAAGCAGGACTTTTCGAAACATAGCGATGGGTTTTAAAGATTGTAACAATCAATAAATTACCACCTAAATCATTATCAAACAAAGATAATTTGATAGCCGGAAACTGCCATTTTGAGTTTCTGTCGTCCTGCAATCCTGGTTTATGAGGATGAATTGTTCATATGTAATTTTTTTAGCGTCCAATCCAGTCCCATCCAGATAAGAATAGAAATGGCATAGATGATCATTCCATATAAGGTTGTGATCATGGAAACTTTCAATCCGCCCGCTAAAATTGCCGACGATACACTTTCCATTTGTTCAATTACTGTAAAAGCTTGAAATAACCCAATCAGTTGACCTAGTATCCCAAAAACCAAAGCAAAAAGCCCAATTGATTTAATGTATTTAATCTTACGTCTCAATTCTTCAAGAGAGAAAGAACTACTTTGGATTTGAACAAAACTCCAAATCGATACCGCCAACATGAAAACAAAAATAATAGTCAGGATTCCCATAAATAATGGTCCACCTTCGATAAATAACTTAAACATGATAATAATTTTTAGTTAAACATGCTCAAATTTAGGTAGTATGGTTGCAGGTAATCAATGTTGAATCCAGCTCTAAATTGGTATTTTATCGATTAATTTTCCTTGGAAACAAGTATTTTTTCATTTTTAATAAAAATTCTGTGAAAGCAAAACAACATATCATTTTTTGGATTGTCGTTTCAATCATTCTGATTTTCTTCTTTGGAAAATCATTACAAAGCTATTCCATAGCATTTTACTTCGTGGCTTTTTTATTACCGGTAATTATCATAACCTCTTACTTTTTTAATTATGTCCTGGTTCCAAAGTATTTATTGCGCAAGCTATATGGGCTATTCATTTTGTACATGGTTTACACACTTATCATTTCCCTGTATCTGGAAATGATTGTTATCACCTTATCCTTTATTGTTCTGGCTAATTACCGATATGCTGAATTGACTCCGATTTTTTACGATATATTTCTTTTAGGCATCCTTCTTTATTTTGTTGTTTTTCTGAATTCCTTTATTCTTTTGATTATTCGCTCTCAAAAGGACCAGTTAAAACAAAAGGAGTTAATAGATCAAAAGGAAAAGCTGGAAGTAGGTTGCCTGGTGGTTCGGTCTAATAGAAAAAGTGTAAAAATTTCTTATGACGAAATAGGTTATCTGGAAAGTCTTGGTGATTACGTTAAGATTATTTCCCAGTCCAATCAACCCATTTTAACGAAAGAAAAAATAAGCCATCTCGAAGTTAAGCTACCCGAAAAGTTTCTCAGGGTACACCGCTCATTTATAGTTAATACGGATAAAATTCTGTCTTTCAATAAAGAAGAAGTAGTAATGAATAATATTTCCATTCCCATCAGTCGCACCTACAAGAAGGCGGCTTTGGAATTTTTGAATGGGTAAAAAATGTTGTTAACCCGCATTATTCATGGAAAAACATGAATAATGACGATAACTTATTGAAAAATTTCTGTTATTCAATAAGTTATGTCCGTGTTAACATGTTTTAACAATTAGGAGCTCAAAAATTTCTGGCAGATTCTCTACATTTCTTTAGAAATTAAAATAAAAAGCTATGAAATCATTTGTAATTTTTTTAGTAATAGTTGGAATTGGCTATTCCTCATTTGCTCAAAAGCCATCCAGTTCAATAAAGGTCGGACATGCTAGCATAATCTACATCTTAAGTCAATTACCTGAATCCAGGAAAATAGAAGCCGAATTAAAAGCATATGAGAATAAACTGAAGGAAAGGATTGAAGTTAAGATCCGGGAATACGAGAAGCTATTTTCAGAGATTCATTCAATGGGTGATCAAGCAAACGCTGAGTTGAAAAATAAATTGAAAAACTCGGAATCTGAGATTCAGAAAGCCAGAAATGAAGCTCAAATTGCTTACCAAATAAAACAGAGAGATTTGCTTGAACCCTTACAACAAAAAATCAGAGAGGCTATTGAAGAGGTAGCGATTGAAAATGAGTTAGCCTATATTCTGGATAAAAATGAAAATATTCTTTATGCTGATGGGCATCATGATGTAACGGAATTTATTCTTGAAAAGCTTATCCTTGGTAGCAATTAAAAGGTAGAAAATAAAAAAGACTACCTTGGGAGGGTAGCCTTTTTTGTAACGGGAATTATTGAGGGAGTTGACTGGTAATTTATTTAGTTAACTGTTATGTTCTGTTGTGTTTCTTACTTTTTAACCATTACCAGGTATTTTGAAGATTCCCAGAATTTATCTGGATCTAATATCACTAACTTATCAACCTGCTTTTCTTCTTCGTTTAAGACGATCTCATAAGAATCCTGCGGGTGATTAGTAACTAATTCTACTTTCTTACTGTTTACAGGAATGGAATTTACTTCTCTAATATCCACTGATGTAAACGCACTCTTGCTGGCTCTTGGATTCAACTGATCCACTTTACCGATACCGATGAAACCACCTTCTCTGGTAATGATTTCTTTTTCTTCAAGCTCAGTGGTTGTTCCTGCGGTATAGTAAGCAGTGTGCAACGCTTCATCCATTTCCTGAATAGTGCTTTCGTTGGCTGTTATGATTTCTGTTTTGGTTGTGTTTTCTGTGAAAAGGGAGTCAACTTTTGTATTTAAAGTCTCATTTTGTGCAGTCAAATCACTCACTCTCATGTTTAATGTTTCGACTTCCGATTCTTTAAGAGTCACTTTTTCTTCCAATTCAGCAACCATCTTTTTGAATTTGTTTGACTGGTAGTATGAATTGTTGAGTTTTTTATTCAACTCTTCCATTTTCGTCTTATTTTCTTCCATCAATGTGTTGATAGCTTTCAAATCTTCAACAATCTGCTTTTTAGAAGCGGCATCTTCAGTAGGATTGTTTTCCTGTTCAAGAGAAATCATGTTTTCTCTTTTCTTAATTTCATTCAGGTTACTCTCAATATCTGATACAAGTGTGAAATATTCAGTCAATTCCGTATCTCTTGTGTTTAGCTCATACTTCAGACTGTCAATGCTTCCCTGCATTTGAGCTATTCTTTCTTTGTCAGTACACGATGCTGCTAAAACAACAACAGCACTTGCAATAATTAGTTTGAGTTTCATTTTGTGAAATTGTTTTTGAGTTGCCAGGTTATATGCCAAAAGGTTGCCAAAAACTTAATTAATTGATTTACAGGGGTTTAAATTTTGGCTATCTTCAAATTATTGTCATTTTGACAAAATCTTTGCAGAATTGATAATGAGGAACTAAAAATGAGAAGGGATTTGACGATAAAATACAGCCATGCATTGGAAATGGTCAGGAACTAATGACCTCTTCTTCTTTCATCATACGATATATGGTGGAAAACCCAATGCCAAGCTTTTCTGCTGCTACCTTTACATTATCATCGTATTTTTTAAGGTATGATTTTACAATCCTGTGATTGTGTTCACGTAAAGTTAATTCGTGGTTGATTACATCGGGATCGGTCTCGTCATTCCCGAATGAAATATCTTCCGGCTCTATTTCGTCCGTGTTAGACATAACAAACGCCAATTCGATGACTGATTTTAGTTCACGGACATTTCCCGGATAGGAATAGGAGAGGAGTTTCTTTTGAGCTTCCCGACCGAGAATCTTGGTTTCGACTCTATTTTCATTGGCATAAATATCCATGAAGAATTTTGCCAAAACGATAATATCGCTTTCCCTTGTCCTCAATGGAGGCATTTCAATTGTAATACCAAATAGCCGGTAATACAGGTCATCCCTGAACTTTTTCTCTTTTACTTCTTTTTGAAGATTTCGATTGGTTGCTACAATGATCCGGCAATTGGTTTTGATCACCTTGTTGCTTCCAACCCGGGTAATTTCCTTTTCCTGTAGTGCTCGTAAAAGTTTGGCCTGAAGAGTAAGGTCCATTTCACCAATCTCATCAAGAAAAAGAGTGCCGCCATCCGCTTCTTCGAACTTTCCAATCCTTGTGGCCTGGGCTCCTGTAAATGCTCCTTTTTCATGACCGAATAATTCACTTTCAATCAACTCTTTTGGCATGGCGGCAATGTTTACGGCAACAAACGCCTCTTTTTTTCTGGCTGAATTGTAGTGGATGGCTTTTGCAACCAATTCTTTCCCTGTACCAGTTTCACCGGTAATGGTTACAACAATATTGGTATGGATGGCTTTTTCGATAAGACCGAATATCTTTTTGATCTCTTTACTTTTGCCAATGATCGATTTTTCAAAATCGTATTTTTTCTCCACTTCCTGTTGAAGGGAGTCAATCTGCTTCCTGAGACCTTTTTGTTTTTTAATATTTCTAAGGACGTTGAGGATTCTGTCCCTGATATCTTTGGACTTGACGATGTAATCGTATGCTCCAAGTTTTAATAGTTCGACAGCTGTTTCAATTTTTTCCTGTTCTGAAATGATGATCACTTCGATCTCGGGATTATAATCCTTTATTTTTTTCAGCATATCCGCTCCTGTCATATCGGGCAGACGATAGTCCAGAGTAATGATATCAGGGTTTTCCTTTAACCTTTCCAGACAATGTTTACCCTCCTGAAATTTGACAATATCGTGGTCATCGTCCAGTTTCAGGTTGTAAGCTATAAACTCATTGTACCAATCGTCATCCTCGACAACAAATATTTTTAACATACCCATAGTTTATCCTTCTAAAAATATTCCCATTTACAGGTTTACCTCTTCCTTTTCTGAATTAAGTATTTCTTCAAGATCCTTAACTATTTCTTTGGACTCGGTCAGTATATTGCTGACTTGTTCTTTTACATTTTCCGAATCAATTTTATCCGAAATACTCAATTCAAGTTTTTTTAAATTATCTGCCAGATTTTCAAAACCCATATGACGGGTTGATGGAATGATCTTATGTGCAAAGGCTTTTAAGTTTTCATATTTTCCATCATTCAGGTCTTTTTGGAATTCTGAAATGGCATTGGTCAGGTTTTTATAATATATGTTTGTCATGCTTAGAGCAAGGCTTTTGTCATTTTGAAAAAGATCAATCACCTGGCTTAAGTCTTTCTTGTTGTCACTAATATTATGCTTTTTCTTATCAGGTTTGCTTTCAGCAGGGAACTCATAAATTTCCTCTTCAAAACCAATCGTAATTTTGCTTAAATAATTGTGTAAACAATCAAATAATTCTTTTTCTTGTATCGGCTTTAACAAAATGTTGTCCATGCCTGAGGCTATACATTTTTCCCTGACTTCACCGGTTGAGGTAGCTGTAGCGGCAATAATAGGTATTTCTGCTTGAAATTCTTCACGTAGTCGACGGCAGGTTTCAAAACCGTCCATCTCATTCATTTGCAGATCGAGCAAGACCAAATCAAAATGACCGGCACTAAATTTTTCAATTGCTTCATTGCCTGATTTTGCCGATTCATGTTGAATGTGATGCTTGCTGAAAATGCTTTCCAGTAACATCCTGTTATATTCCTCATCGTCCACAATTAATATTTTTGTTTCTGAAGGAAATATAAAATCAGGCTTTTGGTCAGCGTCTAAGAAATCTTTTTCGATTTTTTTGGTTGGAATGTAGGGTAGCTCAATCCTGAATTCCGTACCCTGGTCTCTCTCGCTTTCAACGATGATCGATCCTTTTTGCATTTCCACCAGTTTTTTGACTATGGCCAGACCTAAGCCGGTTCCACCATATTTTTTAGAAGTGTCAGAACTGACCTGATCAAATTCATTAAAAATGAGGTCCTGACTATTTACATCAATTCCAATACCTGAATCAATCACCTGCAGGATGATATGTCTGAAATCATGATCGATCTTGATCTTAACAAATCCTTCTTCGGTAAATTTAATAGCATTTCCCGCAAGATTAAAAAGGATTTGTCTGAA
This sequence comes from uncultured Cytophagales bacterium, assembly GCA_913057175.1. Lineage (GTDB taxonomy): Bacteria > Bacteroidota > Bacteroidia > Cytophagales > Cyclobacteriaceae > CAJXNP01. Next base: position 133,334 of record CAJXNP010000013.1, read on the forward strand.
CCGAACGGGATCTCCTTTTACACTCTGATTTTTCAGGTTGTCTCCAATCTCAAGGGAGAAATCGAGGTTTTTGTCAGATGCATTCTTATATAACGTGTCATAAACAATTTGAGCGCTTTCCTCAATTGAAAAAGCAATCTTTTCCAATTTGATCTTTCCTGCCTCAATTTTGGCGAAATCAAGAATGTCATTTATAATTGAAAGTAAATGCCGGGACGCATTCTGAATGATGTTCAGTTGTTTTTTGCTTTGATCGTTCATGTCTGTCTGCACCAATTGTTCAGCAAAGCCCAATATTGCATTCATTGGGGTTCTGATTTCGTGGCTCATATTTGACAGGAAATCACTCTTAGCCTTGGCGAGATCTTCGGCTTTATTTTTTGCTACCTCCAGCTGTTTTCGAATTCTCTGATTGACTTTGATGTCATTCATAACAATGAACACCAGGATCAGAAAAAGCATGGAAAAAATCGAACCTACTATTTTGATCAGGTTAGTAATTTTAAGAAAGAAAAATGATGCTTCTTCCGCCTGACTGACATCGAGCTGCGAGAAATGATTTTGCAGGATCACGACTTCTTCCTGGATTTTTTGCGCTATGGCTTTATCCCTTCTTGTGAGTATGAGTTCGGCGACAGTAAGTTCCCGGTCGATTTTTTCTTCGCGTGTCTTTATTTCTGCAAGTGAAGTTTGAATTTCCTTTGTAATGTCTTCCTTTTTTAATGTATCAATGATATTTGATAATGTGTCTTTAGCTGCGATCAACGTGTCAAGTTGCCTTGCTTTTTCAGCTATTTCCTCTCCCTCAGCGATGGCTTCTTCCTCGCTTTTCTTTCCCGTACCAAAAAGTCGTTTGAAAAACCCCTGTTTATCTTTTTCTTCCGTCTGTTCTTCCACATTGCTAATCTCTTTCTCTTTTTGGTCGATTTCCCTGGTAAGATTGGCTTCAGCTTTTTCAACAGCTTGCTCAAGGGAGTCAAACACAGCATTTTTTCGCTCAAGAGACTGGACTTTTGTAAGAACTTCCTCGTAAACATCAACTCTTTTCTGATCTTGCTTTAACCGGATGAGTCGTTTTTGAATGTCTGTTTTTTTCTGTAGAAGTTGTTCAATGGAATCCAGGTGAAGTGAGAAAAACTCGTCATCATTTGATAACTCATTTAATTCAGTCAGAATATTTTCTGTTTCCTCAATATTGGAATAGAATGAATGGAGATAGTTTTTCTCTCTAGTGATGGTGTAGATCCTGATACTGTTTTCTGCTTCTGAAATATGAAAAAGCATCTCCTGAAGATCTTCCTCCCGATGGTCAGGGGTAACCGTTTCTTCAATGGTAGTCATGAGGTTGGACAGTCCTATGTAGGATATATATCCCACCAGACCGACCGCACAAATGGCCAGGACAAGTATGGTAATAAGTTTAACTTTCACTGTGTATACTGACTAATAATATTTCAATTTAACGATTGTTCGTATCAAAATCTTAAGTTACTAACATTATTTTTTGTCAAATTGAAATGTTGTTTGTCAAATTGACAACTTTTTTATTTTGAAACCAAGCTTATTGCTTTGTTTAAGCAAATGGAAAGGGTTTTTAAAACTGGTATGATTATTATCTCTATTCATGCGAAAACATAATTATTATTATTTTACTAGCCGCAAGCAAAACCTGTTTGATAATTTGAACAGGTTTTTTTATATCTTCAGGCTACCTTCCTGGCTGCTTTCGGAATTACCTAATTTTCTTGTTCATCATTTCCTGTATGAAGTTACTTTTGGATTTGCTAACCTCCGCACAAATAATACGTAAGGTTAGGGAATTCTATATAGTCATTCATGAACGCCAGAGGTTTCATCTATTTTATTATTCCTTGTTTGATTTGGGGATCGACCTGGTATGTGATCAAGTTTCAGATCGGTGAAGTAGATCCCATGTTGTCTGTCGGTTATCGTTTTCTGATAGCTGGGATTTTAATTTTGCTTTATTGCCTGCTCAAAGGGCTTCCTTTAAAATTTAATTCCAGAGCCCATGTATTCATTGCTTTGCAGGGACTTTGCCTGTTTGGCTTCAATTATTGGTTTGTTTACATGGCTGAGGAGGAGCTTACCAGCGCATTGGTTGCGGTAGCATTTTCCACTTTGATTTTTATGAATATAATTTTTAACAGACTTATACTAAAGGGACCAATTGAAACAAAAGTGCTGGCAGGAGCCGCAATCGGGTTTACCGGCGTAGTGCTGCTGTTTAAAAATGAGCTGCAGTTTAATTTTACTACAGAAAGTATCATTGCGATCATGTTTTGCTTTGCTTCTGTAGCGCTTGCCTCGATGGGTAATATTTTGTCTGCCCTCAATCAGAAAAACAAGATTCCACTGATCCAAACCAATGCATTGGGAATGCTTTATGGATCAATAGCGATGATAATGTTTTCACTACTTTCCGGAAAGGATATCCGGTTTGATAGCCAATCACCATACGTGCTATCCTTGTCATACCTGGCAATATTTGGATCAGTAGTAGCATTTAGCGCTTATTTGAAAATGCTGGGTGAAATAGGTCCTGATAAAGCAGGTTATGTTATTTTAGTAGTACCTCTAGTTGCCTTATTGATCTCAACATTATTTGAAAACTATCATTGGAATAGTTATTCTGCGTCAGGAGCTATACTTTTGATTATGGGCAACGCAATTACCTTGCGAAAAGCTCAGAAGAAAAAAGTGCCTGCTTAATTAATTCTCTCATATTGTCAGAAATATCGTAGAAGATTATTAATGAAATGACATGTCCTGGAATCAGAGCTTATTAAATCCTTTATTTTTTTCGAATAAATTCCAACTTTTAATTAATTTGGTTAAGGGAACTTATTTATCAGACCACTATGAAACACATTCTACTAATAGCCATTTTACTTCTTTCAATTTCTTGTACAAGAAAATTCTATGTGGCTCCGGAAATGGCAGAGTGCGCCGTTGGAACGAACTCATCATGCTACCTGATCAAAAACAGGTTGGATGACAACTGGATCATGATTGCCGAAGACATTAAAGGCTTTGAGCTTGAGAGGGGATATATTTATAAACTCAAGGTTAAGAAAATAAAGGAGATTGATGATTTTGGACAATTGAGATCAGCTTACAGTTTATTAGAAGTAATATCAAAAGATGAGTATCAGGGAAGATCAGCTATGGCACAACAGCAGGATGCAACAAGCACAGAATATGATCTGATTGAAATTGTTGAAAACGATGATAATCTCGACATTCCTGTGGAAGACCTGGTCATTCAGATCGACAGACAGGAGCAGCAGATCACCGGAAGTGGAGGTTGTAATAATTTCTTTGGAAAGCTTATCATCAATGATGACAATTCGATTGAAATTGGTCCTTTGGGATCTACCAGGAAATTCTGTGCAAAAAAGGAAGTTAACCAGTTTGAAGACAAGTATCTTCAACTACTTCAAAATATGCAAACTGTTGAGGTGAGTGATGATGAAATTATCTTTAAAGCATCTGTTGGGACTTACATTATCTACCAGGAAAAATAAATTCACAAAACCTTTATTAACCTTATTGGTTCTACCCTAAAACCTTTATATTTTACGGTTGAATAAACTATTAAAGAACGAATTAAACTATCTAAACCAAACAATTAATCATGGACGAATCAATCGATCAAGTTAACAAGTATTCAGAAATTGCCTGGAATTATGTCGTTGAGTATGGCCCAAATTTAGTTGGTGGGATACTTTTCCTAATTATTGGGCTGTGGATTGCAAAGGCAATAACCAACGGTGTGGTGAACATCATGAAAAGAAGGGACATGGATCCGTCTCTTATTCCATTTTTGAAAACCCTCATTCATAATATACTCAGACTGCTGGTTGTCATCAGTGTGATGGGAATGATTGGCATAGAAATGACCTCTTTTATTGCAATTATTGGTGCGGCTGGTTTGGCAATTGGTATGGCTTTATCAGGAACATTACAAAATTTTGCAGGAGGAGTAATGATCCTTTTATTTAAACCTTATAAAGTTGGAGATGTATTGGAGGCAAATGGATTCATAGGCTCGGTCAGCGAAATCCAGATCTTTAATACTATTATGAAAACCTGGGATAATAAAACCATCATCATTCCCAATGCGCAATTATCCAATAATTCAATGGTCAATTATTCAACTGAAGAAACCCGAAAAGTTGAATGGATTTTTGGAATTGGTTACGATGATGATATTGATAAGGCAAGAAAAGTCATCGAGACAACTGTCTTTAAAGATGAAAGGGTACTGGATGAGCCTGGTGAATATTTTATCAATGTTTCTGAACTGGCTGATAGTTCCGTAAACTTCAAGGTACGTGCGACAGTGAAAAGTGAAGATTATTGGGGTGTGTTGTTTGACATGACTGAAGCAGTGAAGAAAGAGTTTGATAAAAATGATATTTCTATTCCATTCCCACAAAGGGATGTTCATATGTTCCAGCAAAAATAAACGATACGTTAGACCATCAATTCTGAAGTTGTGGTTCACAAAACGAATTAACTGAAGAATTGATGGTTTTATGTTTTTGGTGTTTCGTTCAACAATTGCAGATATTCATTAATGAATTTATTTAGAAGTTTCAGGTAATGAATTTTTGTAAAAAGATCTTGTTGAATTTTTTTGTTTTGGATTTTAGTAAGATTTTTGTCAAATCAGAAAGTGAACTTTTTATTTAAATATTATATCCATTTTTCAATGACAAAGTACTCATTACTTCTTTTTTGCAGCCTGATCCTCTCTCCATTTTGGACTTTTGCCCAGAAAGAACAATACCAGGGTTTGTTCTTATATCAATTCAGCAAGTATATAAAGTGGCCGGATTCATATAATTCCGGCGATTTTGTGATTACAGTAATTGGAAATGAAAAATCTGTCAAAAGCATTAAAGACATGGCGGATGCTAAAAAGCAAACCCAGGGTATGAATATCGTAGTTCAAACTCCGGATGCAGTAAATCAGATTGATCAACCACACATTATATTTATTGAAGAGTCTAAAACCGAAGTGCTCAGCTCCGTGATACAAAAAGTAGAAAACCAACCTGTCTTAATTGTAACTGAAGGTCCTGGATTGGCAGAGAAGGGATCTATCGTCAACTTCGTCATTAAAGATGGAAAAATGAGGTTTGAATTGAATAAAAATAAAGCGGAAAGCATCGGTTTGAAGGTTTCAAGCTCCCTTACTAGTCTGGCAATAATTATATAAAATATTAAATAGTTAATATTTTATCCCAAGATTTATTTTCACTTTTCAAAGATTCACTTTGTTTTAGCATACAAATATTTGAAAAGCGCACCATGTAATTTTTTATTAGTTTGTTCTCGGACCGAATGCAAGGCTATCCTGTCAAAAGTCAGTTTTGATATAATCTTTATTCAAGTTTGTCGGGAATATCGACAATCTTAACTGGTCAGATTTGATGTTGATCTATATGATGAATTCAAAATTGAGAATCCCAAATGGGCTTATTGTCTAAATCACTATAAATTATCAAATGTTTTATTAATACCTGTTTTGTACTAATAAATGACTTTTTTGTACTATTTATAGCTTGATCATTACCAACAGGCCAGTCCCCCCTTTTTTGAGCTACGTTCAAGTGGTTTTAAATTTGTCTTGTGATTTAAAATTGTTAACGAGAAAACCTTAAACGGAAAGATGAAAAGAATTATTGGAGTAGTTGCATTACTTTTTGTGTTGAGCTATTCACATGCTCAGACAGAAAAATATCAAAGTTTATTCATTTATAATTTCAGTAAATACATTCAATGGCCTGAAAATATGAACTCAGGTTCTTTTGTAATTGGGGTGTTAGGAAACTCTGAAGTATATGACCATTTACAGGAAATGGCCGAACTGAAAAAGAAAACCCAAAATATGGATATGGTTGTTAAGAGGTATGACAATGCCAGTGAAGTTGAAAAATGTCACATATTGTTTGTGTCTAAAAACCAATTAGAGAATTTGGGTAATCTGACAGCTTCCTCATTGACCTCTTCAACATTAATTATTACTGATAAACCGGGCATGGCTCATCAAGGAGCCACGATCAATTTTATTCAGGAGAGTGGTAAGATCAAATTTGAATTAAACCAAACTAATGCTACTAAGCATGGGCTCAAAGTAGCAGGTTCACTGACCGCTTTGTCCATACCGGTATAGCGTAAAGTACAAACTAAACTAAGCAATCTAAAGGTTAAACATATCATGAAATGAAAAAGTCAATTTTTTTAACTGGTTTACTTCTGGTAGCCAGTTCTTACATTTTTGCGCAGAACGAGGAACAGGATCTATATGACCTGTCGCTTGAAGAGCTGATGAATATTGAAATAGTTTCTGCTTCCAAGAAGAAGGAAACTGTATTCGACGCACCTATGTCGAGTTATACCATAACGGGTACGGAAATTAAAAACGCAGGTTCGAACTCTATTGCTGAGGCACTGAGGTTATGTCCTGAATTGATAGTTAGAGAAGTAACAAATGGGGTCTACGATGTCCACATAAGAGGCTTTGATAATATGCCAAGGTTGACGGATGGAGCGTTTCAGACAAACCAACTGACACTTGTCATGATTGATGATCGACCGGTTTTTAACCATAACATGGGAGCTGTTTATTGGGAAGCTTTGCCGATTGAGGTTCATGATGTGGAAAGAATTGAAATCGTCAAAGGACCTTCTGCACCTCTGTTTGGCCCAAATGCTGTTTCTGGTGTGATCAATATTATCACTAAGAAGGGAGCTGATGAGGGTGTTTTTTCGACAGCAGATGTTCAATATGGAACTCAAAATAGTCTAATAGGAAGGGCAAATGTTGGCTTGAAACAAGGCAAGTTTTCTGCGAATGTTTCAGGAAATTTTCAGCAGAGGGACAATTACGATGATGAGTATTTTGAATATGCTTCGGGAAGATATGTAGCAGGATTTGAAAACCTGAATGATCCACAAGGCAATACGATAAGACCGGATTTGTTTGGTGATGCGGATCAATCTATCAAAAAGTGGGGTGTTAATTTATTTACGCAACTAGAAGTAAAACCAGAGTTTTTGGTTGGGCTGGATGCGGGTACGCAACAGTCTGAAAATCAGAGATATTACTTCAATAATGGTTATACGCCAATATCATATACTACTTTCAATTCCAATTATTTAAATCTTTATAGCGATTACAAAGGATTGAAAGCACGTGCTTCATTGTCAAATGGTCGTGATAATCTTAACCCATTTGTTTCACAGGTAAGCTTTGAATATGAGTACAATGTAGCGGATATCTTTATTGACTATACCTGGAATGTCACAGATAATCTTACCATACAACCTGGCCTGAATTATCAGAGAGCTAAGTATACCGGATTGTATGATGATGAAGAGCTTCCTTTAATCGAAGGGACCCAAACATTAGAAACAAGCGCTCTTTCTTTGAGATTTGATTACAAGCCAATAGAAAAGCTCAGGTTGATAGCTGCGCTGAGAGGGGATAAATTTTCTCAGCCAGATGATACTTATTTGTCATATCAATTTGCTAGTACCTATCACATCAATGAGAAGAATATGCTCAGAGCTGTGTATGCAAAGTCAAACAGTAGCGCTTTTATCGGACCAACATATTTGAATGTAAATATTGAATACGATGTTCCCGGACTGCCCGGATACAGAGGGATTTACCAATACCAGGGAAATCCTGATATGAAATTATTCAATCTTTCGCTATATGAATTTGGATACCGGGTTAAATTATTGAATAACCTGGAGGCAGATCTGACCTTGTTCCACCAGGAAGGGAACAATTTTTATTCGGTTATCACCAATGCAGCGCCTCCGGGATACCTTAATTTAGCTTCGACGGTTTTGAAAATTGATAACCTGAAAGATATGAAAGGCGTACAAAATGGAGTGACTTTATCTCTGAATTGGGTTCCTGTTGCGAACCTTCAGGTCAAACCATTCGGAACATATCAACACTCTGAGGTAGAAAATTTACCATCAGCTCTTAGAACTCCGGATTACGATCCAAATCTAAATACCGAAAATGTCTTTGACGATGTCCACGAGCCTACACCTGCCTTTTTTGGTGGCGCATATATTAATTATCAGTGGAATAAGTTCAATATAAACCTTAATCCTTATTATATGAGTTCCTATATCGTATTTAACGAAAATGATGTGGTCAATGGAACAAGGGTGGGGCATATAGACAATACCCTGATATTGAATGCGAAAATTTCATACAAAGTTCTGGATCATTTGAACATTTATATTAATGGAAGGAACTTGACAGGAACCGGAAAAAATCAACACTACGGAACTTCGAAAATTGATACTTTCGTTTCAGGAGGGATTAATTTCACTTTGTAGATTTTAAAGGAGCTTTTTTTAGAGGAAGGTCAATCAGCAATGATTGGCCTTTTTTATTATTCACTCTTGTATCTGGCACATTGATTTCCATCACAGGTAATCCATAACTTGGTTCAATAACAAAATCAATTATCCGGTTTAATCCAGTCAAAATTTAATATTTCATATCATTTTAAATGTTATTATAAATAGTATTAACTATTTTATTAATAATTGTTTATACAATTATCATATTATAATGAGTGTATAAAAGGTAATTTATTTGTTTTTAATATTTGATTACGTTCAGATTGTATTTGTATCAATCTGTTAAACAGCATTTTATAGACTTTCTTTTTAAAGAATTAAAAACTCTGTCTAATTTGATAACAAAAAAATATTCATGAAAAAAATTTTGATATGTTGTTTTTTAATGTTGTTATTATTAGTTTTAATAAATACTAAATTTATTATTTAGTAGGTCATTGATACGAAATGATTAGGTTAGTTTAATGAATGATCATCATTTGAATATTTAGTTGATGCTATGAGCTTTTCTTTGAAGGGCTTTTACAAATGATGATCATTTGTTCAAATCTTAAAGATTTGAAGTATTCCTCTTCATAATATCTCTAGTCATCAATCCTCTATTTAATATATTTTGTTTTCGTCCTCATTCCTAACTAAGCCTGGCATAAGGTCGGGCTTTTTTATTTTCCACTGTACCAATTACCTCTCCATCATACATGTTTTCTCAATTTGGTCAGCAACTCTTTCGGTAATGGTTTGAGTTCTGAAAGGACTGTATTTGACGTTTCTTTTTGGGGATTTCTTAAACGGGGAATAACCGCAATAATGATGGGGTGGGACAATACAAATTTAAGTTCTAGTTGAGGTATGGTGATTGTACTTCCTTTAATTTCACTTTTTATATTATTCACCCTATTACCAGGGTGTTCCGGCATGCCTCCCGTTTCCCAACCTCCACATCCAATTCAGATATTTTTAAAAGCAGTTTTTAATTCGGTAAGCGTAAAAAAATTATATATGCGATGCCTCCATATCGAGGATCGATTTAAAATATAAAGTCAATCATGTAAAAACGATTCTTTTCAAAATTTTGCAATAAAGTCCCAAGGGAGAGTTCGTTTTTTTGATCTTATCATAATAATATCCATTTTGATTAAAAAATGCTCTGGGAATGTTAATAACAGAATAAATATTTAATCAATAGTTAAATAGCTTTACGCTTTTATAACTTTATTCATTACCATAAAATCTGTATAGTGAAGGAAAAAAGAAAACTAAGGGATTACTATAAAATTTTTGCAATCATCTTTATAACCGCCTTTTTAGTTGCAGGGTTTATTTTTAATAAAAAAAATAGTGAGACGATTTCTTCTGACTTGAAATGGTCGGAAAGAATGGCTCTTTCTGTTATGCAACGAAATCCGGAGCCCTGGCAGCTTGAATTCAATGATAAGCCAAAGTGGAGCTATACACATGGATTGGTGCTATCATCATTCATTGAACTGTCGAAAAAGGTGACAGATCAAAAGTATTATGAATATGCTGAGAGGTATGCAAATATCATGGTTGAAGACGATGGGTCTATTCAAACCTACGATATAGCTGATTTTAATATTGATCATTTGAGTGCGGGTAATGTAGTATTGACTGTCTATCAGAAAACCAAAGATGAAAAATATCTGAAGGCGCTGCAAACATTGAGGAAACAAATCGAATGGCAACCGCGGACCACAGATGGAGGGTTTTGGCATAAGCTCAGATATCCCTGGCAGATGTGGCTGGATGGACTATACATGGGATCTCCGTTTTATTTGAATTATAGTCTGGAGTTTGATGATCAGGAATGTTTGGATGACATTGTTAATCAATTTGTGCTGATGGAGAAACATGCCAGAGATCCGAAGTCAGGATTGCTTTACCACGGATGGGATGAAAGCGCCGTGCAGGAATGGGCCGATCCGGAAACCGGTTTGTCAGAAAACTTCTGGGGAAGGGCGATAGGTTGGTACGCGATGGCATTAGTTGATGTTCTGGAATCATTACCTAAGAACCATTCCGGAAGAGGCCAGCTTAGTGACATTCTCAATAGGTTAGTGGAAGCTATTGTTCCTTACCAGGATAAAACGGGACTTTGGTATCAGGTTGTTGACATGGGTGAAAAGGATGGGAACTACCTGGAAGCATCAGCCTCATGCATGTTTGCATATTCCATTGCCAAGGGGGTTAATCTTGGCGTGTTGGATAAAAAATATTGGAAAAATGCTGAAATGTGCTTTGATGGAATTATCAATAACCTGATAGAAGTAGATGAGAATGGAGCGGTTAGTATTACAAATGTTTGTTCTGTTGCAGGACTAGGTGGAAACCCCTACCGGGACGGTTCTTTTGAATATTATATTTCCGAACCAAAGAGAAATAACGACCCAAAAGCTACAGGGCCATTTATTTTAGCAAGTATCGAACTCGACAAGTAGGTTGCTACGCAATTCAAAAACTTTCAAAACATTAAAAATCACTATGAGGGCAATAAAACCTCTTAATGATTTTATGGTGTGGAATTGATTTGATAGATTCAATCTTCAAAAGTTTTCAATCTTTAATGAACAATAATCAATATTTATGGAAATAAAACATGCAGTCCATCCGCAGGATGTTAAGTCATACGACACAGAAAGGATCCGTAAGGAATTCCACAGCGAAAACATCATGTCAAATGATAAGATCACACTTGTTTATACCCATTATGATCGATATATCTACGGAGGAGTTGTCCCGAAAACCAAATCTCTGAAATTAGGAACATACGATGAACTGAAGTCTGATTTCTTCTTGGAAAGAAGGGAATTGGGTGTTATCAACTGCGGAGGAAAAGGAAAAGTAAAGGTAGATGGTGAGGAATTTCAACTTGACTATTTGGATATGATCTATGTAGGAAAGGGAAAAAAAGACATTTCATTTGAAAGCCTTGACTCATCCAAAGAAGCAAGGTTTTACATCAATTCCTGCCCGGCTCACAAAGAATATCCAACCAAGAAAGCAACAAAAGATGAAGTGAATCAGGTACAGCTTGGTTCCGCAGAATTGTGCAATGAAAGGACAATATATCAGTTTATCCATGAAGATGGAATTCAAAGCTGCCAGCTGGTAATGGGATATACAGAATTAAAAAAAGGAAGTATTTGGAATACATTTCCTCCTCATACCCATGAACGACGAATGGAGGTGTATTACTATTTCGAAATACCTGACAACCAGATCGTTGTGCATTTCATGGGGCAACCTCAACAAACCCGGCATATAGCTATGAAAAATGAAGAGGCAGTAGTATCTCCTCCATGGTCCATTCATGCAGGTGCGGGAACAGCAAATTATAAATTCGTTTGGGGAATGGCTGGTGAAAATAAAGCATTTACTGATATGGATGGTGTTCCGTTGAATGAATTTTTATAATCGAATCTTAGTTCTGACATGATCGATCAGGAGATATTTAACCTAAATCATGTAATTGGTTGATTATGTCATGACTGATTTTTAAATAATTTAATGGTTCTTGATCAGTTTAAATTAGACGGGAAATTAGCCCTTGTCACTGGCTGTAAAAAGGGAATTGGGTTTGCTATGGCAGAAGCTTTGGCTGAAGCCGGAGCAGATATTATTGGAGTTTCAGCATCACTCGAACCAGAAGGATCAGAAATTGAAAAGTCTGTGACATCCATCGGGAGAAAATTCTACTCCTATCAATGTGATTTTGGTGATCGAACAGCCCTGAATGTATTCATCAAAAAAGTAAAATCGGAACATCGCTTACCTGATATCCTTATTAATAATGCTGGCACTCAGCTAAGAAAACCTGCAGCTGAATTTCCGGATGAATATTGGGATACAGTGATCAATGTCAACCTAACCGCACAGTTTATTCTGGCAAGGGAATTTGGTAGAGACATGATCAAAAGGGGTAGTGGTAAAATAGTTTTTACTGCTTCGCTCTTAACTTTTCAAGGCGGTATCACCATTCCGGCATATGCTGCTGCCAAAGGTGGTATCGGCAGGTTGGTTATGGCATTGTCAAATGAATGGGCTTCAAAAGGCGTACAGGTAAATGCTATTGCCCCGGGATATATAAAAACCGCCAATACTGCAGCGCTCATTGCCGATCCTAAGCGCAATAAAGCTATTCTCGAACGGATACCCGCTGGTAGATGGGGTGAACCGGATGATTTTAAAGGAGTAGTCGTCTTTCTCTCTTCAGCAACATCTAATTATGTTTCCGGATCTATTGTTCTGGTAGATGGAGGATGGATGGGACGATAACGGGTTTGTCATCAAACAACTTTTCATTTCAAATCTTTTCACAATTTTGGTCGAAATTAAAAAAGGTGGCTGTTTGGCCACCTCTTTGTATATATAAATAATGAGGAATTTGGTTAAAAATGGACTTCCTTGGTTTGTTTCCCAATCTTGATCATAACCGTTCTGTCACAGGTGCCTGCTCCGTAATAGACATCAATCTGAAGATCCTCTACCGAGGAAATTGTTTTACTTCCCTGAACAGGAATGAATGCGCTTGATGAAATGCATTCACTTTTTAAGATCAAAGGGTCGATCTCATAAATTAACGTACTGTATTCCTGACCAAGCGTATTTACACCATTTGCCGTTCCCTGGATCGATAATGAAAAGCTGAAATCCTGGTTAATTGTCCATGTGTGAGTTCGATTGCAACTCCACGTAGCAACTAATCCTTCTTCTCCCGGCCATGTTAGTTTTCCATTTGTTACAACAACCTGAAATTTAGGCTGATTAATATTCTCAGTAATGTTGGTGGAAACCCTGCTGCCTTCGATTTTGTATTCATCAATGTAAAAATCTTCGAAAACGGTGTAAACAACAGATCCCGGAATGTATCTCCTACCATCATACTCTAAAACTACCACGCCTTTCCACGTCCTTCCATCAGGACCGGTAACACCAGTAGTTCCGAAATCGATTTCTACTCTTCCCGATTCCTTGTCACCGCTAAATGTCACAGTTGCCATGGTAAGGATTCCACTGCTCTGGGCGATCCTTCCCATTTCATCATTACTTTCTACCTGGATCATACCTTCGTTGGTAATGCTGCTGACCAAGTCGAAAACTGCTTCCAGGTTTTCTTCCGATTCATATGTATTGCTTTCCTGGGTATTAAATTCCACCTCATCTTCGCTACATGACGAAATGAAGGTGGTGAGGAAAAAGATTGCAAAAATCAGGTTTAAAAAATTAAATCGTCTCATATAACTTTCTCTCTTTTTATTTAATTGTCGATGTAAATGTCATACTAATTCCCGGGATATGCGTGATTAAAAAATCGAGTGAATGATCAGGTAAGGAAAGAGCATATTATGAAATGATTTTGAAACGAATTTAGATGAATGAGAGCAATTAGTAGACGAATTATTCTTTATCAGAATTAAAAAACTGCATTTGGTCTGAAAGCAAATGAAAGTTTCTTTATTTTATGGCCAAATTCTATCGTCAGAAACTTTCATTTGTACATATGCTAAATCATTACTTTAAGTGCTTCCTTTTGTTTTTTGGTGTGTTTGTTTGTGGCAATTCTTTAGCACAGGATTCTCTTCGTTATACAGTCACTTTTCCGAATGCTGAACATCACGAGTGTGAAATAAGTTTGCTGCTTCTCGATTTTCCCCGGCAGCCGATTCATATTGTTATGAGTAATTCTTCGCCTGGAAGGTATGCTAATCATTTTTTTGCCAAAAACGTTTATGGGCTAGCTGCCTATTCTGTTGAAGATAAACCTTTAACGATTCAGCGAATAGAACCAAATGAATGGGTGGTCGAGCCAATAAAAGGATATCTCAAACTGAATTATACGCTATTTGCCAATTATCCCGACGGAACATACTCGGGGGTAGATCGTCAATTTGCGCACTTCAACATGCCATCTGCTTTTTTATGGATCAGGGGAATGGAAGATAAGCCGATTAAGATAGATTTTGAATATCACCCCAATAAAAAGTGGCAGGTGGCTACTCAGCTAAAACAACTTTCAGAAAACACCTACTTTGCTCCAGATCTGGATTATTTCCTCGATAGTCCCACTATTCTGGCAAATTATGATTCAAGGGAATTTTCCATAAAAGATGGAAACAGGGAAAAAACAATCAAAGTGATTTTTAATCCGGATACGGATGATGTTTCAGAAGATCTTTTTGTAGGGATGACCCAAAAAGTTGTTGAGGAGCAGCGAGCGATTTTTGGCGAATTACCGGATTTTGATTTTGGTGAATTTTCTTTTCTGTGCAGTTATTCCCCGGCATATCGCGGAGATGGAATGGAACATAGAAATTCTACCATGGTTACATCATCCCATACACTTCCGGGAAGTGAGATAGATCGAATGGGAACCATTTCGCATGAATTTTTCCATTGCTGGAATGTAGAGCGACTGCGCCCTCAAAGTATTGAACCGTTTGATTTCACCAAACCAAATGTTTGCCCAGAACTATGGTTTGCCGAAGGATTTACTAATTATTTTGGTCCGCTCACCCTTTTCAGGGCAGGGGTGTACGATACCACCCGTTTTTTAAATTCTTTATCAGGAATGTTGAATTATGTCCTGAACTCGCCGGGGACAGGCAAGTTCTCTCCGGTAGAAATGAGTGAAATGGCACCTTTTACTGATGCTTCAAGCTTCATAGACCAATCTAACTTCCATAATATTTTCACATCCTATTACAATTACGGTGCTATGATTGGATTAGCACTTGATCTGGAGTTAAGAACCCAGTTTGAGGACATCACACTTGATAAATACATGAATTTGCTGTGGAAAATATATGGCAAAAAGGAAACACCCTATACCAATTCGGATCTGGAAAAAGCACTGGCACAACTAACAGGCGACGAAGTCTTTGCAACTTCTTTCTTTGATAAGCATATCTATGGGACGGATATTCCAAAGTTTGATGCGCTGCTTCAGAAAGCAGGATTTGGGTTTAAAATTATGGACACAGCCAAATCGGATCTTTTCAATGCCAGATTTGAAATAGTGGATGATAAATTGATTTATCAATCGACTCCATTGGAGAAAACAACATTCTACGTTGCAGGATTGAACAGGGGAGATGAAATCATTAGCATGAACAACCGGACATTTGAAACCGTAGAGGAACTAAATGAGTACTTTGGCAACCTTTCGATCGGAAACGCGATAAAGATCAGATTCAAACATTTTGGGGAAGAGATTGAAACAATTACAGTTGTAAAACCGCTTCGGATTTATTTGATAGTTGACCTGTCAAAAAAAGGTATCCAATTGACTAAAGAACAACTGGAGTTACAAAAAGATTGGCTAAATAGTAAAGTGAAAATTTAGCAATCATGTTTTTAAAAGATATTCTCTTCAAACTCATCTAGCCGAAAATGAAAATCACTTATATCCTATTAATTATTTCGTTGGTCATAGTTGTGGCTGCAATTGTTTTTTTGCCTTCGCGATTAAGAATTATCACAGGATATGCGGCTAAAAGTATGTGCTCCTGTGTGTTTGTTGCCAACCGAACACCGGAATCGGTAATATTGAAAGATATAAAATTCTCATTTGTAAAGTATGCAAAGGCCTGGGTAGTTCCTGAAGAAAAAGCAGCTTACAGTACTGTTTTTGGAATGGCAAAAAGGAAGGCCGTCTATCGTCAAGGACTTGGATGTTCGCTTGTCTTTGACTCGGATAGCTCAAAAGAAAATCCTGCTTTCAACCTTCCGTCCTTCAGGCAAAATACAGGTGTCTGGCCGGTTGGTGATGAAGTAAAAGATACCGTTTTTGAGTCGATAGACTATGAAAAATTAAATGTAGCTGTTGACAATGCCTTTGATTTTGAAGGTGAAGAAACCAAAAACACACGGGTAGTTCTGGTAAATTACAAAGACCATATAGTTGCTGAAAAATATGCTGAAGGATTTGATGAAAATACCAGGCAGCTTGGCTGGTCCATGACAAAAAGCATGACAAATGCCATGATCGGGTTATTGGTAAAGGAAAATAAACTGGAAATTAAAAAGTCGAATCTGTTAGAAGAATGGAAAAATGATGATCGAAATAAAATTTCTATAAATGATTTGCTGCATATGAGTAGCGGACTAAAGTGGAATGAGGCCTATGGCGACCAATCCGATGCTACGATTATGCTGTATCAAAAAACTGACAAGGCAGGCTATGCAATCAATCGGCCATTGGAGTTTCAGCCGGGTGAAAGGTGGGTATATTCTTCGGGAACTTCCAACATCCTGCAAAAAATCATTAGAAATACTTTTTCAAATGATGAAGCATACTGGAGATATCCATATGAAAATCTTTTTCAAAAAATAGGAATGACCAGTACAATCATTGAAACAGATAATAAGGGGTTGTTTGTAGGGTCATCGTACGGATACGCGACACCAAGGGACTGGGCCAGATTTGGTTTGCTGTATTTACATGATGGCATGTGGAACGGGGAGAGAATATTACCGGAAGGATGGGTAAAATATACTTCAACAAGTGTCCCTGATTCTAACGGTCAATATGGAGCCCATTTTTGGATTAATGACTCGGGTGTTTACGCAACAGCACCAAGAGATATGTTCTTGTGTCAGGGTTTTCACGGACAACGGGTTTTTATTATTCCCTCCATGGATCTTGTTATTGTACGATTGGGGGTTTCTCCTGAGGATACATTTGATTTTAATCTTTTCCTGAAGGAGATCTTAGCGGCATTTAACTGACCTTTGTCTCTTCGGATTTATTTTCCAATTCTTTGATCTCTTTGTCCAGGTCATCCCAATCTTCAAATGTGAGCTCAGCCACATATTCGGATTCATCTCCTTTTGCCAACATGGAAAAGGTCATGATAATGCTGGTTAGTAAAATGATGTACAATAATATTCCTGTGTTGAAGCCTTCAAATTGATAGGCCTGCGGAATGCCAAAAAATAATAGAACGGTGATCAAACCTCTGGGAGCGATTAAAACTTCAGGAAATATACTTTTGATCTGGAATGCCTTGAATAGTATATATCTGATCACATAGATCACCAGGATAATGCCGCCGCTAATTAATGCAGTATTCAGATCGATCAGCGAGTTCAAATCCAGCGTCATTCCAAAAATGATGAAAAAGAACGTTCTGACGACAAATGCAGATTCCATGGTCACTACATGAAAATCGTCCAGAACATGAGCAAGCTTGATCTTATTGACCATTTTTCTCATTTTACCGAAAAAGAAAATTTTATAATTATTGAGAATGAGACCAAAGATTAGAATGACAATTAGCGATGAAAGATGAAACAACTTTCCGACGGAATACAATAAAACCAGTACGGCAATCAGCAAAAACAGCTTCACCTTCTGATCAATACTTTGCAAAATATAAACAAGTATATAGCTAACCAGGAAGGAAAGTAAGATGGTCACACCGATATTCAGAGACACATTTCCTGTAATCTCAACAACTTTAGAATTTTCATTTTCCATAACGAAATAAAAGAGCATAATCCCAAGGATGTCAGAAAATGTTCCTTCGTAGATCATAAATTCTTTTTTGCTGTCCACCAGGTTAACCACGCTGGGAATGATGATGGCACTGCTCATAATTGAGAGTGGAATGGCATAAATAAAAGCCTGAAAAAAATTTCCTATTACATATTCATTCAAAATCCAGGCAATGGAAAATGCACATGCAAACAATCCCAGAAAGGCGATGAAAAAAGATTTGAGGATGAGTGGTTGTTTTTCTTTTGTCAGCTTGAGATCCAATGCAGCCTCTAGCACGATCATGATCAATCCTATAATCCCCAATAAATTCAGCATCCCCTGAAGGTCAATATTTAACTGGAAATCAATTGTTTTAAGAAAGTAGTTAATGCCTATACCAAGAAAGATGAGCATTAAAACACTGGGCACATTGGTCTTTTTGGCAAACAGATTGAAAAAATAAGATATTATGATGATGACACATACAGCTATGACTTCTATGTATGGGTTCTCAAGTATCATATTCGCTTAGTTTATGATCAAAAATATATAATTCAAGTCAATTACATTTAAATTGAACAATTATTTGTAAAGTGTCATTACTTTTTAATTTTAAACCTTAATTACTATTTAATCGCAAAAAATGGGCAGAACCAAAAAGTTTGGAACTTTTGGTGGCGTATTTACACCATCCATCCTTACCATTCTCGGTGTCATCATGTATCTGAGGTTGCCAAACATTGTTGGTGAGGCTGGTTTGATCTATACCATTGGCATTATCCTGATTGCACATATTATTTCTGCTACTACCGGGCTTAGTGTATCATCTATTGCTACAGACAAAAAAGTAAAAGCTGGTGGCACCTATTACATGATTTCCAGAAGTCTGGGTTTGCCTATTGGTGGCACGCTGGGATTAGCTCTATTTGTAGGGCTGTCTTTTAGTGTAAGTTTATACCTTATTGGTTTTTCGGAGAGCTTTCTAAATTTTTTTGAATTCGAAAACAATATAAATACCATTAGGATTACCGGTACGGTAGTTTTATTGTTGGTGACGACGATTACTTTTATCAGCACGTCACTCGCACTGCGTATGCAATATTTCATCATGGCAGCCATTATCCTTTCCTTAATTTCCATTGTATTTGGGAAGCATGATTATACACCGGCAGAACCATTGTTGACAAATCCTACATCTGCCGTACCCCTTATGGTTTTGTTTGGGATTTTTTTCCCTGCTGTTACGGGTTTTGAAGCAGGTGTATCCATGTCAGGTGATTTGGAGGATCCCAAAAAATCAATACCCAGAGGATCAATTTTGGCCATAGTTGTGGGTTTCGTGGTTTATATCTTACTAGCTTTCTTTTTTTCCTCTACTGTTGATGGAAAAATGCTAAGGGATGATCCGAATGTTTTGTTGAATATTTCCTGGATTAAAGAGTTAGTAGTGGCGGGGATTTGGGGCGCGACTATTTCAAGTGCTTTGGGAAGTATATTGGGAGCGCCTAGGATTTTACAGGCGACCGCAGTTGATAAAATTACTCCAAAGGTCTTTGGAAAGGGGTATGGTGATACCAATGAGCCCAGAAATGCTTTGATTTTGACTTTTATCATTGCGGAGGCTGGTATACTGGTTGGAGAATTGGATGTGATAGCCAGAATAGTTTCGATATTTTTTATCACTACATATGGCTTTCTCAATTTAAGTTGCGCATTTGAAGCGTGGACCAGCGCCGATTTCCGGCCGAGTTTCAAGGTTCCTCAATGGGTGAGTCTTTTGGGTGCTGCGGCTTGTTTTATCGTCATGATTCAGCTGGACTTTGGAGCTATGCTTGGCGCTACCATCATTTTAGGATTGCTATTTCTTTTCTTAAAAAGGCAGGAGCTCACCCTTCAGTCAGGTGATGCCTGGAGTGGAGTTTGGTCGTCTTTGGTAAAATCAGGATTAGAGAGACTAAATCATGAAAAGCTGGAGGCAAGAAACTGGAGACCTAATATTATCCTGTTTAGCGGAAGCGAAACGGACCGCCCACACCTGACAGAGCTGGGAATGGCGATAATTGGTCGGTTGGGAATGCTGTCCTCATTTGAATTGGTCAAGTCTGAAAAACCGCTTTTGATTAAATCAACTACTGATATTTCGGAGGTTGATGAAGACAAAAAGTATTTTCACCACAAGCATGAATGCCGGGATATTTATGAAGGGATGGAAGATATTTCCCGTATTTACGGTTTCTCAGGTGTAGAGCCCAATACTATTTTAATGGGTTGGAGCAAGAAACGAAAGAACCGCAAGGAGTTCATCAATCTCATAAAAGGCTTTCATAGGAATGATTATAATTCACTCTTCCTGAATTATAACCGGGAACGTAAATTCGGCGAAAACAGGTCTATTGATGTATGGTGGGGCGGGAAGGGTAAAAACCTTTCTTTGGCAGTGAATTTACTGAGGCACGTTACATCATCTGGCTTTTGGAAGGATGCCCGGATCAGGTTGTTGGTGATCAATCAGGATAATCCACAGGAGGAAAGGATTTACAAATCACTGGAGCGAATTGTCAGTCAGTTCAGGGTTGATATACAAATAAAGGTAGTCAACAATGGAATTGATAAGCTTCAGGATCATGAAATTATCGAACAGGAGTCAGATCTTACAGACCTGACGATGATCGAAATTACCGATGAGGATTATGATGATCTGGAAAAAAGCTACGACTCCATCTCGGGCATGGCAGAAAAGTTAAGGACAACCCTGTTCATTAACGCATCTTCCATGTTTGATGAGTATGACCTTAATTTGACTCATTCCGGTAAGGAAGAGGAAGAAGAACAGGAACAAGTCCTGACTTTACCGGATATTCAATATTCAAAGTATCCTGAAATTGCAGAGGACATCAGAAAGATCGAGACACACGAAAAAAAACAACTTGAACTATTCTACAATAAAGTCTTTGTTAACTTTTTTGATATCAATGACCAGGTTAATGAGGAACTGTCGGATATGGTAAGGTCCATTACCGGAAACCTGGAGCGCATTCAACCTAATAAAGAAGAACTTCAAAAATCCAGGAAGCTAGTTGATAAGGCCAGAAGTGAATTCTACTACAGGGCAAAGGTTAACTATGAAAATCTACTGGAATCTAAAATTGATGAGCAACAGGAAATTCTCAATTCAGGTATTGGCTGGTATTTGAACCAACTTGATAAGAACATTGCCCGGTATCCGAAATCTCTTAAAATAAAATACTACAAAGAGGACCTTAAATTAAAGAAAGGCGAGCCGGGAAATATTCGATGGTGGAAGATAAAACGTCGTATAGCACATCCATTTGCGGGAACCATGGTGCCGGGATATATCAATTATCGCGAGGCGGCGCAATACTTTCTTCGCGATACCAGGTATCATTTTATCCATTCCCTGCTGGATCAGTTTTCTACTTCCACTTCATTTTATTACAACCAGGTACAATCGCTTTTGGCGACCATTGAAGATCAATTCGATAAAATTGAAAAAGAATTCAACGACACCGCTTTTACTATTCAAAGCGTAGAAGGGTCGGTGGACCTGATTCAACTCAAATTAGATCAGCTTCTCCAGGATCAACAGAAAATGGAGAGGTTGTATAAAAACCGGTTATTTCTGGAGTTTAGGAAGAACGTTCAATATTTTAATAATGAACTGAGCAAGATCAACATTAATCAGATTGTAAAAAGAGTTCGCCACGGAAGAAAATTTTATCAGAACATCAGAGAGGAAAATGAAAACTATTCCGGCGAATGGGCTGAAAATGTTAAGCTTTTGATCAATAAAAATTACCTTGAGCTGATATTGTTTTCATTCAGGGACAGGGTTTATCACGAGACCGAATCGTTCAATCAAAAAGTAATACACGAAGGCGAATTGAGGTTTTTGAAGCCGATGAATGAAATAAAGGCCTATCTTCAGAAATACGCCAAAACAGGTAACGACAAAAAAGAAAATAAGCTCCAAAAATTGTCAGGAAATGGAGAATTCCTGGTTCACGATTTTGATGAGCGTGGGAAGAAACTTTTGAAAATCGCCTCTGAACTCCCTGAAAAAATCCATGTCAATCATACGAAAGTAGATGATGTTTCAGCCAGACAGGAGTCAACGGAAATTGTAGATATTCCGGTAAACAGGATAGTCGATCATTTCCTTGAATCGCAATACTTGGGGCCAATGACCGAGACGTTGAGAAAATCTTCCGAGACAGTAAAAAATCTTGTATTCAATACCAATGATCTTATTCGCTTGACGCGATTTAATCTGGATAATATTAACGAGGAGACTGAAGATGTCCACGCATCCACTCAATCAATTATTCAAAACACTACTGAGCAGATCGAGCAGGAGGAAGAACGTGTTCGGGAATTGATCAGGCAAACCATTGATTCAAATGATGAATTACTGGAAGAACTTTTTTCTTCGATTTCGCCCTATAAAATGCCTGAGCGAGCCAAGGAACTATCTTACTTACTAAGAGGATATCAAAGCAAAAAGGTCATCAGCAGGTTTGGAGCTTTGACTGACAAAACGAGAAATCTTTTTAAAGAGACTATTGTAAGGCTGATGTACAGTAAAAGTCAGGGCATCCTGCTGGCCCAGAAGCTTGCTGAGGAAAACCGAAGCAAGTCAGTCAATGAAAAGATCCTTGATATTATTGACGAAGTTTCTCCTGACTATACCATTCTTGATAAGCTTCCTCATTACTATCAGAATTTGTTTAGTGGGCGTTCTAACATTGGTGAGAATTTCTGGATAAAAAGGCCTCATGATGAAGAGTTGATAAAAAAAGCGATTGAGAGGTATCAAAGTGGGATTCAGGGAGGGATTATGGTATTAGGCGAGAGAAATTCCGGTAAAACGTCTCTTTGCCTTAGAATGACCAAAAAAAATCTACTGAATCATACTGTTTATCATGTTTTTCCTTCGCAGGCAGGGTCGGTTGTAGAAAACGATTTTGTAAGGGAGGTGCAGAAATCAACCGAGCACAGTGGAAGCATCAATGATATCATGAATGCCATTCCTCCCAAAAGTGTGATGGTTTTTCATGACCTGGAATTGTGGTGGGAGCGAACAAATGATGGACTGGCAATCATTAAGATGATTGAGTGGGTGGTCAATGAATATTCTTACAAGTGTTTGTTTATGTTTAACATGAATCCATTTGCTTATGAGTTGATCAATAAGATTTACAACATAGAAAAACTGTTTATTGGTGTTATAAAATGCCATCCGTTTGAGTCAGAAGAGTTAATGGAATTAATCATATCACGACACCGGTCAAGTGGAATGGAGTTTCTTTTGAATAAGAAAAATGAAAATCATTTATCAGAAATAAAATTAGCTGGTTTGTTCAATGATTATTTTGATTATTCTGAAGGGAATCCGGGAGTAGCGTTAAATGCCTGGTTGGCTAATATCAGAAAAGTAACAACCAGGGAAGTTACAATTACAGCTCCTGATGCGCCATCTATCAAGGCTCTGGACGAAATTCCGGATGATTGGAATGTTGTCCTTTTACAGTTGATCATTCACAAGAGATTGTCTTTCGATCAGCTTATGAGGATAATGGAATTGGAACCGGGCAAGCTGGGTGATTTGATGCTTTCGTTATCTAGAAGTGGATTGATCAAAGAGCGTTCTAATTCTGTATATTATCTTAATCCTTTCGTTGAGCCGTTTCTCATCAAATCATTTAAGCTAAAGGACTGGCTATGAAATACATCGTAGTTATTTTGGTAGGTGTCTTATTGTTTGCTTGTTTCAAGGGAATTAAGCTCGCAGTAAGCAAGATTTCCTCAGAAAAACGCTACTACAAAGTCATATTGACTTCCGTGAGTATATTTGAATTGATCATGTGGTCGGCATTTATATTCTGGTCACTGGAAAGATTGTTTCAATTCAAATCCTATTTCACCTACCTGTTTCTTGCAGCCGTATTCATTTTTGTTCTTCTCGTCGCTTATTATTTTGTCAATGATCTGTTTGCCGGCGCTATTTTCAGAATCCAGCATTATCCGCAAAAGGGTAAATTTTATACATTCAAAAAATATTCCGGAAAGGTAAAAAGTATCGGTTCAACAGGAATGATCCTGGAGACGAGTGAAGGAGAGGAAGTAGATGTGCCTTATTCGGAATTGCGGGGACCGGTTTTCGAAAACAAGGAGGTTCGGGCGCAATCAGATATAAAAATTAAGCTCAAAATTGAAAAAAAAGGATCAAAGGAGGAGATGATTGAAAAGATCAATGAGGTTATTCTTACCTCAGCATATGCTTCATTTAAGAAAAAGCCGACTATAAAGGTTTTAGCTGAAAACCCTCAAGATATACAATTCGAGATCACGCTTAGCACCTTCAATAGTATTCATCAATCAATCATTGAGAAGAGGTTAAAGGAAGAACTTCAGAAATAAAGCCAGTAATGTTTTTTATTTGTAATCCCACACTCATTTTTTTCCCAGTTCGATTTTATTGAAACTCTTGAATAGATAGGCTAACAAAGGAAAAATTATTAAAACTCCGGCAATCAAGGCAAAAGTCAGCGCCTTCAAAGTAGATTCCGGTGCAGCGGTATTGTAAAAGGTCATATGATCGCCATTGACCAAAAGAATGATATTAGGGAATTGGGCACTCATCCAGGCGATGATAATGGCTGATACTTGAAAAGCTGCCACGAGTCTGGAAAGCCATCTTCTTTTGTGCCTTAGGAAAAACCATAAAAATGGCAATGCAATGGTTGCCAGAATAAAAAGCATCAGGCTGATCCAGTTAAAAAAACTATCATATAATTCGAGTTTATCGACTTTTGCAATGACCAAAACCAAAAAACCTGAAAGGACAGTAGCAATATTGGCGTTCCTTGCCCTCCTTACAAATCGGCCTCTCAGGTAATCGTCATCGGCTTCACCGATCATATATACCGCTGCAAGGAAAGCACAAATAGCTGCCGTGAACAGGCCAACAGAAAAAGAAAACAGGTTGAACCATCCGGCAACAAAGACATCATAAAATGACTGACCTTCCAAATTAATTTTTCCGGAGGCCACTGCACCTGCACATACCCCCAGGAAAAATGGAGTGAAAAAGCTGGAATAGGCAAATACCCTTGTGTAGATCTTTTGGGATTTATCAATGATCGCATCGTAATGGCGGAAGGTAAAAGCAGTTCCCCGGGCGATGATCCCAAAAAGCATCAACAAAAGTGGAATATGGAGAACTGTTGAAAAAACGGAATAGATTTTTGGGAATCCCGTAAAGAATATGACGATCACAAGTATGATCCAAATGTGGTTGGCTTCCCAGATTGGACCGAGAGCCTGGTAGGTCAGGTTCTTTAATCTGCCGAAATCCTTTTTTGAAGAGAACAGCTCCAGGATTCCAGCTCCAAAGTCTGCGCCTCCTAAGATAAGGTAAAGCAGAAGAGAGATACCAAGTACAATGATGATAAATATCAACATAGGCTTAATATTTTAGGGCTTTGATCTGCCTTGACATAAGCCAGTAGACAATTAATGACAGAAAAAGGTAACAGATAGTAATAAGGATAAAAGAGTACTTTAAACCTGGCATAGGGCTCACTGCATCACTGGTTTTCATGATCTCATAGATAATCCATGGTTGACGACCAACTTCCGTAACGACCCATCCTGCCTCTACAGCAATAAACCCAAGCGGTGAACAGCAGGCCAATAAAACCAGAAACCGCTTATTAAAGATCAGGTGTGGCTTTTTCCATCGGAAATACAGATAGATGAGACCCGTTAGTAATAATAGCATCCCAATTCCCACCATAATCTGAAAAGCGAAATGAGTGATCAAAACCGGTGGCCAATTTTCTTTTGGAAAATCTTCGAGACCTTTTACTTCCGATTCAAAATCTCCAAAAGCCAGAAAACTGAGCATTCCGGGAAGGTGAATAGCAAAATCCACCTCCTCTGTCTCTTCATTAGGTACTCCGCCAACTATCAGGTCAGCAGGTTTTTCCGTTTTAAAATGGGCTTCCATGGCTGCCAGTTTCACGGGTTGTCTTTGTGCAACATCTTTGGCAGAAAAATCTCCGCTAATTGGTTGAAGAATTGCTGCGATGAATGCAAATATCATGGCAATCCGAATGGCTTTTTGGTGGAAGGGATTTTCAGGATTTTTTATCAATAAAAAGGCATGCACTCCGGCAACTCCAAAGCTGGTTGATAAAAAGGCCGCGATGGTCATGTGAATGGATTGGGACAACCAGGCTGCATTAAACATCGCAGCGACCGGGTCAATATTTTGTGCTGCGCCATCTACCCATGTAAATCCGGTTGGGCTGTTCATCCACGCATTTGCAGCAACGACCAAAATCCCTGAAACCACTCCAGAAACGCCTACCAGAATACCCATCCAAAAATGAATCCATTTATTAATCTTTCCCCAACCATACAGGAAAAATCCCAGGGCAATTGCCTCGACAAAAAAGGCTGTTCCTTCCAGGGAAAAGGGCATTCCAATGATAGGACCGGCATGTTCCATGAAGGTTGGCCAGAGCAGGCCCAACTCAAACGATAGAACCGTTCCTGATACTGCTCCAACCGCAAAAAAGATGGCCACACCTTTTGACCAGCTCTTTGTCAGGTCTTTATAGATTTCTTCTCCGGTTTTCAACCACCGAAAATGGGAAGTCGCCATGAGAAAGGGCATTACCATTCCAATGCAGGCAAATACGATATGAAATCCGAGAGACACAGCCATTTGAAACCTGGCTGCCAACAGATCATCCATAGAAACAGTTTGTTAGATAGATGGGCTAAATTAATACCCAAACTTCATGAGAGAAAGATTTGTCGGGAAAAGTATATTTAAATTATTGCAAGTTCAGTAGAAAGCTCAAAGGCGAAAGAAACTAATCTGTTTTCGATGATCAGTAAATCGGTAACACATTTGGGACTGACTGATCGATCACCGAATATCGATTACTAATTTTTCCAATACCAAATGCCCAAATAATCCAATACCTGGTTAGAACCGGCAATTGGCAACGTTTTTTAAAGCCTTTCATCAACAATTATTTTACAAACATTGAGATATCATTTATATTGAAGGGATTTTGATTGGGGACCTATGAAACTTTTTTATTGCTTACTCTGCAGCCTGCTTTTTTCATTTCAGGTGATTGCTCAAAAATATTTTACAGGGTTAATATTTGATGATGAATCCTACAACAACTCCTCTTCCATCGTCATTCAATCCAGGAGGTCTTTTGAAGACTTGCCGGACAGCGCTTCATTAAAGCCCTACTGTCCCAAACCTGGAAACCAGATCCAATTAAATACTTCTGTTGCCTGGGCTACTGCCTGGGGGGCCAGGACGATCCTTGAGGCAAAGCGAAACAATTGGAAGAGTATTGATACAATTACACGCAATGCGTTTTCACCTATTTTTCAATATCAGTTGGTTCGATCAAATGAGGATGAAAAATGTACGATGGGGAGTAAAATGGATGATCTTTTATTGAAGATGAAAAATACCGGCACAGTAAAGTATGTTAATTTCCTGGAGTTTTGCCCAACTGAACTTCCTAATGAGTTATTGGTAAGCGCTAAAAATCAAAGAATATCAGACTACGGTAGATTGTTTGATACAAATGTGGATGATAGGTATAAGATTAATTCGATAAAAAAGTCATTGTCTGAAGGATTTCCAGTGGTGGTTGGCATGCATTGTCCTCCTTCATTCTTAAAAGCTGATGATCTTTGGCGTCCGATTGAGTTGATGAATACCATTTTTCCAGGGCATGCCCTGTGTGTAGTGGGTTATCATGATTCGAAATTTGGAGGTGCATTTGAAGTGATGAATTCATGGGGGAGAAAATGGGGCAATGGCGGATTTACCTGGATCAGATATGATGATTTCAGTGAATTTGTGAGATATGCCTATCAGGTTGTCCTTGAGGATGATTCGCATCAATCCGGCAATCATCTTACGGGGACTGTTCAGGTTGTCATTGATGAATACAGGGAGGTGCCATTTAAATATCATGAGAATGGAAGATATGTTCTTAATCGAAAGTTTAAAGAAGGAGATAATTTCAGAATACGGATCAATGATGTATCAAAAGGGTATTTTTATATCATTGGAAGTGGAGAAGGAAATGATTTTGTTCAGCTCTATCCGCACAAGCCTAATATCACCCCATCGTTAATTTATCCTATAAACAATATTTCCATTCCCGATGAACAACATTTTATCCAGGTCACCGGGGATGGACCGGAAGACCATCTATATTTGATTTTCAGCAAGGAACCTCTGGATATTGGCTACTGGTTGCCAAAATTGCAGGCCAAAACTGGGAAAAGTGAGGAGATCATATATGAAATACTGGGAAATAAAATTGTCTCTAAAGAAGATGTCAAATGGGATAAGCTGGAGATGTCATTTGATGCAAACTTCAAAAATGGAGAGATGGTTCTCATGACCATCAATTTCAAACACAATTAATGGCTTTCGTATTATCAGTTTTCCTCAATTTATTTACTTTTGCTTCACATTCATCTACCAATACATATTGAAACATGCTAAATAAAATTAACCCCACTCACACAAAATCCTGGAAAGATCTTTCCGACCATTTTCAGAAAATGAAAAGTGTCCATATGAAGGATTTATTTCAAAAGGATAGTAGTCGATTTGATAAGTTTACTACCAGGTTTAACGATATTCTAATTGATTATTCCAAAAACATTATTACCTCCGAGACACTTGAATTGCTGTTCAGTCTTGCTAAAGAGGTAAAATTGCAGGATGCTATTGATCAGATGTTTAGTGGTGAGAAGATCAACGAAACGGAAAACAGGGCAGTTTTGCATGTTGCATTAAGGAACCGATCGAATACACCCATAAGGGTAGATGGTGAAGATGTTATGCCCGATGTTAATGCAGTTCTGGATAAAATGAAGACATTTTCCGAAAAAGTTTCATCGGGAAAATGGATGGGGTACTCCAATAAGCCAATTACAGACATTGTCAATATTGGAATTGGGGGGTCAGATTTGGGACCTTTGATGGTCACTGAAGCGCTTAAGCCCTATCAAAAGGAAAATATTTCTATTCATTTTGTATCAAATGTTGACGGTACTCATATCGCGGAAACGCTTAAAAAGGTAAATCCGGAAACCACCTTATTCCTGATCGCTTCCAAAACATTCACCACCCAGGAAACGATGACCAATGCGCATACAGCCAGAGAATGGTTCCTGAAAAATGGAGGAAGTGAGTCAAACATTCGACTCCATTTTGCAGCTCTTTCTACCAATCAAGGTGAAGTTGAGAAGTTTGGTATTGATGCAAATAATATGTTTGAGTTTTGGGATTGGGTAGGAGGTAGGTATTCTCTATGGTCAGCTATTGGATTGAGTATAGCATGTACAATCGGTTTTGACAATTTTGTAGAGTTACTCACAGGAGCCCATGAAATGGATCATCATTTTAAGTCATCAAAACCGGAAGAAAATATTCCGATGATCCTGGCTTTAATTGGCATTTGGTATAATAATTTTTTTCATGCCGAGACGGAAGCTATTCTTCCATATGACCAATATCTACATCGGTTTGCAGCTTATTTTCAGCAGGGCAATATGGAAAGCAATGGAAAATACGTAGATCGTGGTAGCAAGGAGGTTGATTATCAAACAGGACCCATTATATGGGGTGAACCCGGAACAAATGGGCAGCATGCATTTTACCAGCTTATTCACCAGGGAACTAAGTTCATTCCCTGTGATTTTTTGGCACCTGCGATGAGTCACAATCCAATCGGAAACCACCATGTGAAATTACTTTCTAACTTTTTTGCGCAAACGGAAGCACTGATGAATGGAAAGTCGGAGGAAGAAGTGGTTGCTGAACTAAAATCTCAAAAAAAATCGGAAAAAGAGATCGGTTTTTTGAAAAATTTTAAAATTTTTAAAGGAAATAAGCCCACAAATTCCATTTTATTCAAAAAACTTACTCCAAAAGTACTGGGAAGTTTAATTGCTATGTACGAACATAAGATATTTGTACAAGGAGTGATTTTCAATATTTTCAGCTTTGATCAATGGGGCGTTGAGCTTGGAAAACAACTGGCCAATAAAATACTGCCAGAACTCAGTAATGATGAAGCAATACAATCTCATGATGAATCAACCAATGGATTGATCAATGCATACAAGAAAATGCGAAAAAGTTAAAGTTTAAAAAATGAATTAAAGCCTGGTAAGTTTTACTTCCTGGTTTGTTTGCGACGAATTGTTATTCGCCGGTTCCTTTATTATAAAGACATTGCTTGCCTGATCGGGCATTTGTATAATTTCGTATTTTTCTAATCTTTTTCCTGTATCAAGGATTAAATGTGTGTTTTCGCGATTTATTCTCCACGTACCCTCTTCCTGAGACCCATCTATTCTATCACGCAGAAAATCTCCGTTGCTATTTAACGTAAGCCTGTTAAAAGTAGGGTAATGAAGCATTACTTCCCCCTGAGCCTGTTGATTAACATTCACAACCTCCCAGGTGTCTGAAAGATCTTCATAGAAATTCCCCGCTAAGTTTTCTTCCCCGCTAAATACTATAGACCATACAATAATTTGCAGAAGAACAAATCCTATTATCGTTGCTCTCATTGTGGCTGCCTTAATTCAAATTTATTAGTTCTAAAAATCATGCCAATCGCTGGGCAAAATGACTAATTAAAGCTGACTAAATCAATTATTTTTGACAAGATTATATAATAAACGTATGTTTTATTTTAATTATTAATAAAAATCCCTCAAATATATGACTGTTTAACATTAATTAGCACGGGTTGATGTTATGCTGCAAAGAAATAACAATTCTTTTATTTATAAAAATCTTTTAATTAAATATTTTTCATTCAATGGAATTGAATTAATTGATGGATTTTGTAAATAATTGATAAAGAAAGAGTGTTTTTTTTAAAAATGTTTCAGATGGGTGTTTTTCATATTATCGCTTTAAAACAAGGAGTGTTCAAATAAATTCAGTATTCGATTCTCTAAATAACAAATTAAAGAATAATAATATTTTACCATTTTAGTTAGCTCATAAACTTAAAAAAGAGACTTGGAAAGCAATAAGGATTAATTATTAATGAGGATCACTTACAGAAAAACAATCGATTGCACCGACAAATGTAGAATTTTTTGATGTCAAACCCCGTGATGATTAGGGTAATAATTTTTGAATAAAAGGGAAACAACTTGCTTTTAAACTTTAATTTTTTTGATATTTGGAACTTTCAAAAAGAAAGGGAATGGCAAAAAATTTAGTAATAGTAGAATCACCGGCCAAGGCAAAAACGATAGAAAGTTATTTGGGAAGTGAATATTTGGTTACATCAAGCTATGGACATGTGCGGGACTTACCGAAAGATGATAAAGCCATTGATGTTAAAAATAACTACAAGCCAACATACGAAATCCCAAAGGAGAAAAAGGAAGTAATTTCCCAGTTGAAAAAGTTGGTTAAGGATTCTGAAATGATTTACCTGGCCAGTGATGATGACCGAGAGGGTGAGGCTATTTCCTGGCATTTAAAAGAAGCGCTGGACCTGGATGATGCGAGAATTCGGCGGATCGTTTTTCATGAGATCACCAAAAATGCCATTCTCAATGCTATTAAAAGTCCGAGAAATATTGATTTGGATCTGGTAAATGCTCAGCAGGCCAGAAGGGTTTTAGACCGACTGGTTGGGTTTGAGATATCACCTGTTCTTTGGAAGAAAATCAAAACTGGCCTTTCAGCTGGAAGGGTTCAATCCGTTGCTGTGAGATTGGTTGTTGATCGGGAACGGGAAATTGAAAAATTTGATACGAAGAGCTTTTATAAGATTTCGGCCATTTTCGATCTCGAAAAAGGCAAGCAATTAAAGGCGGATTTACCCGAAAGATTTGAAACGTTAGAAGAAGCAGAAAAATTTCTCGAAGAATGTAAGGGGGCTGCTTTTACTATTTCAAACCTTGAGAAAAAGCCAGGTAAAAAATCTCCAGCACCACCGTTTACAACTTCTACATTACAGCAAGAGGCCTCCAGGAAAATGGGTTTCAGTGTCTCGCAAACCATGACCTTGGCACAGAAGCTATATGAAGCCGGACATATTTCCTATATGAGAACTGACTCGGTGAACCTTTCTGCGGAAGCGGTTGATGGTGCTAAAAATGAAATTGTTGGCTCTTATGGGCAGGACTATCTTGAGATCAGAAGTTATAAAACAAAATCAAAATCTGCTCAGGAAGCGCATGAAGCTATTCGTCCGACAAATTTCGCTAATAAAAGTGCAGGAGCATCAGGAAATGAGGAGCGATTATATGAATTGATCTGGAAGCGCGCGATTGCTTCTCAAATGGCTGATGCTAAAATTGAAAAGACAACTGCTACAATCTCTATTTCTACAAATGATAGGAATTTTGTAGCAACTGGTGAAGTTATCAAGTTTGATGGCTTTTTGAAAGTCTACATAGAATCTACCGATGATGATGAAAATGGGGAAGAAAATAAATCCATTCTTCCTCCGCTGGAGATTGGTGAGGTTTTGAATCTGAATAATATTTTGGCCAGACAAGGGTTTACCCGTCCGCCTGCACGATACACAGAAGCCAGCCTTGTAAAAAAACTTGAAGAGATGGGAATTGGAAGGCCATCTACCTATGCACCAACCATTACGACAATTCAAAAAAGAAACTATGTTCTAAAGGAATCCAGAGAAGGAAAAGAAAGAAAGTATTTTGAGTTAATCCTTCAGAATGATGAGATAGCCAAACACGAAAGGGTAGAAATTACCGGAACGGAAAAAAATAAGCTGTTCCCTACTAATATGGCTATGATCGTCAATGACTTTCTGGTTAATCACTTTCCGAATGTTATTGATTTTTCATTTACTGCTAATGTTGAAAAGGAATTTGATGACATCGCACAAGGAAAAATTGAGTGGGATAAAATGATTGACAGTTTCTATAATAAGTTTCATTCGGAAGTGGTGGAAACTGAGCAATTGGAGAAATCCAAAATCAATGCCTCCAGGGAATTGGGTGTTGATCCTGCAAGCGGAGAAGTGATACTCGCAAGGATGGGAAGGTTTGGACCAGTTGTTCAGATTGGCAGTGGCGAGGATGACAAGAAGCCAAAATATGCCAGCATGAGGAAAGGTCAGTTTATCGAAAGCATTTCCCTTGAAGAAGCATTGGAACTGTTCAAGCTTCCAAGAACCGTTGGAGAATATGAAGGGTTGGAAATTGAAGCTAATGTAGGAAGATTCGGACCCTATTTACGACATAATAATAAGTTTTATTCCATACCTAAGGAGGACGATCCGCACGACATTGAACAGGATCGGGCTATTGAAATTATAGAGGCTAAAAGAAAAGCCGATAATGAGAGATTGATCAAAACCTTTGATGAAGACCCGAATGTGCAGGTCCTGAATGGTCGATGGGGTCCCTATATAAAATTTGGCAAAAAGAACGTTAAAATTCCGAAAGGAAAAACACCTGCAGAATTAACCTTTGCCGAGTGCAAGGAATTGGCTGATAAGACTCCGGAAAAATCAAAGAGAAAGAAGAAATAAATCATCGATGAAGAAGATCGCGGTGCTTACTGGAGCGGGGATAAGCGCTGAAAGCGGATTGAAAACCTTCAGAGATTCCGGAGGTTTGTGGGAAGGATACGATGTCATGGAAGTTGCCACACCCGAAGGCTGGAAAAAAAATCCTAAACTGGTCTTAAATTTTTACAATGAACGGAGAAAGCAGGCGCTGACAGCAAAGCCAAATGCCGCTCATATTGCCCTCGCCGAACTTGAGAAAGAATACAATGTTGTTGTCATCACTCAAAACGTAGACAATCTGCATGAAAAAGCCGGTTCTTCAAAAGTCATTCATCTACATGGTCAACTGTTCCAATGCCGGAGCACGGGTGATGAAAGCCTGGTTTACGATTTGGATGGGTGGGAGCTAAAGCTTGGTGATAAATGTGAAAAGGGATTTCAGTTGCGGCCCCATATTGTTTGGTTTGGCGAAATGGTTCCCATGATGGAAATAGCCATGGAGGAGACCATGAACGCTGATATATTTTTGGTGGTAGGCACCTCTCTTCAGGTTTACCCTGCTGCGGGTCTTGTTCAGTATGTGAAACAAGATGCTCCCATTTATATCGTTGACCCTAATCTTCCTGAAGTTTATAGCAGTAAAAACATCAGGTACATTAAAGAAAAAGCCTCAGTTGGGATGGCAATGGTGAAGGAAGAACTTTTAAGCAGTTTGTAAAATTAGCAGCTGATCATTTCCTTCCTGAACTAATATTTTGTATCCGACCCTGGTACGACGAGTCATATTTAAGATTATTTTTATCTTTAGAATCAAACACTTTTGAATTGTAATACTAAAATTTTAATAGGAATGCGATTGTCATTGAAATTATTTTTGGTTCAGTTTTTCATTGTCTGCTTTGCAGGAGTTGCGTTTTCTCAAACGGAAACCGTTGAATACAATCAGGACAGTACGCTGCGATCCGTCGGGACGATGAATGAAACTGGCTTGAAAACAGGAATGTGGAAGACGTTTAATCAAAACAATCAGCTCATTCAGGTAGGCGAATATGTTGGTGGGGAAAAATCCGGAATGTGGATCGCTTATGATACAAATGGTCACATAGATATAGAAACAATCTTTCAATCGGGTGAAGCCAATGGATTGTTTAAGAAATATTATCCCGGCAAAAGGCTCGCCATGGAGGGAACTTTTAAAAACAACGAAAAGGATGGACTTTGGAAAGAATATCATGAAAATGGTTACCTGAAAACTTACGGAGCCTATGATATGGGAAAGAAAACCGGACTTTGGAAAACCTATCATTCCAATGGCACCATAGAGAGTGAAGCACATTATAAGGATGGTGAATTGACAGAGAGTTTCAAATCATATTCGCAGGAGGGTTCATTGATAAAGTTGGCCAATTATAAAAATGACCAGTTGCATGGTGTGTATGAGGAATATTACGATCATGCAATACTTAAAACGAAAGGTACGTACGATGCTGGTGAAAAAACCGGACAATGGAAAGAATACTACGCGGATGGAGAGGAGGAATCAGAAGCTTACTACAAAAATGGCGTTCCTGTGGGGAAATGGATCTACTATTATCCATACTCCACTATAAAAAAGGAGATTTTCTTTAAAAATGGATTGATGGATAGCGCCTATATAGAATACCACCCGAACAAAAATAAAAGTGTAATTGGGGAATATGAAGAAGGATTGAGGACAGGAGTTTGGTATAATTATCATACCAATGGCAAGGTGTATAGTTTTGGTGAATACAAGAATGATGAAAAGACGGGTAACTGGAAGTATTTCAACAACAAAGGGATGATGATCGCAGAAGGTAATTTTGAGAATGACCTGGAAACCGGCCAATGGTTTTTCTATCATGATGATGGACAATTGCAAACCATCGGAACCTACGAGCAAGGAAAAGAGCAAGGATTGTGGGGAAGTTTTCATGAAGACGGAAACTTAAAACAGGAAAAGACCTGGAATGAGGGTAAACTGGTTAAAGTGTCTGATTTTTACACGGTGGACGGCGATACCATCAGGCAGGAAGGATTTAAGAATGGAACGGGCGTAGTCCGTGACTACTATGAAGATGGGGCTGTTGCAGAAGTCAAGACCTATAAAAATGGAGTTCTGGAGGGATCTACAAAATTGTATTCCGATAAAGGCGAATTGTTGGCAGAGGGAAGTTATGAAAATGGACGAAAGGAAGGATACTGGAAATACTACCACAGCAATGGCCGGCTTGAGTCAGATGGCAGCTACAAAGCCGATGAGCTTACCGGTACATGGAATTTTTACGATCGCAGAGGGACTTTGATTGAAAGAGAGGAGTATGAGTGATAGTGACTTGACATTTGATCATTATGAATTTTTTTGGGAAAAATGCTTTTTCCTAAGGATTGCTCTGTGAATTTAAAATAGTACTATCTTTGCCTCTTTAAACCCCTAACCTCCAAGATTTACCAAAAGCTTAAATGATTTTAAAGCCAAAATTGTTTCTGGTAAAAAGGCAATTTTGGTTTTAAAAAAATTGATTTGTCCTGAATTGAATTTGAGAAGTTGTCAACTTAGAATACGTAAAATATTAATGCAAAGCATTCACTTGAATTGGTGTTGTTCCGATAATAAAATATTAGTCTTACTCTTGTTCACTTTTTTGACTATCAAAAGTGAGGCACAAACCTGTACTGCAACAAAATCTGGAAATTGGAATGCTGGCCCTGGAAGTGGTAGAGCAGAGTGGTCATGCAATGGTGGCGCAACTAGCCCAAATAATGCTTCTGAAGTTGTTATTCCATCAGGAATTACTGTCACGATTAATAATAACCAAACCTGGACAAATGCAAGTGTGATTGTAGAAGATGGAGGAACAATAGTATTTGACAATCAGCTTAATTTAAGTTGTGGAAAAACATTAATTATTGAAGATGGTGGTTTGATTATTGATGGAGGTGGAGGTTCAAATGATCGATTAATCATTTGCGGAAATACTATAATTACTAGTCAACCTAGTCCTTCTCCTCCTGCAGTTAGTTGGCCTCCAGGTGGATTTACTGATACTGGATTTGATGAGGATGGTGAAATTTCTAATTTACCTGTCACCTTAATCTACTTCAAAGCCCGACCAAATGATTCCCAAATCACCCTCTCCTGGAAAACGGGCACCGAGCTCAATAATGACTACTTCACCCTCGAGCGATCAAGAGATGGTTTTCACTATCAGAAGGTTGGGACCGTTCAAGGATATGGCACCACCAATCAGCCACAGCTTTATGAGTTCATCGACGAACAGCCTTTTTCCGGCACTTCCTATTATCGACTATCACAAACAGATTATGATGGGACGACCGAAGTCTTTCGCCCAATATCAGTGAATTATGAAGGGAAAGAGTTTGGATTCTATGTTTTTCCGAATCCAACGACCGAAACATTGTATGTTTCCACTTATAACTTTAAAGCGCATTCCAGTGTGACTGTTAATATTTCGGATTTTCTGGGAAGGTCTGTATTTTATCGTCAACTGACTACTAACGAATTTGGTTCGATTGACGAGGATCTGGACATTCAAAACCTTCCCGCAGGTACATACCTTGTACAACTTAGCAGCGAGGGGCTGTTCTGGAATTTTAAGATTATCAAAGAATAGCTCACGCAATTTTCGGCGATTGCATTTCCGAAGTTAACCGGCTGATCATGGGTAGCTTTTCCATGCTGTCTACTTCGATCATGGGATAACCGAAATCTTCCACAACCTTGCCCTTCATCCGGTAAAATCCTTTTCCCCGGAAGGGGTGTCTTTTTGCCACAGGAGGGAAGTGAGTGGTGTCAAACACTTCACCGTTTTTGTCCAGAAAGGTGCCAAAATGCATCGCTTTGTGGTCTTTCGTATGGGTGTCTTTGGTAGTAACGAGATATCCTACGATATCTACTTTTTTGTTCACCTTTGACGTAAGTTGTCGGGCGAGGGTATCACCATAATCATCATTTTCAAGCAAAAGGAAAGGATCAGAAAGTGGAAAGCCCAGTAATTCCAACTCATCAAACGCATCCTCAGATGGCTTTTCGTCCAGCTTTGGAACGGGAAACTTTTTGAGCGGAGAAGCGAACATATCCCTGCTGTGGCGCACATCCTTCTTTCGCCCGTAAATCAATCTTGCATCCCATAGCAGCGCTCGTTTGGGCATTCCTGTAAACCGGAATGCCCCGATCTTGATCAGGATATTGATCTGTTCCAACCCCAAAGGTATTCGCGCAATAAAATCTTCCAATCCTTCATACGAACCGTTTTGCTCACGCTCTTTGGGAATCAGCTCACCTATTTTGGTTTCCAGGCTTTTCAGATGGATAAATCCCATGAAAATGTCTTTATCTTCGATACTCGTCAAGTATTGACTTTGGTTGATACAAGGCGCTTCGATGTTGGCACCAGACATCCGGGCCTCGTGAAAGTAAAACTCCGTCCGGTAAAAGCCACCAAAATTATTGATAACGCCCACCATAAATTCCAGGGGGTGGTAGGCTTTGAGGTAGAGGCTCTGGTAGCTTTCCACCGCGTAACTGGCCGAATGTGCTTTTGAAAAGGAATAACCTGAAAAACTCTCGATCTGTCTCCAGACCTCTTTGACAATTTTGTCGGGATAACCTTTTTCCTTGCAGCTTTCAAAATACTTGTCTTCCACCCGTTTGAATTCCTGTCGTGAGCGGAATTTGCCCGACATTCCCCTTCGGAGAATGTCTGCCTCCGCAAGGTCAAGTCCTGCAAAATGATGAGCAACTTTGATCACATCTTCCTGGTAAACCATTACTCCATAGGTTTCTTTCATCAATTCGCCCATCTTAGGGTGAATGTATTTGACCTTGTCCGGGTGGTGGTGGTTGTAGATGTATTCGCGCATCATCCCCGACCGGGCCACTCCTGGCCGGATGATCGAACTGGCGGCAACCAGGGTCAGGTAGTTGTCGCAATTCAGCTTTCCCAGCAACATCCTCATCGCAGGTGATTCGATGTAAAAGCACCCCATGGCACGACCTTCCGAAAGGAGGCCGTTGCACCTGGGGTCTTGCTTAAATATGGAGGTTTGGCTGATGTCTATTTTGACACCTTTGTTTTTTTCAATGATCTCGACAGCGTCTTTGATATGGCCCAATCCTCGCTGACTAAGGATGTCAAATTTGTGCAATCCGATATCCTCGGCGCCGTACATGTCGAAATGGGTGATGGGAAAGCCCTTGGGAGGTATTTCCGTTGCCGTGTAGTGATAAATGGGCTTGTCGCTGATGATGATGCCACCCGCGTGGATGGATAAATTGTTCGGAAAATCATGTATTCGATCTGCATAGCGAAACATCAGTCTGGTGATCTCATCACGGTTTTGCATGTCAAATGGTTGCTCCACGATTTTATCGATCTCACTTTTTGGCAGGCCAAACACCTTACCCAGTTCGCGCAATACTGATCGTTTTTGGAAAGTGTTGTACGTGGCGAGCAATGCGGTGTGCTTTGTTTTGTACCGGTTGAAAATATGCGTGATTACTTCGTCCCGGTCTTTCCATGAAAAGTCGATGTCGAAATCAGGCGGGGAGCTACGATACGGGTTGAGGAATCGTTCGAAATAGAGATCGAGCTCGATGGGATCCACTTCTGTGATCCCCAGGCAATAGGCTACCATGCTATTGGCGCCGCTTCCCCTTCCCACATAGGCGAAGTTTTTATGACGGGCGAAGTCGACGA
The DNA here is from genome assembly GCA_913057175.1 of uncultured Cytophagales bacterium. Classification (GTDB taxonomy): domain Bacteria; phylum Bacteroidota; class Bacteroidia; order Cytophagales; family Cyclobacteriaceae; genus CAJXNP01. Next base: position 172,588 of record CAJXNP010000013.1, read on the forward strand.
TATCCAGCGAGATGAGGAAATACGATTCGAATTGCCGGTCAGCAATGACATCCAGTTCTTTCATCAGGCGCTGCATCGCGTAGCTATTGTAGCTTTCATATCTCTTCCGGAAACCTTCCAGGGCTTTTTGCCGCAATACCTTGTGGTCTTCTTTATTGCTTTTTCCGAAGACCTTTTTGTTTTTTGGTGTGTGGAGCTCGATATCTATTTCACAATTCTCTAACAAATATTTAGTGTTGGTAATGATCTCCGGATATTGCCAGTAGTAGGAGAGAAGGTCGCTTTCCCTCATCATCATCTCTCCAGGATGGGCCTGCAGGTTTGGATCCAGTTTGCTGAGGAGGGTATTCTGGTCGATGGCCCGCAATAGACGATGGGTATTGTATCCCGCTTTATTTTTAAAAGTTACGGGGTGCAACATCACCAGCTTATGTGTATGATCACGATAGACGGACCGGTTGATATGGGGCACTTCCTGAGCCCGGACACCTACGTATTCATAATCGCGAAGCTCTTCGGGAGCAATGGTTCCCCATGGATAAATGATAAAAATATTAGTAAATTCAGGAGCGCGACTAAGCAGGGGTTCTTCTTTTGCATTGTGATCGGAAAGATAGGCACAGAGGGAAGCAAAGCCTTCATTATTCTGAGCAATTCCAATATAAAATAGTTTGTCATTTTCCCTGAACTCAATCCCTAAAGCAAACTCCAGAGCATGTTCTTCTTTGTTTTCCTGGCAAATCCGATAAAAATCGATGTATCCCGATGTATTATTGATGTCGGTAAGCACGAGCTTTTTCACCTTGTTTTTCATGGACTCTTTCCACAACTCTTCCGGGCTCAGTGTGCCGTACTTCATGCTGAAATATGTGTGACAATTCAAATACATCTTGCCAGTAAAATTAGTATTTCAGTTCTAAAAATACTAATTAAATTAGTAATTTGTGTTTATCTTTTTTGTGACATATATGATCGATATTTTTAGGCAATATTTTTCACAAAAACCAAAACAACCCAATGGAGATTAAAAGGCTTTCAAGAGAAGATTACACCTTTGTTTATAGCAAAGTACCCCGCTTGTGTGTGGATATGATCGTCAGGAATGAAAAGGGCGAGATCCTGTTGATCGAAAGGACAATTGACCCGGGAAAAGGAATGTGGCATTTCCCAGGTGGCACGGTTTTGCGGGGAGAATCGCTACTGCAGGCGATGCGGAGGATACTAAAGGAAGAAACAAATCTGGATATTATCGAGTCTTCGATTATCGGTGTGATGGATTTTTACGAAGAGGATAATCCGTATTTTCATACCGTCAGCAATGTGTTTGAAGTAAAAACTGAAAAGGGTAAATTATCAGGGAGCTTTCAGGGTGAAAACCTGAAGTATTTCAATCGTTTACCGGAAAAGATTATTCCTGAACAAAAGGAGTTCATTGCCAGTTACAACCTGATTTGATTGATAGCATAATCATCATGAAAAAATCCGTAACCAAAAAATATAAAAAAGGTGATATGACAGTGGTCTGGAAACCCGATCTCTGCATCCATTCTCAAAACTGTTTTAAAGGTCTTCCCGAGGTATTCAATCCGCAAAATCGTCCTTGGGTAAATATGTCTGGAGCGACTGGTCAGGCCATAAAAGGCCAGGTAGCCAAATGTCCATCTGGTGCATTGTCAACTTTGGAGGAAAATGAAAGTGGATTTCATGACGATAAAGTTGAAATTGAGTTGATGAAAAACGGTCCAATTTTAATTCATGGTACGATAAATTGGAAAGATAGCGATGGTAATAATCACAAACTGACAAACATGACTACAGCTTTTTGCCGCTGTGGAGCTTCCTCCAATAAACCTCTTTGTGATGGCACTCATAAAAATATCGGATTTTCAGGTTAAAGTATCACATTCATGTTTTGTAGTTCTTTCAATGGGTTACATCGAAAAATTTTCAGGGAATAAAGGAATTGAATTATATTTCAAATGTTATTTTTTAAACTATAAATGGTTTAATATAAATGAAAGTTAAAGGAACAGTTCTCACTTCTATTGATCGATTTGTAAAAGACAACTTCGAAGGTAAATACAAAGACTGGAAAAACCGGTTGCCGGAGGAATCAAAAAGGCTTTATGAAAACAGCATCATGGCTACCGAGTGGTATGAAGTCAAAGCCGGAGTCATTGAGCCTACTAAGCTAATCGGAACGATGTTTTACGATTATAATAATAAAAAGGCCGCCTGGGATTCGGGAAATTATAGTGCAAAGGTAGCTTTGACGGGCATTTACAAAGTATTTATCCTGATTAGTACACCCGCATTTATGATGGCAAGAGCAGGAAAGATCATGGAATCCTTTTATGACCAGGCAGTTATCAAAGTTGTTGAGAACCGGCCGAAAGGAATGACTTTACACATGACCCGATTTCCTGAGGCCAATGAAGTGCTTGATCACAGGATTGCCGGATGGATGGAAAGGGCATTGACAATCTGTGGGTGCAAAGAACTTCAATTGAAAATTACCAAAAGCCTGGCAAAGGGAGATGATCTGACAGAGTTTGTTATTAACTGGAATTAATTTCCTGAGAACTTTTATCAGAACTGTATTCTCTTTTATTTTGCCATTCCGATGGTTTTCGGAACCATTGTCCCTGGTCACTAACTTCCCGAAATGATAAAATTCAAGTTCAGAAGTATAATAATATTTCTGAGTATTTTAACCCTGATAAGCTACCTGACGGTATTCATATCGCCGGCGGTATTTTGGCCTTTTGGATTATTTAATTACCTCATTCCCATTCTCTTATCTGTTCAATTTATCTTTGTCATTTATTTGGGCTTGAAGAAGAAATATAGGAAGCTGGCAGTATTTCCGATTGCTTCGATTTTAGCAGGATATTATTTCATTGACAACACTTATAATTTTCCTAAGAAGAATGAAATAAGGGATTCCGACCTCAGTGTTTTGAGTTTTAATGCCCATTTTTTCCGTGAGAGACGAGACTATGGAAAGATAGACACTGCAATGATCAACTGGGCAGTAAATGATGATTCTGAAATAAAATGCTTCCAGGAATATAGCACCAATGAGAATTGGAGTGCATTCCATAATACACCAAAGTTTAGTACACGAGGATACGACTCACATGTCTATTCTTTTAAAAATGAAACTAATGACAACGGACTTGCAATATTTTCCAAATACCCCATTGTAAATAATGGTCTTATTTTGTTAAATAAAGACAATCAGAATAATTGTATTTATGCAGATATCAAAGTGGAGGATGATACCATCAGAATTTACAATTTTCATTTGAAGTCCATGGGAATCAAACTCAGTGAGTTTAAAAAACCAGACCACTTTTCCGAAAATTCAAAAAGGACGGTAACGAAGTTGGGTTCGGCATCCTCAAAACGAGCAGTGGAGATTCATGAAATCATAAAAAACATTGAGCAATGTCCGTATCCTTATATTTTAACTTGCGATTTTAATGAATTGGTTTATGGAAATAATTATTATAAACTAAAGAAAAAGGCCAACGATACGTTTGAAGAAGTGGGCTCAGGGTTTGGGTTTACCTTTAACAGTCTTTTGTTCTTTATCAGGATCGATCACCAGTTTTCTTCCGATTCCATCATTCCTGTAGATTTTAGGGTCATCAGGGAAATGAAAAAGTCTGATCACTTTCCGTTAAAAGGTTGGTACCGGTTAAATTAATGTGAAGTGTTTGACAATGAGGAACAAATTTCATTCTTTTCAGTTAACTTTGAACAAATTAACCATACATGGATAATATGGAAAGCATTCTCTCTATAAAGAGATACTGCAATAGCCTGACCAGGTATTCTAGAAGAAAAACACGAGTTGTCAATATTGGAAATGTTGGGATTGGTGGAGAAAATCCCATCCGCGTGCAGTCGATGACTACAGTTGATACCATGGATACAATGGGTTCAGTTAAGCAATCCATTCGGATGATCGAGGCAGGTTGTGAGTTGGTCAGGATTACCGCTCCAAGCATCAATGAAGCCAAAAACCTGGAAAACATTAAAAATGAATTGAAAAAAAGGGGCTACGATACTCCCCTTGTAGCCGATATCCATTTTACTCCTAACGCTGCTGAAGTTGCTGCCAGGATCGTTGAAAAAGTTCGCGTGAATCCTGGAAACTATGCGGATAAAAAGAAATTTGAAGAAATAGAATACACAGACGTCGCCTACGAAGCCGAGCTGGAAAGAATTCGTAATAAATTTACACCCCTGGTAAAGATCTGCAAGGAATACGGAACTGCCATGCGTATTGGGACAAACCATGGTTCCCTATCCGACAGAATTTTAAGCCGATACGGCGATACTCCCCTTGGAATGGTAGAATCAGCATTGGAGTTTTTGCGGATTTGTGAAGACTTGAATTACTACGACATTGTCCTTTCCATGAAAGCCAGTAATACCCAGGTGATGGTTCAGGCATATCGTTTGTTAGTTCAAAAGCTTGACGAAGAAGGGTTGCAACCGTATCCATTGCATTTGGGGGTGACTGAAGCTGGAGAGGCTGAAGATGGACGGATTAAATCTGCTGTTGGTATCGGGACATTGCTGGAAGATGGGTTAGGAGATACCGTCCGTGTTTCTTTGACGGAAGAGCCGGAATTCGAAGCTCCCGTTGCGCAAACACTTGTTGAAAGGTATGCTTTAAGGAATGGCCACAAGGAAATTCCCGAGGTTCATGAAATACCGATCGATCCGTTTGTTTATTCCAAAAGGGTAACCAGGGAAGTACTCAATATCGGTGGATCAAATGTGCCCAGGGTCATTACGGATATTCACCAGATAGAAAACATCGAATACAAAGATTTGAAGTGCACAGGGCATATTTATTTGCCCGAGTTGGATAAATTTGGCATGAATGACCTGGGGACGGATTTCGTTTATTCAGGTTCCAAGCCGATTCCTTTCATGCTGCCAAACGGATTGAAAGAAATTGTCAATTTTGAGCAGTGGAAATCACTGGAAGACAGGCACGATCGCTATCCATTGTTTCGGTTGAGCGAATTCATTTCTGCGTCCGACAAAAGCGTTCAATTAAATTTTATTTCTGTTTCTATCGAAGATTGGAGTCAGGAGTTAATCGAAGTGTCCAAAAATCCTACCATCGTTTTCATTCTTCATACAAGCAATGATCATGCGCTTCCTGAGCTGAGAAGATTTTATTTTTATTTAATCGAACACAAACTGGATGTTACGGTTATAGTAAAAAGAGCGTATGAAGAAAAGAACGCAGATAAAACCTTGCTTTACAGCGCTACAGATATCGGAGGATTGCTGATCGATGGTTTGGGTGATGGAATATTTTTATCAACAGAAAATTATTCCTATTCGAATAAGGAAGAGTTGGTTAAGGATATCAAGTTTTTGAATGATACCTCATTTGGGGTTTTACAGGCGGCAAGGACCCGAATGTCGAAAACGGAGTACATTTCCTGTCCATCTTGTGGCAGGACACTATTTGACTTGCAGGAAACCACTGCCATGATTCGCAAGCGAACGGACCATCTGAAAGGGGTGAAAATAGGCATCATGGGTTGCATTGTGAATGGCCCTGGCGAAATGGCCGATGCCGATTATGGATATGTGGGTTCGGGAAGAGGTAAAATTACCTTGTACAAAGGAAAAGAGGTGGTGAAGAAAGGAATACCCTCTGAAATGGCGTTGGATGAATTAATAGAATTGATCAAAGAATACGGAGACTGGAGAGATCCGGAATAAATTGAAGCATATGGAAGAGGACAAGAAAAAGAACGAAATGCCCGGAGCTGGTGATTATTTTCAGTTTGGGGAAGTGCTTACTTATTTTTTTAGAAAAAAAGACCCCAATCGCAAGACAAATTTCAACATCAAAGCCATGCATGGCATCAACAGGATTTCTATCATCGTATTTCTGATCGCCGTAATCGTATTGTTGATCAGGCACGTTTTCTAATCCATGAATATTGAAGAATTTCGCAATTACTGCATTCAAAAGCCCGGTGTGACCGAAGAATCCCCTTTTGGCCCCGATACGTTGGTTTTTAAAGTGATGGGAAAAATGTTTGCCCTCACCAACATGGAAGAATTCAAAAGTGTCAATTTGAAATGCGTCCCTGAGAAGGCTATTGAGCTAAGGGAAAAATACCCCGCTGTACAGCCAGGCTATCACATGAACAAAAAACACTGGAACACCATTTTGATGAATGATGTGGTACAGGATCAGCTTATTTTCGAATGGACTGACGATTCTTACCAATTGGTAGTTGATGGACTGTCAAAGAAGGATAAGGAAAGGTTGTTTGACATTTAAATTTTGATTCTATTTTTCTAGTCAAATTGTGGTTTTTAACTTTAGTAACACAATCAGAGTTTATTTCGTAAATTGGGAGTATGAATTGGCAAGAAAGGATTACTTCAGATAAAAAAGTTCTTCTCGGCAAACCCGTCATAAAAGACACAAGGATTTCGGTAGAATTTATTCTTGAGAGGTTGGCGGCGGGTTGGTCTGAATCAAAAATTCTTGAAAGCTATCCCCATTTAAAAAAGGAAGATATCCAAGTTGTTATCGCCTATTTGAATGATTCCTTTCGCAATTAGATATCCTTGTTTATCCTTCTATAAAATTGATTGACGTCTTCCTCCGGAAGGGCGACATATATTTCGACGGTTTTGGACACCTTTTCTCCATAGTTTTCACCAAATACTTTGCAGTTCAATCTATGCATTTCAGCCAAGCACCCAGCCGAATCCAATGTTCGGGAATATTGTTGTCCATATTCCCGCATTTCGTCAAATGAGGAATGAATTTTAATTGGCTTTCGCTTTTTGATGTTCATGCTGTTTTTTTATAAATCTGATAAATAGAAAAAGATTAGCTCCCACTAAAAATAACACTTAATTCATTCACCTGCTAAAACTAGCTCCTTCTTTCCAACCAGGAAACGTTCTTCCAAAGCTCAACTCGTAACCAACATCCAGCATCACCTGTCCGACTTGTAAAATTCCTCCTAAGTCAAATATCTCCGGATCGTAGTTGTCCGTTGCATTGTGGTAATCATTCAGGCGGTACAGGTTTTCCTGTTCTTTGCCCCATTCCAATCCATGGGCTATACTGTGATTGCCCAGTTTCCCATAAAAACTCGGAACACCCATTTTAGCAAAATTGATATGATCTGACCGGAAGAAATAGCCTTTTTCAGGGTGAGGATCCGGGTTTACTTCCAAATTATATCGATCTGCTACACTTTTTACTATTTCATCCAATTCAGATTGTCCATAGCCGATCACGGTAATGTCTTTTGTCCTGCCATACCCCATGATGGCATCGATATTGAGATTGGCAACGGTTTTGTCAAGCGGATAAATGGGATTTTCAGAGTAGTATTTTGACCCCAGCAATCCTTGCTCTTCGGCTGTTACGGCAAGGATGATGATGCTTCTCTCCGGTTTTGTTTCGAGCTGGGCAAATGCCCTTCCTATTTCCATGATCGCTGCTACTCCGGTAGCATTATCAACCGCTCCATTGTAGATGGAGTCTCCATCAACTTTTTCACCGATTCCCAAATGATCCCAGTGTGCGGTGTAAATAATCGTCTCCTCCGGATATTTGGTGCCCGTAATTTTTCCTATTACATTTTTTGAGGTGTTAAACTCCATTTCATTGGTCATGGAATAGGAGTAGGTTGCGCCCAATTCAACAGGTTTAAAGCCTTTCTGTCCGGCTTTTTCTGTCAGATCTTCATAGCTTAATCCAGCCGATTCGAAGAGTTCCCTGGCGGCTTCATTGGAAATCCAGCCTTGAATCCGGCAATTGTTTAAATTCTTATGCTCCAGGTCCACGACCATTTCTGCGCCTTTCCAGCTATTCTTTACCGTGCTCCACGGGTAGCTGGCAGCCTCGGTCTCATGAATGATCATCACACCATCAGCGCCTTGTCGGGCGGCTTCTTCATATTTGTAAGTCCATCGACCATAATAGGTCATGGCGTTGCCGGTAAAAAGTTCACTGTCACCACTTTGATAGCCGGGATCATTTACCATGACGATGGCTGTTTTTCCGGTCATATCTAGTCCTTCGTAGTCATTCCATCCATATTCCGGGGCAACAATCCCAAATCCGGCAAAGACAAACTGCGAATTTTCGATCGATGTGGTTTCTTCTACCCTCGTTTCGCTGGTCACGAAATCTTTTCCCAATGTCCAATCGAGTTTTTTTGATGGAAGATTTACTTCCAATAAGGAATCACGGTTGGAGTTGATTTGCACGAGGTTTACATCCTGAAAATAGCTATCCCCATTTCCAGGTTCTATTCCTGCCTTTTGCATTTCGTCTTTGATAAAGTTTACAGTCAGTTCTTCACCTTCGGAAAAAGGCATCCTTCCCAGGAATTCATCAGAAGATAGCTTGGCCAAATAGTATTCTACTATGGTGCTATCCAAAGTCAATTTTTGGGATTTGGTTTCCTTTTCGGTGCAGCTTGATATTATCAATAGAATTGCAATAACAAAGTAGATGGAGTTTATTTTCATGAGTAGAATTTTTTGAATTTGAACAATTGAATTGTAATGCTTTTCAAATTAATAAATACTGTCGTCCGACTAAATTAAAACAAAGTCAAAAATTAGCCAATACACTAATTTTAAAGAGATTTTATTTGAAACCAGAAAAACACCCCCATTTATCAGAATTCAGAAAAACAGGAAAATTCCCCTCCTTGGAGGGGTTAGGGGTGGGTTTTTTACCAAATGTCTCAAGTTTCGTAAATTTTATCGGATAACAGTAATTAATAATAAATGCTGTTTAGTTTAGGTTTTTTGGAGGGTGGAGACACCCGTTAGAGTGTGCTTGTCCGACCACTGGCGGAACCTTAATATCACTCACTCTATTCATTCTGTTTTTCTGATCAAAACAATCCAGTCCTGATCCGGATTTCCCGGAGGATCACTAACATCGATTTTTTCTCCGCCCGATATTGTTGTAATGCTTCCATTTTGCAACTCGCCGCCATTTTTTGGATCATACCATTTTACCTCAAATTCACCAATAAATTCATTCATGTCGATTTGGGTTTGACTCCATTTTGGTAAGTAAATTGTGATCAGTTCATTTTCTTTGACAAAGCAAAAATCATTTTGATTGATAGTCAAAGAATCGGCCGGTTCCATCTCATGAAAAGGAAGGTGTTTTTGAAAGAATTGAAGTGCGTATCGCGTGTAATCCCACATCCGGTCCCTTGATCGCCAATCCTCACAACCCAAATCGTTATTGTGGTTTTTATAGCCAAAGTACCACTCAACACCGCTACCTCCTGCCATCAGGTTTGCCCACAGAACATATTTCCTCACACTGTCCTGGTTATTCAGATCTGCCCGGTCATCGGGGTCAACTCCACGCCAGTGTGGCCCGATCTCATCAATGTTTACAACCCACTGTTTGCCATTGGCTTTAGACTTTTTGAGCCAGGACAAAGTTGCATGATGGGTGTTCAAAGGATTTCCCAGTTGCATAGAAGGTCCATCCAGGTATGGATAGCCTAATAACTCATTGAATATGGAATCGCGGTATTTAACGTTTGCATGTGTGTGAATGACCGTAAAATTTTGATACGGGTCATGCTCTTTTATGTATTTCACCATCGCTTTTTGTTGCTTACGGTTTTGCGCGACTGGCGTAAAATCAGCGTATCCATTCTCTTCCCCCATATTCCAGGTAATGGCGAGATGATGCGCAAACCTGGCAATGAGCTCCCGGAAGTATAATTTTCTTTCAAATCCCATATCCCCGCCATTCAGCATGGTTTCATTTTCCGTTTCCTGCAGGACTATGTGGAGCATGAGGCCCAGTTGATCCATGTGCGAAAACACAATTTCCCATTGATCGAGTTTGCTGCAATCAAAGCGGGTCCTGGTTTCATAGCTATTGTAAGGCCAAACATCTTCACCATCACCTTGAATGTTGAGCGTTAAGAAATAGACTGAGTTCATGTCTTTTGATGCCAGGTAATTCAAAGCGCCAATGATCGATTTACCTTTTCCATTTTGCCAGGTCGGGTCGCCCTCTTTCCAATCTTTCAGATGAGGTTTATAGGCATGCAGGGATTCATTTGGGGCAGCTTCTCCCATTCTTTGTTCCTGATCGCCATTGTAAAATGTATCATCAAAATCTTCGTAAGCGAGGAAATTTTCCGGTGAGTCGGCTCCGCCTTTCAGATAGTATTCCCCTGTTTCAGCAAATTGCAGGTATCTTGTTCCTACATATTTTAATTTACCCTTCGACCGGAAATCTTTTTCATTTTTATCAGAAGGGGCGATTTGAAAAGTACCTCTGGCGCCATCAAAAAACACTGGTTCACCCTCTTCAGGGTTGTCCGAAACAGCAATGTTTTTTCCTTGACGGAAAGATGCTGTGTAGTGCCAAGTGCCGGTTTTGTCAGGAATAAAACGAACCTGCCATTTATTACCTTCTTTTGCGCCCGACTCTGCAGCATTTCCATCAGCTACATAAAATCCGGGTATGGAATAGGAATGATCCTCATTGGTGAATTCGACAATCAATCGATAATCTGTAAATGGATTGGGCGTATCATTTTCATGCGTTTCCGGGCCCTGGAATGTTAGGGTTGTTGCATGCCATTTTTTTAATTCACCCACAATAGAAACCTCATGAGATTCAGAGCATTTGCATAATACAAGGATTAGGAAAAGCGATAGTAAAGGGAGTCGTCTCAATTTGTTTTAATATTGGTTTAGCATTGAATGTAAACAAACACGTTGGCTCAGGCAATATTCCACGTCAAATTGAAAGATATAATTTCATTTTACAATGTTATCACATCAGATGTCTGGCTATAAATAAATCTAAAGTTTCATAAAGTAAATATGTTAAAAAGGATAAATTGGCCTTTGTCTTTCTTGGTCAAATTCTAAATAAACACTACCCTGTTATGAGTTTTCATCAACAGGGTTCTTAATTGTTAGTGAAAAACTGACAGTCCGACGAAGCAGGTGATCAGCAATGCATTTTATTATTATATTGAAAAAATAGGATTTGCTACTCTGAATAAGGAAACGACCTGAATTATAGATTATGAAGCCAATTGTTTTCACGAAATTATCCATCATGATGCTCCTGGAATATTTTATATGGGGAGCATGGTACGTGACAATGGGCACGTACATGTCAATTTTTCTTGAATCAACCGGTGTTCAAATAGGAGCGGCATATAGTGCATTGGCAATTGCCACGATGATTTCACCATTCTTTATTGGCATGATCGCTGATCGTTTTTTTGCCGCACAAAAAATCATGGGATTTCTTCATCTTATTGGTGGGGTTTTACTCGTTTTAGCTACAAAAGTGACTGGAAATACCACGTTCTACTGGGTTATTCTTTTTTACTCTTTGCTGTATATGCCGACCATTGCTCTGTCAAACAGCATTGCTTTCCATCAGATGACAGACCCCGGGAAGCAATTTCCATGGATTAGGGTATTTGGAACATTAGGCTGGATCCTGGCCGGGCTGATGATCGGGTTTCTCGATATTGAACGAACTTCCTCGACCTTTTACATGGCGGCAGTTATTTCCATTTGTTTGGGAATATTTAGCTTTATTTTACCCAATACACCTCCCAAAGGACAGGATTCTAAAGTCACCTTTGCCGGCATTTTAGGAAAAGATGCCTTTGTTTTATTCAAAGACAAACCGTATATCATTTTCTTTATTGCTGCGATATTAGTTTGCATTCCACTTTCCTTTTATTACGGATTTGCGAACCTCTTTTTAAATGAAGAAGGAATGGAAAATGCTGCCAGTAAAATGATACTGGGTCAAATCTCTGAAGCCATTTATATACTGGCCATTCCCTTTCTATTCAACCGGATAGGAGTGAAGAGAATTCTGATCATTGGGATGGTTGCCTGGATACTTCGGTATTTCTTTTTTGCCTATGGAAATGTAGAGGCCAATTTATGGATGCTGTATGCGGGAATTATTCTTCATGGGATTTGTTACGATTTCTTTTTTGTGACAGGATACATGTATACCGAGAACAAGGCTGGGGAGAAAATCAAGAATGCGGCCCAGGGTCTTTTTACTTTTGCCACATACGGTGTGGGCATGTTCATTGGGACATGGTTTTCTGGTTTCGTTACTGATCATTATACTGTAGATGATGAGCATTTATGGAAAAATATTTGGTTTGTTCCAGCCTTTATTGCAATAGCCGTATTGATCTATTTTATTCTGTTTTTCAGGGAAAAGAGAACAATTAAAAAAGCAGCTCATTGATGGGAATACACCTTTGAAATTGTTTACTTTATCTAACACCATTCAAAATTGAATTACCATGAAAATTGCTATGCTGGGATCTGGGTTTATCGGAAGATTTTACACAGATTCCATCCAGGGTTATCGAAGTAAGGACAAAGTCGTCAGCGTTTGTTCACGTAAAGAGGAAAATGCTCGGAAATTTGCCGAAAAGTACAAGGTTGATCATTATACTACCGATATAGAAGAGTCGATCAGTCATCCAAATGTTGAAGTAGTTTGTGTTTCCCTTCCCAATAATCTTCACGAAGAGGCCGTCATGTTGTGCTGTAAGCATAAAAAACCTGTCCTGGTGACCAAACCCCTGGGAAGAAATGCAGAGGAGGCATTTCGCATGCTGGAAGCTGTTGAGAAAGCAGGAATTTTTAATGGATACCTGGAAGACCTTGTTTATACGCCTAAGTATTTAAAAGCTGAAGAAAGTATTCGAAATGGCGCTTTAGGGAGAATTCTTTGGGCAAAATCCAGGGAAACCCATCCCGGACCTCATAGTGATTGGTTTTGGGACAAATCCCAGTCCGGAGGAGGATGTATCCTTGATTTAGGTTGTCACTGTGTGGAAATAGCAAGGGGATATATCGGAAAAGATATACGGCCGCTCGAGGTGATGTGCTGGGCTGATACACAGGTAAAGCCGATTGAAGCAGAGGATCATGCTATAGGACTCGTCAAATACGAAAATGGCGCCATTGGACAGTTTGAAGTGAGCTGGACGTTTCGTGGTGGGCTGGATTTACGTGATGAAGTGATGGGTACGGAAGGAACGGTTTGGATTAATGGGTTTTTACGCACGGGGATGGATATGTTTTCAACAGGGAAAGGTTCGGATTATGTTTCGGAAAAGTCGGAGAGTAATACCGGATGGATGTTTCCTGTAGGGGATGAATTGAATGAGCTGGGATACAATCATATGTTTGCCGATATGTTTGACTCACTTGAGAACGGGAAATCTCCCAGCGAAACTTTTTATGATGGATACGTAGTCAATGCAGTACTGGATGCAGCTTTGAGATCTGCTCAAACCAGGATTTGGGAGCCAGTCGATCTGAAGGTCTGGCGTGGAAAAACAGGGGTAAGCAAAGAAAATTATCAGCAGTCATACGATGATCAATTTTATCTTGTCAAGGAGGAAATGACTCACTACGGTACTAAAAAACTTATATTGAAAGACAAAAAAACTGGCAAAATCGTTGAGAAAATTGTTGATTAATTCTATCCGGATTAACATTGGTTTTTGGCTGTAACTGTTGTTTTGCTTTTTCAGGAGATGTAATGAGCCTAAAATTCATCTTTTGAATCAGTATGTTTGTCACATTGGGTTACCATACTTATTGAATATCATTAATATTTACCTGAGGATTTAAAAAATTGATACAAAATAAGTAAATTATCATGTAATCGTTATTCATTTGTTCTTAGTGAAATAACATAACATATTCATCCAAAACCTGACCAACTATGTGCACAAATCACCACCGAAACCCCATTCAATGCATTGTTCCACCTCATATGGTTGACGAGATCATTGAAAATGGAACAGATCAGCAAAAAAATAAAGCCCAGAACAATTTAAATGTTTCGACAAACCTGAGGAGCCTTAGGGTTTCTTTTGCCGAATCAGCAGCCAGGCCGGATGCCGTTACGGGGCAAAAAAACAGAAAGATCTATGATGCGCAGAATAAATCAACCTTACCTGGCAAACTTGTACGAAGTGAAGGAGATCCTCCAACAGGAGATCCAGGGGCAGATGAAGCATACGATGGCGCAGGGGCGACCTACGATTTGTACGATGAAATATTTGGCAGGAATTCCATTGATGGAAATGGCATGCAGCTTACCTCGATCGTTCATTACCTGAAAGGATACGATAACGCATTTTGGGATGGTGAAAAAATGGTTTATGGAGATGGTGATGAAGATCTTCCTGAGGAAGACCGGTTATTTAACAGATTTACCATTTCCATTGATGTCATTGGACACGAACTGACACATGGAGTGACACAATACGAGGCCAACCTGGTTTACAAAAACCAACCAGGAGCATTGAATGAATCATTTTCTGATGTATTTGGTTCGCTTGTGAAGCAAAGGGTCAAAAATCAGAAAGCAAATGAAGCTGATTGGATCATTGGAGAAGGGCTTTTTACTTCAAACGTCAATGGTGTTGGTATTCGATCGATGAAAAACCCGGGGACGGCATATAACGATCCCGTTTTAGGCAAAGATCCCCAACCCGGGCATATGGATGATTATGTCAATACAACAAGCGACAATGGAGGTGTACATATCAATTCAGGTATTCCCAATAAAGCTTTTTATGAAGTGGCAATGGAATTAGGTGGTTTTGCATGGGAAAAAGCAGGACAGATATGGTACATTACCCTTCGGGATAAATTGTCATCAACATCCGATTTCCAGGAAGCTGCAGAGAAAACTTTTGAAACGGCAGGTGAATTGTTTGGCACAAATAGTGCAGAGCAAAAAGCAGTTAAGAATGGTTGGGGCAAAGTTGGTATAGTTATAGAAGCAGAAGTTCCTGACGAACCAAAAGATGAGCCCGACCAGGATAAAGATGATGATTTGGAAAAAAATAAAGGTTGTGCTAACGTATTTGGTATATTTTATAGTTTTAACTTGTAGTGGCGTGAGTATAGAAAAGCCTTTTCATATTCAGTTTGAACGATCAGGTGGTTTTGCTGGTATTGCCACAAATGTTGAAATAGATTCCCGGGATTTATCAGGGCAAGAACTGGGAAATCTTGAAAAACTAATTGATCAATCAGACTTTTTTAAGTATCAGCAGGCTCAAGATTCAGGAAGCAGTATTCCGGATCAGTATCAATATCGCATTACCATTGAGGCAGGCGGAAATACAAAGACTGTTGAATTCGGTGAGTCTGTCATGCCGGAAAAATTCCGTCCACTAATTGAATATTTGTTAAAAAAATCAAGAGAATAAGTCTGATCAAAATATTGATGTATCCACTTTCAAAATCCGGCAAATACTTCAATAAAAACAAAGTTGGGACTTTTTCCTGTTAAGGTTTTCTTATATTGACAACTGACCTGCCGGTTGACAATTGCATCAATTTCTCCTTTGTAAATACCTGTTTTTTGATAGATTGCTAAAAAATCCCCTTTTTAATAAGAAATGAGAAAAATTACACCACATTCTACATTCCTTTGTATTGTTTTGTTTATACTCGTCACAGCATGTTCCAAAACTGCTGAAAAATCAAGCGATTCTGAATTAATACGAGTTCCCTATCAAAGTTTGGCAACAGCCGAAGAAAGAGATTATTTTATGTATTTGCCTAAAGGCTACCACTATGAACCTGGTAAAAAATGGCCATTGATGTTGTTTTTGCATGGAAATGGAGAAAGAGGAAATGCTAAGGACGAGCTTGATTATGTCATCAAGCATGGACCTCTATACGAAGCATGGATCCAAAAAAGAGATTTGCCTTTTATCATCATTGCTCCGCAACTACCAATGTATGGGATGGATTCCATTGAATATATTGCTAACAGAACTCCTGATGAAATACCAAAACGGTTAGATGACGGCGTTCCCGATCGGCCGGCTGATTCATCAACTCCCTATCCAATGTTGGGCTCGGTTCAGGACACGATAATGGTTTATCCACCTCAGGGGCCACCCCAGGGTTGGTGGAAACTGGAGGAAGATATTTTATTAATAGTTGAGAGTTCCATTGAAGAATTTAATATAGACAGGAATCGGATTTACCTGACAGGATTGAGTTACGGAGGTTTTGGTACCTGGTATATTGCCAGTAAACATCCCGAAATGTTTGCTGCAATTGCGCCTGTCGTAGGATATGGTCATCCCGAACTTATGAAACCAATTGCCGATGAAAACCTGTCTGTCTGGTGTTTTTCCGGAGGAAGGGATATGGTCGTTCCACAAAAATATTTTTATCCCGGATTAAATGAGCTGGAAAAACTGGGTCATTCAAAGCTACGTTTTACCACCCATGAAGATATGGGGCACGATACTTGGACAAGGGTTTATGGAGGCCAGGATATTTATGATTGGTTTTTACTCCACGAATTGGAAAAGTAATGTGAAAATTAAAGCCATGATCAGAATAAGATATTTGATAATGTTTTTTTGTCTGATGTTTTCTGTGAATTCAGGCTTCAGCCAGGAGATAAATGAGACGCTTGACAAGAAAACGAGAAAGAAGTACGAAAAGAAAGAAAAAAAAAGACAAAAAGAAGAGGAACAACAAAAGGCTAAGGAAAACCTCAAGACCCTGTTAGAGGAAAAAAGATTTGTGCTGGAAGCAAATAATCTTAGCGGAAGATCCGGGATGCAAGTACCTGTTTCACCGACCATTAATTTTTTCGCTGTTGATTCTACTTCTGCCATGCTACAAGTGGGATCTTTCAGGGGATTGGGATATAATGGTGTAGGCGGAATTACTGACGAAGGGAAAATCACCAGATATGAAATTACCGAAACCAAAGGAGGATTTTCTGTTAAGATTTATGTGTCAAGCAATCTGACCAGTTATACCATTTTTTTAAGTGCGAGCCCAATGGCATCTTCTACAGCAAAAGTGAGTGGATTAAGCGGAGGTGTCATTAATTTCCATGGTAGAATAGTTCCCGAAACTGATTCATCAGTTTATGAAGGACAAAAATTATACTGACAATGCTTGGCTCCTGGATTGAGAGAATAGATCAGATTTCAGAGAAATATACAGATGAATTCTCCAAATTATCCACAGAGGAGTTGAACTGGAAACCTGGTGAGCATTCCTGGAGCATTGGTCAATGTATGGATCATATTATTACCACAAACAAACAATACTTTGTCATTTTTGAAAAGCTGAATAATGGTACATACAAAAAACACTGGGTGGCCAGCATCCCTTTTATTCCTCTTTGGTTTGGAGGTATAATTTTAAAAAGTGTAAAACCGGAAACAATTCATAAAAAGATGAAAACTTTTCAGGTTTTTGAACCTTCAGGAAACATCATTGACAAAAATGTCATCAGCCGTTTTGAGATAAATCAAATAAAGTTGAAGTCATATTTGACTGAAACAAGCTCTTCAAAATATAAGGAAATTGTCTCTTCTCCAGTCAATCAGGTCATTGTCTATCCATTGTCAAAAGCCATTGAGATTATTATTGCTCACGAAGAGCGGCATTTTCTCCAGGCTCAAAAGGTAAAAGAATTTATGAAAACCTCGACTTGATCTAAAAAGTTAGAAATAAAACCTGAATTAATTTCCGACAATGTCGATAATTGCGTGTGTTCTGATTTGCTTGGATAGAATTGGGAATGACCATCAAGTTGAGATTCTATTTACTGCTTTTTACATATTTTGACAAGCAATCATGCACCCGGATATAAAGATCGTAGTTGTTGGACCGAGCCACCCAATCCAGGTTTAGATTACAATATTCCACTAGCTGATCGTAACTTTCCTGCTCCATTTCAATGTCCTCTATTTCAAGGATTTCACTCAATCTCTCATAGGCCTTTTGCTCTACCTCATTTCTTTCCCTTTCATCCTTTACAAGCTCACGATACTTTTGCTCCTCTTTGTGTTTTTTGCTAAAAGCCTGATACAAAGCCGTCGCCGGGCTCATCATAGATCCACCAAATCCAAGTTTGTCGTTCTGATCGGCATCGATTTCCCTTGTTATGCCAGGAATATAAGCTCCCCTTTGTTCTTTCTTAAACAAGTGGGTGGGTTCAGGGATGCCAGAATAAATATCAACTGTATCAAGGATGAACACTTTCTGCTTCAGACGGATAATGGAATTGGAAAGATTTGAAGTGTCGGAAATTACCACAGATTTGCTTTCATAGTCGATCCTTGTAAACATGATCGTATCATTCAGGTAAACGGGGATTTCAAAATACCCGTTTTCATTTGTTACAGTTCCTCTGCCTCTTTGATTGAAAACATGGACACCTGAAACATCGGAAAAGGTTTCCTGATCAACAGCAAAACCTTTGTATATAAAGGAGTTATCCTGTGCGGATACGTGAGTAGACAATAAAAACATTGCCGAAATCAATAGAAAATATGCCCGCTTTAGATAATTGATATTCAAGATATTTAATTACAAATGACAAATATAAAGGATGTGAAGTGATAGGAAACGTCAAATTTGACCTGCAAAGTTAAATTATGTTAAAGTAATATCTTTGAAATGAGGGTTACAATTTTAGTTTAACCTATATGTAATCAAGAAACATCATATTTTCAAATTGGCAACAAAAAGCTTTAATTATTTGTACTTTTTTTAGAATAATTAAGTTTTTCTATAAGATTAATTCATTTATTTTGGTGTTTTTGTTGCTGCAACTGGATGAAACGGGTCTTAATTTATTGTGTATGCATATTTTTTAGCGGATTGGTGTTTAGCTGCAAGCCCACTAAGATATGTCCTGCCTATCACTCTTCTTTCATAATAGACAGAGAAGTCACTCGTACGACCTTTTCCTTATTTGGACCTGATTCCCTTCCAAAAGATCCTGAAGAAGACTTATGGATCGTTGATAAAAAGAAAGTAGGGATTGCTGATGATTTTTCCTACAAAAAGAAAACCAATAAAATGGCTATAATCAGCATGGAATCAATTTACCTCAAAAAAGAAGATCCTTTGGATATGCAATTGGCAATGGCTGAAATGGATTCCGCGGCAATCGACTCTGTGATGTATCATCGTCAATCCCAGCAATACGATGATTTTTATAACTATGATCAGATGATCTATCTACATTATTTCGGAGATTATTTACCCAAGCCTAAATCGACGTCAGACTTTTCTGAAGACCTCAAACAGGACGAGTCGTTGATTCAGGATGAGTCAACAGATGAATTGGAAGAAAAGGAAAAGAAGGGCTTTCTGAAGGGGTTGTTTAAGAAAAAGAATAAAAAAGAAGAAGCTGTAGAGGATGAGGAGGAAGAAGTAGATGATTCGCTACTTAAATTTGCTGATCCTGATAATTAATTATTAGTCCAACAACCTAATCCACCAGTTGCTTTACAATATACTTCCTAAACATATCCACCGGAATGATCGACAAGGCCAACAGAAAAATGGTAATCCATTCTCTGAGGTTCAATGCAGTTGTTCTTAATATATTTCCTCCCAAATAGGTAAAGAGTATCTGAAGGCCGAAAATCAGAACAATGACCAGTAAAAAGTTCTTATTCTTGAAGATATTCTCAAATATGTTCAATTTGTCTGTCCGGGCATTGAAGCTATTTAATGTAATGAAAAATACAAACAGGTTGAAAAACGCCGTGATAAATACCCTCTCGACAAACACACCGTCTCGTAGAAACAGTCCTTTGAAGTAGTCAATGTTAAGAAAAATTATAGAAAAAATGGTGATAAATAAGCCACTCACAATGATGGCGGAAGCCATATCCTTTGTAAGAATATTTTCCTCCCTTTTTACAGGTTTTTCCTTCATGAACCTTTTCAACGCCGGCTCGCCTCCGAATGCTATCGCTGCCAGAGTATCCATGATAATGTTGATCCACAATAGCTGAATGATCGTTAGTGGAAAATCAAAGCCAAAGAACGGCCCAAGAAAGGCAGTTGTTACTGCTGCTACGTTGACGGTTAACTGGAAGACAATAAATTTTCTGATCGATTTGAAAATTGTTCGTCCATACCGGATGGCATTGGAAAGAGAATACAGGTTGTCATCCAAAATGACAATATCGCTTGATTCCTTAGAGACCTCTGTTCCACTTCCCATGGCAAAGCCAACATCCGAATGCATCAAAGCTGCAGAGTCATTTACTCCGTCTCCGGTCATTCCCACTACTTTACCCATTTCCTTAGCAATGCGGACAAGACGGCTCTTATCGGTTGGCAAGGCTCTTGATATAACCCTGATGGCCGGAAATATTACTTTTAGCTCTTCATCAGAAAATTTTGTCAGCTCCTCAGAACTAAGAATGTAATCACTGTCATTTTTCAGCAATCCGATTTCTTTTGCAATTGCCGTAGCCGTTTCCTTCCGATCTCCCGTGATCATGATAATTTGAATTCCGGCATTCTGCGCATCGGTAATGGCTAACATCGATTCTTCCCTGATCTCGTCTCTGATGCCCATGATGCCAAGTAAAGTGCCATTGCCAGGAATAGTATCTTCTTCACACAGAGATTCATTTGTAATGGCCAGAGCGATCAGGCGGATACTTTGATTGGTCGTTTCTTCTAAAATTTCATGAAACTTGTCTTTATCCAAAGCTATTTTCTCACCATTCTCATTCATAAAATGGCTACATTTTTCAAGAATTAATTCAGGAGCGCCTTTCACCAATGTTACTCGTGATTGGTGGGTATCCAGAATTTCGTGGTCGCTGCTTACCTCTGTGGCAGAGAATTTCCTTACACTATTAAATAAGATGGTCTTGATGACTTCAACCCTTTTTTCGGATCTCTTTGTTAGTTCGTCAGTACCAAGGAAGCTCAAAACTGCACGCTCAGATTGGTTTCCACCCTCAATTTTACCGTTTGGAGCAATTACACACGATGTGTTTTCTAAAATGGAAAAACTGAGTAAATCTCCTAATTTTCCAGGTATCTGATCAAACTTTTTATAGTTTTTGCCATATCCGGTTAAGAGAAACACAGGTTCGAATTTTCCCTTGGTAATGGTGCCGGTTTTATCAGAAAAAAGAACGTTTAAACTACCGGAAGTTTCAATACCCAAAAGTTTTCGCACCAATACCTTTTCATTCAGAAGCTTTCTCATATTGAGGGAGAGAACGATGGCGATCATCATCGGTAAGCCCTCTGGTACAGCGGCTACAACGATGATAATGGCTAGTATACCTGCCTTGAGAAAGTCCAGAAATAATATTTTCCAATTGGAAACGTATTCTCCGATTAATACCGGGTCAAAATTATTGGCAATGAAGATTTTATTGGCCATGAAGGCCACCAAAATGGTAATGGCAGAGATATAGCCGAATTTACTAATAAGTTTTGCCAGATTTTTTAATTTCACCTGAAGGGGTGAAAGCCTGCTTTCCTTATCGGATAATTCGTTTGCCAGTTTACCATACACCGTCTTGTCTCCAACATCAATAATTTTGAGAATGGACTCCCCATCCTCAACTACCGATCCCCGGAAAAGCCAATTGGGATTGTCCAATTTTTTTTCCGGAATGGATCCTTCCTTCCCGATACTTGTCTTGCTGATGTGTTCTGATTCACCAGTGAGAGAGGCATCATTTACTTTTAGTGAACCATCGATGATAACTCCGTCGGCGGGCACCTTGTCGCCAGCTTGCAATAAAACGTAATCTCCCGAAACAACATCTCCAATAGGAACACGGACCAATTGTCCGTCCCGGAATACATTGCACATGATCTTCATGGCTTCTTCCTGGAGAACTTGAAAAGAAGACTCATTTTTAAATTCGCTGAAGGTGGAAACAAATGTTGATAAAATGACTGCCACGCCTATTGCCACAGCTTCATACCATTCGGTTACATCAAAAAATGAAAAAAGGACCATGATCCCCAACGCAACTACGAGAATGATAATGATCGGGTCCTGGAAGTTACCTTTGAGCTTATCCCAAAAACTCTCAACTTCCATTGGACGAAGCTCATTGGTTCCGTTTTGTTTTCTTGATTCCGCGACTTCCAGTGAAGTCAAACCTTGAAAATTATATTTCATTTATAGGAATTGGTTGCTGAAAAAATTGTATTAATCAAATAATAATTTGTACTTGATTAATTTATTTACAAATCTAAAACGAAAATTTTAGAATTTTCATATTTTGATAAAATATTTTTATTCAAAGAAAAAATTGTACTTATAAAAGTTATAATCATAACTTCTGAATCTTACTTTTAGCAAACTAAATTAACCGATTTTAAACTTGTACTAACTCATCATGTAAAAATCAATACCTGGTTGATAGCCGTTTTTAGTCAAAAAATTAAATATTTCAACCCTTCCTTTCCTGTCACTGACGAAAGACAAAATAAATATATTTTTTGGGATTGACAGGTAATGATAAACCGGGGTTTGATTTGAGGAAGGATGAGGTTTCACATCGATATAACCTGCAATTTTTAAACCATGATCAGATAGGTACCTGGATTTTCGCCTCACGCTTTTTCCGGTTCCCCATACCAATATTTCATTTTTTGAGGGAAAATGTTTTAAAAACCATTTGGTGAAGTATTTGGCTTTTATTTTGTAAAATGATTCAACGCTATATCGATCATTGTTTCGGGTGAGGCGACCAGAATGGTCTCTCCATTGAAGGACGTCTTCTGGTATTTTGCCAATTTTCATATTGTTTTCCAGCCATCGAAGGACAATCTCGTAATCTTCCGGAAACGGGCCGTCTTTATAAAGTCCAAACCGTTCAAAAACTTCTTTTCTCACCATCAATGATGGATTTGCTACCGGAGAGTCTACAAAACGATTGAGAAAAATATCTTCATGTGTTTTAAGTTGATTTAACCAATTGACATGAAGAAAATAACCTCGATTCTTAAGTTGATCACCCAAATATTGTATCTCACCGGAAACGATAGCAAAATCGGGATTTTGTTTCAGGAAATCTACTTGAAGTTGTAGCCTGTGCAACGTCATGATATCATCAGAATCAATCCTTGAGATATAACGGCCAGAGGACTCCGTAATCGCCTTATTTACAGCTTTTATCAGGTCTGGTTGGTCAAAATGAAATCTTATGATCCGCTTATCTTTTATTTGCTCAATTGCTTGCAGTGTCGGTACATTACTACCATTCGTTACAATGATCAGCTCAAAATTCTGGTAAGATTGGTTTAAAATACTGTTGATACATTCCTGAATATATTCCTCCGCATTCCAGACTGGTAAGATTATGCTGACTTCAGGCATGATTAAAAGGATGCCTTTAATGAAAGAATAAAATTGATGCCTGGCGCTGAAATTCCTGAAGAATACGTTCGATAATTTTTGTCCAGAATGTTCTCCATTGTTGCATGAATATCCAGGTGTTTGGAGATCCTGTAATTTGATCGGACATTGAATGTAACCCAGGAAAGAGAGCCATCTGAAGTATACAAATGCGGCTTGTTTTGCTCCGATGGGGGAAGATCTTTATAAGCAATTTTGCCGTTGTACCTTGAGTAAAATTCAATTTTGGTTTTCCCTTTTTGAAAATAAAGAGAAGTTTTACCAAACAGAGGAGTAGTATGTCGAAGTGAGTTTCCTGTTTCCAGGTCCCTGCTTTTCATGTAGTTCAGATAGGTTTCAATTCCCCAGTGCTGAAAGAATTCAAATGAAAGTAGTACATCAAATCCATAAATTACGGCTTGTCCTGTATTGACGAGAGCCTGAACGTTGCTCAATTCTCCATTATAAATGATCGAATCCTGTCCATTAAAAGAAAAATTACTGCGAACCATGGCTTCGCGTAACCAGTTGTGAAAAACTGTTGATTTTAGCAAAACAGAGGGAGAAGGCCTCCATTCTGCACTTCCTTCCAGGTTGTACGAATATTCAGGTTTTAAATCAGGATTTGGAACCATTACACTTCCAGGTTCGGAATCAAAAACTTTGGCAATATCGTCGATATTGGGAGGCCTAAACCCGGATGAAGTCAATAAACTTAATTTTAATCGATTTTTTTGATACACCAGTCCAAGGTTACCAATATAAGATTGATTGTTGTTTTCAATAGAATTGAAAGGGAATTCAGAGCCATTTATTGCCGAATTCAAGGAGTAGTTATTATACCTCCCTCCGGCATTTAAAGTTAATAAGTCTTGTACCAAAGGATATTTCCAGTTGAAAAATGCCGAGAATGAATATGTCTGACTACCTCCATCCGGATATCGGGTAGAAGCATCCGATGTTTCACCTGTAGTAATGTTTTCTCTGAATGCTGTTGAAGTTACATCATTGTAGATATATTCCAGGCCATAATAGATCTTATGTTGATGAAATTTTTTATCTGCTTCGAAATTAATAGAATATACAGTTACATTCTCTTTCTGGGTTTGCCTTGTATCATTCTGAAAACGACGACTATTTCGACTTTCTTTAAAATCCTGTCTGGCAAATGTAATGGAAGACTCATTCCAGAGCTTTGTATTGCCAGATAAGATTTTAAAACTGTTCATCATCCAGAATTGTGGTCCGTAGTACCATTCAGCGTAATCCGGAATGCCGTTTTCTTCAAGAACCAAACGATCATATCTTGGAATATCGTTGGTGTTGCTCAAATGAAATGAATATTGCATGGAAAGTAAATTTCCCGGAGACCATTTGAATTTTTGGATGGTACTATATTGGTTAAATCCTGATGGTATTTGAATGTTGGGGTTTTTATTCGCTATCACTGAATCTTTTACTATAATCCGTTCTACATAAAAGTCTCTCTTTCCAAAATCGGGATGATCTACCGGTCTTCTGCTTCCTGCCCTCAGATCATCATAACTACTGTACGTAAATCCTCCAAACCAACCGAAATTTTTAGATAAAACTTCCCAGTTTGCATGAGCAGTTTTTTCGAGGTTTGCGGAAGAAAACCTAACCATTCCTTCTCCAGAAAAACTCTTCTTTCTCGTCAAATTTATTTCCCTGGTGTGAAAATCTATTACTCCGCCCAGCGCATCACTTCCGTACATCACAGACCCAGGGCCCAGGACTACTTCCGCTCCTTCCAGTACATTTGGATCTATATTGATAATATTTTGAAGGTTCCCCTCCCGGAAAATGGCATTATTCATCCGAATTCCATCTACCACCAGCAAGACAGAATTGGCTGCAAACCCTCTTAACATCGGGCTTCCACCCCCCAATTGACTTTTCTGCACATAGATCTTTCCCGTCCCTTCCAGCAAATCAGCAGATGTTTGCGGTTGAGCAAACGAAACCGTCTTTGGAGAAATGGCTATTACTTCGCTTGGAAATTCCGTGGATTCCTGTTCCAGTTTGTTTGCAGAGATGACTACTTCATCTATTTGAATAATCTTGGGTTTTAAACTGATCGTGAAATTACTTTCAGCTAAGTCGGATTTATAAAATGATACAGATTTATAGGAAGAGTGTTGAAAGTAAATTTGAGTGTTTTCGGGAAAAGATCCGATTGAAGCCAAACCGTCAATATTGGTCGTACTAAAATGAACGTAATCCGCAGTGTAAACAGCAACATCCTGGATTGGCAAATTTGATTCTGAATCGAATACGTGTATTTCTTGTGCAAAGGATGCATGCTGAATATTTAGAAAGACAAAGAATAAAAATATATTTTTCAAACCAGTGGATTCAGTTTGCAAATATAATTATGAAGTGAACCTGGTCAAGCGCTGGATTTGATAGGAGGTATTTTGTTAGCAAAAAGGCTGTCTAAGGATTGATCAAGATTTTTTCAACAAACTGATCTTTTCCGGTATTGATCTTAACCAGGTAAAGTCCCGGTTTTTTCAGCTTTAAATCAAAAGAGATACCAGCAAAAAGTCCTGTAAAAGTTTTTTCAAAAACCATGGAACCATTGAGGTCATAAATGGTTAGGTTGAATTCGTCTACCCCCTCATCTTTGATATTTAGCTTAAATGATCCTTTAGACGGATTTGGATAGAATTCTATCAGATCCTTGAGTTTCTTATCATTGAGGGTAGAATTTGAGGTTTCATCTGCGTGAAAAACAGACTGGCTAAATGAATCACCTGTCACAGTGAGAAATGCTGCAACTAATATGTAGACAAAATATTTCATTTAGCACCAAAAAATTTTGATAAAAATAATCAAATAGCATCACGAATACAATTAATTATCTTTTTCTAGTACAAAAAGCCAATATTTAAACTGAAAATGTGCGCCCGAAGACCATTGCTCCTCCAATATTGCCCGTACCTGAACTCAACGGTTCTGAACTTTACTTTTGTCATGCTTTCGCTTTTTCCGTCTCTGATAATGCCGGTTGGAGGTGAATACCTAAGGCCTCCGCCAAGCATATTGGAATGAAATGATCCTAAGTCATTGTCAGAGGTGTAATAGGTTCCGCCTGGTTCATGCATGCTAAATGGCGCAAAATACCTGGATGAATTTTGAACATAAAACCGGTAATACGGATAAATGGAAAAGAAATTGTTGATTTTCCAAGGTGTCTCGAGATTGATGGTATGAGCGCGTAATCCAAAATTGTCAAAATAAAATCTATAAAAAGATCTGATAATTAACCAATCATTCAAATAATAATTGAGCCTGCCTATTAATGGAAACCTGATTTTCCTTCCTGGCAATCGTTCCAGGTCCGGAGCCTCAATATCCCTAAAATAGACCCTGTGATAGGGAGTTGACAACAAACCCCATTGATAAATGACTCCAGCACTAAAACCGACCTGCATTCTCCTGTTAATAACCTGGTTGAGTGTGGTAGAAAAGTCAACCGTATATCGGGAATTTCCATCGAGTGGGGTGGTTGAAAATCGTATTTCCCTGGGGTAAAGCTTCGATAAATTGTAGTAAGGTGCCCAGATGTCATAATTAAATAAGCCATTAAAGGTCAAAGATCTGTTATTGTCTTTTGAAAATTTTGTGAATGAATATCCCAGCCCCGCGGACATAAAATTCAGTTGCATATTTCCGCGGAAATTTACAGATCTAGCAATATTCTTTGCTGTATCCTGTTTGATAATGGATCCTTCCAGTAAAAATGAAAGATTGTGGTAGGATGCTGATGATATCGTATTTGGATCGATTTTATCACTTGAAGCTGAAGTGTAATGACTTACACCACCAGTTAATTCAACACTTTTATTGTCTTTTAGAGGAATGTTAACGATGATCAAACTGGCAATATCTGTTAATTCTTCGGTTCCCTGCCCACCCGTTACAGCTGAACTATCTCCTTCCTGAGTATAATAGCTGAACAGAAAGTCAATTTCTATAGGAGGTAGATTATTGTCTTTTTTTGTTTGCGCAACCAAATGAACAGATTGCATCAGAAAGAGGATCAATATGATCAATTGCAACCGCATCCGCTTCCCGAGTTACCGTTTGTCCCTCCTACTGCTCCCTCGCGATAGGATTGAAAATTAGATTCGAACACTTCTACCTTCCGGTTTTCCAATTTCATCTCATCATCATTGAGATGAGCCTTTTGATATTCTTTGACAGAAACGCAGCCGGGTGTCCATTGTAAAGTGATGAAAATGAGGAACAGGAAAATTAACTTTTTCATAGGTTGATAAATGCGACAATTTAACATTCCATATTGAATTCGATATGTTTTGTCTATTAATAAAAGTTTAATTTCATGCCCTTCGATTGCCAGAATTGATTTTTTTCATCAATGATCAGGCATTCAACATTTTTCAGTTTGCTAATCAACTTCAGACCTTCACCTACTCCCAGAATGAATACTGATGTTGCCAATGCATCCGATAATTCAGCATCCGGAGAAATTATGGTCACACTTTTAACCCCTTCGGAAGGATAACCGGTGCGAGGATCGATAATGTGTGTATATTTCTTTCCATCTATTTCAATAAATTTTTCATAATTACCGGAGGTCACAACACTAACATTTTTCACCTCGATCCACCCAGTATATTTTTCTTTTTTATCAGGATCTGCGATGCCGATTTTCCACCCTTTATTTTCAATAGTATGGCCCCAGGTTGTCAGATCACCGCCAGCGTTTACCATGCCATTTTTTATTCCAAGACTTCGCATGATTGCTTTGGCCCGATTTGCAGAATAACCTTTCCCAATTGCCCCGAAACCAATTTTCATTCCCGGAATAGAAAGGAAAACAGAGCAATTCGCTGCGTCAAGGATGATATTTTTGTAATTGACTAATTTCCGGGTAGAGTCGATTTTCTGTTGGGAGGGGAGCTGTTTTCCGTTTTCAATATTCCAAAGTTTGCCCAACGGCCCGAAAGAAATATCAAAAACGCCATTGGTTAGCTCAGATACTTTTAGACTTCGGCCAATCAAATCAAACAATTCCCTGTCGACAACGACTGGCTTATTACCTGCATTTGTATTAATCTCACTGGTCTGAGATTGAGGATCCCATGAAGAAATAAGTTTTTCGATTCTATGGATTTCTTCAATTCCCTTTACGACAGCTTTCTCTGCTACCCTGACATTTTCATGAATGGCAGTGAGCTCATATCGTGAACCCATTAATATTAAGACGGAATCAAACTGGTGATTTTGGGCAAAGATGGGATGTGCTAGAAAAAGGAAAATGGTATAATTTAGTATTTTCAATTTTAATCAGATGATTGGTCAATTATTTTGACGAATTCCTCAACAGATTGATAATTGTACCCTGTTTTTTTGATAACAACTCCTTCCGAATCAATAATAACCAGAAGCGGAAATTCTCCTGATGAATTATATTTTTCAGCTAGTTTTTCGTTGTGTTGCTCTTGCTCCTTGCTTAACCCGTTCTTTTTTAATCGGGGAAAATCCGCCTGAATAAGAACATAATTCTCGTTTATGTATTGACTGAATTCTTCTGAATCCAGGATATTGTTTTTCAGCTGAATACACGGCTTACACCAATCCGAACCACTGAAATAAATAAGGATGTTTTTATTCTCTTCTTTTGCCTTTATTTTAGCCATGTTAAAATCCGTCAACCAAACTACGGGGTTGTAAATGACTATAAATGCGAAGAATAGTGCTGAAAATAATTGAGTCATATTTTAAGTGTTGCAGTAATCAAAAAGTAACCCAATGAAACTAAACCATGCCCAATTTAAAAATAAATAATGCTGTATTTATTTTTTTTATAGCATTTGTCATTTGCATTCAAAACATCTGGGGGCCTGATATTTACATTTTGGATGAGGCCAAAAATGCAACATGTGCCCGAGAGCTCATGGAGTCAAATGATCACATTGTTCCGACTTTTAATGGACAATTGAGGACAGATAAGCCACCGCTTCATTATTATTTTATGATGGTGAGCTATAAGATTTTTGGGGTAAATGAGTTTGGCTCCCGCTTTTTTTCTGCTCTTTTCGGGGCTTTAACAGTATTGATTACCTATTTATTCGCAAGGAAGCTTTTAAATAGATCTGTCGCATTTATCGCTGCATTGGCATTGGTTTCTTCCCTTCATTTTGCACTTCAATTTCACCTTGCCGTACCCGATCCCTTTCTGGTTTTCTTCACGACTCTGGCTGGGTTTGCTTTTATTGATGGATATATCAACCAGGATAGAAGATTTACTTACCTGGCATATGCTTCCATAGGATTTGGGATTTTGGCGAAAGGCCCGATTGCCATTGCTTTGCCAGGTTTTGCCGTGTTGTTGTTTATCCTTTTGTCCAGAAATTTTAACCTCAAAACAATATTCGGTTTTCGCCCTGTGTCAGGACTTATGTTGTCATTTCTCATTGCATTGCCCTGGTATATTTTGGTTGGTTTGAAAACAGATGGCGCGTGGATAAAGGGATTTCTCTTTGATCATAACATCAACCGGTTTAGTGATCCACAGGAAGGACATGGGGGCACATTTTTCACCACATGGATTTTTGTTTTAGTAGGAATGCTCCCCGGGTCAGTTTTTATTATACAATGCTATCGGAATTGGTGGAAGGAGAGAGGCAATACATTTCTTTTCTTTTGTGGAATATTTGCATCGGTTGTCATTGTGTTTTTTTCGTTGGCTGATACGAGATTGCCGAATTATACCGTTCCGGCTTATCCGTTTTTAGCGATCCTTTTCGGAGCGTATTTAAACAAATCGCTAAATGGAGAGAAAAGCATAAAGTGGTTCAAATTTAGCTTGATCGTGCTTTTTATCATTTATCTGATCATTCCCTTCAGTATCTATTTTGGGTTAGGGGCTGACACAAGATTTATGCATCTGCAAAGCCTTTCCGTTTACTTTTCAATAATGGGCCTATTTGCATTAGCAGGATTTTACCAGTTGTGGAAAGGTAAAAAAAGCAAGGCTTTGGGAATTGCTGCAACAGGTTTTATCGTGTTTTCTTCGTTGCTATTAAATGTTGCGTATCCTAAGGTAAACCAGCTAAATCCTGTTCATGCATTTTTGGAGGAGGCGGATACCACCAGGCCAATGATTTATTTCCAGCGCATGAATCCCGCCATCGTTTTTCATTTGAAAAGGGTCGTCGATCATGCAGAAACCATCGACCAGGTAAAATCCATGATGGAGGCCGATCCGGATGCTTACCTGATCACCCGAAGCGACTACGCAGACGAAATCCGGTCAAATTTTAATTTCCGGGAGGTATTCAATGAACGGGAATTGTTTGAGCCAAAGGAGATTGTGGTGTTTGAAAGGCAATCATTTATTCCGAAACATTAATTTATTTCTTCTATTTGTCTCCTATTGACCTTCTAAATACTTTCGTCAAACTTTTGAAACTATTTTCATGTTCTCCCAATACTTGGCACAATTCAGCCTCGTTAATAATTTAAAGTGTTATGTACAATAAAATTCTAATTGTAAAATGAAAAACGTTAATAATTACTTTCTTGGCATTTTAGTAGTTTGCTTGTTATCGGGTATTTTTCTTTTGCTTAGCATATTTGCCTTGCAAGATATTTATTCAGGTAGTGGTGCGGAATTTACTTCAGAATGGAATCTGGTAAAACTAAATTATGTCGTGACAGGCCTTCTTTACCTGTTTATCATTTATACTTTCTTCAAATTCAGGAATTCCCTAAAAAATTCTCGCTAAAAGAATTTACAATTCAACTAACCAAATCCATGAAAAAATTAGGCCTAAATTTGTTATTAGAACTTCGTAATGAGAGTGTAATTCACAATAGGTCAACAATTTTGGGTCAAAGAAAAAGGCCAGCTCGAACCTGGCCTTTTTCATCTGCAACCTACTCCTAGGTTACAACCTACTCGTTTAATCCACAGTCTACTTTACAACGAAAATAAAATCACTGCCCGGTTCATTGGTGCCAAATTCACCAAAGCGAGGTTCCGGGCTGATTTTTTCAATGTATATTTTTAGTTCATTTAAGGTCAATATTTGATCGTCTCCACCCCTGCTTCTCAGGGCTTCCAATAGCTTCCTTGTGAAGGGAGAGTGGGAGCCAGGTTGACCATCGGAAACATATTCCTTACCTCCCGAGGTCAAATATTTTCTGGTTTTAAATTGTAGTTTTCTATTAATGAATTCTACCTTGTTAAGTTCGTCATAGACTTCCATTCCCCTGTGGCCTGAATTGACAATGGATTGGTCAAATGTGCCGCTAAAGCATGCATCGATTGTAAGAAAAATGTGTTTACAAGGGATGTTGTTGACAATATCCCGAAGGTTGGAATGAGAGATATATGAAAGCTTTTCCTCATCATCCCTTTTGGAATCCTGGCAAACCATATACCCCTGATTGAAATACTGGTCAAAATGACCATGTCCGGCGAAGAACACAAAGAACTGGTCATTAGGTAGAAATGTGGCTTTTGAATATTTTCTCAAGGTTTGAAGTACTTCCTTTTTGGTTGGGTTTAAGACAACTTCTACTTCAAAACCATAAGTTTCCCGAAGTTCTTTGGCGATGGTTTGCGCATCGTTAACCGGGTTGACCAGGTTTTCCCAATAATCATAACTATCCGTGGCAAACAATACCGCATAGTCCGTTCGATTATATGCGCTGGCTGTCATTTCATCCATGTCAACCTTTATTGTGCGAATAGAGGTGGCCATAGACCCATTCTCATCAATGACAGTCACCTTAATGATATTGCTGCCCTGCTGGAGCATAAGGTCAGTGTTGATCCTTTTGCTATAGGGGGTGCTATTCTGATCTTTGACGATTTTGAATCCTCGTTGCGTACTGGTTTTTTGTTCATTCAGGTACACCTCAACTTCGTTGAGATTTGATTGGGATTTGATCAATAAATTCAGTGATAATTTTCTTATCTGAAGGATCTCATTGTCATACCTTGGATTTTCCCAGATGATTTCCGGCACTTTTCTGTCCGTATATCTCCCTGAATAATCCAGATAAAAATCTTCTGTACCTGCTGAGATGGGCATCTCCTGCCCAAAGGCTAGCGTGGTAAAAAATAGCATTAAAATAATGCTGATGGATTTCTTCATAATGCTGTTTATTTTTTGACTACTTTTCCGGAAAAAGTTTTCCCGGTGTTGTTAATAGTTACCTTATATACATATATTCCACTATTGGTAAATTCTCCACTGTAGTTTTCTCCATCCCAGGTAATGCGATGAAGATTGCTATTAATTTCCTGATAATTCTTTTGGTAGATCCTCAATCCCTGTGAATTATAGATCTCCAGATCAACGTCAAATCCCTCTTCATTTGAAGGAAGTATGATCGGAATGTTCAATTCATAATTGAAAGGATTGGGATAGGGAACACCTGCCGAAACCTCTATTTTGCTCAGGTAATCCTGAATAAACTCATGATCGCCAAAAACCAGCTCAAACCTTTTATCCTCATTAAGATTGAAATCGTATGAATTTCCTTTCGACATGTCGGTTGTCATGCCTGTTTGCAGATCAACCAGCAGTAATTGTTTATTCCCTCGTCCGAAATAATCATTGTTCCATTTAAGCTGAGCTGTTCCACCATCTCTTGCAGAAGCGGTAAATTGCCAAATGTGATTTTGAGAAGTTGGGACAATGTCACGGGCAAATTTATTGTAAAAGTATTCTGTATGCTCAAATGAATAGTCCACATAGTTACCAAATCTTGGAATAAGCAGTTCATCCCACGCATCTTTTGAAAAGCTAGCTTCAGGGTGCATGCCAACTGCGCCTAAGGAATAGGTGTTTTCATTAGTTGTCAACTGAATGGGAACTATCCACTGCTCCTCATCGATCGGTTTGTTTTCCATACTTTCGGCAATTCTCCCACCACCGGATGTGCCGGCTTTTTTCAAAGGAACATAAATGGTCACGGATTCTTCTGCGCTTATAAACGCCCCTGTCATAGCCTTAAGGATTCCGTCGGTGACGAAACTTCCATTTTTGTATTGGATCAAAGAATTGGAAACTTTTCCCGTGTTGAAAACATCTCCGTTCAATTCCGATTCTACCACATCTGCCCAATTGATGTCAAACGGATAAGGGTTTCCTATCTGATTCCATCCGGCATTGAGTAATATTTCAAAATATTCTACTTCAGGGTCATAATCAACCCTGCCACTTCCAATTGAAATACCATGGTTTTCTTTCTGGTTAAACCAATACCCTTTTCCCCGCGCGATAGAACTCATAGAGTTTGGGTACTCCTTGCAGCATGTTCCGTCTTCATAGCTCAAGAGTCTCCAGGAAGAAGATGACTGGGCACCGAGATCGTCAACGAAAATATTGGATACGGAATTATTCTCTAATTGGTAAGGTATGGCAATGATCTGGTAATCTTTTTCCTGGCCTCCGTAAAGCAGGTTATTCAAGCTGATATCACCTTCCTGAAAAGTTAAGGTCATGAGGGTGGTGTCTGAATAAGTGGAATACTTGATATCAGAAACTTCGAAATAATAAGTAATCCCCAACTCATCCAGCATGACTCTGGTGATGTCTGCGATAAACACACTATCATCCGACTCAACATTTAATGTAGACCAATCACTATCGGCGATCCCTTTGAAATGAAGAGTAACTTTATCAATTCCATGGTCATCTCGCGCAGTAATGCTTACCTGTTCTGAAGATTTGCTGTACAGATATGTCTCTTTGAAAGATTGATTGGAAATGACCGGTTCGGTGAAATCAGGGTATTCTTCAATGGTTATGGTAAATTCTTTTTCAAATTCAAGACCTTCGCTGTCGATGGCCTTGATCGTTACGGTCAATTTTGAACTCTCGGAGTATTCAAGAACCGAATTGGTTTTTAACTCGTTGGCTTCAACCTGAAAATATTCATCTCCTGAAACGATTTCATAAGAATGTGATGAGTCAAAGTCCGGATCAATGGTCGAAAGGTTTCCAATATGTGTTCCGATGGGTCGGAATTCCTGAATGGTATTATTATCAAGGGAAATATCAACAGGGTTCTCGTTGATGTCAATAATATGAATGGTAAAAGATCTTTCTACACTTTCCCCAAATGAATCTATTGACCTGATCCTGATAGACTTTTCATTACCTTCTTCAAAATCAAACACTACATCTGACCTCAATTCATTGTTAACGATATCAAATGAACCATTGTCAGCATCGCCTTCTCCTGCAACCAGCAGGTAGCTGTGCGTGTCATCTTCATCGAGATCTTCAGTATTAAGAGTTCCGATTATCGATCCTGTTGTTAAGTTTTCATCGATAGAATTTCCATCTAAAGTAAAATCAGTAGGAGCATGGTTCTGATACTTTCTAAGCTGAGTGGTGACTTCATTGGTTTGCTGGTTGATCCAGGTGTAGAAGAATTTGTCGGTTTCTTCAAAATAGAGGATGTTGTGAGGGAGTAAATTGTCGTTGTCGTCGACAGAGGTTCCAACTTCAGGAACCATTGAAAAACTTTCTCCATCGATGATTGATAAATCGCTGGTTGATAATCTTGATGCAAAGAGATCATAATTTTCACTTCCTGAAGTAGCTATGATACCAAAGAATGAAGCCATGTATTCGTTTTTAACTGGGCTAAACCTCACAATTGGTAGCTTGGCTTGCTGAGAGCATGTCACTGGATTTGGGCATCCGGGTATTTCACTCACTATCTCATTTGATCCAATATTTGAACCATCGGATGCTGAAATTTTTTGTCCATAAATCTCTCTGACTTGTTCAAAACCTGAACCAGGGCTGAAAATTTTTTCAAAGACAACCAAAAATTCACTATCAGCGGAATTATAGGTTATTACTGGGTTTTTATAAGTTTCTGAGATGGCGTCGGGGCCTATCCGGAAAAAGCTTCCCTCCAACCCCATTGTTGTCGGATCAATAATATTTCCCCATATCTCAGAAGTCAGTAAATCCTCAGAATAGAATACCAGGAAGAATTTTTGAAGATCAACGTTGTAAATAATTTCACTGGAATGGAGTCCTTTATTGCCAGAAAAATCGCTGTTCAAACTGTTTTTATCAATTATTAGCTCACTACCTTCGGTCTGTCCGTTCGATGGATTGATTTTATGGAGATGCAATGCCATATCCGATCCGGTTTGTAAATGGTATCCGGCAATGAATTTGTTTAAAGTAGGATCAAAATCAACCAGTAAATGATTGAATGGATCTCCAAAAGTATTTGATTCAAACTCAATTACGCTGGAAGTTTTTACACCGTCATCATTAATGAGAAACCCAATTACTTTTCTTGCTGAAGTTGTTCTTGTTTTTAAAACAACAAAATACTGGTTATTTACAGGATCATAGGAAATAGCGGGTATTTCAGTAGATACTTGTGATGAAGGACAGCTTCCGGAAATGGAATGAATTGTAAAAACATTGCCAATTTTTGCACCCGTTTCAGGATCTGATTTCTGGCCCACCAGTTCCACATTATTAGCACAACCAGATTTTGGATTCGCCCAGATTGTTAATATTTCGTCATTCACAGAATTGTAAACCGAAACCGGAGGTGTCAAAAAAGCATTACCAGATAAAACCACAGCCTCTTCGCCAATTTCCGAAGAAAAGGCAATGTGGCTTAAAACCAGCATTCCTAAGATTAATAGATTTATTTTGTTTTTAAAACTCCTCATTCTTGGCTCGTGGTTTATGGGTTTGGTGGATCTGGGATTGATTCATCGGTCTCCTGCCCTCCCGGACTTTCATCACCACCCATCATGATGACAAAAACCCCTCCGGCTACTACGACAGGGGCAATTTTCAATAATGTCGGAACTTTTCTTTTTATGGTAAACTCGTCCGAGAGTTCATATTTCATAGGATTTTCCTTCGAACCGAGCTTTACGCGGTATCCGTCGCCGGCTTTATAGTTTCCGGGAACCGTCCACGTATATTTTCCCGAATTGCGAATGGAAATTTTCCTGGTAATGGGGCTTCCGTTTTTCACGATCTCAAAAGTCAGCTCTTCAAATTCTGCCACTGGTTCCCATGTTATATTCATGGTTTTTGATTTCTTAATTTTTTGATCGTTAATAAAATCGTTGTAGGCGACAAGAGGTGTATAGAAATCACCTTTTATTTTGAGATTTACATCTCCTTTGAAGTTTCCGAATTCTTTTCTTGCATCCCAGTAGATAACCTTTTGCCGTCCTGAGCTGACCTTCTGCCCTACATCTCCGGTAACTTCCATAAGTGGGGATGAATAATTGTCATGCGAACCGTATAGGTAGAATTCAAACAATTGAGAGGGGTCGGGACTTTCGATATCGTAATGAACGGCAATCAGCCCGCTTTCAAACTTAACTGTTACATTGCTAAGCGTTTGCGCAAAGGAGGCGGTTGGTAACAGGAGATAGAATACACCTAAACAGAGTAAAAATCCTCTCATAATTGTGGTAAATAATCATCATCAAAAATTGGTGTTGGTTGGTATCACGCAACGATTAAAAGATGTAAAAAATCTTTATAAATCATTACTTAAATATATCACTTATTTCTTACTCAAAATCAGTCATTTAAGAAATAAAAATAATAAAAAATCACAATGTAAGGTTTTCATGGGAATAGAATGAATTGATTTTCATGTTATCCATGTTAAAATAAATGGTAAAAAACTACAAATTTGCTAAGCTAATTCTCTCAGGTCTACCGGAACAACCCTTGATACACCCTGTTCAATCATCGTGATTCCGTAAATAACATCAGTACTTGCCATTGTTCGCTTATTGTGTGTGACAATGATGAACTGGGAATCTTCTGAGAATTTCTTGATGATGTTGTTGAACTTGTCAATATTGGCATCATCCAAAGGTGCATCCACTTCATCAAAAATACAGAATGGAGCAGGTTTTAAAAGGTAAATAGAGAATAACAGTGAGGTGGCAGTGAGGGTTTTCTCTCCCCCGGATAATTGATTGATTGTCAATGGTTTTTTGCCTTTTGGCTTGGCGATGATCTCAACGGACGAATCCAATGGATTTTCCGGGTCAGAGAGTCGCAAATCACAATCGTCTTCCTCTGTGAAGAGGGAGCGGAATACCGTGATGAAATTGTCTTTTATTTTGTAAAATGCATCGAGGAAAGTTTGTTTGGCAACCATATCGATTTCATCGATGGTTGTGAGTAAGGATTCCTTGGCATTTTGCAGATCCTGCTTTTGATTGGTAATAAATACGTGTCTTTCTTTAATCTCATTGTAGGCCTCCATCGCCATCGGGTTAATAGGCCCGATCTTTTCCAGTCTTTCCTTGCATTTTTCAACCTTTTGGATCAATTCTTCTTCGCTAAATTCGGTCTGATCATCGTCCTTTTCAAAGGATAGCTGGTCGATGTCAATTTTAAACTCGACCGACAGTCGTTCCTTCAATCCATTGATCTCCAGCTTAAGTTCATTCAGCTTGTTTTGAAGCTCCATGAGAAGGGTGTCTGCACTTTCTCTTTTTCGCTGGATCTGCCGGGCATCATCTTCTAATTCATCGATGGAACCTCTTTGAGCATAATAGTCTTTTTCAGCTTCATTGACAGCCTGTTCGATGCGCTCTTTCTCCTCGTACATTTCTACCAGTTCGTCTTCCTGAATTTCATTGCTGTCAATGATTTTCTTTATCTCCTCTTCGTTCTTTTTCAGGTCTTCCTGGTTCTTCTCAATCCTTTCCTTGCTCTGCTCAAATGTGTTTTGCTTAAAAGAGATCTCCTGTTCTACACTGGTGAGTTTGTTTTGGTGCCGGTGGAAGTTGATGTTTTCTTCGTTGAATGCAGATGATTTTACTTCCAGGACTTTCTTTAATTCCGAAAGCTCGTCATGCAGGTTATTCAACTGATCTAATTGAATTTCCAATTCACTTTCCCGGCTTTCTGATTGAGGTTTTAGTTCAGTCAATTCCTGGGAAAGGGAATCCATTTGCTCCAAAAGATCTTCTTTTCTTAGTGCAGACGTTGAGATCATTTCGGAAAACTGCTCCTGCTTCGTTTCCACGGAAACAAGTTCCTGATCCAGCTTATGGATTTTTTCATTGAGCTCTTCAATATCAATTTTCCTGGTTTTTTGCTTTAAATCTTCCAGTGCATGCAGTTGCTCTTTTAAATTGGATTCGATATCATCCAGTTTAATTCTGAGTGATTTGATTTCCTTTTCCAGCTTTTCGAGGTTTTTGGCTCGGCCAATCCTTTTCCCTTCAAACAGTCCTACCGATCCTCCCGAAATGCTGAATTTTCTTTTTGTGATCTTACCGTTTTGAGTGATGAAAACACAGTTTTCGTGGTCAGGAAGCTGCTTTTCACTCCCGGTAACGATATAAACACCATCGAGGATGTGGCTGACCAACTTTTTATACTTTGGATCAAATTCGATGATTTCTGTTGCCGGAATGGCATTTTCAAAGATCCTGGGCTCTCCTGAACGGAATTTTTCAAACTTGTCGAGAATGAAGAAATGAGCTTTTCCCTTAGACGCATCACTCAACAAATTAATGGCCTGGTAAGCGTCGCTTTCTTCATTGACAATGTAGTAATTCATGAAAGGTTCGAGGTAATTCTCGATCGTGATCCGGTATTTTTCATCGCAGGTGATGATATCCGATAGCAAGGGAGCGTCCTTTTTCCAATTGGCTTTTTTCTTCAGAAATTTAATGGCCTCGGGAAACCCCTCCAGGTTGTCAACCAATGACTTGGTAAGATTATATTCGTTTTCTTTTGCATCCAGTTTCCTGCCAACCTGTACCTTTTCTTCACGGATTACCTCAATGGTCTTTTCTGTTGAACGGATCCTGTCTTCCGTTTTTTCTTCGGTCTGTTTTAGCTTGGAAAGCTCCTGATTTTTGTGATTGACCTCCGTTTTGAGTTCGTTGATCTTCTTTTCAAATTCTTCTACACTTGCTGTTTTGGAAGAAGCGTCCGTTTGGGCCTTTTCCATCTCTTGTTTCAGGGAATTGATCTGGATCTCCTTGATCTCAATGTCTTTCTTGATTTGATAGAGCTCTTCCTTTTTGTTTCTGTAGTTTTGGTCCAGTGTATTCACCTCTTCCTGCAGGGCATTGGTTTTGATCTTCTGTTCATCGTACTCACCTTTCAATTGCACGATCTTCACTTCATATTCTGACAAAACCTTTTCGGCATTTTCCTTTTCTGATCGAAGGCCCTTCAAGCTGAATTCTGTACGGTTATTGCTTTGTTTGTCCTGTTCCAATTGCTCACGAAGGGAGTCAGATTTGTCATTCAGGTATTTCAGCCGCTCATTTTTGATTTTCTTTTCACTTTCAAAGTGACGGATCTTCGCAACGAATTCATTCAGGGCTTTTTGCCTGGAAGAAAGTGTTTTTTCCTTTTCGATCAGGTCTTTTTTGGATTTTTCTACAGCAGATTCCTTTTCTGCCAGCTGTTTGGAAAGGCTTACCTTATGATCTTTTTCCTGGTTGATTTGCTGGTTGACACTTTCGTATGATCCACGGTGTTTTTCGATTTTCTTTTTCGCCAGCTCGACAGAGAACTTCTTGTATTCGTCCTTAATTTTATAATAGTTCTCAGCCTGTTTGGCCTGCCGTTCCAGGGATTTCATGTTTTTTTCTATCTCAAAAAGTAGGTCTTCAACCCTTTCCAGGTCCGCATCCGCTTCACTCAGTTTTCGAAGAGTTTCTTTCTTTCGAATCCTGAATTTTGAAATGCCGGCAGCTTCTTCGAACAGATGTCTCCGGGAGTTATCCTTATCATTCAGAATATCATCCACCATTTTCAATTCGATGATGGCATAGCTATTGGAGGCAATTCCGGTATCAAGAAACAAACTGGTGATATCCTTCAGACGGCATTGCACACCGTTTAATAAATATTCGCTTTCGCCAGAGCGGTAATACCTTCTGGTAATGGTAATTTGATTGTATTCTACCGGTAGTAAATTTTTGGTATTATTGAAGGTGAGCGATACTTCGGCAAGCTGCGTAGCTTTACGGGTTTTGGTTCCGTTGAAGATGATATTTTCCATCTTCTCCGACCTCAGTGCACTTATCTTTTGCTCTCCGAGAACCCATCTGATCGAATCAACAATATTGGATTTCCCACAACCATTCGGGCCAACGATGCCCGTAATCCCTTCGTTAAAATTGATAACAACTTTGTCTCCAAAGCTTTTAAAACCTTTGATTTCGAGTTTAGTGAGCTGCATAAATTGCTTAAACTTTACTACTGGAAAAAACTAACCAACAAACGACAACCTAGCGTTCTTTAATTTAGAAAAGTTGACAAAGTTAAAATTATAATTAATTTCGTGCTCATGGATGAAGGATTAATTTACTATATAATCTTGGCTGTGATTGCCTTGCTCTCACAGGTTTTAAAAAAAAGCAAGAAATCACCTTCCAACCGACCTTCACCTTCGCAGGAAGGTCAGGAAGAGCGTCCCCAGCGGAAACCTTTTTCTTTTGAAGATATTTTAAAGGAGTTTGAGGCGGAGGTACTCGATAAGGAACCTGAAGTTGAGAAGGAAAGACCATATCGGCGGCCCATCCCACAACCAGAACCAGAGCCTTTGATTGAAGACGAAGAAAGGAAACCTTCTATGTATGACGCTTATGAAGGTACGGCCTATCAATCTCTTGAGTCACTTGAATCACTTGAATCATTGGAGGACAAACCGACGCAGAAAAAGAGAATATTTAAACGGGATGAGTCTTACGCAATTGACGAATCTGAAACCCCAAATATCTTACAGGAATTGCTGGAATATGATGGAGCGAAAAAAGCCATCATTTATAGCGAGATCATCAACAGAAAGTATGATTAAATGCTTTAAACTAATTTTTTTTATTTACGTTGTTTGCGAATATAATTTTTAATTAACTTTGCATCCCTAATTAAAAATAAAGTGATAAAAAGAAGCACACATCTTTTTCTACCTATTTCTCCGACCAGGAGGCCCTGAGGGGCTATACCATTCATCGTATGCCTACGCGGCGTCGCTAATTCTTCACTAAAACTTCTAAATTTATTTATCTTTATTGCATTATGGCAAATTTTAAAATTGTTGTTGCATCTGAAAAACACTTAACATACGCTGAGGAGATTTGTCATCAGATTGAAGAGTCTGCCAAGGCACGTGGAACCGGAATTGCGAAAAGGTCTCCCGAATACATTAAGCAAAAAATGACTGAAGGCAAGGCTGTCATTGCAATAGCTGAAAATGGAGACTTTGCCGGCTTTTGCTATGTTGAATCCTGGGCGGATAAAAAATTTGCAGCCAATTCAGGATTGATCGTATCTGAGAAATTCAGAAAGAACGGATTGGCCCATAAAATTAAGGAAAGGGCATTCCAGCTTTCCAGGGAGATGTTCCCTAATGCCAAACTATTTGGTCTGACAACAAGTCTGGCCGTCATGAAAATCAACTCTGATCTGGGATATCGTCCTGTTACGTTTTCGGAACTGACCGAGGATGAGAAGTTTTGGGATGGATGCAAAAGCTGCGTCAACTATGATATTCTGACTCGTACCAATAAAAAACACTGTCTGTGTACCGGAATGCTTTACGATCCGAATGATAAGAGCAAGCACCAGCGTAAAAAATTTCAGGATTACAAGGATAAATACAAAAACTGGTTGAAGATCAAGCGCGATCTTCTTTTTAGTAAATTTATCAAAGACCCTGTTGAAAAGTAATTAAATTTGCGGGCAGAACTGTAATTATTTAACTAAAATCTCATTTCTAAATGTCTAATAAAAAAGTAGTCCTGGCCTACAGCGGGGGGCTCGATACATCCTTTTGCGTAAAATATCTAACCGATGAAAAAGGTTATGAAGTACACTCCATCCTGGTAGATACAGGAGGATTTTCAAAAGAAGAATTGGAAAAAGTCGAGAGCAGGGCTGTAACGATGGGAGTCAAATCCCATAAAACTTACCAGGCGACAGATGAATTTTATCAAAACTGCATCAAGTTTTTGGTGTTTGGGAATGTGCTGAGAAACAATACTTATCCGCTTTCTGTAAGCGCTGAACGTGTTTTTCAGGCAAAAGCCATCGCCAGTTATGCCAATGAATTAGAAGCTGATGCCATCGCTCATGGAAGCACAGGCGCAGGAAATGACCAGGTACGCTTCGATATGATCTTTCACATCATGTGCCCGGGAAAAGAAATTATTACACCTATCCGGGATATGAAGTTATCCAGGGAGGAAGAGATTGAATACCTGAAAAAACATGGTGTTGAAATGGACTGGAGCAAGACCCAGTATTCGATCAACCAGGGAATTTGGGGAACCTCCGTCGGCGGTAAGGAAACCCTGACTTCCAATAAATCACTCCCTGAGGAAGCCTATCCCAGCCAATTGAAGAAAAACGGGTCTGAAGAAGTTGAATTGAAATTTGAGAAGGGAGAATTGAAAGGAGTGGCAGGAGATTCATTTGATAACCCGGTCCATGCCATCAAGAAATTAAATGAGTTTGCCTCCCAATATGCGATCGGACGGGACATTCATGTTGGTGATACAATCATAGGAATCAAGGGAAGAGTCGGATTTGAAGCTCCGGCTCCATTGATTACCATTAAGGCACATCATACGTTGGAAAAACACACTTTGACCAAATGGCAATTATATTGGAAAGACCAGATGGCTAGCTGGTATGGTATGATGGTCCATGAGGGACAATTTCTGGAGCCTCTCATGAGGAATATTGAGAAATTCATGGATGACACACAGCATCACGTCAGCGGGAAAGTGTTCATTCGGTTGGAACCTTATCGGTTTACCATTTTAGGTATTGAGTCACCGTACGACCTGATGTCATCCAAATTTGGCGCTTATGGCGAAATGAATAAAGGTTGGAGTGGAGAAGACGTGCGAGGATTTGCCAAGATCCTGTCTAACCAGGTGTCCATTTATAACCAGGTAAAAGCTGATCATGAAAAAAATTAAAGTAGGTGTTGTTGGAAGCGCTGGATTTACCGGTGGGGAATTGATCAGCTTGTTGCTGCATCATCCGCAGGCGGAAATTGTTTTTTTGCACAGTACCAGCAATGCCGGAAATAAAGTTTATGATGTCCACAAAGACCTTAT
Source organism: uncultured Cytophagales bacterium (assembly GCA_913057175.1). Lineage (GTDB taxonomy): Bacteria > Bacteroidota > Bacteroidia > Cytophagales > Cyclobacteriaceae > CAJXNP01. The sequence goes on from CAJXNP010000013.1 coordinate 215,988, forward strand.
CGGGGAAACTGAATTTACATTCACAGACGTTTTGGATGATTCGGGAATTGACGTCCTCTTTTTGTGCAGCGGTCATGGGCAGTCAGTTAAATTTCTGGAAGAAAATGAAATTCGTGACAACGTTAAAATAATCGACCTGAGCCAGGATTTCAGATTGGCGGGTTCCCAAAATGGACGGCCATTTACCTATGGGTTGGTGGAAGGGGAAAGGGATGAAATTCTGAAGGCAAAAAATGTTGCCAATCCGGGATGTTTCGCCACTTGCATCCAGCTTGGATTATTGCCATTGGCAAAACATCAGAAATTAAATGATGAGATCCACATCAGCGCTACGACAGGCTCGACCGGCGCGGGTCAGAAAGCAACTGCGACCACGCATTTTTCCTGGCGAAACAATAACTTTTCCATTTACAAGGCATTTACTCACCAGCACCTGAAAGAGATAACTCAGAGCCTTAAAAAATGGCAAAAAGGTTTTGACAAGGAGATTAATTTCATTCCCTACCGGGGAAATTTCACAAGGGGTATTCTGGCTGCCATTTACCTGAATTCTGATTTGACCGAAGAAGAGGCCAATCAATTATTCAAAAATTATTACAAAGACCATCCATTTGTAACGGTTAGTGACGGAGAGATCGATCTTAAAATGGTAGTAAATACCAATAAGTGCATTTTGAAGGTAGAAAAACACGGTTCGAAGCTGCTCATTACCAGTGTTATTGACAACCTGGTGAAAGGGGCATCCGGACAGGCCATGCAAAATATGAACCTGTTATTTGGGATTGATGAGGCAACAGGTTTACATTTGAAACCAGTAACTTTTTAATCTGACCACAAATATGAAACATTTCCTTTCTGTAAAAGAAGCAGGTGATATCATGTCCCTGGTTGGTTTGGCGAAAGCCTGCAAGGCCAAACCATACGAGAATAAAAAATTGGGCGAAAACAAGACCATGGGATTGATCTTTATGAATCCCAGCCTTCGGACCAGGTTATCCACCCAAAAAGCAGCTTTAAACTTGGGAATGAATGTGATGATCATGAGCTTTACAGGAGAAGGCTGGGCGCTGGAAACCGAAGAGGGCGTGATCATGAACGGCGATAAAGCCGAACACATCATTGAAGCAGCGGCTGTTGTCGGGGAATATTGCGACATCATTGGTTTGCGCTCTTTTCCATCCCTGAAAGATCAGAAAGCCGATTATGCCGAGCCTGTTTTAAATGCATTTGTGAAATACAGTGGAAAGCCCCTTGTCAACATGGAGTCTGCGACCCGCCATCCTTTGCAATCGTTGGCCGATGTTCTTACAATTGAAGAGTTCAAAACCACAGAAAAGCCAAAAGTAGTTCTCACATGGGCCAACCATCCAAGGGCTTTGCCTCAATCTGTCCCCAATTCTTTTGCAGAATGGATCAATCAAACAGATTATGAATTCGTCATTGCACAACCGGAAGGTTTTGAATTGAGCAAAGAATTTTCAGGAAAGGCCAAAATACTGTACAACCAGGATGAAGCTTTTGAAGGGGCTGATTTTATATATGCCAAAAACTGGTCATCCTACAAGCATTATGGAGAGCGGTATTTTGGAAAGGAGAGCTGGATGGTGAGCGCCGAGAAAATGAAACTCACGAATAATGCAAAGTTTATGCATTGTTTACCGGTTCGAAGAAATGTGATCGTTGAGGATGCGGTGATCGATAGTACAAATTCTATTGTGATCCAGGAAGCAGGTAACCGCGTTTGGGCGGCTCAGGCTGTCATTCAATCCATTCTCCAAACCAATTAATTATTGATGGAAAAGCTCAGGATATTTAAAATTGGAGGAAAGGTTGTTGAAAATCAGGAATACCTGGATTTTTTCCTTGAGAATTATGCAAAGATAGAAGACAACAAAATTCTCGTTCACGGAGGGGGAAATTGGGTTTCTGAAATGTCTGAAAAGCTGGGGATTGAAGTGAAAAAAATTGATGGTCGGCGAATTACCGATGCCGAAACGTTGAAAGTAGTTGTGATGATGTTGGCAGGTCTCGCGAATAAAACGGTTGTGGCAAAGCTTCAGGCCCATCAATGCAATGCCATTGGATTGACAGGAGCAGACGGGAATATTATTCTCTCCAAAAAAAGACCTTTTAAAAACGGAATTGACTACGGATTTGTGGGAGATGTCGAAGAAGTCCATGCCGAGGCATTGATCCAATTGATCGATCATGGTTTTTCGCCTGTATTGACTGCTTTGACCCACGATAAAAAGGGAAATTTACTGAATACCAACGCAGATACAATAGCTTCCGTTCTGGCCGTAGCGATTTCAAAATTTTATGAGGTAGAACTGGTCTTTTGTTTCGACCTGCCCGGCGTACTGGAACATATAGAGGATCATAAAAGCATCATTGAAAATATTAATTCAGAAAATTATTCGTCATTAAAGAAAGGAAAAGTGATTAATGACGGGATGATCCCTAAAATTGACAATGCGTTTGATGCATTGAGGAGTGGAGTGAGCAAAGTAAGGATTTGCCATTCTAATGATATTATTAAATTTGCACACGGAACACAGCAATTTGGAACCTTAATATCTATCTGATTTGGAAAAGCTATTTGATTTATCGGTCAGCTTACTGAAAGGACTCATAGAGATCCCTTCATTGAGCAAAGAAGAAACGCAGACTGCCAATCACCTGAAAAAGTTTTTCACACAGCAAGGAGTAGAAGTTGAGAGGATTGGAAATAATGTCATTGCAAGAAATAAGCATTTTGACCCGTTAAGACCGTCCATTTTATTGAATTCCCACCATGACACGGTGAAACCTATAAAAAGCTGGACTAAAGATCCGTTCAACCCTGAAGTAGAAAAAGGGCGTTTGTACGGATTGGGGAGTAACGATGCCGGAGGAGCATTGGTAAGCCTGATCGCTACATTTCTGCATTTTTATGAAGACAAAGATTTGAAATACAATCTCATTCTGGCTGCAACATCTGAAGAAGAAATTTCCGGAAAAAATGGTGTTGAATCCATTTTATCTAATTTGGGAGAGATTGAATTTGGCATTGTGGGCGAACCAACCGGAATGAAAATGGCCATTGCTGAAAAGGGTTTGATGGTGCTCGATTGCACCACACACGGTAAATCCGGTCATGCCGCAAGAAATGAGGGCCAGAATGCTATTTACAAAGCCTTGGATGATATTGGTTGGTTCCAGGAATTCCGGTTTCCGAAAGAGTCGGAAGTTCTAGGGCCAATAAAAATGAATGTCACCATCATCAATGCAGGAACCCAGCACAATGTCATTCCTGATGAATGCAAATTTGTAGTGGATGTCCGGACGACAGATGCTTACACCAATGAAGAAACTTTAAAGCTTATTGAAAAATATGTGGATTGTGATGTAGTCGCCCGATCTACCCGGTTGCAGGCGAGCGGTATCCCTAAAGATCATTTCGTCCTTGACATTGCCAAAGATATGGATATCGAGACATTTGGTTCTCCAACTCTTTCTGACCAGGCGTTGATGTCATTTCATACCATTAAAATCGGTCCGGGCGAGTCATCCAGGTCACATACCGCTGATGAATACATAGAATTGGAGGATATAAAGGAAAGTATTGATTTGTACATCAGGTTATTAAATAAAATCATTTTGGAGAAAGATCTCAATATCGTTTCCGTCGAATAAAAATGGCAAATCAACGAAATAAGCTTTGGCAAAAAAGCACCGATGTTAATAAGGAAATTGAAACCTTCACCGTAGGAATGGATCGAGAGCTGGATCTTCTTCTGGCCAAATATGATGTGATTGGTTCCATCGCACATATCAAAATGCTGAAGGAAATTGGATTGTTGACGGATGATGAGCTGAGGGCGCTGATTGCTGAACTGGAAAATATCCAGGCGATCATAGAAAATGATGAATTTGTGATCGAGGATGGAGTGGAGGATGTGCATTCCCAGGTGGAACTGATGCTCACCCGAAGGCTGGGAGATGTAGGAAAAAAAATCCATTCAGGAAGATCCAGGAATGACCAGGTATTACTGGACCTGAAGCTTTTCATGCGGGCAGAAATGCTGGTTGTGGTAGAATTGGTCGAACAACTTTTTGATCGATTGATTTCATTAAGCAATCAATACAAGAATATTCTCTTACCCGGTTATACGCATTTACAGGTAGCTATGCCTTCTTCCTTTGGGCTATGGTTCGGGGCTTATGCCGAAAGCCTGACGGACGACCTGGCTGTCTGGAAGTCCGCCTTTGATATTGTCAATCGCAACCCGCTTGGTTCTGCGGCGGGATATGGATCTTCATTTCCCTTGAAGAGACAAGTTACAACTGATTTATTGGGTTTTGAATCAATGAACTACAATGTGGTTTACGCCCAGATGGGCCGGGGAAAAGCCGAGAAAGTTGTTGCCAATGCTATAGGGATCATCGCTGATACCTTGAGCAAATTTTCAATGGATGTTTGCCTGTATATGGGTCAGAATCACGGATTTATTAGCTTTCCTGACGAATATACCACCGGTTCCAGCATCATGCCTCACAAGAAAAATCCGGATGTATTTGAACTCATCCGAGCGAAAAGTAACAAGGTGAAATCCCTTCCCAACGAGATATCCCTGATTACAACCAACCTTCCATCCGGTTATCATCGCGATTTGCAGATCATCAAAGAAGGTTTTATGCCCGCTTTCAAAAACATCAAGGATTGCCTGTATATGACCTGGTTTATGCTGGAACACATTAGGGTAAACAAAAGCATCCTTGAGGATGAGAAATACACATATTTATTTTCCGTTGAATTAGTGAATCAGCTGGTATTAGAAGGAATGCCCTTTCGGGACGCTTATGTTGAAGTGGGAAAGAGGATTGAGAATGGGGAATTCAAACCAGACAAAGAGATCAAACACACCCACGAAGGAAGCATCGGAAATCTGCACAACGATGCAATAGTGAAAAGAATGGAATCGATTAAAAACTCTTTTCCCACTAATCTTTAATATCAGCATAAAAGTTCCGAACTTTTATTCTTCAAAACCAAAAATCAAAAATAACTACCATTATGATCACCACACTTGTCCATGTCTGGGTAAACCCGCATCATATTGATGATTTTAAAGAAGCATGTATCGAAAACCATCAGGAATCCATTAAGGAAAATGGGAATTTGCGATTTGATGTGTTGCAGGATGCTACCGATCCATCAAAGTTTGTTTTATATGAAGCCTATGAATCAGAAGAAGCTTCGCTTGCTCACAAGGAAACCAATCATTATCTGAAATGGAAAGAGACTGTGGCTGATTGGATGCTGAAACCCCGGGAAGGCTATAAGCATAAGATTATTGCACCGACAGATAAGAAGTTATGGTGATGCCATTTAAGTTTGCCCAATCGCCGACAATCATTTTCGGCTCAGAAAAGAGAAGCGAACTAGTTCCTTCCATTAGGAAATATGGAGGCAGAATTGTACTGTTAACTGGAAAAAAATCTTTTACAGGATCTAAATATTGGGAGGAATTACAAGGTGATTTTGAAAAGAGCAAAATATCATACAGGAATTTTGTTATTTCCAATGAACCTTCGCCGGAAGATATTGATCAGATTTGTCGACAGAACCAGCTAAAGGAAACGGATGCTGTGGTCGCTATTGGAGGGGGCAGTGTATTGGATGCAGGGAAAGCTGTGTCTGCGATGATTGGTAAAAAGGAACCTGTCAAAACATACCTGGAAGGAGTGGGAACAAAGGAACCGGATGGCTCGACATTGCCTTTTATTGCCCTTCCAACAACGTCGGGTACGGGCAGTGAATGCACCAAAAATGCGGTGATATCGGAAGTAGGAGAGAACGGCTTTAAAAAATCCCTCCGCCATGATAATTTTGTCCCGAAAATTGCCATTGTCGACCCTGAGTTAACATTGAATTGTCCGAAGGGTGTGACGGCTGCCAGCGGAATGGATGCCTTTACACAATTGCTGGAATCCTATCTGTCAACTAATTCCAGCCCAATGACGGACTCCCTGGCATTAGGAGGATTGGAAAAAATTAAGGAATCCTTTGAGAATGTAATGGGAGATGGCAATAATTTACCAGCTCGAGAAGGGTTGGCCTATGCCTCGATGATCTCCGGTATTACCCTGGCAAATGCCGGCTTGGGAACCATTCATGGATTTGCCTCTTCTATAGGAGGGAGGTACGATATTCCACACGGTGTAGTTTGCGGTACGTTGATGTTACCATGCAATAAGGTGACGATCAGGAAATTGAAAAAAACCAAAAGCAATGATGCCGCATTGGTGAAATATGCTACAGTTGGAAGAATGTTTTGCGGAGTTCCCCGAAAGTCAGTCAATTACCACATCAATTATTTGCTGGAATTGATCAGTGACTGGACAGAGAGGTTTGGAATACCCAGGTTGTCACAATTTGATGTACAGAGGGATGCCTTTCCTGAAATTGTAAAAAATACAGGCAACAAAAATAATCCCGTAGATTTGAATGAAGACGAATTACTGGAGGTATTGGAGAGTAGACACTAAATTTTTGTCATTCCGAGCCCTTTGGCTGGTAGGTGGGTGAGGAAGGGCGTGGGAATCTCGTTCTAATTCAAGTCAAAATTTATTGCAACGGTAAGATAAAAAATCAAAAGAAAACATGGTTTTAAGTTTTACATACCCCGTATTTCGCCAGCTGGCAGAGAATATTAGCGTTTTCTTTTGATTTTTTATAGTCTTCATAACGAATTCAGTTGAACTAAATCCTTAATTATAAAACTAAATATTTAGTTATTTGGGTCAAAAAAAATTATTCTTTGGCTTCGCTTATTACAACAATTTCTTCGAGTGCTTTATCCTTGTTTTTACTTTCCATTTTCATTTCAATGTTTTTTTCACTTGGTTCAACATCAGCTAATTTAAAACTTACCGGTATGATCATCGAAGTCTTAACAGCTTTTCCATTTAAATAACCTGGTTTCCAATTTTGGTAGCTGCTTACAACTCGTAAAGCCTCTTCATCACATCCGAGACCGATTCCTTTTTTAACATGGGTATTTTCCACATTTCCATCCTCTGTGACCGTAAACTCAACAAAGACTTTTCCCTGGATATTATTTTGACGGGCCTGGGTTGGATATTTCATGTTTTTGGCTATGTAGTGATAAAATGCTTCAAACCCCTCAGTAGGGACCGGCATTTCATCGACAAATGTCAAAGCATCGTCAACAGTTTGGGAAGATTGTTTCAACTCTTTGTCGACGATTAAATAGATCTCTGTTTGATCATCATTTTTCATAACCTCGACAATTTTTGGGTTTACACTACTCATAAATCGGCTGACTGATTCATCCATTTCACCCTGGAAGAATAAGATACCCATTTTTTCCGGGTCTTCATTTTCAAACTCTTCCTGAAGTTTATCAGGGGCGGTTTTTGGATCAATCCATGAAAATCCGTCAGGTACGTTTACATTACCGCCATCCATATCGCGTGACTCACAAGCCAGTACGTAGATGAGCATTCCTAAAATTGGCACAGTGAGCATCATCCGGCTCCACCGTGACCGTTTTTTTTCTGTTTTTAGCATATTTAATCGTTTTAAAATTTGTGTCTGGTAAAAATTATTTCCCAGTGAAAGATTAAGCTTTTTTAAGGTATGAGTTGACAAAATTGAAATATAGTCTTTTTTGTCCTGGCCGTGAGTGGCATAATCATCTGCGATGAATTCATGCGTAGCTTTCACAGATTTTTTATAGAGATAGATCAAAGGATTAAACCAGAAGAGTATGGATAGCAGTTCGGATCCCACGACATCCAGGCTATGTTTTTGTTTGATGTGAACATATTCGTGATCGAGAATGCACCTTTTTTCATGATCATCCAGTTGTTGGGTGTTGTCCCAAAGCAGGAAATGAAAAAAGGAGCAGGTATTTATTTTCCCGTTAGTCGGGATCAACAGATAATCCTTTTTCACTATGCCGGTTTTCCTGTTTTTCCAAATAAAAGAAACGACCTTTCCGATCGACAGGATCAGCTTTATCAATAAAATTGCTGCAATAGAAAAATAAATAAAGCCCAGCAATTCAATCGTGCTGAAATCAAATGCTGTTGATCGTGTGAGTTCTTCCGAAGTCGATTGAATGATTGCTGTGGGTAGCAGAATGACATTATTGATCAGTTGGTCTCTTTGGCTTTCAAACAAATTGAGAGGAATCCTGACGAATGGGAGCAGCAGGCTGAATGCACCTGTAAAGATCAGGAAAATCCTGTTGAATTGCAGGTTTTTGTAGGATGCAAAAAACAATTGATACAGCACAAATAAGATGGTAAATGCGATGCTGCTTTCGATGATGTAAACCAAAATTGATGTTGACATACTATTCTTTTTTTAGGTCATCCTGAATATTTTTCATCAGCTCCTCTACTTCACGGATATCCATGTTGTTGTCCTTAGCGAAGAAAGAAACAAGCTTTTCAATTGAACCACCAAAATAGTTTTTCATAACATTTTTTAATGTGTAGCTGCTATATTCGGTTTTTAGGATCAGTGGGTAGTATTCGTGTGTTTTTCCATAGGCCGTGTATCCGACAAATCCTTTTTTCTCTAAAATCCGGACAATGGTAGATACTGTATTATAGGCAGGTTTGGGATTGGCGAATTCTTCAAGAATGTCTTTCACAAATCCCTTTTTGATCTTCCAAAGGATCTGCATAACCTGTTCTTCCGCTTTGGTTAATTCTTTCATAAAGGAAAGATACAACTAATTTTTTAGTTTTCAAACTAAATGTTTAGTTATTTAATATTTCCTTGATTAATTTTATTTAATAAAGGTTGTCATCGGATGATTAAAGAAATCGAATAGTCGGAGATTTAAATTGATGGGATTTTAAAAACTAGTGTCAATTTAAGTATGCTGTGCTGTATAAGTCGCAGTTAATTTTGATTTCAGACGACGCAAAAAAAAAATGAGCATAGCCATAGTTACGTGAATATTTTTAATGGAAGTATGGAACAAAAAGAACAAGGCTTGGTGCGGCTAGCGTCTCCGCAGAGTAGCTTTAGCGCTCACAGAAAGTATGCTTAACTTAACACTTGATAGACATATGGTGAATTGTCATTTAAAAATAATTCAAAACTAATTATTTTGCCGTCGAAAACTACTGACGATAAATGATACCCAAGAAGATCCACTATGTCTGGTTTGGTGATGCGGAAATGAATACCACGTTAAAGAATTGCCTGGCAAGCTGGGAAAAGATGTTGCCAGATTATGAAATCAAGTGTTGGAATGAGAGGAATTCCCCGCTTGATTATCGCTTTATGAAGCAAATGATCAGGCATAAAAAGTGGGCAATGATATCGGACTACATTCGGATATATTCATTGTATCACGAGGGAGGCATCTACCTGGATACGGATGTTGAGGTCATTAAATCACTGGATCCGTTTCTTCAAGATGGATGTTTCCTTGGTTTTCAGCAAGAGAAGCCATCTTCACACTGGGTAAACTGCGCCGTGATGGGGGCTGAGAATGAACACACTTTTTTGAAAGATTGCCTTGATTTATTTGATAAAAGTCAAAGAAGAGATAACAGGCCCTTTGTTGGTCCAGACATATCCACGTTGGTACTCAGAGACTATGGCTTAAAAGAATATGGCAACCAGGATTTAAATGGAGTTAAAATCTATGAATATGATTATTTTTATCCCTATCATTTTACTGAATCCTACAACAAAGAATGCATAACTGACAATACCCACTGTATCCATCATTGGCAAATAAGCTGGAAGAAAAAAGGAGGTATGAAAGACTGGATCATCAGGTCTCAATACAGAATCGCACGATTCTTTACAATTGTGAAGTATTCAATTTTCAAATGATCTTAAATTTGCCTTGTTATAATCTTATTGTCAATTGAAAAAAATCAATCAAAACTTTTAAATTTTTCTCTAATGAAGCGAAATCTTATGATACGCCCTATTTTTGTTTGGATCTCCCAAGCTTTTTTGTGGTGATCAATGTCAATTAGCTCATCCAGTGATTGCTTTTTAGAACCAATCCATAACCCTCCAGCTGTTCGTCTGTAATCTGTGAAACATACCTGAAAATTGAATGCGTCAGTAAATTCAAGATAACTTTTTCTGTTTGCATCATGAATAAGTAAAATGCCATCATCGGTTATTAAATCAATGGCTTTTTTAACACAATATTTTCTGGCACGTCCATCGATAAGGATAAAATCGTATTTTGAATTTACGCCCGGATATTCGATATAGGATTTGAATTCAGCTTCAGTTCCTTCAACACTATGATCTTTTATATCAGGGTTAACATGAACAACAGACACATTTGGATTTAAGCTTTTTTGTCTGATTTCATTTACCCACTCTTCGGAATGCTCTACACTGAGCCAATTAAAACTACCTTTCAAAAGTTTAGGAAAGTAGAGAGTGCTGAACCCACATCCCCATTCAAGGCAATTGTTTGGTGTTTTATTTTTTAATAATTCCCACACAAGGTCTATCTCTTTTTGATTCATCCATGGAAGAGAATTTTTACCTGCAATTTTTCTCATCAATTTGTTTCTATTGTGAAGAAAAAATTGTTGCCATCCCGTATGTCCAACCTTGTGTACTGGTTTAATTTTCAATTCTGCCTATCTTCAATAATCTTTACTTAAAATGGTTCTCGATTCAATTTGACTACCTGTATTTACCGGGATCAAATGAATGATTTTTATTTTTACCTATTTCCTGAATTTCTTTTACTTTTACATACTTGACATAATTAAAGAAAGCGGAAAATAATGAAACGGTTAGTCCATCCATGCCTTGAAAAACACCACCTCTAAGAATATACTTTTTAAAAAATGCCCAGAATGAATGAACTAGAATACTAAAACCGGATATGCTTTTATTCTTTTTTACCCATGCATCACGGCTTGATAGAAAATTGTATTTCCTGATCCAGTGGGAATAGTTCTCATATGCATAATGTAGAATATTGACATTGAGTTCAACTTCTTTTTGACATTGCACATAGCTATGTCCCTTTTTGTCAGCGTATTTAGATTGGAGTTTGTTAAATAAACGAACCTTACGATCAGGATAAAAGTCAGACACATTCAGCCACCTTTCCCCAACATAATTTTTTCTTTTGAAGCTATAACCTATCGTTTCATCATCTAATGCTAAACCTTTAATTTCCTTAATAGCATCCTTATCCAATCTTTCATCCGCATCAATGGAAAGCACCCAATTATTAGTGGTAAGGCTCGTAGCTAATTGTTTTTGGGGACCGTCTCCCAAATACTTTTCAGATACAACTTTTGCTCCAAGTTCTTGTGCTATTTTGACGGTATTATCTTTGCTCAATGAATCTACAATAACTATCTCATCACAGATACCCCTTACGTTTTTGATACAACCTGCTATATTCTTTTCTTCATTAAACGTAATGATAGCAGCCGAAATCTTCTTCCTTTCGCACATATTCAAATTTTTAAAAGCTAATTCTATGATAACTGTCTCTTAGCGGTTGTCGGTGAGTATACTGAAGTGGTATTGATTAGAAGTGGCTGGAATACAAAAGTAACGAATTTCTGACTTTTTGTAAATATTTATTGATGGAAAATGTAAGCTTAACTTAAGGCATATCCCTCACCCTCACCTCTATGTCATTTTCATCCTTCAACAAATCAACGACCAATTGTGGGTCGGTACTTCCATAATGATAAGGGTAAAAGATGTCCGGACGAAAACCTATGATGGCATCCGCTACCATCTCCGGCGTCATGGTATAAGGGAGGTTCATAGGGAGAAAAGCAATGTCGATATTTTTCAAGGCTTTCATTTCGGGGGTGTTTTCTGTATCGCCGGCGATAAAAACTCTTTTATCACCAAAAGTCACCACATACCCGTTCCCTTCTCCTTTCGGATGATAGGGATTGCCTTCCGATCGCATATGAACCAGGTTGTAGGCAGGCACAGCTTCTATGAGTATTCCCTTGTATTCCGTTTTTTCACCATTTTTTAAAACAACTTTTCCCTCCAGATCGGGTGCTTCATCAGAGCTTCTTCCATTTAAAATGATAGTAGTGTTTTCTGTCCGGATCTTGTCGATCGCTTCCGGGTCAAAATGATCTCCATGATGATGTGTGACAAGGATCAGATCTGCATCGGGCATTTGAGAGTAGTCCGCTTCCCGGGATGAAGCATCCGCATGGATGATCAAATCATGATATTTAAACATGAGGGTTCCATGACCGACAAAATAAATGGTGAGATCGCCATCATTGGTTGGGATAACATCATGCGGGATTTTGTCTTGCGCAGAGCAATACCATGCGGAGAAAAGGAATAAAACAGATAATATGGTTTTCATAGAGCTAATTGTGGTTATTCAATAATGTAACAAAAACAAAGCGGTTATTAAACCGGAATTTGATGGGTGGAAAAAATTTCGATCGAAATAAGTTTATTTACTGATCACATGAAAATCTGCTTCCAGACCTTCGTGTGCATTAGGAGCAATCCAGACCTTAAATGCTCCTGGTTCAGTCACAAATTCCATGTTCTGATTATGGAATCTCAGGTCATCCGTATGAATGGTGAATTCAACTGTTTTGCTTTCACCCGGTTGCAGTGAAATTTTTCGAAAGCCTTTCAACTCTCGGATCGGCCTGGTGAGGCTTCCAACCATATCACGTACGTAAAGCTGTACTACTTCTGTTCCTGCCATAGATCCGGTATTTGTAATTTCGGCAGAAACAATCAAACTATCTCCTAATGCAATTTCAGGTGAAGATAGTTTCAGATTATTATATTCAAATGTCGTATATGCCAAGCCGAAGCCAAAGGGAAATTGTGGAGTAAACCCAATGTCTAAATAATGGGAATTATTACCCAATGAACTTTGCCAGGCTCCGATGGGAATGCTATCCATTTGAACGAAGCTTTCATTGGAAGCAGGCCGACCGGTATTGGTATGATTGTAATAAATTGGAATTTGTCCGACTTCTTTCGGCCAGGTAACAGGTAGTCGTCCGGATGGTGATTGTTCCCCAAACAAAACATCCACAATAGCAGGCCCACCCATCGTACCGGGGTGCCAGGCCATCAGGATCGCGTCAACTTTATCGATGATATTTCCAATTGTGATGGGCCTACCTGCCATGATCACAAGAATGACTTTCTTACCGGTTTTACTGATTTCTGAAATTAACTCTTCCTGTGCTCCCGGTAGATCTATATTGGAGCGGCTATGGGCCTCACCTGAAAGAATGGCTTCTTCACCGGCGAAGAATAGTACAACTTCGCTTTGCCTGGCGGTACGCAAAGCATCATTAAACCCAATTTTGCTTTTGTCACGGCTGTAATTCAATCCCTGGCTAAACAGGACTTTGCTTTGGCCCAGGTGATTTTTAAGTGCAGGCAAAGGAGTTTCCGTTGTTTCCTGTTCACCGTCAAACGTCCATGTACCCAATTGGTCGTGTGGAGCATCCGCCATTGGTCCGACTACTGCGACCTTTTTAAGATCGTTAGTTAGAGGAAGAATATTTCCTTCATTTTTCAATAAAACAAAGCTTTCAACCGCCGCTTTTTTGGCAGCTTCTTTATGTTCATCACTTAAAACCATATCGTCCCGGTTTCGGTCAAACCCCGGATTGTCAAACAAACCCAACTTGAATTTAATTCTCAGTATATTCTTAACCATTTTATCCAGCTGCGCAATAGTTAATTTATCTTCTTCTATTAACTCCTTCAGATAATTTTCATAGGAAGTGCTCATCATTTCCATATCCAGTCCGGCTGAAGAGGCTTTCAATGCCGCATCTTTTTCATCTGCACAAAACCCGTGAGGGATCATTTCGGTTACGCTATTCCAGTCACTTACGACAAAACCATCAAATTTCCATTCGTCGCGAAGCACTTGTTTTAAAAGGAAGCTATTACCTGAGGCTGGAACGCCGTTCAGATCATTGAAAGAGGTCATAAAAGTGGCAACACCTTCTTCTACCGATGCATGAAAAGGTTGGAGGTAAACGTCCCTGAGTAGTTGTTCATAAATGATAGCTGTGTTATAATCACGTCCACCCTCAGCTGCTCCATAAGCAGCAAAGTGCTTTGCACATGCAGCGATGCTTGAAGGGTTGGCAAGATCTTCTCCCTGGAAGCCTCTCACATAAGCACGGGCCATTTCTGAAGTGAGATAAGGATCTTCTCCGGCAGATTCAGCGATCCTTCCCCAGCGGGCGTCTCGCGAAATATCGATCATTGGTGCAAAGGTCCATCGGATGCCATTCGTGGAAGCTTCAATCGCGGCTACCCTGGAACCTTCCTCTGCGATATCGGGATTCCATGAGGCAGCTGTTCCCAGGGGAATTGGAAAGATGGTTTTAAAGCCGTGGATGACGTCTCTGCCGAATATCAAAGGGATTCCATTTGGACTTTCCTCCACAGCAATTCTCTGTAATTCCTCCACATAATCTTTGTTCATCACATTGATCATGGAGCCTATTTTGCCCTTTCTTACGGCATCTTTCAATTCCTCGGAAAGTTCTCCTTTTACACGACTGGAGGTACCTCTCTGGCAGGTTTGACCTATTTTTTCTTCCAGTGACATGTTGATCAAAATACTGTCAACCTTCCTCTCCAGGCTGCTTTTGACAGCTTGCTCTTCAGAATCACATCCTGAAATCAGTAAACAGATTATAGAAATAGAAAAAAAAGTGATGGCAGGTAATATTCGTTTCATTTTTTGAGGGATCATTCTTAAAACAATATTATGAAAAATAATAAAAGGAAAAGAGACTTCCTTATTTCATAATTTCAAAAAAGATTGATGAAACGGATCAGATTGTTGCTGAGGATATGTCAGATCAATTTTTTTAACAGAGCTCTCACATCTTTCACTCCAAGGACATTGTATTTGGCAACAGATGTCGTTCCTCCCACTTTAATTGTAAAAGCATTTTCCGGCATCACCCTGAAGGTATCTTCATCCGTCCAGTCATCACCAATCGCTAAGGTAAACTCGTGAGGATAGTCCTGGAGCCATTTGGTGGCAGCACGCCCTTTGTTGACAGCGGAACTCTTGATTTCTACTACCATGTCTCCTTCCAAAACCTGGAGATTTTTATTGGTGGATAAATATTTCAGGTGACTGCTTAATTCGCGGGTGCGAAGCTCTCCAAGTCCCTGTTCGACTTTTCGATAATGCCACACGAGTGAATAGTCTTTTTCTTCGATGAAGGATCCCGGTGTGCGGTCGACATACACTTCCAGCAGTGAACGAAGCTCTTCTTTCCAGTTGCTGTCCAATGCTTCGATTGTATGCCAGTGATTTTCTTTTTCCCTGAGCCAGACACCGTGTTCCGCAATGATATCAATCGGCAAATGACCAACCCAGCTATCCAATGTGTTTTTATCCCTGCCACTGATGATGATTACCCTGTTCTTTTTGATTTTGGTCAAACTTTCAATGATCTTCAATAGTTCATTGTCAGGTTTGGCAGATTGGGGATTGGGTTTAAATCCCGTTAAGGTGCCATCGTAATCTAAAAATAGTAATCTCGATTTTGCTGATTTGTAAGCATCAACAAGTGATTGTACCGCTTTTTCGTCAAGAGTTCTTGTAGCCAATGATTTTCTTTCTTCTATGATTAAGTTCAGTCTTTCCATGAAAATGTTCACCCAATGATGGATATTGTATCGCTTGATCGTTTCCTGCATAACACTGATCCGTTTTTCCTGCTCTTCCTCTGGCATGGTTAACGCCTGATGAATAGCCCGCACGATCCGGCTGATATTATTTGGGTTAATCAAAATTGCATCAGATAGTTCTTTGGATGCACCAGCCATTTCACTCAGGATCAGCACACCTTTTTGATCAAGTCTACTTGCAATGTACTCCTTGCAGACCAGGTTCATGCCATCCCTCATAGGTGTCACAAGCGCTACATGGGCCATTCTGTAAAAGGCTGATAATGCTTCCAGTGGAAACGAACGATAAAAGTAATGTACCGGAGTCCAGTTTAACCGGCCATAATTCCCGTTGATCCTTCCAACGAGCAAATCTATTTCTTCCTTCAGTTCTGCATATTGATCGACATTGTCCCTGGAGGGCACTACAATCATGATCAGGGATACCTTGCTTTGATATTCCGGGTATTCCTGAAGGAACATTTCAAATGCCTGCAGGCGTTGAGGAATTCCTTTGGAATAATCCAATCGGTCGATACTCAATATCAATTTCTGATCACCAAGAGATGTTCTATACCTTATTTCCTTTTCTATTGTCTGTGGAGAAGCAGCTGAGTTGGAATATTTTTCATAGTCTATTCCCATCGGGAAGGAATCCACTTCAATGACACGTTTGTCCCTTTCGATGCGTCCCCGACTATTGTTTACGCCAATTAGTCGCCCTATGGAAGACAAAAAGTGCCTCATATCGTCGTAGGTGTGGAATCCGATCAGGTCTGAACCAAGCATACCATACAAGATCTCCTTACGCCACGGAAGCATACGGAAAACTTCATAAGATGGAAAGGGGATATGCTGAAAGAAACCAATGCTCACATCCGGTAATTTTTCCCGGACCATTTTTGGAAGGACTAACAATTGATAATCGTGGATCCAGATCGTATCTGTGGGATTTGCAATTCTCAATAATTCATTGCAAAACTCATGGTTTGCCTTGATATAGGCTTCAAATTTTTTGTGGTCATAAATGGCATATTGCGAAAAATAGTGGTAAGTCGGCCAGATAGTCTCGTTGCTAAATCCTTCGTAAAAATCTTTGATCAGCTGTTTAGATAAGAAAACCGGAACCATGTTTTCTTTTCTTAGTTCCCTTGTAATTTCCTCCTTTTCTTCTTTTTTGTTGACGTACAATCCCGGCCAGCCCAGCCATACGTTATCACCTTTTTTATATATAGACCCCAGTCCGGTTGCCAGGCCTCCTTCACTTGGCTTATAATCTAATTTATTTCCGGTCTTTGTTATTCGAACTGGTAATCTGTTGGATACGATGATCGTACGAGCCATAAAATGAGGAGTGCGTTGATTTGTCTAAGCAAAAAAATGACAATTAAATGCAAAATCCAAAAAGTATGTGGACTATAGATGGGGAATGGAGGAAATAGTTGGGGAAAGTGAAAATGCAGATAGCAAAGGGCAGAGAGCAGAGAGCAATGCGGCTCAATTAACAAACAGAAGAAATTGGATTTAAAAGATTAGTGAAAAGTGAACGGTAAAAAGAATTCAAATCACCAAATCAAAAAATCACCAAATAGTGTGATCATCCCATGTTGAAGTTTTTTAGCTTGATTTCCGTCAGCTTTCTTTTTGTGTCGAGCGGAAAATCATTACGCAGCATCCAGTCGTAGTAATTGGGTTCGAGCTGGAATACATCTACCACACGTTTGCCTTTGTGCTTGCCAAAGTTAAAGACTTCTTCTCCATTCTTATTTAGCACGATCCTACCGGCAAGATCAACCATATTTTGAAGTGTCAGGTTATGGATCTTGTCCATGTCGTTTTGAATCACTCCAATTTTATTGCCGGTCAGGTCCTCCACCTCTTCATTTTCGTACATTTCGAGTTGTTTTTTAAGCACCTCGTATGTTGCCAGTGTATCAGCTTCTGCACTGTGGGCATTTTCAAGTTCTTTGCCACAATAGAATTTATAGGCAGCAGATAAGGTTCTTTTTTCCATCAGGAAAAAGATCTTCTGGGCATCGATCAACTTTCTTTTAGAAACATCGAAGTCAATCCCAACCCGAAGGAACTCTTCTACCAGCATGGGCACATCAAATTTGATAATATTATATCCTGCCAGATCGCAGCCTTCCAGGAACTTTTGAAGGTTCTTAGCTATTCCTTTAAAATTTGGAGCGTCCTTCACATCTTCATCTTTGATCCCATGGATAAGGGTGGTCTCTTGTGGAATGGGTACTTCAGGGTTGACGAGCATCGTATTGGTCTCTTCCCTTCCGTTCAGATGAACTTTATGAAAGGAGAGTTCAATCACCCTGTCGGTGGTGATATTCATTCCGGTTGTTTCAAGATCAAAAAAGACAATTGGATTTTTTAAATGTAATTTCATTAGGTTGGTTGGTCAATATAAAAATTAAATAATTTGTTTTGCCAGCTCTTTTGCATCCATTTCCGCAAAATTCCCTGAACTCATCAAAAGAAGGTTTTTGTTATTCCAATCTTTTTCAAGCAATGCTTTTTTGAGTTTTTCAATCTCCATAAAGATTTTGAGATTGGGGTGTGCAAATGCATCCTGAATTTCATCATCCGTAAATGGTAATCCGGATGATGCTTTTAAATTTTTTGGATTGATAAAGATAATGGCTTCTTCTGCGTCGTTCAGGCTTTCCTGGTATTGATCGATAAAGTCCCTGTTTAAGCTGCTGAAAGTATGAAGCTCAAAACACGCCACCAAACTTCTGTCTTTATACTGTTCTTTTGCGGCTTTTGTGGTTGCTGCAACTTTAGATGGCGAATGAGCATAATCGACATAAACGGATGTTGTATTGCTCGCATCGAGAAGCTGAAGCCTTTTCCATGGATTTCTGAAGCTCTGAATTGCCTCGTAAAATTGATCATCGGTCACACCTATTCTCTTCAATAAAACCTGAGCTCCTGCAATGTTTTGCATATTGTGTTTGCCAAAAATGCTGACCTTCACATCGCCCTTATCTGTAAGAAGGTAAGTGACGCCATCAACTACCTTATGTGGATGGGTAACATACTCCAGCCTGTTGACATCGTCTCGTTCCTTGGTGCCAATTACTGTGGCCATGTTGTCATCTCCGCAAAAGATAATACTTCCGGCTTTTGGCGTTGCATCACCAAATATATCGAACTGATGAACGTATTCTTCAAAGGTTGGAAAGGCATTGATATGATCCCAGGAAATGCCGCTTATCAATCCGATATGATGTTCGTATTTTAGAAATTTTGGTGTCCGATCGAGACTGGACGTCAGGTATTCATCGCCTTCAATGATGATCACCGGGGCATCGGACAGCCTGATCTGGTTATCCAGGCCATTAAGGTCAGCACCAATCAGGTAGTCAAATTTTCTCCCAATGTGATTCAATACGTGAATGATCATTCCGGTAATGGTGGTTTTACCATGACTGCCGGCTATGACGATTCTTTGTTTGTTGGATGATTCTTCTTTAATAAAATCGGGAAAGGAATAAATAGGAATTCCCAATTCCTTTGCTTTGATCAATTCCGGGTTGTTTTCTTTGGCGTGCATTCCCAGAATAACTGCATCCAGGCCGTTGTTTAGCTTTTCGGGATGCCACCCCGTCTCCTTGGGAAGCAATCCGTTTTTTTCCAGTTTTTCTTTGGAGGGGCTGTAAATCTCATCATCAGATCCCGATACTTCAATTCCTTTCTTTTTAAGGGCAATAGCAAGGCTATGCATTACGCTACCGCCAATAGATATAAAATGAACTTTTTTCAATTCTCTAAACCCTTAATTTTATTTCCAAAAATAGAATAAAACTGATTGAGGACAAAAATATTCATTAAAATGTGGATTATGTGTTAATAAGGTTTAAATAAGTTGATAACTTGTGATTATCGATGTGAATAAGTGTGATTATGATGTGGAAAAATAGTGAGATAAGTATGGCTCAAATTATTTTTGACAGGCACTATGATCAATTAAGTTTGTGGGACGTTACTTTTTTAAACTTACCCTGATGGATCAAGGAAATACTCCAAAAATAAGATTAGGATATAAATCGAGGAACATTCTGCAAACCAATGACCTTTCCGAAAGCTTAGGTAAGCTCCCACCACAGGCCGTGGATTTGGAACAAGCAGTCTTAGGGGCATTAATGCTGGAAAAGGATGCGCTTAATGTGGTAATTGAGATACTGAAACCGCAAAGCTTCTACAAAGAAGCCCATCAGGAAGTTTACGCCGCAATTGTTGAACTGTTTAATAAATCAGAACCTATTGATATTCTGACAGTTACGAACCAACTTCGTAAAAATGCAAAGCTGGAATTCGTTGGTGGCGCTTACTACATTTCTGAACTCACTTCCAAAGTGAGCTCAGCGGCAAACGTAGAATATCATGCTAGGATCATCACCGAAAAAGCCATCAAGCGCGAGTTGATATCGATAGCATCTAATGTACATAAAGAGGCTTATGAAGACACGACTGATGTATTCGATTTGCTGGACAAAACGGAGCAATCCCTTTTTGAAGTGTCAGAAGTCAATATCAGGAAGAATTACGAAGACATGGGTACGCTCATGCACCAGGCTATCACCGAACTTGAATCTAAGAAACACCAGGCCGATGGGCTGACAGGTATCCCCACCGGGTTTACTGCTTTGGACAGGGTAACCTCTGGCTGGCAAAGGTCTGATTTGGTCATCATTGCAGCCAGGCCGGGTATGGGGAAATGCCTTGGTAAAGGAACAAAGGTTCTGATGTTTGATGGTTCTTTGAAAAATGTTGAAGACGTTGTTGCGGGGGACTTGCTGATGGGTGACGATTCAACCCCAAGGAAGGTTTTAAGTACAACAACCGGTAAGGAAAATATGTATTGGGTTCATCAAAACCATGGCATATCCTATCGGGTAAATGAATCCCACATTCTTTCCTTAAAGCGAAGCCGGAATGAAGCCGGATATAACAATGGTGAAGTCCTTAACATTTCTATAAAAGAATATTTAGAAAAGTCTGATAAGTTCAAATCCAACTATAAAGGATACAAAGTTGCCGTTGAGTTTGAATCAAAACCATTGAGTATTGATCCATATTTTTTGGGCTTATGGCTAGGTGATGGCCACTCCTATAGCTCAAGAATTACAAGTACTGATGAAGAAGTTATTGGATTTCTCGGTGAATATGCCGAAGAGCTTGGGGTAGAATTGGTGGAATATCATCAGGAAAACAAGGTGACAAATTACGGGATCACCAAAGCGAGTAGGGGGAAGCAAAAGTTCTTTTCCGTACAATCGGAATTAAGGGCATTAAATCTTATCAAGAATAAGCATATTCCTAATGAATACATTTCAAACGACAGCTTTAACAGGCTGCAACTTTTGGCAGGATTGATAGACTCCGATGGTCACTACAATGTAGAATACAATGTTTATGAATTAACACAAAAAAATAAAACCCTCGCAAAACAGATCAAATTTCTATGTGATTCACTTGGTTTCAAAACATCCTTAAGAACGAAAACTTCAGGTATTGCAAGCAGGAACTATTTGACCGACGTGTATAGGGTTCGAATTAGTGGTGATATTGATAAAATACCTGTCAGAGTTGAAAGAAAGAAAGCCAGAAAACGAAAATCAATAATAAATTGGCGTCACACGGGGATCAGTGTTGAATTTGATAAATTTGACGATTATTATGGTTTTGAAATTGATGGCAACAGGTTATTCCTGCTGGAGGACATGACCGTAACACATAATACAGCTTTTGTGGTTTCGGCCATGAGAAATGCAGCTGTAGATTTCAAAAAACCCGTTGCTATTTTCTCGCTTGAGATGTCGAGTATTCAATTGGTCAATAGGTTGATTTCTGCGGAAGCTGAGCTTGATAGCGAGAAGATTAAGAAAGGAAAACTGGAAGAATACGAATGGGAGCAATTGATTCATAAAACTGCAAAGCTTTCTGAAGCCCCTATTTTCATCGATGATACTCCTGCATTATCAATTCTGGAATTGCGGGCAAAATCCCGAAAACTTGTTGCGCAACACGGAGTTTCTCTAATAATAATTGACTATTTGCAGTTGATGTCAGGCGACAGCTCCAAATCAGGAGGATCTTCAGGAAACAGGGAACAGGAAATTGCCTCCATTTCAAGGGCGCTGAAAAATATAGCTAAGGAGCTGAATGTTCCTATCATAGCCCTAAGCCAGCTGAGCAGGGCTGTCGAAGTCAGGGGAGGTGACAAAAAACCTCAACTTTCTGACCTTAGGGAGTCGGGCTCTATCGAACAGGATGCTGATATGGTAATATTCCTGTATCGACCGGAATATTATAACATTACAACTGATGAAGAAGGCAACAGTCTGCAGGGAGTGGGAGAGGTGATCCTTGCCAAACACAGAAATGGTTCTCTTGATACGGTCAAACTGAAATTTATCGGGAAGTTCACCAAGTTTTCGGATCTGGATTTCCAGGGTCCATTTGGTGGTTTTCCGGGCAGTGGCGGAATACCGGGAGAGTTTGATTCTCAAACAAAAACCATCACCTACCAAAGCAAAGCCAATAAAGACTCAAAGGATAAAGGTAGTCCGGATGATATGGAAGATAAACCTCCTTTTTAATTTGGGCATTAGGTATTGTTAAAGTGAAAAGTAATCAGTGACCAGTAAACGGCAAAAATTTTTTACTGTTCACAGATTACCGTTCGCTGTTTGCTTTTAAAACCGCTCACCGATCACTAACCCTTCCTCTCAATCTTCTCAATTTCAATATCAGCTTTTTTGTCAATGCTATACTTGTAGGGGTGATTTTTGTAGGATTTTGCCTTTACAAAATATTGCTTAGCCAGGTTGTAATTATTTCGCGATAGATAGATGTACCCACACTGAAGGCTGGAATTAGCCGCAAAATAATCTTTATTGTCTTCTTGTACAGAGATGACTGCTTGATATTCACGCAGTGCCTCAGAAAGATGATTGGTTTTGTGGTAGTATCTTGCTTTTCGGTAGTGAAATTCGATTTTTCCTTGCGCAGTATGGAAACTTTGTTCAGTTGTGCTCTCCAAAATTTTTTCAACAATACCAAAATATCCTCCGTCTGTTGCGTAGCGCATCTTCAGTAAAAGCTTGTTAGGTAAACTTTCCTGCTCAATCATCGATTCTGCATTCTTGTCGGTGTCAATAACAGTCTGGCCTTCTTCCCGGGCTTTGGAAATGTAGTAAGAATAGTATGGATCATTATTCAGCCAATGACAAATCGCGATTTTACAATAAGCGTCTTTGATAAAGTTTTGACCATTAAATTGATTAAGGAATATCTGATATTGCTGAATGGCATTCAGATAATCCGCTTTCTGAAGAAAAATTGTTCCGATTAGATAATTGATAAAAGGGATCTTTTCATCCACCTTTTGATCCTGCAATTCAGCTAAAAGTTTTTCAGCCTCAGCACTTTTTTCACTTCTCATAAAAATCACAGAAGCAACTAACTGCAATGTTATCTCCTGATTTGGTTTGTTTAAAAGTGAGTAGATTTTTAAAATTGCTTTTTCATTTTCGTTAAGAAGGTAAGTTTGAAAAATTGATTGGTAAATGATCGCTTCATAGCTGAATTCTGAATTTTGCTCCACGACTTCATTCAACTCATTCATTCCTTCCGATATTTCGCCTTCCATATTTAAGATGGAGAGCATCCAGCTGTAATTTTCAGGAAAAGATCCGGAAATGGTGTGCAGAACCCCCAGACTCTTTTTGTAGGGAATAAAATCCGGAAAAAGTTTCATTCCGGTTTTTGCAGATGAAAATGCTTGTTTAAACCCCCAAAACGCATTGAAATAATGTCCAAACTTAAAATTGACGAATGCCCAGTGAATCCTGATCTCGGCTTCCAGAAAATACTTCTCCGGTAAATTGTCTGGTAGTCGGGCAACCTTTTTCAATCGTGAGCTCTCTGAGTCCTTATACTGATCAAAAAGGGTCTCATCATCGGAGAGATAAACTTCCAGGGCATCATTGAGGTTTGCTACGTATAAAGCATAAGGCATACTCTCGGGGTTGTGGCTGACGAAGTTTAGCTTTTCACGGGCTTTGTTAAAGTCCAGATTTAATACTTCCCGGTAGGCAGAATAGACAATAGGATTGATATTCGTTTCTTTCGCCTTTACAGGCAAAACGAAAAATATGAGCAAACAAAAAAGCGAAGACTTTACTGCCTTCGCTTTTGATATTTTTTTGAGCAACTTTGCTTTCAAGCGCTTACTTCTTTTTGGCAGTTCTTTTTGTTTTCTTTTTCTTTTCTTCCTCTACCCCGAAGTCTTCTACATCTGCAAAAATTCTACCACAATGCTCGCAAACGATTAATTTTTTTCGCTCTTTCACTTCAGCCTGCCGCTGAGGCGGAACAACATTAAAGCAACCTCCACATGCATTTCTTTTAACAGAGACCACTGCCAAGCCATTTCGGGCGTTATTTCTGATCTTGTTGTATGACTTTAACAGCCTTTCTTCAACATTTTTTGAAGCTTTTTCCCGGTCGGTCATCAATTTCTTTTCTTCATCTTCGCTTTCAGAAACCAGGTTGTCAAGCTCTTTTTTCTTGCTGATAAGGTCTTTTTGCCTTTCTTCCATCAAACCCTTTGTATTGGAAATCTCTTCGTTTTTCTGCTCGATGAACGCCTGCGCTTCCCGCGTTTTTTTCTCGCAGATCTGAATTTCCAATTGCTGTAGCTCAATTTCTTTTGTAAGAGCATCGTACTCACGGTTATTCCTCACGTTGTTCTGCTGCTCTTCGTATTTCTGGATTAACTTATTTGCATTCTGGATTCCAATTTTGTTGGAGCTGATTTCCTCCTCCTGTCTTTCAATTTCAGTGTTGAATTTTTCAATCCTGGTCTCGTAACCCGCAATTTCATCCTCCAGATCTCCTACTTCCTCGGGTAGTGCTCCTCTGATTTTTTTGATCTCGTCAAGTTCCGAATCAATTGACTGAAGTTTAACGAGAGAATCTAATACTTGTGATACTGATCTTTCCATGTATTATGTGTAAAGAATTGGATTTGTATTTACCTTGGTAAAACGGAGTGCAATATTAGGAAATTTTTTATTTAAAATCTCATATAAGAGGTCTTTTGTAAATTTTTCACTTTCATAATGTCCTATATCGGCAATAAGTAGCTTTCCTTCCGCATCAAAGAACTCATGATACTTAAAATCCGAAGAAACAAAAGCATCGGCGCCTTTAGCTTTAGCAACCGGTAAAAGAAATGAACCAGCGCCTCCGCAAACGGCTATTCTTTTGATTTTCCTTGTGCTAAAATGGGTGTGTTTGACAACCTTCAGTTCCATTTTTTCCTTCAGGAATGCAATGAATTCTTCACCGGATAACTCGCTTTTCAGTTCACCGATCATTCCACTGCCGATCAGTTGATTTTCGTTGGCCAGGTCATGGAGGTAATGAGCAACTTCCTCATAGGGATGGGCTTTTCTCAGCGCCTGCATCACCTTGCCTTTTATATGACTTGGAAAAATTACTTCCACCCGGTCTTCATTCACATGTTCAAGCTTTCCCCGCTCACCAATGTGAGGATTGGCGCCTTCATCGGGAAGGAATGTCCCCGTTCCATTCATTTTAAAACTACAGTTTGCATATTGACCAATGTGACCTGCTCCCGCCCGAAACAATGCATCCAATACCTGTGAGGAGTTTTCTGTTGGAATAAAGGTTGTTAGTTTGCTAAGTGTGTCGTTTTTGGGTTGTAGAATTTGTAAACGATCCAATTCAAGCAACTCAGAAATTTTGTTGTTAACTCCATTGTGAACACTGTCCAGGTTCGTATGGGTCGCATAAATGCAGATGTCATTTTGAATGGCTTTGATCACCGTTCGCTCGACATAATTACTTCCCGTCAGCTTTTTGAGTCCCCTAAAAATAATGGGATGGTGGGCAATGATAAGGTTGCAGTTGTTTTCTATTGCATCTTGTATCACCTCTTCCGTGACATCCAATGTGATCAAAGCACCGGTCAGCTCTTTTAGATCGTCACCGACCAGCAACCCGGCATTGTCATACGATTCCTGGTAGGCTCTTGGTGCATATTGATCTAAATAAGAGATGATCTCTTTAATATTTGACATAATTATTGAAATTTGCGGAGCTAAAATTAAGAAATTGCGTAGAGCACAGTGAATTTTTTTCAGATACTTTTATTTCCATTTGCCATCATTTACGACATAATCACCCGTTTTCGGAATCACTTATTTGATATCGGGTACATGAAATCTATGAAGTTTGATGTGCCTGTCGTAAGTGTTGGGAATATCATCGCCGGTGGATCCGGCAAAACTCCGATGGTTGAGTACCTCATTAATTTGTTGAGTAGAGAACATCATGTATGCACCCTCAGCAGGGGATATGGTCGCCGTACCAGAGGTTTTAGATTAGTCAATGAAAACGACAGCGCTTTGACAGTGGGCGATGAACCACTCCAAATATTTCAGAAATTCCAGCCAAAAATACAGGTCGCGGTTGGAGAGGAGAGGGTTACCGCAGTGCCTGAAATTCTTTTTTACAAACCTGAGACAAATCTGATCATTCTTGATGATGCTTTCCAGCACAGATATGTCACTCCACATTTTAGCATTCTTTTAACGGAATATTCGCGGCCATTTTATACCGACTTTGTTCTTCCATCCGGTCTGTTGCGGGAAGCCAGAAAGGGCGCCAAAAGAGCTGATTTGATTGTGGTAACAAAATGTCCCGATACATTGGAAAAGAAAGAAGCGAAAGCAATTGCCGGGAAGGTCCATAAATATGCTAAGGGAAAGAACGTTTTTTTCTCCGGAATAGAATATGGGGATCTCATAAGTTTTTCTGGCAAAGAGATCAGAAAAACAAATCAACTCATTCTTGTGTCAGGAATAGGGAATCCACAGCCATTTCAGGCTTATCTAAATAAAAATTTTGAGCTGATTGATTCCATCAGGTTTCCGGATCATTACAAATTCAGGGAAAGTGATGTTCAGAAAATAATTGATATGGCCCGATCATTTAAGAATAAAATCAGCGTTGTCACCACAGAAAAAGATTTCGTAAGGTTGAAACCTTTTCAAAAAATGATCTCGGAAAGCGGAATTGATTTTTGTTACATACCGATCGAGTGCGATTTTCTTTTTGAAAAAAATAAGTTTGACAAGATGGTTTCGGATGCTATTATCGCAGTGAAAAGGAAAGATTATTGATGAAAAGGACTTTTTATATAGCATTATTATCAGTCGGATTGTTCTTTATCTTTTCATTTCCTGCTTTTTCACAAATCCTGGATGATTCAACCAAATTGGTTTATGGTGCCTATACTACCTATTACACGACTTTTGACCGATTAAAAAACAACAATTACCTGTTGACAAAGATCGACACCCTGGTCGATGGGTTACACAACTTTGATTATGTATCCAAAGGTGATTACAAGTACCAGGACCTTGGCGTAATAGGAACATCCATTCGACCGATTTATTACGAGCCTACAGAGCAAATTGGCGCCAGATCGGGCTTTGATAGCTACAGCCATTATTATCTGGATAAAGAAAATATTACTTTTTTCGATTCAAAATCACCTTATACTCTGATCAATGCAAGTTTTGGAGGAGGCAGGAGATCCATGACAACTGTTAAACACGCCCGCAACATTACACCTTACTGGAACGCAGGGTTTCACTTTCGCAGGATGAGCATCGAAAAACAGATTAATTCAAGTGGTAGGAATGACCGGCAGGTAGTTTCGACGGCCTATTATTTTCATACACACTACCAGGCTCCGAGTGAAAAATACGTGGGTTTGCTGGCTTTTTCAAGATCCAATCATGAGGTGCAGGAAAATGGCGGCGTAGATTCAGTAGGTTTTTTAGTTTTTCCCGGGGATTATTTCGATCCGGATGCAAATGTAAATTTGGAAAATGCTGAATCCACCGATCTACGGCTGGATTTTATCACTTATCACGAATATAAATGGAAAAGACCTCTTAATATTTATTTGTTTTGGGAGCAGATTGGGAATAAGTATAAATTCGAAGATTTTGCCATTGATCAGGCACCGGACAACAGCTTTTTCGACCAGGTTCTGATCAATCCCGATTCGACTACAGATCGCGTGCGTTACAGACAATCAATATATGAGGGAGGCATAAAAGGGACTTACGGAGGATTTTATTACAACCTTCATGTCAAGCTCAGGAAGGTGAATTACCTTGAAATTTACCTTCCCGATGAAATCAATCGATGGGAGTCGTATGGTGGGTTTAATCTGCGATTTGATTTTGATAGCCTGAAAAATCATTCCATTGATGCAAAGGGTGAGTATCTTGTCGCAGGTGGTTATTTTCTTCGTGGGGATTATACTAACAAATATTTCAGCGCTACGTACCAACGAACCCGCTACCAACCAACCATCATGCAAGAAAGCTATTTTGGAAACCACGACGAATGGTATAATGATTTCGACCCCATCAATTCAGATTACATCAGGGGGAAAATTGACTTCAATCTGAAAAACTTTCACCTTTCACCCAGGTTGACTTTGATCAACCTCAACCATAATGTCTATTTCAATGAAGAAGGTATTCCCGAACAGGCGGGTGGAAATGTACAGTTGCTGCATCCGGCTCTGAAATTTGACCTGCATATGTTCAATAATTCCCTTCACTGGGAAAATGAAGTGATCTATACCCTGAAAAGTGGTGATGAACAAGCGATGAATTCAGTCAGAATACCCGAGATTTTTGCTAATTCAAAGTTGTATTTTGGAAAGCCGGTATTCAACAACACAGTAAACGTACAGGCTGGTATTCAAGCGCATTATAACGGTGATTACCAGGGAATGGCCTACGATCCGGTTATCAGGCAGTTCCATTTACAAAACAGATTTAGCGAATCGATGGAACAGCTGGTGGTCGATGCCTTTCTGGATTTCCGCATTGATCATGTAGCTGCATTTTTGCGTTATGAACATATCAACCAGCAGACCAACACCGGCTATTTCATCACACCCTATTATCCCGGACAAAGAAAGGTTTTTAGCCTGGGGATAAGCTGGATGTTTTTTAATTAGAATAAGTGGTATCATGTTTGCGAGTCATAACATGAAATTGAGTTGACGTATCAGAATTCCAATTCAAATCAACTATATTGATTCACCTTAAATTTTTTAACCATGAAAAAAATAGCCCTTATTTTTTTTATTGTTTTGTCAATAAGCCAATCTGCATTCTCCCAGAAAGACTATCGAGAGGGATACATTGTGACCAATAAAGGCGATACACTTTTTGGAAAGGTGAAGGATCGCAAGGTGCGTACATTTAATTCCGTTTTATACGATAAGATCAGGTTTAAACAACCAAAATCCGGATGGTTTCCAAAGAAATACCGTCCGGCTGAAATTCTTGGCTATGGGTATGATGATATGCATTTCAGGAGTCTTCCTTTTACGTCAGAAGGCAATTTGTTTCGTCCTACCACCACCTTCGCTTATGGGGAACTGTATTTTGTAAAAATAGTCATAGATGGCCGGCTAAGCCTGATCGAGTCTGAATACATCGATGATGAAACGGGGTACATTACCAGCAAACTCTATCTGAAGAAAAAAGATGAAATGACATATGCGTTAGTTCCTATGATCTCATTCAGGAAGAAAATGGCTGAATATTTTTCTGATGTTGATGAAATAAAAGAAAAGATCCAATCAAGGGAATACCGATTGAGGGATATTAGAGAAATTGTCAGGGAATATAACGAACAGATCTAATTTCTCTATTCTTCTGTTCTTAAAACTTTTGTCGTAAAAATGTAACGATACTTAATTTCTTAAGAACTTCTCGTTCAATACTTAATAAATTTTGATTATTGTTCTCAGGTAATAAATCATCAAAAAATAAACCACATCTCCTTTCCAACACTTTTATATTTGCCCACATTAAGTAACAATATTTTTTAAAATTTAACTGATAATAATGAAAAAGGCATTAGTATTTTTTTGTGTGGTAGGTTTGTTAGCAGGGTGTAGTAATGATGATGAAGGAAATGAAAGCATTTCAAATTTGGAATTATTGGCTGGTAAGGTTAGCAAGGTATGGAATGTGACTTCAGAAACACCTGTTGATGAAGAATGTCCCGTAGATTCACCAAGAAATCTGGATAATTCATGGACATTTTTTAATGATGGGTCATTTTTATATGATCATGGGACTGTTACTGAGGATGAATCAGAATGTGGTGATTTAGTTAATTTAACTGGTACATGGGAATTTACCAGTAACGAAACTAAATTAAAAGTGATTGCACTATATGAGACAGGTAATCCGGCCAATGAGTTTGATGATGTGCTATTTGAGGTTGATTTGGTGGAGTTGACTGAAAATCAATTTAAGTTAAGTGAAATTGATCAGGATACTCAAATAAAATATGTTATTACTTTTAATACTAAATAAGTCATTGATGACTAACAACAGGGTCTTTTGAAGATCCTGTTGAACACACCTATCTGGATTTTTTAATTTTCTTTTTAGGCTTTACCAATAAGTAGAAAATACTTCAATTTATTGATCTACATTATATCTTGAAGAACAATAGGTTGCTTATTTTTTATATAATCTTAGTAGAATGAAATACTCTTTAAACGCATTTGTTTTATTTTTCTTTTTATCAATCCCATATGCTAACTGCCAGAACCAGGAAAAGAGCGAATCCGGTTTTATTGTAGGATTAAGAAATGGTAACGTAATCCACCCTCAGTCCCTGCAATACAAAGCGCCTATGTTTACGAAACCATTTCTTTTGGTGAATGGTGAGGAAAAGATTGAAGTGGAAAAAGTTCAATATTATCAGGATGAAACAGGTTATTATGTATGGAAATACGTCAATGACTTTGAAGGGGAAGTAAAACTAAAAAGGGAAATCAGTGGTGAAATAAGCGCATATTCCAGGATAACCACTCAGTACATGTATAATGAATATGGTGGTTCTTACAGCTCTACCAGGATCGATTACTTCCAAAAAGGGTATGATTCTGTTGAGAAAATTAAATTCAACAATTTAAGATTAGCTCTTTATGGAAATGATGAGAGTATAGCAAAGATGAATGAAGTCAAAGTTTTACGAGCTATCAATGCAACTGCTTATGTAGTGGGTGCAGGATTGATCATTGGAGGTATAGCTCATACGAGTAAACTAAATGAAGAATCCGGATCTCCACCTTATGATGATGTTTCCGTAAAGATCTCCCCCTTGCTGTTTGTAGGAGCAGCTGCATTTACGATCCCGCTCTTTACCGCTAAGCCCAAAAGAGAAAAAATGCTGGAAGCGATAAGGATCTATAACCGGTAGCTCAGCGGCAATCCAATCACCCCAAAATACGACAAATCCAAATTCAGACAATGTTGGGAGGGCTGACCATTCAAACTTTTTGACTCATTTAACGAGGTTTCTGCCAATAGTAGGCCGGAGTCAGCTTCCAAAACCGTCCGCTAACACACCCTGCGCTATGACGGTGTGGAGAGTAATTGAAAACGCCATCTGCATCAAACCAAAAAGTTAACCGTTCAACTCTGAAAAGTTAACCGTATCAAATCAAAAGGTTAAGCGGTCAACTTTCAAAAGTTAACCGTATCAAATTTTGATCGTCGTCATTTCCAACCAGACACCCTGAAATTTGACGTTTCAGTGCGACAAAAACCCAATCTTTTCTGAATTTTTTCATTTCCCCTTTGTAATTTTCAGCTTCCATCAATTCCAATAATAATGCTTGGTTTGAAATTACCCACTGATCCACGCTGGGTCAATTTGGCAGGAAAGACCATTGAAGATGTATTGGCGGATCACGCTTTTTGTGAACAGAAAGCGGCATCTAGCTGCATTTCCATGATCGTCAAATATTCTGATTTTGAGAAGGTAGTGGAGGTCCTGACCCCTGTTGTGGCGGAAGAGTGGGGCCATTTTGAAAGAGTCATAAGGGAGTTGAATAAACGTGGGATGCAACTGGGCAAACAACGGAAAGATGAATATGTTATTCAGCTAAGTCAATGCAAAAAGAAGGGCGGCTCTCGTGAGCAACAACTGATGGAAGACTGCATGGTCAATGCCCTGATTGAGGCCCGCAGTTGTGAGCGGTTTAAGATGCTTTGGAAAAACCTGGATGACGAAAAATTACAAAAATTTTACCACGACCTGATGGTTTCCGAGGCCAACCATTATGTGAATTTTATTGATTTGGCTAAAGAATACAATCCGGAAGAGGAGGTGAAAAAACGTCTTGAAGAATTTCTTGAGATGGAAGCCGATATTATTGAAAATATGGAGGTTCGAGGCGACAGGGTCCATTAATTATTGTTTGGAATTGGAAGAATACGGTTTTCACATAAAGAAACTCACCTTTAAATTTAAATTTCAAGCCGGTACGTCACGTGGTATCCTCACTGAAAAGGATTCCTGGTTTGTCAGGATTTTCAATAAAAAATCACCAGATATTTTTGGATTGGGCGAGTGTGGTCCGTTGCCGGGATTAAGTCCTGATTTTACATCTGATTACGAAAAGGAATTGTCAAAAATTTGCCAGCGAGTTCTCACTCAATTAAACGAGCAAAAAGATGGAATTCAACCAGATGAAATACTGGATTCGATTCAGGTTAGCTTTCCTTCCGTTAAATTTGGGATTGAAACTGCGTTACTGGACCTTGTCAATGGAGGCAGAAGAAAGATCGTGGACAACCCGTTTTTTGATGAGAATAAACCTGTTTCGATTAACGGTCTGGTGTGGATGGGAAAGAAAGATTTCATGCTTAAACAGGTGGAGGAAAAGATCGCACAGGGATATACCTGCATTAAAATAAAAGTAGGGGCAATAGCTTTTGATGAGGAACTAAGTATTATTAAACACATCCGAAAGAAATTTTCAAAAGATCAGATAATTATCAGGTTGGATGCAAACGAGGCTTTTTCAGAAGATAATGTAATGAAGGTGCTGAATGAATATTCCAGATTTGACATCCATTCCATTGAACAGCCTGTCAAACAAGGTCAAAGTGAATTGATGGCTAAAGTTTGTAAGGAATCACCTATTCCCATCGCATTGGATGAAGAACTGATAGGCGTGGAAAATAAATATGAACTATTGGCAGTCATTCGTCCACAGTATATTATTTTGAAACCTACTTTGATTGGAGGGATAAGGGAGTCAAAATTATGGATCGAAGAGGCAGAAAAGTTAAATATTGGTTGGTGGATGACATCTCTGCTGGAAGCAAATATAGGGTTGAATGCCATAGCGCAACTGACGTCCGCATTAAAAGTGAATTTACCTCAGGGACTTGGCACAGGACAGCTTTATAAAAATAACATCCCTTCTCCATTATTCATTGACCAGGGAAAACTTTTTTATCACCCGGATAAGCATTGGGGCTTGCAAATGTTAAATCGATCATGATAAAAAACTAAGATCGTAACTAGACTTTAATAACAAGCAATATATTTGTTCCCAAAATTGATAATTGAATAAGCGATGAAAGAATTGAAATTGTTAGCCTTACTTATTTTAACCACCACTTTTTCATTTGGCCAGGAAAAGGAAGATGCAAAAGCAGATCAACCATTAAACATTATCCTGATGATTGGTGACGGAATGGGGTTGTCACAGATCTCGGCAGGAATTTACTTTGGTGATGGGCCTTCAAGTTTCGAGCGTTTTCCTGTAGTGGGGCTTAGCAAGACATCTTCCGGGAGTCATAAAATTACGGATTCAGCAGCAGGAGCTACCGCATTTTCTTGTGGAGAGAAAACCTACAACGGAGCCATCGGAATGAATATGGATAAAGAGCCATCAGAAAATATTGTGGAAATTCTATCGAGGGTTGATTATCAAACCGGTGTGGTTGTAACGTCTTCCGTAACACATGCTACTCCTGCCTCCTTTTATGCGCATGTAATATCAAGAAGTATGGATGAAGAGATTGCAAGACAACTATTTTTGTCTGAGATTGATTTTTTCGCGGGTGGGGGACTGGATTTTTTCACTCGTCGAAAAGATTCCGTTGACCTGCTCCAAGTTCCCGGGGTTGATTTTGAAATTCAAACAAAAAAATTGCTTTCGCCGAGAAGTTTAAGACCTGATAAAAAGTATGGGATCTTGTTAGCTGCTGATGGCATGCCGACTATGATTGAGGGTAGGGGTGATTTCCTTTCCGATGCAGTTGAGCTGTCTCTTGCATATTTTGAAAAAGTAGGCAAGCCTTATTTCCTCATGATCGAAGGTTCGCAAATTGATTGGGGTGGTCATGACAACAATGCCGATTACCTGATAAGTGAGCAGCTCGATTTTGACAAAACAATAGGCATGGTGTTGGATTACGCAACAAAGAAAGGGAACACACTTGTTATTGTAACCGCGGACCATGAGACCGGTGGATTTACCCTTTCTAAAAAAACAGAAACAGATAAAGACGGAAAAACCAGGAGTAATTATGACGCCATTGGGGCGACTTTTTCGACAGGAGGCCATTCAGGTACCATGATCCCGGTCTTTGCATTTGGCCCTGGAAGTGAAAAATTTGGTGGGGTTTACGAGAATACAGAAATTTTCCAAAAAATGCTTTCTCTGACTCCATAGGCCATTTTTTAAGGTTTTATATCCGTTAACAAACGTTTGCAAACGCTTTTATACGTGTTGTTACGTATATTAAGTTTAACACAAATTAGGGTTCTAGTGTGTAATTAACATTGATTAAATCACGAGGTCTAGCAGCATCCTTGTATCTAATCCGAATTTTAGCGACTGTCTTTGACCTCATTATTTTTACCACATCGCCTTTCAATTGTTGTACTGGTATAAAATCAGAACCTTTTGCAGTTGGGTAAATTTCAATGCGATCACATAATTGCTGAATCTGCATTCGTAACCTTAAATTGATTTCCTTTAACTCTTCTGCTGTTTTAGCCTTAGCCCGTAATTCATTAATTTCTTTAGCGTGGTTAATACCTTCCCTCAGTCTTTTTGCATCGGATTGCAGACGCTTCAACTTACCTTCTTCAGAATCAATTGTTTCTTCAAGACTTTGTTTTTTAATCCTCAATTCCGAAAGATGTTTGTTTGCTGATTTAAGTATCTCATCGTCCTCAATTGTAAAAATATTTTTGACGCCTATTGCAATCTGTTTTTCAGTATCTTCTAATTCAGATTCATGGGCTTTAATGCTGTTCCTGGTATAAGATATTTCAGTTTCTGTTTCGTCCTGATCAGGTAATAACTGTTTAACTTCCACATCATCAAAGTCTGCAAGGAATAAGTTTTCAAAATCAGTGTAGTTAATTGATCTAGCTGAACAGACTCCCTCATAATATTCTTTTTTATGAAAAGGTAGTTTTTTGTCACTGTTCAGCCTACGGCCTACACTCATAGAAATTTCACGTGACGTTCTTTTGACTGGTAAATCTACTTTCTCATTGTATTTGCTGCTCATGCAATGCAGATAACTTTGCCTGTGTCCTGTTCCGTGAATGAACCTCATAGTAGATCCACATACCCCACACTTAACAATATCCTTAAATACATTCTTAGCTTCTCCGATCCTTCCTCCACCTCGACCTTTTTTCTTACTGTTCTGTTTTGACAAATCCCTAACACGATGGTACAATATTAAATCGTCCTTTGTTTTGAATACTTTAGGGTAATAGTTTTTCAGTATATCACCTGTTGGTACTCTTACAATCTTAGTCTCTTCAGTTTCTTCATTTTTTACTTCCTCCCTTGTATAAAGAGGCAGTTCTCCAATCAGTTGTCGATCCTCGTCTTTAATTATTTTGACGACATAATTTACAGTCCATCCACCTCGTGGTCTACGTTTCCATTTAGGTGGTTTCCACGTATCTTCTTCTTGATTAAGTTGACGCACAATTGAAGGATACCCCAAGCCTGAAAGTTTCATTTGATAAATACGTCGAATTGCTTTTGCAGCCTCCGGAATCAATTTGAATTCAGTTTTGTCCTCTGACAAATACATCCAAGCAGGCGAAGTTGGAAACATCTTTTTATTTTCTATTACAGCTTTTTTACGTCTCTCTTCCCACTTTGCCGCTATACGTTTGGATTTAGTACGACTTTCTTCATGCGCCCTAGCCATGTAAGTAATGGAAATTATCAATTGTGACCAGTTGTCCTTAATAGATTCCTGTGAGTACTTCATCCCGTCCTGCAACGTTACGAGCGTAATGCCTGCTTGGATAATACTGGTGAATTGATTTAAAGCTGTGAGTATTTCTTGCCTTGATAGTCGGTCAAGATTTTCGACAATCAATACCGTACCTTTTTCAATCTTGCCTTGTTCAACTAATTTGATGAATTGCCCAAGTGTGCCTTGTGTCCTATGATGCCCGTGATAAGCTGACAAACCCAGATCGTACATAGTGAGGCTTTGATCTAACTCCAAGTTGTTTTGCTCACAATACTTTTTGGTTTGTTCAAGCTGCCTCCGTAAACTGTCACCTTTTGCCTGTTGTGGTGAACTGAATCGAATGTAGCTATAGGCTTTTGGTGTATTGCTCATAGTTGTACTTCGATTTGGATGTTACGTCTTTTGAGAAACTGCCACAATGCTACAGGAGTGACCCCGTACCTCGCTGCTATTGTCCTTTTTGTCACACCACGTCTTAAGTCTTCCTCAATGTCTGTACGGTAAGGGTCTAGGCTACTGGTGTACACACCCTTCGGTCGCCCTATCCTAACGCCACGTTTCTTAGCTTGGTCGATTCCCTCACGTGTCCTCAATGACCGCAAGTCGTTCTCTAGCTCAGCCATCAACGTGAACATCGTGCGCATTACTTTGCTGGTGATGTCTTTGCCATTAATGTGGAAGTTTTCCTTGACGCTGTATATCTTCACTCCCTTTGTGTCTAGCTCGTTGATTAGGTCAAATATGTCAACAATGCTACGTCCTAGTCTGGATAATTCAGGTACGATCATCACGTCACCCGCCTGCATGTCTTCAACAATCTGCTTTAACCTGCGTTTCTTCCATGACTTCTTGCCTGACACCTTCTCACTCACAAACTTAACCTTGCCTAATCCTCTGTCATTAGCGAAACGTAGTATGTCCGTCTCGAATTTGTCGGTATCTTGGTCAATTGTGCTGACTCGTAGATACCCAATTGTTTTCTGCTTCATAACTGATTTAGTGTTTAGGTTAGACATGCATGCTCAATAACATGTAGCATCTAGTGGATAATTCTTGGTATCTGTTAACAAGTTGTTCATTAACTTTACTCAAATCAATATTCTCTACCATTTTTTCAGCAGCGTCATAAGCTGCAATACTTTGATTGGAAAGAGCAACTTGTAATTTTACAATTGCTTCATTTAAAATTGTTTCCTGCGTTTTCATAGTTAATAATTTAGGGTTAAAAATTAGAACATTAAGTAAAACTCTGTTTACTCAAATTAAAGTTAATAAAAGAGTTAAAAAATCCCTGAGCATTTGGGTAAATAATTGGGTAAGTTTTATTTGATCCTTTTTTATAAATGTCCTAATAATCAGGTATTTAGTCGGGATTGAATTCCTGCCCTCTCCAGCCCTTAAAAAGTTTTAGTAATGTGTTTACACTTAGCACAAGGAGATCGTGCAGGAGAGCTTAGGAAAAATAGTGGAGTTTTAAAGTTTGCGTATCCTGCGTAATATGTTTTTATCTCGCTGGCGCTTTTCTCGGGCTGATAGCTTCTCCCTTCTTAATGGCTCGTCAGTAATTGGCTTATATCGAAATTGGTCATAAGGATCAGTGGTACGCTTCAACTTTGGGCGTTCATTTGTTTCTTCCTCAACTTCCTCGGCCTCCTCGATAACTACGTCTTTAGTCAAACCAACCACATCTGAGAAGTCTTGATAATCCCCATATCCCGTAATTTGTATCGTATCTGGGTTATTGCTCATCATCTTATTCAGCAAATCAAAATACAGTCTAGTCTCTTGTTGACTCAATTTGGACAAACCGTCATTTATAATGTCTTCATTTTGAACCAGTTCGTCATGCTTACTCTGTTCTAACCTAAACTCATCTCTTTTCCTCAGCTCTGTGGCTATGTTTAGCAGTAACTTGAAGACTCCTGTTTGGCTATCTATTGCTTTTAATGCCACCCCGTTCTGTTTCTTTTTTCTGGCCTCATAGAATATCTTCTTTGCGTCGTCGATCAGCTTCCTAATTTCATTGCTCAAGGTTTCTGTGTGATTCAATTCTTTTCCTTCCTCATATTCCACCAAACCTTGTTCTACATGTCTTCTCATATGTCCGATTATACTCTTTGCAGTCACGCCATATTTCTGACCTATTGCAGCTTTTGGTGCCTTACCTGAGATTACCTCCTTTTCTAATTTCAGTCTGTCTTCAAAATCTAATTGGCAGACTCTACATATCTGTGCCATCTTATTACCTATTTATTTGGTGTTCAACTTTCTTTTCTTTTTTGGATGTTTCTAGTCTTCAATTGACTGTTTAATCTTCTTGCCCCACGCCATGCACTTATTTTTGATGGTGCATTCCTCGCACTCGTCAAACACACCGTAGTATCCGAAATAGTCTTCAATCTCTGGGCAGACCTCAAAAACTTCCTTCACCTCAGAGTTTTGGTCTTCAATAATTTTGTCATTTTGTTCCATCTTTATTCTTTTTATTTGGATGTTCAATAGTTTATAATTCTCCAAATCAAAAAAGAGTGATTTTAAAAATTAATTGAACAATACGGATCGGAGCCAGAGGCTACGACCTTAAAAGAAGATATATTTACTTAGAGAATACTTATTCAATTAACTTATATAAATCATATATATAT